>JAWKIE010000034.1:0-57628 GCA_041394485.1 Microthrixaceae bacterium
CAGGGGCTCACAAGGATGGAAGTACGAGAAGTTCCGGGTTCGAAAGAAGCAGCCGCCCGCGAAGTGCTCTGCGGCCTCCATTGCGAGGTCACGGGATGAACGCCGGATCGCCGAGAGCCCCGGCTCTCGCTGGCCAAGGGCGATGTCTGCCTCAGTCAGTACGAGGTTGACCAACTCCCCGATGAACGAGCTGGGCGCTGGGAAGCGGTTGACGTCCTCGCCCTCGAGCCGCGGCAGACCGTCAATCGCGGCGCCGTCGACAGCAAGGCAGTTGTGCACCTCGAACCCGTCAACGAAGCCGGCCGTGCTGACGACGACTCGCTTTCCCGGGAACGCGCCGCTCGCCTCTGCGACTTCAGCGATCGCCTGAGCCCGGGCGCGCCTTCTCAACCACGCTTGGCGGCGCTCGTGAACCCCCGGGTCGGTGTTGAAGATCCGCCGCTCAGGGTCGAGCTCGTAGAGCTCCTCCACCCGCGGGCCGATGTCCCGGAGATCGGCCGACCGGAAGGCGCCGTCCTCGGGCTCGACGCAGATCGCGTGCCGCGCCTGAGACGGGTCGACTGCGAAGCCGACGAGAAAGGCCTCCGGGTCGAGTTGCGCTCCGACTGCCTCAAGCGCGCGCTCGGCTGTGACCTGCAGGTCGATTCGGAAGTGCGGCTGCCAAGCCCACATGAACTCGTCGATAGCGCGGCCCACCGAGTTCAGCCTAAGGAACTGCCGGAGGCAGTACGCCGACGCTCCCGCGATCCGAGGATCAACGAGGAATTGCGAGCAACGTCACGGAGCCGCAGCGAACGCTTCTTCGCCGCGCACTTCAAGCGGGGAGACAGGACAGCCAATGGAAGGGTCGCCCCATCGGACAAGGCGAGACGCGGCTCCCTCTTGCAGCCCTCACTCAGCACGCGCTAGCGCCCGGTGTGTCGAGCCTGTCAGCGACTCGCCGAATCGCCAGCACGAAGGGCTCGTCCTCGAGCTGCACGTCGGGCGCCAGCTCGCCGAACGGCACCATCGAGTCGTGCTCTTGGCCGCGAGCGGTCATCCAGGCTGTCCAGGCATCGTGAACGTGCTCTGCCGTCACCGCCTGCCCGACGGCGAGGCAGAGGACCGCGTACAGCAGCATGAGATCGCCTGCGCCTTCCGACGGCACCAGGTCGGGAGGCAGCCCGCTCGATCTCGTCGGCAACATCCGAGAGGTACGTCACGACATCAACACTCGCCCCGAGCATCAGGTACACCGCCAGAAGAGCAGGACGGCGCGCTCGGCGAACCCCAGCTCGGCGTAGCGTCCCTTCCACCAGGGAGCGGCTCGTCGGTCTTCAGGAACTCCCACTCGCGCTCGAAGATCATGACGGGAAGGTGCTCCTTCTCGATTTCCGTGATCTGCTGAACTTGAAGCGATTCAGGTCGCGGTAGCTCCGGAGGAGCAGCCACCACGTCAGCGACGGACTGGCTGACCCCAGCTGTAGCGAGCAGTGCTCCATCTGAAGCGGGTAGATCCTCCTTCCTCGCATCCGTCGCGGCCGCCAACAGGCCGACGAACGCAGCTGGGCGGTGTTGATCGTCAGGAAGTAGCCGTTCGCCGTCGCTCGCCGACCGGAGATCCGGTCGGCCTGCTCGACGGCCCAGCTTATAGAGATCGAGGACTACCGGGTCCACCGACGAGCTACCGCTCACCGGCGATCAGCTTCTTGAGGTTGTCCCACGTCCACTTGTAGATCTTGTCCCCGTCGAGCGCTGCCTGCGTCGGCTTCCGGACCGTCCCGTTCGGACGCCCGTTCAGTAGGAAGTAGGGCTTCGCCTCCGGATCGAGCGATCCGGATCTCCTCGTTCACGCCGGTGGCGGGTGTGGGTGTGCTCGCCGCAGATCACGATGACCTGCTGAACCCTCGCCAGTGCGGCGCCGAGCGTCGTCCTTCCAGCCAGGCGAGGTACCTTGACCGAGTGGTCCGAGGTCTCGAAGGGCGTGTCAGGGTTCTTGGCCTGCCCAACGAGCAGGTTCTTGCAGTCGAGGTCATGGTCGTGGTCGAAGCTGATGAACACGGGCACGAGCGCCATGGGTGAAGTCTCCTTCTGGTCTGCCTCTACAAGGAGAGTACGGGGCCTGGGCAGAACGCCACTCCGTGGGCCAAGACCTCGGCTCAGATACCCCACGGGCGGTCTACTGCTGCGCGGCGACCCCAGCGCCACCGCCGGGCGTCAGCATCCGGAGGACGTCATGACCTTCAGTTGCATCGTGCACTTGTCGGGCAACCGCTCGGCGCGGAGCCTCGTCGCCTCCCGGCAGCAGCCAGTTCTCCACCCCGACCGCTCCGGGCTCTCCGCACGGCGGTAGGGCTGAGAGGCACGTCGCTCGGTGATAAGCGACACCGTCGCGTCCTCGAGCACCTGGAGGTCTCGCTCGATGCCCTCGCCTCCAGCGGACCACCCGGCACCGCCGCTGCCGCGCCGCAGGCGGTACCGCAACACACGCAACGGGAACGCCCGCTCCAGCGCTTCGATGGGGGTATTGCGTGTTAGTCATCGCGGTGTGAATTCCCGACTGGCCGGGGCGGAGTTCAGCCGATGATCAGTGATCAACTTGTTCTGTTGGTCATCGCTGTGTGGACCCCCGACATGTGCAGGCGGCCCGCCCGACCGTCGCCCGCCGGTCGACCTCCCTGACCGCCGCCCACCGTCTCGTAGCTCACCCAGCCGTTCCCGCCCATCAGGATGCTGTTCATCGTGCCCTGCGAGTCCGCCGGAACCCGGTCCGGGAACGCCACGCAAGGGCTGCCGAGGGCCACATCGGCCGCAGCTGGCCTGACCTCGACATTGCGGCACCCACCGCGGTGAGCGCTGCCACGGCATGGACGACCGTCCGGGTCGGGTGATCACCTCGATGCGGCGCAGCGTGCCGCCGTTGACCGGCATCGACGGGTCGAGGATCGAGCGCAACGCCCAGAAGGTCGCTGAGGGAGGTCACCGACGGCGGCGCGCCCGTACGCCGGCGCCGACGCACGCCGCTGTCCGGTGAAGTCGAAGGTGGCTCGCCGCCCATCCAGGTGAGCGCACACCCAGACCGGTATCGGATCGCGCTGGTCAGGCGCGGCCCCGAGGATATCACGTCGGTGTGGTTCCACTCCCCGGGGGGCAGCGGCCAGTGCGGCGTCGATCGTCCGTTCACCGTGATCGAGCACCTCGGCGAACGCCTGCGCCGCCAATCCGGCGCCATGAGCTCCTCGGCGGTAAACGCAACCGCTCGACCGCCACCCGATTGGCGCCCACCTGAGCGTCCAGATCGCCGCGACGCTCCTCGGGGGTTCGGCTGTTGGCGGCGACCAACCACGCCACCTCCGGCGTGAACCTCACCGGCGGCAACCGCAGGCCCTCCTGGGCGATGTGGGTGGCGTCGGCGGCAGCTGATCCGGGCGCCGAGCCACCGACGTCGGCGTGGTGCGCCCGAGGTGGCGGCGCCCCAGCCGACCAGAAGGTGTGTCGACGTGGACGGCGCCTGGCGTGAGGTCGTTGAGGTGCGTGCCCCCGGCGAACGGGTCGTTGACCACCGCCTGCTCCCCCGGCGGCAGCTCGCCCAGCGCGTCGATGACCGCCTCGACCGCTGCGGGCATCGAGCCGAGGTGCACCGGGATGTGTTCGGCCTGAACCAGCAGTTGTCCGGAGGCGTCGAAGGCGCCACCGAGCAATCGGCGCGCTCCTTGATGTTGGGGCTGAACGCCGCGCGACCTTCAACGCCCGCCTCGTCGGCCACCCCGGTCAGGCGGGCGAGGAGTACTGCGAGTCGAGCGCTGCCCGAGGCCGCACCGGGAGCTTCGACGGATCCGGGCCCCGTCCCGGCGACAGGAGCCCCCGCCGGGCGAGGCGAGAACTCCGGCGGATCCGGGCCGTCCCGGCGGGCGCCACAGGTGAGCGGTGAGCCCAGCGGCCCCGGCGTCGATCCATCCCTCCGGTATCCACACGGTGTGGTCCTCCGCCGCCACCGATGCAGGCCCGTGCAGCTCCCCCTCGACGAGCCGATCGGCGCCCACCGGCCGGGCCCTGCCCAGCAGCTCCAGCACGTCCGCCGGTGCGGGCCGCTCGCCGAACGCACGGAGCGACACCACCTCGATCGCAGCGTCGGGCAGGCGGTAGCCGTTTCGCCGCTCGTGAACCGCACCGAACTCCGACAGATCGCCCACCTCGATCTCGTGGGACTGGCCTGCGTAGCGACACGACAACAACGAGGTCACCGTGATCGTGGACTCGGCGGCCTTGGAGCCACCGTCGCCGTCGTCGTCGTCGGCAGCATCGTCGGCGGCGCCGGGATCCGGCCCCGGAGCGGGGTCGAAGGCCCGCAGCACCGCCGCCTCCAGGTCGCGCCGCGCCGCCGGGAGGCCCGCGTGGTCGAGCGGCGTCGGCCACGACCGCGTGAGGTCGTGGCGCTCGGGGGCACCCAGGATTCCCACCGCCGAGAGCACCCCCGCCATCGGGGGGACGATGACCGCCCGCATGCCCAGCGACTGGGCCAGGTCGCAGGCGTGGAGCGGGCCCGCCCCTCCGAACGCCACCAGCGCCAAGCCGGTCGGATCGACCCCTCGGGCGACGCTGACGCTGCGCAACGCACCCTCCATGTTGGCGGTGACCACCTCGAGGACGCCCTCGGCGCTGACCCCCGAACGCTCCAGGGCCTCGACCGCGCCGTCGACGTCCAGCCGTCCCAGCCCGCCGCGGCCCTCGGCGGGGATCCGTCCCAGCGCGACGTTGGCGTCGGTCACCGTGGGCTCGGTACCACCCCGCCCGTAGGCGACGGGGCCGGGGACCGAGCCCGCCGAGCGGGGTCCCACCGTCAGGGCCCCGCCGGAGTCGACCGCCGCGATCGAGCCGCCGCCGGCGCCCACGGTGATGACGTCCAACGACGGCAGCCGCACCGGGTGACCCACCAGGTTGCGTTCGCCCGCAGGGGCCGGCGCACCGCCGGTGATCAGGCACACGTCGGTGGAGGTGCCGCCCATGTCGAAGGACACGACGTCGGGGTATCCGCAGGCCCCGGCCACGATCGCCGCCGCCCGCACCCCGCCGGCCGGGCCCGACAGCGCCAGGCCGGCCGGGGCCTCGGACGCCCGCGTGAGCGGCCACAGGCCGCCGGCGGAGGTCATCACCCACAACCGGTCGGCGACGTCGGACAAACCCTCCAGGTAGCGGCGCACCCGCGGCCGAAGCGCCGCGTTGACGACCGTGGTGGACGCCCGCTCGAACTCGCGGAACAACGGCGACAGCTCGTGGGAGGCGGTGACGTCCCAGCCCCGTTCCCGGTAGGCCCGGGCCACCAGCCGCTCGTGCTCGGCGTTGAGGTCGGCATGGAGCAGGCACACCGCCAGCGCCTCGACCCCCGCCGGCACCTCGGGCAGGCGGTCGAGCTCGGGCGCCGACTCGCCGGCACCCGTGGGCGACATCCGCTCGGCGACCTCCAACCGGTCCTCCCGCCCGACGAGCGGATCGGGCCGGTCGACGTCGTGGTCGGCCAGCGAGGGCCGATTCTGGCGACCGATCTCGATCAGATCGGCGAAGCCTGCGGTGCCGAGCAGCGCGACGCGGGCCAGGGTTCCCTCGAGCACGGCGTTGGTGGCCACCGTGGTGCCGTGGGCCAGGTGGGCGGGACGGGGTGCCGGCGCACCCGCCCCGTCGTTCCCCATCAGCCGGGCCACGCCCTGGCGGATCGCCTCGCCCGGGTCGTGGGGCGTCGAGGCCAGCTTCAACACCGTGCCGTCGGCGCCCACGACGTCGGTGAACGTGCCACCGGTGTCGACCCCGACGCGAACGGTCGACCCGGTGCCGGATCCGGCTGCTTCGGACGCTGATGCCACCACGTCGCTGAACCTAACGGCACGCACCCAGTGTGGCCACGAGGTGGTCGCCCGATCGCCCACCGTGAGACACCTCAAGGGCGTCGAAGTCGGGCCGATATGAGAGGGGTGAGCACCAACTCCAGCCCCGCCCCCGCGGGGCCCGACAAGTCGGCTCCGTCCGAGCGACGCAGCAAGAAGTCGGACCTGGGATTTCCCGGCGGCAGGGCCAACCTGCCCCGCATGAGGGGATCCAACAACGCCCGACCTGAAGCCTCGCGTCGACCGACCGGTACCCGAGGAACAAGCCGGTGTTTCCAGGAGTACTTCAGCGTGGAGTCGCTGTTCTCCTCCGCCGACACCAACCAGGAGGTCACGCGGGCCGCCCGTGGACCGTGCTGAGCGTCGCCGAGGACGCCGAGTGTGGTCCGAGATCCAGGCCAACCCACCGGCGGATGGCCAAGCAGCTCCACCCGGACCGCTGGGTGCGCGCCACCGAGCCCGAGCAGCGTTGGGCTGAGGCGATCCGGCGGATCAACGAGGCGATGGCCGATCTTCGAGTGATGTACTTCGGGGTCAGGCCTAGGTTTGCCGAGCGGAGCGGCTGGTTCTGCGGGAACATGGCCCGATGGGAACGACAACGACCGACGCATCGGCTGCGACCTCCGGGGCGGCGACACCGAGGCCCGGCGACGACGACCGCACCGCCATCCTGACCTGCCCGCTGTGCGAGGCCATGTGCGGACTCGAACTCTCGGTCAACGATCGACGGGTGACCCGCGTTCGGGGTGACCGTCACGACGTGTTCTCCCAGGGCTACCTCTGCCCCAAGGGCACCACGCTGGGACGCCTGCACGACGACCCCGACCGCCTGCGCACGCCGCTGCACCATGCGGGCGCCAGAACGGCCGAGGCCACCCGCGCCGAGGCGCTCACCTGGGACGAGGCCTGGACGCTCACCGAGCGGCTGCTGAGCGAGGCGATCGAGACCCACGGGCGCGACAGCGTCGGGGTGTACCTCGGTAACCCCAACGTGCACCACCTGGACGGCACGCTGTTCGTCAAGCCGCTGATCCGGGCCCTCGGCGAGGCCAAGGTGTTCTCGGCGAGCACGGTGGACCAGCGTCCCAAGGAGGTGGCGGCCGGGCTGATGTTCGGCACGACGCTGAGCGTCCCGATCCCCGACATCGACCGCACCGACCTCGTCGTGCTGATGGGCGCCAACCCGCTGGAGTCCAACGGCAGCCTGGCCACCGCCCCGGACTGGCCCGGGCGCCTGGCGGCGGTGCGCGAGCGGGGCGGCGAGGTGGTGGTGATCGACCCGCGGCGGACCAAGACCGCCGAGATCGCCGACCTGCACCTGCCGATTCGGCCCGGCGCCGACGCGCTGTTGCTGGCCGCCCTCGTCACCGAGTTGGCCCGCACCGACCGAATCGATCCCGGTGCGGCTGCGGAGTGGACCGACGGGCTCGACGATGCCGTTGCGGCGCTCAGGGGCTTCACCCCGGAATCGGTCGCCGACCACTGCGGGCTGGAGGCCTCGGCGATCAGCGACCTGGCCGCCCGGCTGGCCGACGCCGGGTCGGCGGCGTTCTACGGCCGGATCGGCACGACCACCCAGCGGTTCGGCACCGTCGCCAGCTGGCTGGTGGATCTGGTCAACCTGTGCACCGGCAACCTCGACTCGCCCGGCGGGGCGATGTTCACCAGGGCCGCCGCCGGGGCCGCCAACACGCGGGGCGCGTCCGGGGTCGGGCGCGGCGTGCGGATCGGCCGGTTCGCCTCACGGGTGCGGGGCCTGGGCGAGACGATGGGCGAGCTGCCCGCCGCCGCGTTGGCCGAGGAGATCGACACCGACGGCCCCGGGCAGATCAAGGTGTTGATCACGATCGCCGGCAATCCGCTGCTGTCCACCCCCAACTCGGCCCGGCTGGAGCAGGCGATGGCCGGCCTCGAGCTGATGATCTCGATCGACCCCTACCTCAACGAGACCACCCGGCACGCCGACGTGGTGCTGCCCCCGCCCTCGCCGCTGGAGCGACCGCACTACGACCTGGCCTTCACCCAGCTGGCGGTTCGCAACGTGGCGAACTACTCCCCCGCGGTGCTCCCCCGGGACGCCGACACCCCGGAGGAATGGGAGATCCTCGCCCGCCTGGCCGCCTTCGCCCAGGGCCTCGGGCCCGACGCCGACCCCGGCGACGTCGACGATCTGGTGGCCGCCACCCTGGTGGGCGCCGCCGTGGCCGACGAGCACGGTTCGGTGCACGGTCGCGAGCCCGAGGAACTGCTGGCGCAGCTGGCACCGCGACGCGGTCCGGAACGCCTGCTGGACCTCATGGTGCGCACCGGCCCGTACGGCGACGGCTTCGGCTCGGTGACCGCGCCGATCGAGATCGGCGTCGACGAACACGGCGAGCCGCTGCACGTCGAGCCGCTCAGCCTCGACGTGCTGGAGGACAATCCGCACGGCATCGACCTCGGCCCGCTGCAGCCGCGGTTGCCCGAGGTGCTTCGCACCCCGTCCGGCCGGATCGAGGCGGCACCGCCGGAGATCCTCGCGCCGGCCTCGCCCTCTCGACGTGCTCGCCTCCCCGGCGCCCGAGGGCCTGGTGCTGGTGGGGCGCTGCGACCTCCCGGTCGAACAACACCTGGATGCACAACGTGAAGGTGCTGGTCAAGGGACGACCGAGATGCACCCTGCACCTGCACCCCGACGACGCCCGGGTGCTGGGCCTCGAGGACGGCGACCCGTGCGTGGTCTCCTCACGGGTCGGGCGGCTGGAGGTGCCGGTGGAGCTGACCGACGCCACCTCCCAGGGCGTGGTGTCGCTCCCCCACGGGTGGGGTCACAATCAGCCCGGCACCCGACTGGCCGTCGCCAACGAGCACGCCGGGGTCAACTCGAACCTGCTGACCGACGAGAACGATCTGGACGCCGTCCGGCGGAAGTACAGCCGTGCTGTCGGGCATCCCCGTCGAGGTCGCTCCCGCCTGAGCGGCTCCGCCGGGCACCAACCGGCCTGCCCGCCACCCGAACGTGCGGGCCGGAGCCGTGGGGCGGCGCGGCCGTCCCGATGGCCCGACGATGCCCGGGTGCGGATCGAATCGCGCCCACGCCCGAGTTGGACGCCTCGGGGCAGCGCGGACAGGTCAGGGTCCCAGACCTCGTCGCCCAGCCCGGCAAAGCGGCGCAGCAGCGCGCCTCGATCGACTCGCCGTGGCGAACGAGCATGGCCCGTCCGCCACCGCGAGCCAGCCGTCGCGCCACGCCAGGGCCTGGCGGCGGCCGTCCGCATCGGAGAGGGCCTTCGCCTCCAGGACGCCGGTGTCGTCCACCCTGGCCAGCAGCGAGCCGAACGCCGCCCGGTCGGCCGATCGGAGTGTGGCCTGGGGATCGGGCCACGGCAAGACCGCGACGACGCGTAGCCCCGACTCCAAGGCCACCTCCGCGCCGATGGCCTCCGGGCCGGGGCGGAGCCCGGACAGCACCACCAGATCCGGGGTGGAACTCGCCCTGGGCCGGGAGGATCTTGGCCAGCCGGGCGCGGGCGATGGTGAGCGCGTCGGTGCTCAGGCGCCTGGTGCCGGCGATGGCGTAGCGAAACCCCTCGGGGGCCCTGGGGTCGCTCGACCGCCCGGACCCGACCTGGGCGACACCGTCCGCCTCCGACGACGCGGACGAGCCCGTTCGAGCGGGAGGGCCGGCGGGACCGCCGTCGGCGCCGTCCTTCCCGATGGTGGCGGCCGCCTCGGTGGCCAGCCGATCGGCCTCCTCGTTCATCGGGTCGCCCGCATGGCCCTTCACCCAGCTGAAGCTGACCCGCCCGTGTGCTTCGACCTCCCGGACGAAGGGCTGCCAGAGGTCCTTGTTGGCCACCGGCTCCTTCTTGGAGTTCTTCCAGCCTCGACGCACCCAGCCGTCGATCCAGCCCTCGTTGAACGCCGACACGACGTACTTGGAGTCCGACACGATGTGGACCGGTCCGGGATGCGCGGCGACCGCCTCCCGCGCCGCCTGCAACTCCATGCGCTGGTTGGTCGTGTGCGCCTCGGCGCCGGAATCGGACCGGCCGGAGTCGTCCACCCAGCCCCATCCGCCGGGTCCCGGGTTGCCGAGGCACGCGCCATCGGTCCACACGCGCGTCGTCCCGGTGTCGCCACCGGTTGCCACGGCCACCTCAGAGGGTCCAGGGGGCAACGACGTCGGGATCGATGCCGAAGCGCTCGATGGCGCCGGTGGCCACCTCGGCGTCGATTGCGCCGCTGCGGGCCAACGACGACAGCACGGCCACCACCACGTGGGCGGCGTCGGTCTCGAAGAAACGGCGCAGGTGCGCCCGATCGTCGGAGCGACCAAACCCGTCGGTGCCGAGCACCGTGAACGGACGGGGCACCCAGCGCACCACCTGATCCGACCAGGCGGACAGGAAATCCGACACCGCCACGACGGGGCCGCGCCCGTCGGCGAGCAGCCGGGTGATCAACGGCAACCGCTCGGGCTCGCCCGGGTGCAGCCGGTTCCAGCGTTCCACCTCCAACGCCTCGCGCCGCAGCTCGTTGTAGGAGGTGGCCGACCACAAATCGACACCGACGTCGTAGTCGGCGGCCAGGATCGACTGCGCCTCCCTGGCGGCCGACCAGCCCGACCCCGAGTACAGCACCGAGCCGTGGTGGCTGCCCGCCGGGGCGCCGTGGCTGCGATACAGGCCGCGGGTGACCCAGCGGGTCAGCTCGTCGATACCGCCCTCGGTCTCCGGCGCCGGCGGCATCTCGTAGTTCTCGTTGTAGAGCGTCAGGTAATAGAAGATGCTCTCGCCCCCGGCGCCCTCGCCGGCGGTCGACGGGGGATACATGCGGTCGAGCCCGTCGCGGATGATCACCGCCATCTCCCAGGCGAACGCCGGGTCGTAGGCCTTGCAGGTGGGCACGGTGGAGGCCAGCAGCTGGCTGTGCCCGTCGGTGTGTTGCAGGCCCTCGCCCTCCAGCGTGGTGCGCCCGGCGGTGGCCCCGAGCAGGAACCCTCGCGCCTGGGCGTCGGCGGCCGCCCAGATCAGATCGCCGACCGCTGGAACCCGAACATCGAATAGAAGGTGAAGAACGGCAGCATCGGCACGCCGTTGGTGGCATAGGAGGTGGCCGCCGCCGTCCACGAGGCCAACGCACCGGCCTCGGTGATGCCCTCCCAGGATCTGCCCCTTGTTCGACTCGACGTAGGACAACAACAGGTGGTGATCGACCGGCTCGTACCGCTGGCCCTTGGCCGCATAGATCTCGAACTCCCGGAACAGCGCATCCATGCCGAACGTTCGGGCCTCGTCCGGGATGATCGGCACGACCCGCTCGCCGACCGTCTCGTCCCGGGCCAGGCTGCGCAGCAACCGGGTGAAGGCCATCGTGGTCGAGACCTCCTGTCCGTTCGACCCCGACAACAGCTCCACCCACGTGTCCTCCGAGGCGCGACCCAGGCCGCGACGAACCGGCAACGTGCGGGCGGCGAGGGCCCCTCCAGCCCGCGACGGCGGTCGATCAGGTAGCGGTGCTCGGCCGAGCCCTCCGGGAACCGCAGGTACGGCGGGACGCCCTCGGCAAGCTCCTCGTCCGAGATCACGTCCTCGAGGTGCAGCCGGTCGCGCAGGTCCACCAGCTCCTCGACGTCCATCTTCTTGATCTGGTGGGTGGAGTTGCGGCCCTCCACCTTGGATCCGAGCGCCCAGCCCTTCACCGTCTGGGCGAGGATGGCGGTGGGGGCGCCGGTCATCTCGGTGGCCGACCGGTAGGCGGCGTACACCTTGGAGTTGTCGTGGCCACCGCGGGGCAGGCTCTGGAGTTCCTCGTCGGAGAGGTGCTCGACCAACTTGCGCAGCCGGGGGTCGGGCCCGAAGAAGTGCTCGCGGATGTAGGCGCCGGACTCGACCGCGTAGCGCTGAAACTCGCCGTCGACGGTGGTGTTCATCTTCTCGAGCAACACGCCGTCGACGTCCTTGGCCAGCAACTCGTCCCAGGCGGCGCCCCAGACGACCTTGATGACGTTCCAACCGTTGCCCCGGAAGATGCCCTCGAGGTCCTGGATGATCTTGCCGTTGCCCCGCACCGGCCCGTCGAGGCGTTGCAGGTTGCAGTTGACCACCCAGGTGAGGTTGTCGAGGCCCTCGCGGGCGGCCAGGTCGATCGAACCGAGCGTTTCGGGTTCGTCGGTCTCGCCGTCGCCGATGAACGCCCACACCCGAGAGCGCGACGTGTCGTCGATCCGCCGGTTGTGCAGGTACCGGTCGAAGCGGGCCTGATAGATCGAGTTGATCGGCCCCAACCCCATCGACACCGTGGGGAACTGCCAGAAGTCGCCCATCAGGTGCGGGTGCGGATAGCTCGACAGGCCCCGCCCGGTGCGCTCCGGCGTGTCGATGTCCAGGCGAAAGCGGTCCAGGTCGGCCTCGTCGAAGCGGCCCTCGAGGTACGCCCGTGCGTAGATGCCCGGCGACGCGTGCCCCTGGATGTACACGTGGTCGCCCGGCGTGCCGTCGGACTGCCCGCGGAAGAAGTGGTTGAAGCCCACCTCGTAGAGGGCGGCCGAGGAGGCGTAGGTGGAGAGGTGTCCGCCGATGCCCGGCGCCGACTTGTTGGCCCGGATCACCATGGCCACCGCGTTCCAGCGGATGTAGGCCCGGATGCGACGCTCCAACTCGGCGTCCCCCGGGAACCACGGCTGGAGGTCGGTCGGAATGGTGTTCACATAGGGCGTCCACACCGACGCCGCCACGCCGAGTTGCCGTTGGTGGGCGGCCTCACCCAGACGCGCCATCAGGTACCTGGCGCGGGCCGCACCCCGCTGCTCCACCACCGCCTGGAGCGAGTCGAGCCATTCCTGGGTCTCACCCGGATCGACGTCGGGAAGCTGGTGGGAGAAGGCGTCGTTGAGCATCGAAGGGTCCCCAGTGGTCGTCGCGGTCGGGGCCAGTCTACGACCGGCGACCTGGCCCCCGGTTGCGCTTCGGCGGCCGTCCAACTCCGTCCCCGCCGTCAACCGGCCGGGGTTTCGCTCAATCGCTGTGGCGGGAGGTGCGGGACAGCCAGCCCGTGAGCATGGCCACCGCCCGGGGGTCGTGACGCAACTCGTGCCCCGCCCCCTCGATCATGCGGAACTCGGCCGAGCCGTGGGCATCGGCCAACGCCAGTGGATCGACCGCCGGCACGATCTCGTCGGCCGAGCCGTGCAGCAGGAGCAGCGGTCTGGGGGCCAGCTCGACCACGCGGTCGACCGGGCGCGTGGCGGTCAGACCCCGCTGCCAGGCGGCAAGGTCGGCCGGAAAGTGCCGATCGCGGATGACGCCGATGGCCCGGGCATGGTCGACCAGCGCCCGCGGGTGGCGGGCCCAGTCGTCGAAGTCGCCGGGCGACGCTGCGGCCGCCACCCCGACCACCGCCGGGTTGGTCGCCCCCTCGCAGATGCACAGCGACCCCCCGGTGCCGAACCCGACCAGCCACACCCGTGTGGCGCCGAGGTCCCCCAGATGCGCGACGGCCGCAGCGATGTCGCGCTGCCACCCGTCGATCTCGAAGTTGCCCTCGGAGGTGGCGCAGCCCCGGAAGTTCAGCGTGAGTACCGGCCACCCGAGGGAGACCGACAGCCGGTCGGCCAGCTCCGGGAACGACTTGCCCGAGTTCTCCGCCCCCCGTCCCTTGTTGGGGAAGCCGTGGCACAACACCACACCGTTGCCCCCCGTGCGGGCGCCCGCGTTGTATGCGAGGTAGGCCGCCAACGACAGGCCGTCGGAGTCGATCCTCAGCCGTCCGACGGTCGGGCCCGGCCCGGACCCGGAGCCCGCGCCCGTCGCGCCGTCACCGGACGTTGCCTCACCCACCGTCATGTGGCCGCCGTCGGACTAGGACGTCGCTGCGGCCGGGGAACCCGAATAGGGCCGGTAGCCCCGGTTGCGGGCCTCGGCGAGGGTGTCCGGGCCGAAGCAGATGTAGGTCTCGGCCTGCAGCAGTTCGGTCAGCAGCGCCTCGTCGTCGCCGGAGAGGGCGTCGACGTCGTACACCACCTGGGTGCGCTTGTCGCCCACGTACTGGTTGTCGGCAAACTGCTTGGGACGGTCCATGTCGGTGATCTCCTCCGAGGGGCTGGGCGAACTCTACAGCGGGGTCATGTGGCCGGGTCATCTCCGGCCAGCGCCGAACCGACGGCCCCGATGCTGCGCTGATAGCCCGCCTCGGTCCGCAGGATCGTCACCACCTGGGCGTCGGTCAGCTCACGGTCGTCGAGCTCGCCCAGCACCCACGCCAGGGGTTCGTCCTCGTCGACGACCACCAGGTCGTCGTCCACCGTGTCGAAGGTGCGCCCCGAGGCCAGGCCGCGCCGGCCCAGGTAGGCGATCTGGGCGTCGATCACCGCCCGGACGTCGTCGTAGCTCACCTGCGCCGAGACGCTCTCGGGCAGGTGGTCGGCCACGTAGGTCACCGCGTCCTCGACGACGTAGACCGCCCGCATCGGCCGCTGGGCCTGCACGCCGGTGACCGACCCCACCGCCACCGCGGCGATGACGAAGGACACCAGCGCACTCAGCAGCCAGAACAGGGCGATCATCGCCGGAACGGCGCCGGGCTAGATGCCAATGGCCTGGGCGAGCAGCTCGCGGTGGTAGGTGGGGTCGCCGAACAGCAGCTCGGAGCTCTTCGCCCGCTTGAAGTACAGGTGCGCCGGGTGCTCCCAGGTGAAGCCGATGCCGCCGTGAATCTGGATGTTCTCGGCGGTCGTGTGGAAGTAGGCCTCCGAGCAGTAGGACTTGGCCAACGACGACACCGAGGTGAGCTCGTCGTTCATCTCGGCGGCGCACCAGGCGGCGTAGTAGGCGGCGGACTTGCCCGACTCCACCTCGAGCAGCATGTCGGCCAGCTTGTGCTTGATCGCCTGGAACGACCCGATCGGCCAGGCCGAACTGCACGCGGTCCTTGGCGTACTGCACGGCGGTGTCCAGGCACTCCTGAGCGCCGCCCATCTGCTCGGACGCCAGCGCCACCACCGCCAACCGCAGCATGGTGCTCAGCGTCTCCCAGCCGGCGCCGGAGGTGCCGACGAGGGTGGCCGGGGTGCCGTCGAAGTCCAGCTTCGCCTGCTTGCGGGTCTGGTCCATGGTCGACAGCTGGGTGCGGGTGAGGCCGGAGGCGTCGCCGTCGACGGCGAACAGGCTGACGCCGTCGGCCGTGCGGGCGGCCACGAGGATCAGCGAGGCGAGGTGGCCGTCGATGACGTAGCTCTTGGTGCCGCTCAGCGTGTGGCCGTCACCGGAGGCGGTGGCCTCCATCTCGATGCCGGATTCGTCCCAGCGACCGTTCTCCTCGGTGAACGCCACGGTGGCGATCGTCTCCCCCGAGGCGATGCCCGGCAGGTACTTCGCCTTGGCGTCGTCGTCGCCGGAGTGCAGCAGCGCGTTGGCCGCCAGGGCCACGGTGGAGAAGAACGGTGCGCACAGCAGTCGGCGCCCCATCTCCTCGAAGATGACGCACAGCTCGACGTAGCTGTAGCCGGATCCGCCGTACTCCTCGGGGATGGCCAGGCCCTGCAGGCCCAGCTGCTCGGCCATCTGGCTCCACACCGCCGGGTCGTAGCCCTCGTCGGTCTCCATGAGGCGACGCACCTCGGCCTCGCTGCTCTTGTTGGTGAGGAAGTCGGCTGCGACCTTGCGCAGTTCCTCTTGCTCTTCGGAGAAGGCGAAGTTCATGGTGGTGTCCCCCTGGGCGACGGGCTCGGATCCTCCGACCGGAGGAGCGTGTGTAACGAAGCGTGATTCTGGCGCGTGCGCCGCGCCGTGTCATCTCGCCATGTGTACACACGCGTACACGGACGGGGACGTCGAGGTAGCGTGAGGCGGTGCAGGACTTCGCCGACGCCAACCACGGACACGGGAACCACGACCGGAACGATGGACACGGGAGCGACGACTCCGACGGGACCCTCCGCCTGGGCGTGCGTCAGCTTCGTTCCCAGCTGGCCACCCTGGTGCGACGGGCGGGTTCGGGCGAGCGGGTGGTGATCACCGTGGCCGGGCGGCCGGTGGCCCAGTTGGGTCCGATCGAGCCGGCACGGGGCGGCCTCACGCTGACCGACCTGGCCGCCCGCGGCGAGCTGGAGCTGCCGAGGCGCGACGACCGACCCGAGCCCGACCTGACCGTGCCCACCTGGGCGGGGGTCCGCCTCGACACGCTCGTCCGCGAGGTGCGGGGCCGATGACGGGCACGGCGGGGCCGCGATGACGCTGGCGCTCGACACCACCGGCTTGCTGGCCCGCTACCTGGAGGGCCCCTCCCACCTGGTGGCACGGCGTGCGATGGCGGAGGACCACGACTGGTGCGCCTCGGCCCTGGTGCTCAGCGAGGCGATGATGTTGATGGACCGCCTCGGCCTGGACGCCGACCGGGCCGACCGGTTGCGGCGCACGCTGCGAGACGACTGGGAGCGGTGTGCGGTGATGCCGCTGGACCGGAAGTGCCTGGACCGCGCCGCCGAGCTGGGCCGCACCCAGCCGCTTCGCACGGTCGACGCGCTGCATCTGGCCGCAGCCGACCGGCTGCCACGACCGGTTCGGTTCCTCACCTTCGACCCGGCCCAGATCCCGGTGGCGCTGGCCCTCGGGTTCTCGGTGCCCGAGGGCTGATCCCGGGCGCTCAGCCGAAGGCGGCGAGGGCCTCGTCGTAGTCGGGCTCGTCGGCCAGCTCTGGCACCAGCTGGCTGTGCACGACCTGCCCCTCGCCGTTGACGACGACGACCGCACGGGCCAGCAGCCCGGCCATCGGGCCGTCGGTCATCGTCAGGCCGTAGCTCCTGCCGAAGTCGGGGTTGCGAAACGTGGAGCCCATCTGCACGTTCTCGATGCCCTCGGCGCCGCAGAAGCGCTGCTGGGCGAAGGGGAGGTCGGCCGAGACGCACAACACCGTGGTGTTGTCCAGGCTCGCCGCCCGCTCGTTGAACGTCCGCACCGAGGCGGCACAGGTGGGGGTGTCCACCGACGGAAAGACGTTCAGGACCACGTTGCGGCCCGCCAGGTCCCCCAGGGACACCGGGCCGAGGTCCACTCCGGTGAGTTCGCGGCGGCGCCGTGGCCCCCTCGACCGGTGGGGTGCCCACGGTGTGTGCCGCGTTGCCGCCGATGGTGATTTCAGCCATGTCTGCTCCAGAGGGTCGGGGGTCGTCGGGGCGAGGGCGTCGGCCCGAGGACACCGATACGAACCCCGAAACCTACCGGCGGGGCACGGCGACCGCGCAGCCCGCCACGGGGACGTCCCTACCGAGCGCCCTCGCGTCGCCAGGTGGCGCCCTCGGGGGTGTCGGTGATCACCACGCCCTCGGCGGCCAGTTGGTCCCGCAGGGCGTCGGACCGGGCGAAGTCGCGTTCGGCGCGCGCCGCGTCGCGTTCGGCCACCAGGGCGTCGATGCGTGCGTCGGTGCCGGTGGCCTCGGCGGCGGCGTCGGGGTCGACCGCCACGGCCAGCCCCAGCCCGAGCGCCCGGTCGGCATCGGCGAGGAGCGCCCAACGCCCCTCCGGCGTCATCGCCTCGTCGCGCACCGCCTCCCAGATCACCGACAGCGCACGGGGCGCCGCCAGATCGTCGGCCAGCGCCTCCCAGAACCGCCGGTCGTAGTCGGCCACCAGGTCGTCGTCGAGCAGCGTCGCCGCCCGGTCGGGCAGCTCGACCGACACCACGCCGGGTGTCTCGCCGCCCGGTGCCTGTTCGTCGGCCTCGGCCCCCATGGCGGCGACCCGGCCCGCCGCCGCCACCTTGAGCAGCCGACGGTACGCGGCGGCCGCCTGATCCATCGCCTCCCAGGTGAACTCCTGTTGCTGGCGGTAGTGCGCGGTGAGAAACAGGTACCGGAAGGACAGCGGGTCGTAGCCCCGTTCGACCAGGGTGTCGACGGTGAGCACGTGCCCGGCCGACTTCGACAGCTTGGCGCCGGACAGGTTGAGGAACTCGTTGTGCACCCAGTGGCCCACCCAGGGGTGCACGCCCAGCGCCGCCTCGCTCTGGGCCACCTCGTTGGTGTGGTGTACCCCGATGTGGTCGATGCCGCCGGTGTGGATGTCGAAGGTGTCGCCCAGGTACTCCCGGGACATCGCCGAGCATTCGATGTGCCAGCCGGGAAAGCCCCGGCCCCACGGCGAGTCCCACTCCTGCTGGCGCGTGACCCCCTCGGGGGTGAACTTCCACAGCGCAAAGTCCGCCGGGTTGCGCTTGGCGCCGGTGTTGTCCACCCGACCGCTGGTGGTCTGGGCCGCCACGTTCAATCCCGCAAACTCGGCGTACGCGGGGAACGTGGCGATGTCGAAGTACACGCCGTCGTCGATGACGTAGGTGTGCCCGCCGGCCTCGAGGGCGGCGATCATCTCGATCTGTTGGTCGACGTGGGCCGCGGCTCGCGGCAGCTCGTCGGGCTCGAGGCAGCCCAGCGAGGTGCGGTCGCGGGCCCACTGGTCGGTGTAGTGGGCGGCGATCTCGGCGGCGGTCCGCCCGGTGCGGGCGGCGGCGGCCTCCACCTTGTCGTCGCCGTCGTCGGCATCGTCGGTGAGGTGGCCGACGTCGGTGATGTTGGTGACGTAGGTGACGTCGTAGCCGGCGACCAGCAACACCCGGCGGAGCAGGTCCGGCGTCAGCTGGCTGCGCATGTTGCCGACGTGCTGCGGGGCGTACACGGTGGGACCGCAGGTGTAGACGCCCACCCGGGGGGCGTTCGGCGGGCGGAAGGGCTCGACGCTGCGGCGGCGGGTGTCGAACAGTCGGAGTTCCGCCAACGCCGGCGGCGGCGGGGTGTCGCCCGGGTGGGCCGGGTTGCCGGGAGGAGCCATGGCCCCATCATGGCGCCTCGGACGGTCGGACCGCACGAACTCAGCGGCGCTCGACGGACGCGGCAGCGGGCTCGGGCCGGGCGTCGGCGCAGGCGGCGGGAGGGCGCTCGTCGTTCCGGCCCACGGACGCCCGGTGGGCGGCGGCCGCAATCGCCCAGAGCCCGACGCACGTCGAGGCGACGACGTACGGGGCGAGGTAGCGCTGGATGTCGATGAACCCGGTGGCGAGCAGGGCCACCGAGAGCACGTGGCCGAGTGCCGCCGCCGGGCCGATCCACCGTTCGCGTCCCCCGAGCGTCCACCCCAGGGCCGCGATCAACAGCGACAACACCGCCAGGCCCGGGTAGAGCCACCGCTGATCGGCGCCCACCCGCTGGACGACGGTGACGACGCCGCCCGGCGTGAGGTCGCCCGGGGTGCGGCCGTCGTTCACCTCGTCGAGCAGCGCGTCGGTGCCGAGGTCGCGGGCGGCCGAGTTGATCGTCAGGCCGGTCTCCGGGGGGCCGGAGAACACCGGCGGGAGGTAGAAGGACAGGTCGTCGTGGCGACCTCCCGCCAGACCTCCCCGAAACGCCTTCCAGTGCTCGCGCGCCCTCGAGGTCCCGGCGGCGGCGAACAGGTCGTCGATCTGCCGTTCGGCGAGCTCGCGTCGAACCCGATAGTCCGGCTCGGAGTCGATCAGCGGGAAGTAAAACGACTCGAAGCCGTCGCCCCTGAAACGCTGCACGCCGGAAAGTTCCGCAGTCTCGGGGTCGGTGTGGAAGACGGTTCGATAGGCGCCCCACCATTGGGCGTGGGCCTGCTCGGAGACCGGCGTCGGGTCGTGGTACTCCCGGGAGTTCTCCAGGGTTTGGCCCACCACCATGACGGTCAGCAGCAGGGCCATCGCGCCGCCGGCGGCCAGCACCGGCTTCATCCGCAGGCCTCGTGGTTGCAGCGCCCACAGCGTGGGGACGATCGGCAGGCCCAGCAACACGTACTGCAGCTTGAGGACGGTGGCCACCGACACGACCGCCATCGCGACCACCAACCACCGCCCGGGACGCGCCGGTGGGCGAACCCCGGTGAGCGGGGCCACCGTCGTCGCCGCCCCGAGCACGGCGGCGGCGGCCAGCATCGCCAGCGAGAACAGCACGCCCTCGTTGAGCACGAAGTTGCTCGTCACCACCATGCCCGCCGACGTGACGAACCACAGCGGGCGCCGACCACAACCGAAGTACCCGCCACAGCGCGAGCGCCGCCAGCACCAGCAGCAACCGCTGGGCGACGACGATCCCGCGAAAAGCCGGTCGAAACCCAGCGGCGCGGTGGTGTGCTCGACGAACCACAGCCACAGCGGATAGCCGATCTGTCGGTAGCCGTCGACGACGAATCCGGTCGACAACGGGGACCGGGCCCGCTCGAGATAACCCAGCGAGTCCTCGGTGACGATCGGCGTCCAGCGAACCGCCAGCACCCGCCAGAGCGCCAGGGCCAGCACGATCCACTCGAGGGTTCGCCGTCGGGAGGCGGTCAGCGGGCGAACGTCGAACGAGGAGACCACCCCTGCCCATCGGCCCCCGCATTGCCAACCTGAGCGGTACCCTGACGCGATGTCGACCTCCTCCGCCGCCACCCAGATCTGGGCCGATTCGACCGCCGAGATCCATCAGGTGGTGGTCGGCCCCATGGACAACAACGTCTACGTGCTTCGTTGTCGCCGCACCGGCGATGCGGTGCTGATCGACGCCGCCAACGAGCACGACCGGCTGCTCGAGCTGGCGAGCGGGCTGGGAGTCCGCAAGGTGCTCGAGACCCATGGGCACTGGGACCACATCCAGGCGGTGACCCAGATGCGAGACGCCGGCTACTCGGTGGGCGTCGCTGATCAGGACGCCTCGATGTTGCCGTCCTACGACGAGATCCTCCCCGACGACGACCTGATCGAGGTGGGCGACCTCCGCCTCCGGTCGATCCACACGCCCGGGCACACGCCCGGGTCGATGTGCTTCTCGATCGAGGGTGCCCCCGTGCTGTTCTCCGGTGACACGCTTTTCCCCGGCGGTCCGGGCAACACCACCTTCGAGGGTGGCGACTTCGAGACGATCATCGAGTCGCTGGAGACACGGCTTTTCCGCCCGCTCGCCGCCGACACACTGGTGCTGCCGGGTCACGGCGACTCGACCACGATCGGGGCCGAGGCCCCCCACCTCGACGAGTGGCACGAGCGGGGTTGGTGACGTCTCGCCCGCAGCCGAGCTATTTCCCCGCTCCAGGCCGGAGAAATAGACTGCGCGCCATGGCATCCGACGCGACGCAGGACAGCTGCGCATGAGTGAACTGCGCAACCTGCCCGGCGATCCGCTGGATGCGGTGGCCCTCCAGGCCCAGTTTCCGGTGCTCCAACGCCCGATCAAGGGTCACCGGATGGCCTTCCTCGACAGCGCCGCCTCCTCGCAGAAGCCGCAGCGGGTCATCGACGCGGTCTCCAACTTCTACGAGACGATCAACGCCAACGTGCACCGCGGGGTCTATGAGATCTCCGAGCGGTCGACCACGGCGCTCGAGCAGGCGCGCGGCGAGGTGGCCACCTTCATCGGCGCCGGCGACCCGAACGAGGTCGTCTTCACCAAGAACGCCACCGAGTCGCTCAACCTGGTCGCCGGGTCGTGGGGTCGGGCCAACCTCGGCCCGGGCGACGCCATCGTGCTGACGATGCTGGAGCACCACGCCAACATCGTCCCCTGGCAGATGCTGGCGGCGGAGCGCGGGTTCGAGATCCGCTGGGTGCCGTTGACCGACGACGCCCAGCTCGACCTCGACACGCTCGACCGGCTGCTCGACGGCGCCAAGCTGGTGGCGCTGACCGCCGCGTCCAACGTCACCGGCACGCTGGCGCCGGTGCGCCACATTGCGGATGCCGCACACGCCGCCGGCGCGCTCGTCTGCGTGGACGCCTGCCAGCTGGTGCCCCACGCCCGCTGCGACGTCGGCGAACTCGGCGCCGACTTCCTGGCCTTCTCCGGCCACAAGATGTGCGGCCCGACCGGCATCGGCGTGCTGTGGGCGCGAGGTGAGCTGCTGGAGGCGATGCCGCCGTTCCTCGGCGGAGGCTCGATGATCCAGGACGTGCGGCTGGACGGGTTTGAGCCCACCGGTGCGCCCCACAAGTTCGAGGCGGGCACCCCGCCGATCGCCGAGATCATCGGCCTGGGAGAGGCGATCAGGTTTCTTGACGAGATCGGGATGGAGGCGGTCCAGGCCCACGAGCAGGCGATGTCGGCGTACGCGTTCCGAACGCTGACGGAACGCTTCGGGGACCGCATGACGATCCACGGCCCGGCCGAGCCCGACCTGCGGGCCGGCGTGATGAGCTTCGCCCTCGGCGAGGTCCACCCCCACGACATCTCCCAGATCCTCGACGAGCACGGCGTGGCCGTGCGGGCCGGGCATCACTGCGCCAAGCCGCTGATGAAGGCCCTGGGGGTCGGCGCATCCGCTCGGGCGTCGTGGTATCTCTACAACACCCCCGACGACATCGACGCGCTGGCCGACGGCCTCGAGGCCACGGCCGAGTTCTTCCTGTAACCCCACCCTTCGGTCAACCCGCCCGGGCGACCGCCCGGCGACCCCACCCCACACCCGTTCGGAGCAACCCATGGCCGGTCTCGAAGACCTGTACCGCGAGATCATCCTCGACCACTACCGCAGCCCCCGCCATCGCGGGCAGTTGGAGACGCCCCCGGCGGTCCGCGCCGAGGGGTTCAACCCCTTGTGTGGCGACGAGGTGGTCGTCTACCTCGACGTCGACGACGAGGGCACGGTGGCCGACGTCGCCATCGACGGCCAGGGGTGCTCGATCAGCCAGTCGTCCGCCTCGATGATGAGCGCCGCCATCAAGGGCCGGAGCATCGCCGAGGTACGCGCCCTGGTGCGCTCGTTCAAACAGATGATGTCGAGCCACGAGAGCGATCTCAGCGGCGAGGGCGAGCACGGCGAACCGGCGGAGTCGGCCGAGGCCCCGGACCTGGGCGACCTGGCGGCGCTTCAGGGTGTGGTCAAGTTCCCGGTGCGCATCAAGTGCGCCACGCTCAGCTGGAACACCCTGGTGCAGGCGCTCGACGAGGCCGGCGCCTGACCGACCCGGCGCCTCGCCGGAGTCGCGAGGCAGCTACCCGTCACCGACCGCGCCCCTGGTTGAGGCCGGCCCTCCCCCTGGTTGAGGCCGGGTCTACCCCTGGTTGAGGTTGGCCGGGGTCGCCTGGCTGGTCGGCGGAGCCGACATCGGGGCCTTGGCGTCGGACGGCAGCGCCACCGGGGGCGGCGTGGTGGTGGTGACCCCACCGGTCACCTCCGGAAGGGAGCCCGGGTCGACCTTGTCGCCCAGTTCCTGCGCCACCACCATGGCGATCGCCGGGTCGGCCAACGACAGCGCCTCCACCGGCAACACCGTGCGGTTGATCAGGGTGATCCACTGCTCGGTTCCCAGCCGGCGCAACGTGTCGGAACGCACCTTGCCGGTGGTCCACAGTGTGCGACCCAGGGGATCGGGCAGCTCGGTGAGGTCCTGTGCCCGCACGGTCGGCTGGGCGCCGCCGTCGCGGGCCTCGGTGACCGCCAGGGCCAGCGCCTTCAACATGGGATAGGGGTTGGAGGTGTCGCCCCCGGCGGGCTTCACCTCGAAGTGCAGGTGCGGCGGGGTGCCGATGGCGTTGCCCGACGTGCCGACCTTGCCCAAGACCTGGCCCACCTCCACCTGCTGGCCGTCGATGCCGTCGGCGATCGCCGAGAGGTGGGCGTAGTAGTAGCGGTTGCCGGACCGGCCGTAGAGGTACACCGTGTTGCCGCCCAGGCTGTTGGTGGCCACGCGGACCACGCCGTCCTCGATCGCCACCACCGGGCTGCCGTAGGTCGAGAACAGGTCGTTGCCCTGATGCGACCGGGTGCCGCCGCCGCGCTCGAAGCCCCACGAGTCGATGAAGTTCCAATCGCCCGCGATCGGGAAGGTGACGGTGAGGTCGTTGGCCAGCAACGCACCCAGCGCCGCGTCCGGGGCCAGCCCCACCGGGTCGCCCCCGGTGGTCGTGTTCTCCAGCGCCCCCTCGGGCAGCTCCGCCAGCTCGGGCAGCGCCGGTCCGGTGTCGTTGGGGTCCTCGGGATCGTCGAAGCTCAGCGCGCTGGCCTCGGTGACCACCTTGGCCAGGCTCGCCTCGGTGTCGGCCAGACCCTTGCGGCTCTCGGCCAACGCCGCCTTGGCGCTGTCCCGGGTGGTGGTCAGCTCCTTGACCACCTGTTGGGCGTCGTCAAGCCCGCCCTTGGCCTTGGACTGGTTCTCGTCGGCACCCACCATGACGGTGCCCGAGTACTCCCGAACCACGCTGGCCCGCATGGTCTGGCCCGTCAGCGCCAGGATGTCCGGGTCGTTCTCGCCGTACAGGTTGGTGTAGGACGCCACGCTCATGCGCGCCAGCTGCTTGCGGGCCAGCTCGGCGGTGGCCTCGCGCTTGGTGAGATCCTTGCGGGCGTTGTTCAGCGCACGCTCGGCCTGCACCAGCGCGGTCTCGTCCTCGATCACCCGTGCCTTGGCGGCGGAGCGTTGCTCCTCGACGGAGAAGGCGACCGACTCGGCCTCCTTGCGAACCTTGGTGGCGGTCTCCCGCAGGCTGACGCCCTGAACGCCCGCCTCGCCGCCGACCAGCACCGGGGTCTCCCAGATGCCGGGCGCCAGCTCGGAGATCGGGTTGTCGCCGATCACCGCGCCACCGCCGGTGTTGCCGCCGTTGGAGCCGCCGGAACCGGTGGTGGCGGCGGGCGGGGTGATGTCCTCGCCGACGTCGCCCCCGCCATCTTCGGAGGGCTCCTCACCGGCCGGCGGCAGGGTGGCGGCCGGCAGCGTGGGCTCGGTTGCGGCGGGCGTCGTCGCCGGCGGGGTCGTCGCCGCCGTGGCCGGCTTGGTCGTGGTCGTCGGCGCCGCCGTAGTGGTGGTCGGCTTGGTCGTGGTCGTGGTCGGCTTGGTCGTCGGAGTCGCCGACGTGGAGGTGCTCGAGGAGGACCGGGGCGCGGTCGTCGACGTCGCCGGAGCGTTGGTGGGATCCTGGGCCCCGACCGGGCCGGCGACGACGAACGAGACGGCCAGCAATGCCCCGGACAGCGCGACGGCGACACAGGTTCGGCGACGGCGTCGGCTCGTCATTGGGGTCAAGGGGGTCATCGTCACCACGTGCATGCTATCGGCCATGGGCCGGGTTCTTGAGTGTCGTTACACTCGATCTATGGCGACCCAGCACAACCCCTCCGATCGTCCCGGGCCGAACGCCCTACACTACGCCTCGGAGGCCGCCGTGGACAGCGCGTCGCCAAATTCCGAGTTCGACGCCCGGTTCGGGCCGCCGGGGCTGACCTTCGACGACGTGATGTTGATGCCGGCGGCGTCGGACGTGTTGCCGCAGAACGTCGACACGTCGGCCACCTTCGCCCAGGACATCCGCCTGTCGGTGCCGATCGTCTCCGCGGCCATGGACACGGTGACCGAGGCCGGCATGGCGATCGCGTTGGCCCGGCTCGGCGGTCTGGGCGTGGTGCACCGCAACCTCTCGCCGGAGGAACAGGCCCACGAGGTCGACCGGGTGAAGCGCTCCGAGTCGGGGATGATCTCCGACCCGGTCACGCTCACCGGCAACCGCCCGGTGGCCGATGCGCTCGACCTGATGGCCCGCTTTCACATCTCGGGGGTTCCGATCACCGACGACGCCGGCATCCTCGTCGGCATCCTCACCAACCGCGACCTGCGGTTCGAGAGCGACGACGACCAGCTGATCTCCTCGGTGATGACGCCGATGCCGCTGGTGACCGCCCCGGTGGGCACCACGCTGGACGAGGCCCGCGTGCTCTTCGCCCGACACAAGATCGAGAAGCTGCCCGTGGTCGACCCCGAGGGCCGGTTGAGCGGCCTGATCACGGTCAAGGACCTCCAGAAACGAATCGACCACCCCGAGGCCACCAAGGACGGCGACGGCCGACTCCGGGTGGCGGCCGCCCTCGGCGTCGGCCCCGACGCCCTGGGCCGGGCCAAGCTGCTGGTGGAGGCCGGTGTCGACGCGCTGGTCGTCGACACCTCCCACGGCCACTCCTCGGCGGTGATCGACACCGTTCGCAGCCTGCGGGCCGAATGGGCGGGCCCGATCGTCGCAGGCAACATCGCCACCGGCGAAGCGGCCGAGGCGCTGATCGACGCCGGCGCCGACGCGATCAAGGTGGGCATCGGGCCGGGGTCGATCTGCACCACCCGGGTCGTCACCGGCATCGGGGTGCCGCAGATCACCGCCGTGTGGGAGTGCGCCCGGGTGGCCGAACGGCACGGCGTACCGGTGATCGCCGACGGCGGGGTGCAATACACCGGCGACGTGCCCAAGGCGATCGGCGCCGGCGCCTCCACGGTGATGTTGGGCAGCTACCTCGCCGGGGTGGACGAAAGCCCCGGCGAGATCGTCTTCTACCAGGGCGAGCGCTACAAGGAGTACCGGGGCATGGGCTCGATGGGCGCCATGAAGGCCCGGTCGTACTCGAAGGACCGCTACTTCCAGGCCCACGTCACCGAGGCCGACAAGCTGGTGCCCGAGGGCATCGAGGCCCGGGTGCCCTACAAGGGTCCGCTGCGAAACGTGGTCGGCCAGTTGGTCGGCGGCCTTCAGCAGGCGATGGGCTACACCGGATGCGGCACGCTCGACCGGCTTCGCTCCGACGCCCGATTCGTTCGCATGACCTCGGCCGGGCTGCGCGAGAGCCATCCGCACGACGTGTCGATCACCGAGGCCGCGCCCAACTACCGACTGCGCTGAGGCGCCCCGGCGCGGGCGGGCGCAACCTGGCACGATGGGCCCATGTCCAAGCCGTTCCGTTTTGCCATTCAACTGTCCCAGCCGCTCCCCGGCACCACCTGGGCCGAGACCGCCCAGCAGATCGAGGCGGCGGGGTTCTCCGCGCTGCACATGCCCGACCACTTCGGCGACCAGCTGGCGCCGATGACCGCGATGGCCTGGGCGGCGGCCGCCACCGAGGAGCTGAAGGTGGGCGCGCTGGTCTTCGACAACGACTACCGCCACCCGGTGATGCTGCACAAGGAGCTGGCCACGCTGGACTCGCTGTCGGATGGTCGCCTCGAGCTGGGTCTCGGCGCCGGCTGGATGCGCTGGGACTACGAGAAGGCCGGCATGTCCTACGACGAGCCGAAGGTTCGGGTGGATCGCTTCGAGGAGGCGCTCGTCGTCCTCAAGGGGCTCTTCGGCGAGGGCGAGTTCAGCCACACCGGTGAGCACTACACGATCGACGCACTCGAGGGCTTGCCCCGGCCGACCAAGCCGGGCGGGCCGCCGATCATGATCGGTGCGGGCGGGCCCCGCATGCTGGGGATCGCCGGCGCGCACGCCGACATCATCGGCGTCAACGCCCGCATTCCGTCGGGCGCCGTCGACGCCGAGGCGGCCAAGGACTTTGCACCCGAGCGGGTCGATCAGAAACTGGAGTGGATCAAGCGGGGCGCAGGTGACCGCTTCGACGACATCGAGCTGAACGTGCTCGTGTTCCTGGCGACGATCACCGACGACGCCCGCGGCATGGCCGACGGCATCGCCGCCATGTTCGGCGGCGACCCCAACATCGAGAAGGGGGTGGGTGCCGCGGTCACCGCCGCCGCCGGCGGAGGGGGCGACCCCGAGCAGGCACCCGACGACACCGGGTTCAGCGCCGAGACGGTGCTGGGCGCCCCCGCCATCCTGCTGGGCTCGCTCGAGGACATGGCCGACACGCTGCGCCGACGGCGCGACCGCTGGGGCATCTCCTACATCACCTTCCAGGGTCCCGAGGCGCTCAACCTGGCCCCGCTGATCGCCGAGCTGGCCGGAACCTGACGCCCGGGTCGCCCGGTAGCCCGGACCCCGTGGCGACGGCGCCGGGGTCCGCTCGCTCCTACGCCACCCGGTGGATCGCCTTGGCCAGCCGGGTGTCGCGTTCGGTCAACGTCCCGACGTCGTGGCTGATCAGCTCGATCGTCACCGTGTTGTAGCTGTTCGACCAGTCCGGGTGGTGGTTGGCCTCCTCGGCCAGCGGTGCCACCCGCGTCATGAAGGCGAACGCCTCGGCGAAATCGTCGAACTCGTATCGCCGGAACAACGCCCCCTCGCGCAGCTCCCAACCCGGCAGCTGTGCCAGGGCCGCCCGGAGTTCGTCGTCGGTCAGCGCCTCGTCTGGTGTGGATTCTTCGCTCATCTCGTCGCCTTTCATCGGCTGCGTCGATCGGTCTCGTGGTCCCCCAGGGAACCGTAGGGGCTTTCCCCGGTTCCCCACCGACCCAAACGCCGTCAGCATGACCACATGCCGACGACCGAGACCCGAACCCCGACCCGCGAAGCCGACGCCGGCGCCCCACCCACCGCCGGCGCCTGCCCGCGGTGCGGGGCCCCGCTGAACGCGCCGGTGGCCTGGTGCCCTCGCTGCCGTCTCGACCTCACCGGGCCGTCGGCGGCCGAGTTGTCCGACCTCAACCTCCGTCACCAGGCGCTGTGCCACCGGCGGGCCGAGACGCTCCGGGCCCTCGACGGTGAGCTCGCCGCAATCGCTGAGCGTCGCCACCAGGTGCTGTCGGCACTCGGTCGCCAGGAGGCCGGCGCAACCGGAACCGTCCGCCCGGGCCCTCCGTCGGGCGGTCGCGGCGCAACCAACGGCTGGGGAACCCAGATGCTGCTGCTGGCACTGGGGGTGCTGTGCCTGACCATCGCCGCAGCGGTGTTTGCCGCCGTGGGGTGGGATCGCCTCAACCAATGGGGCCAGGCCGGGGTGCTCATCGCCGCCACCGTGGCGGCCGGAGTCGGCGGCGTCGTGTTGTTCCGTCGGGGCCTCCGGGCCACCGGGGAGGCGGTGCTGGCGCTTGGAACCGTCATGGTGTTGGTCGACATCGCCACCTTCGGCTCGGCGCTCGGCGCCGGAACGGGCGATCTGCGGTTCTGGAGCGGCGGATTGGCGGTGCTCGCCGTCCTCGGGGCGGTCTCGCGCCGTTTCGGTCCGCTCACCGGAGGAGTCGTCGCGGCGATCGCAGCTCAGGCACCACTGCCGCTGGCGGTCTTCGCCGCGTTGGGCAACCCGTCGGCGACCGGCTTCGATCTCACCCTGTGGAACCCGGATCCGACCCAGCCGGGCATCGCCGCGGCGTCGGTGGTGTTGATCGTGCAGGCGCTCGCCGCCGCCCTCGGGGCCGCGAGTTCAGTCCGCCGTGGTCGTCGCCGGTGGTCGTCGCCGGGCTGACCACGGCGAGCGTGGGATGGCTGGCAGCCGTCGGGCTCTCGCTCGCCATCTCCGAGCCGACCGCACTGGCCGCCATCCTGTTCGGGGCCGGGGTGGTCGCCGCCATCGCGGCGACGATCGAACGGCTCGACCGGTTTGGCGCCGCCACCCTCGCCGGCGCGGCGGCCGCCTGCTTCCTCGGCGGTTGGCTGGTGTTGGCCCCGACCCACGCTTCACCGACGATCTGGATCACCGCCGGAGCGGTGCTGACCCTGGTGGCGTCGCGACCCCTGACCGGCCGGTACCGGGCCGGCCCGACCGTCGTGGCGGGCGTCGCGCTGACCGGCGCCGGCTGGGTGCTGATCGCCGCCACGGCCTTCGCCCTCGAGCGGTTCGGCGATGCACTGGGCGGCATCCCGGCCGGCCTCCTCCCCGACGGGTATTCATGGATCGACGTCGGCGTGGTCGCCGTTGCGATCACGAGTGCGATCGCATCCGTCCGGCCGGGTGGCGCCACGGCGACGTCCACGATCACCCGCAGGGTGCTCCCCACGGGGACCGCCCTGGCCGCCTACCTGGTGGCGGTCGGTCCGCCGCTGTTGGGGACGTCGACCGGCGTCTGGGCCGCCGCCCTGGCGGTGGCGGCAGCCGCCTCGGCGGCGCTCGCCGTCGCGACCCGGCCCGGCACCCCCGAGTGGACGATGGGCTGGGCGGCGGCCGCCGCGACCGCCCCCGCCTCGTTCCTGCTGGCCCACCAGACGCCGGCCGCGGCGTTGGCGGGTTTGATCATCGTCGTCGTGGGCTCGGCGTCGACCCTTGCCTGGCTGGGCCGTGCCGGACGAGTCGGCGAGGCCGTCGCGCTGGGTCTGGTCGCAGCAGCCACGGCGGTGCTCACCGCCGGATACGTCGCATGGATGGCCCGCGCCGACGATGCCTGGATTGCGGTCGGGGCCGCCGCCACCGCCGCCGTCATCGCCCTGGGGGCGTCGTTCATCGTCGCCAACTCCGGACCCCCGGCCTGGGCCGCGGGTCGGTGGAAGCGGGCTGCGCTCGGGTTGTCACCCGCCTGGTTCGGCGAGGTCGCCGCCCCCATCATCGGCCTCGTCCTGGCGATGCAGGGTGCGGCCACGGTGTGGGCGGTCGGCGGCGCCATCGAGACCGACGTTGCCGCCCCCGGCGCCGTGGCCCTGACCGTCGGGGCGGCCTCCTGGTTCGCTGTGGCGGCGATCGCCAACCAACGGTGGGCGGCGGCCGTCGGTGCGGTCCACGCCCAGTGCACCTCCTGGTTGCTGCTGGCGACGGCCGGCGTGAGGATCCTCGAGGCCTACACCCTTCCCGGCGCGTTCGTCCTGCTGGTCATCGGCGCCTGGTGGCTGACCGACTCACACTCCACCAGCTCGTGGAGCGCGCTGGGCCCGGCGTTGGGGATGGGCCTGGGTCCGTCCACCCTGGCGGCGCTTGCCGACCAGGGCCCGCGGGCGCTCTGGGTGATCGGATCGGCGGCGCTCGTCGTTGCCGTCGGGGCGCTCACCCGCCTGGCCGCACCGGTGGTGTTCGGTGCGGCCTGCCTGGGGACGTTGGCCATCATCGAGCTCGCGCCGCTCGTCGGCGGGCTTCCCCGCTACCTCACCTTCGGGGTGGCCGGAGCACTGCTGTTGTTGCTGGGCGCCACGTTCGAGCAGCGCCGTGCCGACCTGGCCGCCCTCAACCGGCAGCTGCGGTCGCTCCGCTGAGGCGAAGAGCCCGGGGCCGGCGAGGCGGGCGCCGGGCAGTGTTCGGGGCGAGGGAGCCCGCCGGCCGGGTTGTCGCAGCGCTCCTCCGCACAACCGGGCGGATCGCCGCGGTCGGCGGTACTCTCGGGGCCGTGTCCGATCATCACCTGTCCCCGTCCAGCCCCGCACCGTCGCTCGTCCATTGGGTGGACACCACCGGTGTCACCCGAGATCCCGTCGCCGCCGACGTGCTGCTGGGTTGGATCGACGGCGGCCACCTGCCCGTCGACACCCCCGCCTGGTGGGAGGGTCTGGACGGCTGGGCCACGGCGGTCGAGTTGCGCGCCCTGGTCACCGCACCGCCGGACGCCGCCGGCGACACCCCGGGCAGGAGGTGCAGCCGTCAACCGACGGGTCGCCCGACGGCGCGGCCGGGCCCGACCCCGAGTCGGCACCCGACACACCCGCGGCCTCCGACACACCAGCGGGTTTTGACACTCCAGTAGCTTCCGAGACCCCGGAGGAAGCCGCCGCTCCCGAGGTTCCGGAAGCGCCCGAGGTCCCCGAGGCACCCGAGGTGTCCGAGGCGCCGGAGGAGGCCGCCGCTGCGGAGGTTCCCGACGCCCGAGGTCCCCGAGGCGCCCGGCGTGGCATCGATGCCGACGGCCGACGTCGCCCAGGCGACGACGCCGCCGGAGCCGCCGACCCAGGAGCCGACGGTGGCGATGCCCCGCATCGACCTCCCGGCCGATCCCGGCGCCGACCAGGCCGGCGCACCGGCGCAGGCGGAGGGCCAATCGGCGCCTCAACCGGCACCCCAACCGGCCGCTCAACCGCCCGCGCAGGGCGGGCAGGGTCAGGCCGCCGGGGGTCTGACCGACGCCTTCGACGACCAGGACCTCGACGACACCTTCATGCACCTCGTGTCGCGCAGCTCGGACATCTACAAGGAGTCCGAGCGGGCCACCTCGATGGACGAGGTGTTCCTCGGCGGCGTCATCGCGGCCTTCGGCGACAGCGGCTACGTGCTGATCGACATCTTCACGGGCGGGTCCCTCCGCAGCACCGGCTCGGCGTCGGCGGGCACCGCCGTGGCCACGCCGGCCAACCGACACGAGCTGCGCTTCGAGGACCCGGCCACCGGCGCGCGTGGCGCTGGTGCTCGACCACCTGACCCCCGACGTCGGCTCGGCCAAGGTGCTCGGCCAACGCGCCCGCATCGAGATCGGCTACGGCCAGAAGGTGCCCAACTTCGGGCAGGTCGGGCGGGCATTGCGCCAGGAGATGGCCTCGACGTTCGTCGTCTCCCCCGAGCCCGGACGGGTCACCTTCGACGCCGACCTCTCCAGTGGATTCGTCTACTGCCAGGTCGACCTGCTGTGGGAGTTGGACCGCTACGTCGACGACGCCATGGACGTCGACGCCGACCTGCTGCGCAAGCACCTCGCCGCCACGGTCCACACCCTGCGCAAGTTCCTCCGCCTGCGCTTCGGCGACTGAACCGCCTCCCCGCAACCCACCCCGACCGCAACCACACCCGACGACCGTTCCACCAGGAGTCTTCACATGGGCCTGTTCGATACCGCAACCCGATACCAGCACAAGGCCGAGCTGCGGGAGTCCAAGGACGAGATCCTCGTCGGCGAGCTGATTCGGGGGCTCTCGGCGCTGGGCTGGAACCCCTACCGGATGGTGGCCGACTCCGATCGCCAGGCGGTCGGCTTCAAGGTTCCCGACGATCCGGTGATCTCGGCGTACTCCCTGATCGTCGACCGCAAGAGCGGCTCTGGTCTGGTGTCCCAGAAGCTGGGCTCGCGCACCGTGCTGGGGTTCGTCGCCGAGATCCACAACAAGGTGGTGGACCCCGACGACCTGGCCACGATGTGGCGCACCGACCTGGCCAACCTGTTCAAGCTGCCGGTGGCCGGCGAGGTGCGGATCAACCATCAGCTGAACCGTGTGGTGGCCCGCACCCATCACCTGGTGGACATCGACCAGTACGTGTCGGGTACCCAGGTGAACCTGGGCGCGCTGGTCGAATGGACCTACGGGCAGTTCCTCCAGTTGCGGGAACAGCTCGCTCCGCTGAAGAAGGGCTGACCCGCCCCAATTCGCCGGCCCGCCCGGCGACCCCGCCGTAGCGTGAGCTGATGTCCACCTCCTCCGATCGGTCGCGGGCCGACGCGCCCCACCCGCTGCGTCGACTCTGGGACTTCGCCACCGACGACCATCGGGCCATCCGCCTGGGCACGGCGCTGTCGGTGCTCAACAAGTTCTTCGACGTCCTGCCCGAGCTGCTGATCGGCGTCGCGGTCGACGTCGTCGTGCGCGGGGACGCCTCGCTGGTGGCCGACTGGCTGGGCATCGACGGCCGCTGGAACCAGCTGGTGGTGCTGGCGGGGGTGACCGTGGCGGTGTGGGTGCTCGAGTCGGTCACCGACTACGCCTCCACCCTGGTGTGGCGCAACCTGGCCCAATCGATCGAGCACTCGGCCCGCTCCGAGCTGTACCGCCACCTCCAGACGCTGGAGCTCGCCTGGTTCGAGGATCGCTCGTCGGGCGGCCTGCTGTCGGTGGCGAACGACGACGTCAACCAGCTGGAGCGCTTCCTCGACGTCGGCGCCCGGGAGGTGATCCGGACCTCCACCAACGTCGTGCTCGTCGGCGCGTTCTTCTTCGTGGTGTCGCCGCTGCTCGCGCTGGTGGCCTTCGTGCCGATCCCGCTGATCGTCGCCGGCTCGCTCCGCTACCAGCGCCGCCTCGAGCCCCACTATGCCGAGGTTCGCAGCGCCGTGGGCGACCTGTCGGGCACGCTCACCAACAATCTCGGTGGTATCGCCACGATCCGCTCGTTCGTCGCCGAGGATCGCGAGGCGGCCCGCATCGACGACCTCAGCGAGCGTTACCGCGACGCCAACCATCGGGCGATCAAGGTCAGCTCCGCCTTCGTCCCGCTGATCCGCATGGCCATCCTGGCCGCCTTCGTGGTGACGCTGCTGGTGGGCGGCCGCTCCGCCATCAACGGCACGTTGGAGGTGGGCGTGTTCTCCACGCTGGTGTTCATGACCCAGCGCCTGCTGTGGCCGCTGACCCGCATGGGCGAGGTGCTCGACCTGTATCAGCGGGCCGCGGCGTCGGTCACCCGGATCCTCGACCTGCTGGCGGTCGAGCCGGGCATACGGCCCGGCGCACGCGCCCTCGACCGTCCGGTGCGCGGCGATGTCGTGTTCCGCGACGTCGACTTCGCGTACGGGGCGACAGGTCCCGGCCGGTCGACGTCGGGACGCCATGGGGCTGCGGCCGATGCCGTCGGCCGGGCCGAGACCGATGCTGATTCCGATGGCGAGGTCGAAGCCGGGATCGCTGCCGATGCCGCGACCGATACCGCTGCGCGCGGCCCGATTCCGGTGCTGTCGGGGTTCAACCTCGAGGTGGCCGCCGGAGCGACCCACGCACTGGTGGGCACCACCGGCGCGGGCAAGTCGACGGTGCTCAAGCTGTTGTTGCGCTTCTACGAGCCCTCGGCCGGCACGATCTCGATCGATGGCGTCGACACCGCCGAGCTGGGCTTTGCGTCGCTGCGCGGCGCCATCGGCTACGTCAGCCAGGACGCGTTCCTCTTCGACGGCACCGTCGCGGAGAACCTGGCCTACGGCCGCCCGGACGCCACGCAGGCGGAGCTGACCGCCGCCGCCGAGCTGGCCGAGGCCGCCGATTTCATTCGGTCCCTGCCCGACGGGTTCGACACCCGGGTGGGCGAGCGCGGCCAGAAGCTCAGCGGCGGCCAACGCCAGCGGTTGTCGATCGCCCGGGCGATCGTCGCCGACCCCGCCATCCTCGTGCTGGACGAGGCCACGTCCGCCGTGGACAACGAGACCGAGGCCGCCATCCAGCGGTCGCTGGCCAAGGTGTCGATCGACCGCACGACGATCATCATCGCCCACCGCCTGTCGACGGTGCGGTGGGCCCACGCCATCCACGTGCTCGAGGGCGGCCGCATCGCCGAGTCGGGCACCCACGACGAACTGCTGGCCCACGGCGGGCTCTACGCCGCACTGTGGCGGGTGCAGACGGGCGAGGCGGCGCGTTTCGCCACCCGGTCTCGAACGGCGATCGACCCCCGCCGCCGAGCGGGACGGGGCGCTCGCCCACCGGTCGGAGCAGGTGGTTCCAGCGCGGCAACGACCCGCACCACCGGTGACCGACGCTGGGTCGTCGCCGCGGCACTCGTGGGCGTGCTCACGATCGCCGCCTGCTCCTCCGGTGAATCGCCCGGCGCCGACAACGCCGGTGAGTCCAGCTCGAGGAAGCACCACCGTGGTGACGCCGCCCGTTCCCGCTTCGGGCGAGTGGGCCACGGCCGACCCGGCCGAGGTCGGCCTCGACGAACAGGCCCTCGACCGCATCGCCGACACCGCCGAAGCGACCGACTCGCCTGCCTGTCGAGGTGCGCGACGGCACGATGGCCTACCGGCGAACCTTCGGCGACACCGACCTGACGAACCCGCCGAGGTGTTCTCGGTCACCAAATCGTTCACCTCCGATGCCAGGGCATCGCCCCGACGACGGCGACCTCGACTCCGGGCCAACCCGCTTCGGACTTCCTCCCTGACTGGGCGGGCACCGCCTCGGCCGACGTGGATGATCGAGGATCTGCGCAGAACGACCTTGGTCGATTCGAGCCTGCGTCCGACTACGTGCAACTGGGTGAGAGCCAGCGACCGCACCTGATACGCCATCGACCTCGACCAGGCCGACTCCACCAACACGACCGGCGATACAACAACGCCGCTATTCAGACGCTGTCCAGGTCATCGAGGCGGCGACCGGGCAGACGCGCCGACGATCTTGCTGCTCGAACCGCGGGCATGGCCAACAGCTCGTTCACGACCGACCCCGCCGGCAACACCCTCACCTTCATGGGGCTTCACTCCACCTTGCGACGACCTGGCCCGCTTCGGTTGTTGTTCGCCCGAAACGGAGGTGGGGCGACGAGCAACTCGTGAGCGCCAACTGGGTGCGTGCGGCCACCACGCCCGGCGACTCAATCCGGCCTACGGCTACCTCTGGTGGCTTCAGACCGACGAGACCTTCACCGGCCCGTTGACCGACGAGACCACCGGCCATTTCCCCGGTGCCCCCGCAGACACCTTTCGCAGCGCAGCTGGGCGGCCAGATCGTGGTGGTCGTTCCCTCTCCGAGGGCCTGGTGATCACCCGCATGGCGGCGGCGACGACCAACAATCCCACCGACGACGGGTTCACCGACTCCCTGCCCGCCGAGGTGGCGGTTGCGGCGCTCTCCGAGCCCGCTTCGACGGGTGATCGACCTGGGGCCCTAGAACGGCCCGAGCAGACCCCCGGTGCCCACGTCACCGAAGCCGGGCGTGCCGGACGTTCCACCCGTGGTCGGGTCCTTCGGGTTCTTCGGGTCCTTCGGGTCGGTCGGCGTGGACTGTGGTGCTCGGCCGGGTCATCTCCACCGGGGTCGGTCGCGCCGAGGTTGACCCGTCGATGGGCTCGGCGGTGCTCGGCGTGCGGATCCCGGGGATCCGGCGGGGGCCGGGGTGACCTCCTCGGCGTCGGCACGGGTGGGGCCGACGGCGGGACCTGCGGCCCGGACGACGTCGGCGGCGGCACCGGTTCCGTTCCGGGAAACCGCCGTCGTCGGCCCGACGACGCTCGTGCTCGACGGGGTGGACGACGTGGTGGAGGGAGGAGGTCGACGACGAGGTCGAGGTGCTCCCTGCCGGGCCACCGGGGCCGTCCTGACGTCATCGCCGCCGAAGACCAGCCATCCGCCCAGCAGCAACGCGAGCACGGCCACCCTGCTCATCACCGCCGCCAGCTTGCGGGCCTCGCCCCTCTCGGGCGGCACGGCGTCGTCGTCGGCCGGATCGATCGCGCTCTCGTCGACGGGTCCGACCCTGCTGGGAACCGGCCGGGCGGACCCGCCGCCCTCGACCACGGCCATCGCCGGTCGCAGCCAGGTCGGGGCTGGAGGCGGCGACCCGCCCGAAGGGGCTGCGGCCGACGGCGCCCCACCCTCGGAGCCTCCGGGACCGGACTCGACCCCACCGCCCGGGGCGGCATCGGGCGCGGCCGCCCCCATCGGGACGCCCGACCCCAACAGCGCTCCGGCGGCCTGCGTGCAGCGCCATCGGTGCGGACCAGGATCGGCACGCAAGCTGAACATCGCCGCCGGGGCGAGGTGCCGCTGCTGTTCGGCCTCGCACAGGCCGCAGGCCTTCAGGTGTCGGCGGATCAGCCTCGCCGTGGCCACGCCGAAGCCCGGGTCGCTCTGCCGCCAGCGTCGCCCGCTGCTCGGCGCAGTCGGGATGGCCGTTGCGCCACAACACGAACGCCCGGACCGCTCCTCCAACCGCCCTTCATCGCGCAGGATCTGCTGGCGTTGTTGGGCGTGATGTTGAGTTCTTGAGAGCGCGGCCCCGCCGCCCAACCTGTGGCGCAGGTGGAGGTCCAGCACGCTCGCGTCTCGCTCGCCCAGCGCATGGATGCGGCCCAGACGAGGTCCCTGGACCCTCGGCGGCCACCTGGCCTCCATGTCGGGGTGGGTGCGCGCTGGCGTCAACCACGGCGGCGGTCACCTCGTCGCCGAGGGCGACCGAACGCCGCTCCCGGCTGAGCCGGTTGAGCGCACGATTGCGGGAGATGCGGGGCAGCACCCAGCCGCCGAATTCACGCCGGTCCAGCGAGGCCAGCCTGGTCCAGGCGGCCAGCCAGAACGTCCTGGGCCACCTCCGCCGCCACGTCGCTGTTTCGGACGATGCGGTAGGCGACGTCGTAGGTGCGGTCGAAGTACTCGTTGAAGAGTTCCCCGAAGCTGTTAAAGTGCCTCGCCAGGCGCCGGCCACCCGCCGGGCATCGCTCGCCCTGGCCTGTTCGAGATCCACGGTCATCCTCCTCCCAAGGTCTCCAGGGAAGCACACTTGCTCCCCCGATGGATAGGCCCAACATGATTCGCATCCATCAGACGATCTCGACGGGAGTGCCCAGTGGAACCAGCTCGTTCAGTCATGATCACCTCGTTGGGAACTCGGATGCATCCATGGGACACGTCCTGGCCGATCGAATCGGGGCGTTGGTGCCGTGAATGCCCACCTGCCCGTCACCACCGGCGCGAACTCGGTGAGCACCTCCGAACGCCCGGACAGCCTCAGCGCAAACGGCCCGTAGGCGCTGTTGTCGTCACCGGTCTCGGAGCTTGTCGGTGATCGAGAAGGTCCCGGTGGGCGTGGGCGCCTCGACCGCCGATGGCCATCGGGGTTTCCAGCATCGTGCCGTCCGACCGTTGAGCGACAGCGTCCGGGCGGTCAGATCCACTTCGATCACCATCGGCATCGTTTCGCACCCCTCCACGCCCTCCTCGGCGATCCACCCCGGTGAGCCTGTTCGGGCGGCCGGGCACCAACACCTGCAACCAGCCGGGCTGGGCGTCGGTGATCAGTAGGCCCGTTGGCTGCCGAAGTCGGTCTCCGCCGTCAGGCTGTACCTCGGTGCCGCCCGGGGCGTCGAGCACCGAGACGTCGCTCGCGGCCGGGCGTCGGCACTGACCGGCTGGGCCGACGGGGTCGTCGGAGGTGCGTCCTGACCGCCACCCGAGGGCTCGGTCACGGTGATCGCCGTGGACGGGGCCGATCGGCCGATTCCAACGCTGACCCGCCGCACCCGGCGGTACCTCCGATCGCCACCAACGAGGCGGCCAGCAGCACCCGGGCCCGGCGGGCGCCTCGGCGACCTGGGCGCTCGACCTCTCTGCGGGTGGCCGTGCCGGTGGTTGGTGAGTGGGGTGTGGTTCTGGTCATGGTGGATCCTCTCGGGCCGGTGTTTCCCGGCGTCTGGGGGTCCTGACCGGCCGCCGGACGGCGATTAGGGACTTTTCGGCCTCACGTCCCACCCCGGACGGTGCCCACACGTGGAACTCCCTCGGGCCGAAGCCCGAGGAGTTGTGTCTCGCCGCGCAGCCGGATCGTCCGGCCTCGCCGGGTTAGCCGGTGAAGTTGGGGTTGGCCAACACGGGACGGTCGACCAGCACGTCAACCGTGACGTGGGGGGTGGTCGGCGTCGGATACTCCGGCGTCTCGGGGACCTTGGGGGTCTCCGGCTCGTCGCAGTGTTCCGGGTAGGTGCTCGGGCTGGACCGGGACCTTTGGGGTTCCGGTACTCCGGGTCGGCCGGAATCCAGCGCTCCTTGTCCAACTCGACGACCTCGGACAGCTCCACCAGGTGGCCCCGGTCCAGCCGCTCCTCCAGCTTGCGAGGTACTCCTTCTTGGGGTCCTTCGGCTGCTTCACCTCGTCCTCGGGGCACTCGGGCTGCTCGGGCGGCGGGCAGTCCTTCGGGTACTTCTCCGGGTACTTGTCGCAGTCGGGCTTCTCCTCGGGCACGCAGTCGGGGTGCTTCGGGTCCTTCTCGCAGTCCGGCTTGTCACCGTCGGTGTTGCCGTCGGTGTTGCCATCGGTGCCACCATCGGTGCCGCCCGAGCTGGACGGGATCAGGTCGCCGGTGGTCTGCCCGCCGGTGCCGCCCGAGGTGTCCCCGCCGGTGTCGCCGCCGGTGTCACCGCCCGAGCTGGACGGGATCAGGTCGCCGGTGGTCTGGCCGCCGGTGCCGGTCCCGGTGCTGTCGCCGCCGGTGGAGTCGCCACCCGAGGTGCCGCCCGATGTGCCGCCGTCGACGGCGGTGAGGCCGCCGGGCTGAGGCTGCGCCGCTTGGGTCGGCGCCTCCTTGGCGGCGACCTGCTCCCTGGAGCGACGGACCGTCGCTGGCGCTCGCCATCGAGGGGGCGACGCTCAGCGGCGTGGCGCCCGCCAGGGTGAGCGCCGCTCCGACGCTCACGAGACGCCGCCGGGTGGCATTGGGGGCCGCCGCCGCGCCGACCATCCGATCGTGTGTGGCGACGGTGCCGGTCCGGTGATCGGTGGTGCGGGTGAGTGAGGTGATGTTCATGGCCAACTTGTCCTCCCAGTAGGTCCCGGGACGTCTTCCCGGGGTGTTCTGGGTGTCCTGACCAACCACCTCGACGGCGATTAGGGGTTTCCGAAGAAATTCTTCAGCCTGCTCCATTGGGCGGGCGTGATCACGACGGATTGCCGATCTCTCGGCACCCGGCGGACCTCGATATTCCGCAGTTCCGGCACCGCATCGGTCCGCTCCAGCGCCAGGGGTTGGTCGAGCACCTCGGCCGCCAGGTCGACCCTCGGCCGAGGCCGGTCCCTCGCCGAGGCGCTCACCCATGGCGGTCCTCGGGGTCCCCGGCCGTTCGTCCCCGGTCGGGATCGGTGACCCGGCCCACCGCCACGATGCCTCGACGGGCCGGACCACCCACGGGTTCGCCACGAACATCGACGGGATCCCCGGCCCGAATCAGGCCGACACGGTAGGTGGGGGCCAACCGCCACGACGTCGGCACGTCGCCCTGCTCGGAGCTGCGCCTCCAGGTCCCACACGCCGGGCGCCGCCTTCATCAACCAGCCGCCCACCGGGGTGCCGTCGCCAGGCGGCGGCGCTCCGTCGGCGAACCGGTGGGACCGGCGCCGGGTTCGTTCAGCGCGCTTCCAGAACTTCCAGCGCTTCTGTTTGGCGGCCCGCTTCCGGTCGGCGTCGACCTCCGTTCGGATTCGAGGCCCGGCCTCGTTGACGATGTCCTCCGCCGCGCCGAGCAGGGCGGCGATCGAGGGATCCTCCCCCACGCTGCTGGGCGCCGGCGGCGTGGGCGGCGTGACCAGCGAACCGTGCTGCCAGCCGGACGCGTCGGCCAGTCGGGGCAAACGACCCGCAGTCCTCCGGACACCGCCACGGTGCCCGGGAGCGAGGTCGAGGATCGCACTTCCGCGACCGTGTCGCCGTTGGGATAGCTGCGGCTCTCGAAGTACTTGCAGTTTTCCCGCATCGGCATCGTCGGTTCCTTCCGGTTGATCTCCTCCCACGATATTGGCCTCGTCGCCGGTTCCGACGGCGGCGGCCCGGCTCACCCCGTGCCGCTCCCTCCCACCCGTCTCCCGTCGGGTGGTGTGACCTCGCCCACCGATCCGGCCGCTGCGTGGATAAGGTGGGGCCCATGACCGTGCAGGAAGGCACGGCGCCCGTGCACCACGCCCACGGCGCGCCGAACAACCTCGGCATCGCCGAGCAGCACCGCCGATGCGCTGTCGCATGGGGGCGCTCCACCCGGCCTCGGTGCTGTCGCCGATGCGGCGGCGCGCCGCCCGTTGGCCGCCGGCTCGGTGGCCGCGCTGACCACGCTGGGGGTGATGTGGTGAACCCCGGCGACGACGGGGCGCCGCTGTGTCCGTGAAGCCGCCTTCGGCGTCGACTGCCCGTTCTGCGGCGCCACCCTCGCCACCGCCGCCCTCGCCCGCGGACACCTCGGGCGGGCCTTCGATCACAACGCCCTGTGGGTCGTCATGGTCCCGTTCGTCGTCGTCGCCTTCTTCATGTGGACCGTCACCGCATGGACCGATCGCCCGATGCCCCGGGTCTCGGTGCCGCGGTGGGCGCTGGTCACCGTGGCGGTGCTGGTCGTCGCCTTCGGGGTGGCCCGCAACCTGGACGTCTCGACGCTCACCCGGTGGCTGGCCTCCGATTCCGCCTCCATCTGAGAGCCCGTGCGTCGGGTGAGCGTCAGCCGATCCGCTTTCAGCGGCCCCCGGGAAGCCACGCCGAGAGGCCCGCAGCGGTCGCCCTGACTGGCTGATCAGCTCGGCGGAACGACTCGGGGCCGAGGGGGCGGCGAACAGGTACCCCTGACCCAAGGACCTGCCAAGCTGTCGGACGACGTCCAGTTCCTCGGTGGCTTCGATGCCCTCGGCCACCGTGACCGCCCCCAGGCCGCTTCCAACAGGTCGGCCAGGACGGCGTCGTCCTCCGTCGGTGGTGACGTAGGCCCGATCGAGCTTGACGAGGTCGACGACGTCGGACCCGGAGGAGATCCGAGCAGGTTGCGACCCGACCCTGAAGTCGTCGGCGCCACGGCACCCCGGCGGTGCGGAGGCCAGCGCAGTCGACGCAGGCCGTCGTCGTCCAACTCGGCGAGCGTGTCGGTGGGCACCTCCAGCACCAACGAGGCGCCAACCCGCCCGACGCCATCGCCGTGGTCACCGCCTGATGAAGGGTGTCCTGGGCCATCTCCAGGCGGCTGAGGTTCACCGCCAACCATGGCGCCCGGTCGCCGAGGACCTTGCTTCCACTCGACGGCGCTGCGAATCGCCTCGTTGAGCATCCAGCGCCTGAGCTCGACGATGGCCCCGCTTCGCTCGGCCAGCGCCACCACGTGGGCGGTCGACGGTCTCGCCGTCCTCGGTTCGCCAACGCAGGAGAGCTCGCCCCCACCACCCGGCCTTGAGCCTGGATCGATCACCGGCTGAAACACCGCCGAGGCGAGACCCTCGCTCATGCCGCTGATCAGGTCGGCGTCGGTCATCTGCTCGGCGCCCTCGCTCAGGTCGATCACCCCGGCCCGGGCGATCCGCCCCTTGCCCGCCCGCTTGGCCCGGTACATCGCCGCGTCCGCCACCCTGAGCGCCCGGTCGAGGTCGGTCACCGGCGCAGCGACGCCGATCGAGGCCCGCAGGCTGACCCCTTCGGAGTGATCGTCCAGCGTGGGGAATCGGAACGGGGGGCTCAGGCGGTGCTGCACCCGGATGGCCACGCGGCCCGCTGCATCCTCGATGCGGTCGCCCATCACCAGCACCGCAAACTCGTCGCCGCCCATGCGGGCCACCATGTCGTGGCCCCGCACCGACGCTTTGAGGCGTTCGCCCGCCTCGGCGAGCACCAGGTCGCCCACCTCGTGACCAAACCGGTCGTTGATGTCCTTGAAGTCGTCCAGGTCGACGTACAACACCGCCACCTCGGGCGGGTCGTCGCCGGAGCGCAGCTCCCGCATGCGGCGTTCGAACATCGCCCGATTGGGCAGCCCGGACACCGGGTCGTGGTGCGCCATGTGGTCCAGCTGGTTGCGGTGCCGGGCCAGATCCTCGGTGACGAGGATCATCCGCGCCACCACGAGGGCGAAGGTGGTCATGCCCATCGCCAACAGGATCCAGCCGAAGGGGTCGTCCCGACGAAACCAGAACGCCAGCATCGGCACCACCGCCGCACCAGCCAGGGCCAGCGCACGAGTCCTGGTCATCCAGGCCCGGCGGCCCGACCCGGGTTCCCGCTCCAGCACCGTTCGCGAGGGAGCGACCGCCAGCACCCCCAGGGCCATGGCGGCGGCGAACCACAGGACGCCCATGATCGCCGCCCGAACCGAGCCGAGGCTGGCCACCCACAGCGCGTTGCCCACAAAATCGAGGCCGAGCCAGGTCGCCAGCGCCCATCCCTCCGCCGGCAGCGGGCGCAGGTCGCTGACCAGCCGGGCGCCGGCCGCCAGTCGAACCACGATCGCGACCGCCCCGACGACGAGGACGGTCTGATCGACCGACGACTCGTTGGTCTCCGACAACATGGGGATGAGCGTGCTGGTCATGCCCACCGCCAGGCCGCCGATCGCCACGATCAGCCCGTCGAGCACGCCGTGGCTGCGCCCACCGGGCCTCAGCAACCACAGCCCCGCGGCGCCCAGGAGATACCCGGCGGCGGCCCACAGCCCGACCAGACCGATCTCGGCGTTGGCCACCGACTCGGGGCCGGCGCTGACCACCGCCACGTCGCCGACGGCGATCGTCAGTGAGCCGACGCCCAGCAGCGTCCAGGGAATCGGCCGGCCGCTGGTTCGTGCCGTCGCCAGCATGGCGATGCCGGCCAGGGCGTAGCCCAGCCCTCGGCCCCCGAAGGCGACGGAGGCACCGCCCAACAGGAACGCGGACGGCAGCAGGGCGACCACGATCACCCACCACCAGGGGATCGTGAGCGACCCGAGGTGCAGGCTTCGCCTGGACGCCGGGCGTTGTGGGTCGGCCATGAGGCTAGCCGGCACCCGGTTCGATCACCCGCAGTGATTCCTTGAACCGGCGGGCGTTCTCCACGTAGGCGTCCACGCCGGGCTGCCACTGCTCGTAGGCCACGGCGTCCTCGGTGATCGTCGCGGGGATCCCCAGCGCCCTCGCCCGAGCCGGCACCACCTTGTTGTTGCCGACGAGCGCGCCGGCCCCCACCAGTGCCTCCTCACCGATCTCAGCGTGGTGCAGGACGATCGACCCGGAACCGATCAGCGCCCGATCGGCCACGCGGCAACCCTCCAGGTGGGCGTTGTGACCGATGGTCACCTCGTCACCGATCGTCGTCGGCGACCAGGGCACGGTGTGGACGACGGTGCCGTCCTGCACCGACGTGCGCGCACCGACCACGATCGAGCCGTTGTCGCCGCGGAGCACCGTGGTGGCCCACACCGAGCTGTGCTCGCCGATGGTGACATCGCCGATGATCACCGCATCGGGGTGCACAAAGGCCGTGTCCGCAATCGTCGGCGTCAGGTCGCCGAGGGCGTAGAGGGTCATCGGGCCACCGGGTCGACCTCGACGAAGCCGCCGAATGCTCGACGATGGAAGATCAAGGGCGACCAGTCCTCGTCGGCGTCGGCATCGGCGTCGAAGGCCTCGACCCGCCCGACGACCAGGTCGTGGTCACCGGCCGGGTGGATCGCGTCGATCGTGCAATCGACCCACGCCGGAACACCGTCGAGCAACGGTGCGCCGCTGACCGGGGCGTCGCTGTGGCTGATCCCGGCGAAGCGGTCGCCGGGTCCGGACATGCGGCCGGACAGCTCCAGCTGATGGGTGCCCAGCACGTTGACGCAGAAGGAGCCCGTCGACTTGATGGCGGCCCACGTGGACGAGTCGCGCCCTGCGGCGAACCCCACCAGCAACGGGTCGAGCGAGACCGAGAAGAACGAGCCGATGACGAAGCCGACCGGGCCTGACTCCGTGCGCGAGGTGACCACGGTGACACCCGTGGGGAAATGCCCCAAAACCTCACGAAATGCGGCGGCGTCGACGCTGGACTGCACGGATTCACCCTCCCTGGTGGCGCCTCCGCCCCGCGCGAACGAGGTCGTGGCAGAACCGTCAGTGTAGTGGAGGTCCGGACGGGGCCAACGAGCGCGGCCGGCGAGGGTGAGTTCCCCTCAGCGGTCGATCAGCACCGACGCCGTGGCGCTGCCGGCGGCGGCAGCCGGCTCGGTCATGTCGATCGGGTCGGGGTCGAGCGCCACCGTCATGCCCTCGAACGACGCAAAAACCTCGCCCAGTCCCAGGTCGTCCGCCAGCAGCACTGCGGCGTCGGCCAGCGCGTCGATCGTGTCGTCGTCGTGGCTGGGGTCGTGGTGGAAGAGGGCCAACCGCCGCGCCCCCGCCTGGGCCGCCACCTGCACCGCGTATTCGACCGTGCAGTGGCCCCAGTCCGACTTGGCGGCAAAGTCGGCGGCATCGAACTGGGCGTCGTGGATCAGCAGGTCGACACCGCGGGCGAGCTCCAGCACCGCAGGCGCCACCTCGGTGGCATCGGGGCCAGGCTGTTGGTGGTCGGGCACGTAGGCAACCGACACTCCGCCCGCCTCGATGCGATAGCCCAGGGTCCGTCCGCAGTGCGGAACTTCCGCCGAGGTCACGGTCGCCCGCCCGACCGTGAAGGATCCCGACGGGGTGGACCGAACGCTGATGTCGCCGTGGAGCGCATCGAGCGACACGGGAAAGAACGGCGGGCCAGGAACGACTTGACCGCCTCGGCGGCCTCCATGTCACAGCCGTCGCACTCGGTGGCCGGAGCGTAGATCTCCAGCCGCGCCCCCTCCGCCAGGACGGGGGCGAAGAACGGCAGGCCTTGAATGTGGTCCCAGTGCAGGTGGGACACCAGTGCCGAACCGGCGAACGCCAGCGACGGGTCGTGCTCCCGACCAAAGAACCTCAGGCCGGTGCCCAGGTCGAGAATGATCGGCGGCTCGCCCGGCTGCTCCAACACGACGCACGCGGTGTTGCCGCCGTAGCGCTGCACCGACGGCTCGCAACTGGGCGTCGAGCCCCGCACCCCGTAGAACGTGACGTTGAGCGTGGCGTCCTCCCTGCCTCGTATGTCTCGACCGGCTGCGTGCACAGCGGGCCCCCTCCTGCCAGTGTGCCCGCCAGGCACCGCCGGGTGAGGTCGGCCGCTCCACCCGGTTGCGGAGGACCCTCCCCGACCGAACAGCGCTTCGGTCACTCTGCTCGTCACACTAACCCCTCTCTGTGATGTCGTGTTGTGACATGTCGCACTCCCTTCGACGTCGGCCCACACGGGGTAGGGTCGCCGGGCCGGGGGGCTCGAAGGGACGATGGCAATGACGGACGACGCAACACGATCGTCGAACGATCGGCTGGTGGTCGTGGTCAAGGCCGACTGCCCCACGTGCGTCATGGCCACGCCCGCGATCGAGGCGCTGGCCGCCGCCGGCGCACGCGTCCTCAGCCAGGACGACCCCGGCTTTCCGGCCGGTGTCCCCGACGTGGTCGGCGACACCGAGCTGTCGTGGTCGGTCGACTGGAACATCGAGGTGGTACCGACGCTGCTCCGGGTGCGCGACCCACCGAGGTGACACGGGTGGAGGGATGGGACCGCGCCCGTTGGGCCGAGGTCTCCGCCGTCGAATCGCTGGGCGAGGGTCTGCCCGAGCGGCGTCCCGGATGCGGCTCGCTCACACTCGACCCGCTGCGGGCCGAGCAGCTGTTGGTTCGGGCCAAAGCCGGATCGCTCGCCAGCCGAAGGGTGACGCTCACCGCCCTCGAGGACGACGTCGACGCCTTCGACGCCCGTGGCTGGGGGGACGGCCTGCCGGTCGTTCCACCCACCGAGGCGCGGGTGCTGCGCATGCTGGAGGGCACCGACCGCGCCCCCGACGAGATCGTCGCCGACGTGCCGCCGGACCTCACGCCGGCCACGGTGGAGAAGGTGGCGATCAATGCGGTCCTCGCCGGCTGTCGGCCCGAGTACCTCCCGGTGGTGCTCGCCGCCGTCGAGGCGGCCTGCACCGACGCCTTCAACATGCACGGTCTGCTGGCCACCACCTGGTTCGCCGGGCCGATGGTGGTCGTCTCCGGCCCGATCGCCGGCGACATCTCGATGAACGACGGCATGGGGGCGATGGGCCAGGGCAACCGGGCCAACGCCACGATCGGCCGGGCCCTCAACCTGGTGGTGCGCAACGTCGGCGGCGGGCGGCCCGGCGGCGTCGACCGGGCCACGCTGGGCAATCCCGGCAAGTACACCTTCTGTTTTGCCGAGACCCCTCCCCCGGACGACGACTGGCCCAATCAGGCCACCGAAATCGGCGCCGAGCCCGGAGCCTCGGCGGTCACCGTTGTGGCCGCCGAGGGGGTTCGAGGCATCATCGACCAGCTCTCCCGCACCCCGGAATCGCTGGCCCGATCCTTCGCCGAGGTGCTGGCCACGGTCGCCCACCCCAAGCTGGCGATCGCCTTCGACGCGTCGCTGGTGATCTCCCCGGAGCACCTGCGTGTATTCCGCGACGCCGGCTGGACCAAGGCCCGGCTGCGCGAGGAGCTGGCGACGCTGCTCACCCTGGACGGGGCCGACCTGGTGCGCGGCGCACGCGACATCGCCGAGGGCATGCCCGAGGCGTTCTGCGGTGGCACGCTGCCGAAGTTCCGAGACGGCGGCCTGACCATCTTCCAGGCCGGCGGTGGCGCCGGCATGTTCTCCGCCGTCGTCGGCGGCTGGGCGGCGGGCGACATGGGCTCGGCGCCGGTCACCCTGCCCGTCCGCACCACCGGAAAGGACTCCACATGAGCAGCGCAACACCGATGCCCGGCGAGCGCACCGTGCTCGATCCCACCGGGGAACGATCCGAGGCCACCCGGGAACTCAGCGACCGGCCCGCCTCGCTCGACGGGCTCACCGTGGGCCTGCTCGACATCTCCAAGGCCCGGGGCGACGTGTTTCTCGACCGGGTCGAGGCGGCGTTCACCGAACGCGGCATCGCCACCCGGCGTTACCGGAAACCCACCTTCACCAAGCCCGCACCCTCCGACCTGCGCGCCGAGATCGCCCGGGAGTGCGGCGCCGTGGTCGAGGCGCTGGCCGATTGAGGCAGCTGCACGTCGTGCAGTGTGCACGACCTCGACGATCTGGAGCGGCGGGGCGTCCCGTCGGTGTTCGTGGCCTCCACCGAGTTCATCGACGCGGCCGACACCCAGCGGGCCGCCCTTGGGTCGCCGGTGCGGGGCGTGTTCGTCCCCCACCCGATCCAGGACCGCACCGACGAGGAGATGAGGTCGCTGGCCGACGAGCGGTCGACCGGCTGATCGCCGCGCTCACGTCGCCGCCCAACTGACTCCCGCCCGCTCCGCACCCGCCCGACTCACACCCGCCCACTCCGCGCCCGGGTTCCGCACCCGCTGAGGATTTCGCATGACCACCATGCCGGATCCTCAGCAGGCCGACGCCCGCCGCAGCCGCGATCCACCCGATGAGGATTTCGCATGACCACCATGCCGGATCCTCAACAGCCCGGCGGACGCCGACGGATCACCCCCGCAGCGGCGGGCCGACGTAGCGGGAGCTGGGTCGGATCAGCTTGCCCGCCGCCGCCTGCTCGACGATGTGGGCGCACCAGCCGGCGGTTCGGCTGACCGCGAAGGTCGGCGTAAACATGTCCCGCGGCAACCCGGCGGTCTCCATGACCACCCCGGCATAGAACTCGACGTTGCTGGGCAGCGGTCGGCCCGGCTTGAGCTCGGCCAGGGTGACCAGGATCTCGGCCTCGACCGCCACGGCGCGTTCCACCAGTTCCCCGCCGAGACGCTCGGCGACCTCCCGCAACAGGCCCGACCGGGGATCGGGCGCCCGATAGACCGCGTGCCCAAACCCCATGATCTTGCGCCCGGCCGCGAGTTCGCCCCGCACCCAGTCGGCGGCCTGCGCCGGGTCGCCGATCTCGTCGAGGGCGTCGAGCGCCCGGCTGGGCGCCCCGCCGTGCAGCGGTCCGGCGAGCGCACCAAGGGCGGCACACACCGCATCGGCAACGTCGGCCCCCGTGGAGGCCACCACGCGAGCGGTGAACGTCGAGGCGTTGAAGCCATGGTCCAGCGTGAGGATCAGGTACTGCTCGACCGCTCTGGCATCGACCGGGGTGGGCCGCCGCCCCGTCACCTCGTGGAGGTAGGCCGCAGCGTGGTCCAAGGTGGGGTCGGGCGTCACCGGTTCGAGGCACAGCCCGACCCGGTGCAGGGTGGCGAGCACCGACGGCACCATCGCCGCCAGGCGCAGCGACTGGTCGCGGCGATCGGCGTCGTCGAGGTCGATCACCGGGGTCAGCCCCAGGGGCCCGCCGTCGGCGGACAGCACGGTGCGCAGCTTCGACAGCGGCGACCCCGAGGTGCCGGCCACCGCGGCGAGCAACGGCATCAGTTCGGGCGGCACCCGGCGCAACTCCGCGACCCTCGCCCGGAACCCGGCCAGCTCGGCGGCCGAGGGCAGGCGTCCCTCACGAACCAGAAACCAGACCTCCTCAAAGCTGCGGGTGCGGGCCAACCCGGTGGCGTCGTGGCCGCCGTAGTGGAAGTACCCCTCGTCGCCGTTGACGGCCCCGATCGCAGTTTCGGCGGCCACCACCCCGTTCAGGCCTGCGGGCACGTCGATGATGGGGTCGTTCTGCTGAGCGGGGGTCATGTCGGCAGTGTGGGCCCATCCACCGTCGAAATCAACGTTGATTCAATCAACATTGACGACATCAATCGAGCGGATCACGCTGGAGGCATGACCACGTACGTCCGAGCCGCCGAGGCGGCCCGCATCCTGGGGATCTCCAAGGCGACGCTGTACGCCTACGTCAGCCGAGGCCGGGTGGGCCGCACCACCGCCGCCGACGGGCGGACGTCGCTGTTCGCCCTCGACGAACTCGAGGCGCTCAGCTCCCGATCCCGCGGCGCGGTCTCACCGCGGCCGTCGATCGACGTGCAGATCGCGTCGGCGATCACCGTGCTCGGCGAGGACGGCGTCTCGGTGCGGGGCCACGACCTCGGCGAGCTGGTCGCCGCCGGCACGTTCGAGGACGTCGCCGAGCTCCTTTGGAGCGGCCGGTGGGAGCCCGGCACCACGTGGCCGTCGGCCGCCCGGGGCGACGCCGCGCTCATCGAGCGCTGTCTTCCGCAGGACGCTCCGCCGGGCACCCGACCCGGCCCGGTGCCCAGGCTGGCGATCGCCGCCCACGTCCTGGACGGAGCCCACCCGGGCGACGACGTGCCGACCGCCGCCCGACGGCTGTTGCTGGCCGCGCCGCGTCTGTTCGGATCCACCCGTACCTCGGGCCGCTATGCGCACCGGATCGCGGGCGCCGTCGGGCCGGATGCCGGCCCGCAGCTGGTCTCAGCCATCGACACGGCGCTCTGCCTGCTCGCCGATCACGAGCTGGCGACCTCGACGCTGGCGGTGCGGGTGGCCGCCTCGGTGCGCACGTCGCCCTACGGGGCGATCGCCGCCGGGTTGGCCGTGGTCGACGGGGTGTTGCACGGCTCGGCCTCGCTCCAGGCCGGACGGTTCCTGGCCGAGTGCGAGGCCGACGGCGTGGGCCCAACCGTGCGGCGCTACCTGGACGACGGTCGGCTCATCCCCGGCTTCGGACACAAGGTCTACCGGGGCGTCGATCCCCGATTCGGCCCCCTGCTCGACGCCGTCCGCTCGCTGGACGACCGCGTCCCGGCCCCACCAAGTCCGGCGGCACCCGCCCGGGCCACCCGAGCCGGTGCCCGGGTCGAGCTGATCGACGAGGTGGTGGCCGAGGTCGGTCGCCTCGTGCCCAAGCACCCCAACATCGACCTGGCGCTGGGCGCATTGGGTTGGATGTCGGGCGTCGACGCCGACCTGCCGCTGTTCGCCATCGCCCGCATCGCCGGCTGGGCTGCGCACTACGCCGAGGAGCTCGACGAGGCCCCCGTGCGGTATCGGGGGCTGGCCAGAACCCCGTAGACCTCCCATCGGTCGCCGTGCACCCAACGCAAACCCCCCGGCGGGGGGAGAGAGAATGCGCCCTTCCAAATTGGTTGCACACTTCGTGCACTCTTTGTATGATCCATGCATGGGAGACCTCCGGGAACGCCAGCTCGCACTGGCACGCCAGGCCATCGTCGACGCCTGTGCAGAATTGGTGACCGAGCGGCGGCACCTCGACTTCTCGATGAAAGACGTCGCCGAACGGGCGGGCGTTTCGCTGCGGACCGTCTACAACCACTTCCCCGCCCGGGAAGACCTGCTGGACGCGTTGGAACAGGACTTCAGCACCAGCATGAGCGAGCGCGGCGGCTCCGACGCGGCCGAGCTCGAGGAGGGCGACGACCTCACCGGAGCGGTGCGGGTCAACCTGCGCCTCTTCGAGGAACTCAACGGTGTCAGCGAGGCGTTCGCCCAGATGCCCCTGGCCGAGGTCGGACGAAACGCCAAGCGACAGCAACGGACCCGGCTGATCGTCGACCACCTCGTCTCGCTGATGCCCAGCGTGCCCCAGGAGGATGCCGAGGCGATCGCCATCACGCTTCGACATCTGCTCAGCCATCGCAGTTGGTTCTGGCTCACCCGGGAGTACGGCCTCACCACCGACCAGGTCGGCGACGTGGTCACCTGGGCGATGACCACGCTGATCGACGCCGCCAAGGGCGGCAACCTCCCCGCCGAGCGACGACGTACCGCCACGAGAGGAGTCACCATGAGCCACGAACTGCTGACGCTCGACGACCCCAGGTCGCTCGACTCGGCCACGGTCGGGGCCAAGGCCGCCGGCCTGGCACGGCTTCGGGCCGCCGGGTTCGACGTACCCGACGCGTTCGTCGTGCCGGTCGACTGCACCAGGGCGTGGCCCGCCGGGCGGGTTCCGGAGGCGGTCCGTCGGGTGGTGGAGAACGCCTGCGACGCGTTGGGGCCACGTCTGGCCGTGCGTTCCTCGGCCACCTGGGAAGACGGGTCGACCCGTGCCCACGCCGGGGCCACCGAGACCGTGCTGGACGTGCGCGGCACCGAGGCGGCGCTCGCCGCGGTGCGCCGGTGCCTTGACGCCGGTGAGACCGCCCGGCACTCGCTCGGCGAGCGCGGCGACGTGGCGATCGTGCTGCAACGGCTGGTCGACGCCGACCATGCCGGGGTGGCCTTCACCGCCGACCCGCTGACCGGCGACCGCAACGTCGTACGCCTGGCCGCCACCGAGGGACTCGGTGAGGCGCTGGTGCAGGGCGACGTCATCGGCAGCGACGTCACGGTCACGGGCGACGAGATCGACGGCGACCTCGGCACGCTGTTGCCGGAGCACGCCCGCAGCGTCGCCAAGATCGCCCGGGACATCGAGGCCGCGTTCGGGCGACCCCAGGACGTCGAGTGGGCGGTGGCCGACGGGCGCGTTCACGTCCTGCAGGCCCGCCCCATCACCGTGCTGCCCATCGAGCCGAAGCTGCCGGAGGGCAACAACTGGCAGAAGGACGTCGCCCACTACCCCGAGCCGCTGACCCCGTTCGGTTACTCGCTGATGGCGGCGTGCTCGGAGGTGGTTCGCAGCGTCTTCGACGAGATGGGCCTGTTGGTGCGTGGCCTGGAGGAGCGCTTTGTCGGCGGCGAGGTGTACGGCCGGGTGGTGCCGGCCATGGGATCGGCCAACAGCGCCGCCAAGCCGCCACCGGCGCCGGTGCTCGGGGTGGCGGCCCGCCTCGTTCCCGCCATGCGTCGGCGAACCGCCGCCGCCCGGGCGGCCCTCGACGCCGACCTCCCTCAGCGGTGGGTCGACCAGTGGCACGCCGTCGATCGCTCCGAGATGACGCAGCGGGCCGACCGCCTGCTCGCCGTCGACCTCGATGCGTTGGACGACACCCAACTGCTCGAACACGGGGACGCCTGCATCGCGCTGGCCCGTCGTGGCCACCAGATTCACTTCCGGCTGGTGATGCCCCTGGCGCAGCGGCTCCATCGCCTCCATTCGCTCGTCGCCGACGAACTGGGCTGGGACGACGCCTCCATCGGCACGATGTTCGCCGGGCACTCCCCGGCCACCCGTGCCGCCGACGAGGCGATGGCGGGCCTGCGGGACCGGGTGCGCAGGCTGCCCGGCGCCACGGCGGCGTTGGAGCGCGATCCGGCGCACCCGGCCGAGGTGCTGGAGGCGCTCGACCCGGCGCTGGCCGACGATCTCCGCACATGGACGGCCCAACACGGGTGGGCGATGGTCAACTACGACGCCGGCGTGCCGGTGCTCGCCGAACGGCCCACCATGATCAGCCGCCTGCTGCTGCACGGCTCGGAGCCCACCGACTTCGCCGCCGCCTCCGAGGCCGCCGATCGGGCGCGCCGCGCCCTGCCGGCCGGGCGACGGGCCGAGTTCGATCATGCCCTGCGAGAGGCCCGGGCGATCTACGCCGTGCGGGACGACAACACGATCGTCGTCGGCGACCGGCCCTAGCGCTGCTCCGGCGCTGGATGCTGGCCGTTGGCACCCGCCTGGTGGCCCGCAACCTCGTCCCGGCCCGCGACGATGTCGCGTACCTCACGTTCGAGGAGCTGCAGCGGGCACTGGCCGGGGAGGAGACGGACGATCTCACCGAACGAATCGTGCGCCGTCGCGGCGAGGAGGCCTGGGTTCGGGCCCACCCCGGGCCGTCCCACCTCGGCGAACAGGGGGCGCCGCCCGACCCCTCCAGACTTCCCCGGGCGCTTCGCCGGGTGAACGAACCGGTGCTCTGGATCATCGGCCACGAGTATCCGCCGCCGGTCGAGACCCCGGACGACGCCGACGTGCTGCTCGCCGGGGTTCCCGCCTCGGCCGGGGTGGCCGAGGGCCGGGTTCGCATCATCCGTGGGTACGAGGAGATGGACCGGTTCCAGCAGGGCGACGTGCTGGTCTGCCAGGTGACCAGCCCGTCGTGGGCACCGCTGTTCTCGCTGGCCGCCGCGGTGGTGGCGGACGGCGGCGGAGCGCTCAGCCACGCCGCCATCGCATCTCGCGAACACGGCGTGCCCGCGGTGTTGGGCACCTCGTCGGGCACGACGACGCTTCGCGACGGGCAGCTGGTGAGGGTGGACGGCACCAACGGACTTATCCACGCGGTCGGGTGAGGTCAGCCGGCGTCGCCGCCGGGCCGCCCGAGGGCATCGATCAGGTGGCCCAGCAGGTCGTCGAGCACCTGGTGGAGGTCCTGCCCGTCGTAGGGGGCCCAGAGGGGGCCACCGGTCCAGAGTTCGACGAAGCCGTGAACAAACGACCAGGTCGTGGCCAGCAGGTCGAGGGTCGGCCGGTCGGCCGCCCACCCCACCGACTGATGACGTTCGATCAGTTCGAACAGGGCGAAGAACCCCCGTTCGCGGGCCGCCCACAGGTCGGGGGAGTCCACGTCGGCCAGGTCCAGCCGGTCCATCACGCTGAAGGCCGCCGGTTCGTCGATGGCGAACGAGGCGTACGACCGGGCGGCGCCGAGCAATGCCGATCGGGTGCCGCCGCCGGAGGCAACCACGGCGTCCAGGCGGTCGGCCACCCGCGACCAGGCGCGGGTGATGTACGCGGTCATCAGCCCGGTCTTGTCGCCGAAGTAGTGCGCCCCAGCGGTGTGTGACAGTCCGGCTCGGGTTCCGACGGCCCGCAGGGTGATCCCCGACGGGCCACGGTCCGAGATGACCGTGTCGACCGCGTCGAGCAGCCGATCCTCGGTGCTCACGTGTGGGCGACAACCGCCGGGCGGTCGCGGAGCCCGGCGGCGATCGCGGCGGCGATCAGCCCGATGGCCACTCCGTCGGCCAACACGAGGGCAACCCCGGTACCGCTGCCCGCCACGGTGGCCGCCACCACCACCATGGCAACCGGGTACGGCGCGATGGCGGCCAGGTTCAGCTTTGCCCAACGCTCGACGTTGGGCAGGCGCACCACCGTCAGCAACATGACGGCGTGGACCGCCAGCACGAGCCCGAACGCCCGGAGCAACACCTGGGCGTCGACGCCGATCGCCTCCCCGATGGCGCCGGGCGCAAGGGTGAGGACGAGGCCGCTGGCGGCGGAGAACCCCGCATTGACCAACAACGCTGAGCGTACGGATGTCTTGGGTGTCATGGGGTGCACGGTAGACGACCACTTTAACTAAGTAAAGGTCGGGTGAGCGCGGGACCGGGCAGGTCGTGACCGACCCCTCGAACCAGAGCTCGTGAAGCAGATCGCCTTCGCCATTCCGTAGCCCGGGTGTAGGCAGACCGTATGGACTGGTGGAGCGCTCCCGGCGACGCGGCGGCCCGCCTGGCGTTCACTCGGGGCTTGGCGCTGGTGTACCTCATCGCCTTCGTCGCGGCGCTGCGGCAGTTCCGGCCGCTGATCGGAGAGCGGGGCCTGCTACCCATCCCCCGCTTCGTCGAGTTCACGCCGTTCAGGCGGAGCCCCAGCGTGTTCCACCTGCACTACAGCGACCGCTTCTTCGCCGCCTGCTGCTGGGCGGGCATCGCCCTCGCCGCCCTCTCGCTGGTCGGCCTGGTCGATCAGGCCCCGCTGTGGGCCTGGATGGCGGAGTGGGCGACGATGTGGGCACTGCAGCTGTCGATCCTCAACGTCGGGCAGCGCTGGTACGGGTTCGGCTGGGAGATCCTGCTGGCCGAGGCCGGGTTTCTGGCCATCTTCCTGGGCCCCGCCCAGGTGGCGCCACCGCTGACGATCATGTGGGCGCTCCGTTGGCTGCTGTTCCGGGTGGAGTTCGGCGCCGGGCTGGTCAAGCTGCGCGGCGACCGGTGCTGGCGCGACCTCACCTGCCTGCAGTACCACCACGAGACCCAGCCGATGCCCAACCCGCTCAGCAGGGCCTTCCATCACCTGCCGGCGCCGCTGCACCGCGTGGAGGTGCTGGCCAACCACGTCACCCAGCTGGTGGTGGTGTTCGGGCTGTTTGCTCCCCAGCCGATCGCCACCGTTGCCGCAATGATCATCATCGTCACGCAGGGGTGGCTGATGCTCAGCGGCAACTTCGCCTGGCTGAACCTGCTGACCGCCACGCTGGCGCTGGCGGCGCTCGACGGGCGCCTATTGAATCGGCTGCTCCCGGTCTCGCCTCCGACCGACCTCGCCAAGCCGACATGGTTCGGGGTGTTGTCGGTGGCGGTCGCGGCCGGGCTGGCCGTGCTCAGCTACCACCCGGTCCGGAACCTGCTCTCGAGGCGCCAGCAGATGAACGCCAGCTTCGACTCGCTGCGGCTGGTCAACACCTACGGCGCCTTCGGCAGCGTCACCAAGGAGCGGCGGGAGGTCGTGCTCGAAGCCACCGACGACCCGGCACCAGGTTCTGACACCCGATGGGAGGCCTACGAGTTCAAGGCCAAACCCACCGACGTGTCCCGTCGGCCGCCGCAGTTTGCGCCCTACCACCTGCGCCTCGACTGGTTGATGTGGTTCGTCGCCATCTCGCCGAACTACGGCGCCGGGTGGCTGCGGCCGCTGATGAGCCGCCTGGCCGCCAACGACCCCGAGGTTCGCTCCCTCCTTCGCCGGTGCCCGTTCACCGAGGAGGGCCCCACCTACGTGCGGGCCCACCTCTACCGCTACCGCTTCACCACCGGCGACGAGCGGCGGGCCACCGGCGACCACTGGGATCGCAGTTTCGTCCGGGAGCTGATCGGCCCGGTGGGGGCTCCCCCATCACGCTTCGATCACAACCCGTAGGGTGGCCCGATGTCGATGCCGGAGGCGTTTCGGGCCCTGCATGCCGCCGGGTGTTTCGCCATGCCCAACCCGTGGGACCGGGGGTCGGCCCGCCTGCTGGAGGACCTCGGCTACCCGGCGCTGGCCACCACCAGCGCCGGGCTGGGCCGGGCCATCGGCAAGGACGATCAGGAGGTCACCAGGGACGAGTTGGTCGCCCACGTCGCCGAGCTGACCGCCGTCATTGGCGTGCCGCTCAACGTCGACGGCGAGCGGCTGTTCCCCGATCGGCCCGGCGGCATCGCCGAGACCGTCCGGCTGCTCGCCGACGCCGGGGCGGCGGGATGCTCGATCGAGGACTACGACCCGGCCGCCTCGGCCATCGAGGGCCTCGACGCGGCGGTCGACGCCGTCGCACAGGCGGTCCGGGCCTGCGCCGAGCACGGGCTGGTACTGACCGCACGCGCCGAGAACCACCTGTACGGCGTCGACGATCTCGACGACACGATCGCACGGCTGAACGCCTTCGTCGCGGCCGGGGCGGACGTGGCCTACGCACCCGGCCTGGCCACCGCCGAACAGCTCGCCAGGGTGGTGGGCGAGGTCGACGCACCGGTCTCGGTGCTGTCGGCCACCACCGACCTGACCCTCGACGAGTTGGCGGCGCTGGGCGTTCGGAGGGTCTCCACCGGCTCCGCCCTGTTCAACGCCGCCTACGCCACCATCGGTGCGGAGGCCGACCGGCAGTTCGTCGGACGACCCCCGACCCCTCAGCCGAGGGTCGACGCGGGGATCGACCTGGCCACCGTGGTGGTCGACGACTACGACGCGGCGATCGCCTTCTTCTGCGACGCACTGGCTTTCGACCTGGTGGAGGACTCAGCCGGCCTGACCAACGACGGCCGTCCGAAGCGCTGGGTGGTGGTGCGCCCCGGCGGCGGCGCCACCGGCACCGGCCTGCTGCTCGCCCGGGCCGACTCCGACGCCCAGCGTGCGGCCGTCGGGGCGCAGACCGGTGGGCGGGTGGCCTTCTTTCTCCGCGTGAGCGACTTCGACGCCGCCCTCGACCGGATGACGGACGCCGGAGTGACCTTCCACGGGGAACCCCGCGTTGAGCCCTACGGCCGCGTGGTCGTGTTCAGCGACCTCGCCGGCAACCGCTGGGACCTGCTCGGCCCCGCTTCCTCGTAGCCGTCGGGCGGAGGGGGGCTACTCCCCCTTGTAGTCGCCGAAGCTCCACAGGTTGCCCTCGGCGTCGGTCACGGTACCGCCGCGGCCGCCGTAGTCCTGGTCCTCCATCGCCTTGAACGGGGCGGCCCCGACGGCGACCGCCCGGTTGAAGGCGCCGTCCGGGTCGGCGGTCACCACGTGGGCGGCGCCACATCCGGTGGGGCGCTGGGAGAACTCGTTGCCC
>JAWKIE010000035.1:0-51274 GCA_041394485.1 Microthrixaceae bacterium
CGATGATCCTCAGCCGTCAGGGCACGCCGACGCTCGACGGCACCGCCGACCTGGCGCCGGACGGGGTTTCCCGGGGCGCGTACGCCCTCAGCGATCCCGACGGTTCGGTCATCACCCTGATCGGCACCGGAACCGAGGTGTCGGTGGCGCTCAAGGCCGCCGAGCAGCTGGCCGGCGACGGCATCGTCGCCCGGGTGGTTTCGATGCCCAGCTGGGAGCGATTCGAGGCGGCCGACGACCAGTATCGGGATCAGGTGTTACCGAGCGGCCATCCCGTCGTCTCGGTGGAGGCCGGAATCACCCTGGGGTGGCACCGGTGGGCCGATTCCACCGTCGGGATCGACCGGTTCGGTGCGTCGGCCCCCGGGGCGACCGTGCTGGAGCGGCTCGGCATCACGCCGGCGGCGGTGGCCGACGCCGCCAGGGGTCTGCTCTGAGTTCGAGCGGCCTCCACGGTCGGTAGGCTCAACCTCGAGATCGACCAAACAACCGGAGACACCGTGAGCCAGCTGATCAAACTGCACGAGGACTGCGACCAGAGCCCGTGGTTGGACAACATCACCCGGGGCTGGATCACCTCCGGGGAGATTCGGCGGTGGATCGAGCGCGGGGTGCGCGGCATCACCTCGAATCCCACCATCTTCCAGAAGGCGATGGAGTCGGCCGACTACGACGACGAACTCGCCCGCCTGGCCCGCAGCGGCGCGTCCACCGAGGAGGCCTACTGGCAGTTGGTCGGCAGCGACATCTCGGCGGCCGCGGATCTGTTGTCCGGGGTGCACGAGCGTTCGGGCGGGGTCGACGGCTGGGTGTCGGTCGAGGTCTCGCCCGGCCTCGCCCACGACACCGAGGGCACGATCGAGGCCGCTCGCACGCTGTCGCGCAACCTGGGGCTGGACAACCTGTACATCAAGGTGCCGGCGACCGCCGAGGGCATCGAGGCGATCCGGGTGCTGACCTCCGAGGGCATCCCGGTCAACGTCACCCTGATCTTCAGCCTGGATCGCTACGCCGACGTCATCGAGGCCTACCTCAGCGGGCTGGAGGCCCACCAGGGCAACCTCAGCCACATCTCCAGCGTCGGCTCGTTCTTCATCTCCCGGGTGGACACCGAGGTCGACCGCCGCCTGAACGAGGTGGGTACCAACGACGCCCTCGATCTGCTCGGCACCGCCGCGATCACGCAGGGCAAGCTGGCCTACCAGCTGGCGATGGACGCCTTCAGCGGACCCCGGTGGGAGGCGCTCGCCGAGCGGGGCGCCAACATGCAGCGGCCGCTCTGGGCCTCGACGTCCACCAAGAACCCCGACTACCCCGACACCTACTACGTCGACTCGCTGATCGGGCCCCACACGGTGAACACGCTGCCCGAGGCCACCCTCGAGGCGTTCGACGATCACGGCACGGTGGTGTCCACGCTGGACTCCGACCCGGAGGCCGACCGCAACCGGTGGCAGGAGCTCGGCCAGATCGTCGACCTCGAGGCGGTGTCGGCCAAGCTGGAGACCGAGGGGGTGGCGAGCTTTGCGAAGAGCTTCGACGAGGTGCTGGCCGCGTTGGCCGACCGGGTCGACCACCCCGCCGGCAGCTAAGACGACGGTGCCGGCACGACGCCCCGAGCGCACCCCGGCCTGGGTCGGCTCGCTGGCCCACCATTCGGCCGCAGTCCGTGCCCGCCTCTGCCGGGCGTTCACGCCGCCGGAGCGCCTGCTTCGGTTGGCCGGGCCGGCGATCGGCGTGCTGGTGGGCCTCGTCCTGGTGCGTCGGGTGCTCGGCGGCGGCCTTCCCGAAGGCGACGACGTTCCCTACCACGTGGCCAAGAACGCCTTTGCGTTCACCGAGATCTTCGCCAGGGGGCACCTCAACGGGTGGGCGCCGACGTTCTCGATGGGCTCGGAGCAGTTCCTGCTGTACGGCCCAGGCGCCGCCATGGTGGCGTCGCTGTTTCGCGTGGTCAGCCTCGGTGCGGTCGACCATCGCACCCTGGTCGGTTGGGTCGGGTCGCTGGGCTACGTCGCCACCGCCCCCGCCGCCTACTTCCTCGGCCGCGGCGTGCGACTCGGCCGCACCGGGGCCTCGGTCGCCGGCCTGGCGGCGCTGTGTGTGTCGGTCCCATTCGGCACCGGTCCGGCGGGCACGTTCGATCTGGGCCTGGTGCCGCACCAGTTGGCGGTGCCGCTGGTGCTGATCGCCCTCGGGGCGTTGGTGCGCCTGCTCGAGTCACCGGATCGGCGCTGGGTGACCCTGGCGGCCTGGTCGGCCATGGCGGTGACGGTCACCCACCTCACCTCGGCGCTGGTCACCGCTGCCGCCTTCGGGGTGCTGCTGATCGGCCGGGCGGTGGTTCCGTCGGCCCCGGGCGCCGACCCCGACCGCGCCGGAGCCGGGGTGGGCCGCGTGGTACCGGCTGGGCCTCGCAGGGTGCTGGCGCCGGCTTCGGTGCGTGGTGGCTCGTACCCCTGGCCGAGAACTCCGGGCCGAGACCGTCGACCGCCACCTGGGACACCGCGCCGTTCGGCGAGGAGGTCGTTTCGCTCCTCACCACCCGGCTGTGGGCCTCCCAGGCGGTGATCGTGATCACCGTGGCGGCCCTGGCGGTGTGCGTCGTGTGGCTGGTGGTCGGCTCCGACGCGATGGCGCCGCTGGGGCGTTGGCGCGTGTCGGTGGTCCTCGCCGGTCCGGCACTCCTGGTGGTGCTCTATGCGATGTACGCGTTGTTGCCCGGCGACACGGGGCTGCTGATGGTGAACCGGGGCACCGGATACGCCGCGCTGTTGTGGATCCTGCCGATCGGGGTGGTCGCCGACGCGGCGATGCGGCGTCGCGGCGAGCTTGCCGGCGCCGGCCTGGTCGCGGTGCTGGGACTGGGCCTGCTGGTGGCTCCCAACCTGATTCCCTCGGCGGAGCTCGCCCGGCCGGCCCCCGAACCGACCGCCGACCTGCTCGCCGCCGCCGACGTCCTCACCGCAGGGGTGGCCGAGGAGGGTCGCTTCGCCTGGGTCCACGACGCCGGCTTCGACACCGGCTTCGGACCGGTACATCCCGAGCTCTGGCTGGCGATGGAGGCCGAGGCGTCCACGCTCAACGGCTTCGGCGGCGAGACGATCAGCCCGGTCGACACCTTCCTGCAGTACCGGCTTGCCGAGATGGACCCGCGCGAGGCCGAGCCGTTGTTGGTGCGCGACGGGGTGTCCCACCTGGTCGGGCGGCCGTCCACCCTGGCCGCCTACTCGGCGCTGCCGTCGTGGAGCACCACCTGGTCGTCGGACACCCTGGCGGTGATCGAGCGTACCGACGAGGTGGTGCTGGCGGCGCCCCAGCCCGGCCAGGCGGCCGGGTTGGAGGAGTGGCAACCCGAACGGGTCACCTGGCGGATCGAGGGGGGCGACCGCCTGATCACCGGACTGCCCGCCTTTCCGAAATGGCACCTCAGCGTGGACGGCGAACCGGTCGACGCCGCCGAGCAGGACGGGTTTCTCACCGCCGACCTGCCCGGGGGCGGGTCGCACGTCGTGACCGCGACGTTCCAACGCTCCTGGGGTGACCGCCTGGGAGTGTTGATCACCGTCGTCGCCGTCGCCTGGCGCTCCGGGCTGTTGGCCCGTGCCCGGCGTCGCCTCGCTCGCACCGACGGAGGCGACGATGTCACCTGAGCTCACCGTGGTGGCACCGGTCTTCGACGAGGCCGAGACGATCGACGAGTTTCACCGCCGCCTGACCGCCGCCCTGGACGCCGGGAGCGGCGTGGAGGCGGACCGTTGCGAGGTGATCTACGTCGACGACGGGTCAACCGACGGTTCCGGTGCGGCCCTGGCGCGGCTCGCCCGCCTGGATACCCGCGTCTCGGTGGTGACGTTCTCGCGCAACTTCGGCCACCAGGTGGCGATCACGGCCGGGCTGGATCGGGCGCGGGGCGACGCTGTGGTCATCATCGACTCCGACCTGCAGGATCCGCCCGAGCTGATCGGCGAGTTGGTGGCCCAGTGGCGCCTCGGGGCGCAGGTGGTGCATGCGGTCCGCGACGAGCGGCAGGGCGAGAGCCGGTTCAAGCTGGCCACCGCCAAGTGGTTCTACCGGGGCATCCGCCGGTTGACCGATCTGGACATCCAACTGGACGCCGGGGACTTCCGGCTGATCGACCGGTCGGTGGTCGACGTGCTGACCTCGATGCGGGAGCGCCACCGGTTTGTGCGGGGCATGGTCGCCTGGGCCGGCTTCCGTCAGGTCGGGGTGGCCTACGACCGCTCGGCGCGCTATGCGGGCCACACGAAGTACCCGATGCGGCGCATGCTGCGGCTGGCGGTCAACGCGGTCACCTCGTTCTCGTTTGTTCCCCTCCAGCTGGCCACGCTGGTGGGGTTTGTCGTCGCCACGCTGGCGCTGTTGGCGGTGCCGGTCGTCGTCGTGGCCCGGGCGCTCGGATCGCCGTTCCTGTCGGGACAGACCACCGTGCTGCTGGTGGCGCTCGGGCTCGGCGGGCTGCAGATGATGTTCCTCGGCGTGATCGGCGAGTACGTGGGACGCATCGTCGAGGAGGTCAAGGCCAGGCCGCTCTACGTGGTCGTGCCCGACGACGACCCGACGACCGCGCCCGACCCGGCGCCGTGACCTCGGGAGGTCGCAGCACTCGGGTTATGGTCCCGAGCATGTTTGAGCTGTTGGAGCTGCCCCCCGCCGAACTGCTGGCGTTGGCCGCCGCCCGACGCGACGCCGCATTTGGGAATCGGGTGACCTATTCGCCCAAGGTGTTCATCCCGCTCACCATGTTGTGCGCCGACCGCTGCGGTTACTGCACGTTCGCCCAGCCCCCCGCCCGGCTCGACCACCCGTACCTCGATCTCGACGACGTCCTGGCGATCGCACGGGCCGGGGCCGAGGCCGGGTGCCACGAGGCGCTGTTCACCCTCGGCGAGCGCCCCGAGCTGCGCTATCCCGCCGCCCGGGCCTGGCTGGACGCCCACGGGTTCGAATCGACCATCGACTACGTCGTGACCGCGGCGCAGGCGGTACTCGACGAAACCGGGCTGCTGCCCCATGCCAACGCCGGGGCGCTGTTCCCGGAGGAACTGGAGGCGCTGCGCCGGGTGTCCCCCAGCCAGGGCATGATGATCGAGAGCCTCAACGGCGGTCTGGAGGCCCATCGGGGCTCGCCCGACAAGGCGCCGGAGCGCCGTCTGGCCACGCTGGAGTGGGCGGGCGAGCTGGCGATCCCGTTTACCACCGGCATCCTCGTCGGCCTCGGCGAGAGCCGCCGCGATCGGGTCGAGGCGCTGGCCGCCATTGCCGAGTCCCACCGACGCCACGGCCACGTGCAGGAGGTGATCGTCCAGAACTTCCTGCCCAAGGACGGAACGGCGATGTGGCGCTCCGAGCCGTGCCCCGAGGACGCCTACCTCGAGGCGATCGCCCTGGCCCGCATGATCCTGCCCGACGACGTGGCGATCCAGGCACCGCCCAACCTGTCGGACGACTTCGGCCACCTGCTCGCCGCCGGCGTGTCCGACTGGGGTGGCGTCTCACCGGTGACCGCCGACCACGTCAACCCGGAACGGCCGTGGCCCGAGCGCGACCGCCTGATCGAGGTGACCGAGGCGGCCGGGTTCACCCTGGCCCCCCGTCTGACCGTGCACCCCGCCTGGGCGGACGACCCCGAACGGTGGCTCGACCCCGGCCTCCGCTTCGCCGTGCTCGACCGCTCCGACGCCGAATGCCTGGCCCGCGACGACCCCGGCTCGGTGTTTCCCGAGCGGATCAAGGAGCGGGCGGCCGCCCAGGTGGCCGACGGTGCCGAGGTGGAGCTGATCGGCATCGACAGCAGCCAGTGGTACTCCGGCGTCCCGATCGAGCCGCCGGTGCTCGTACCGGACCCGACGCCCGCACCGGCCGGGGCCGTCGCCGAGGTCCTCGCCGCCTTCGAGGCCGGGGAGGAGCTGGACGAGGATCGCATCGTCACCCTCTTCTCCGCCCGGGGAGCCGAGGTCGGAGCCGTGGCGAACGCCGCCGATCGCCTGAGGGCCCGCATCGTCGGCGACGACGTCACCTACGTGGCCAACCGAAACATCAACTACACCAACGTGTGCACGTTCAAGTGCAGGTTCTGCGGCTTCTCCAAGGGCCCGCTGTCGCTCAACCTCCGTGGAACCCCCTACCTGCTCACGCTCGACGACATCGCCGAGCGGGCCGCCGACGGGTGGGCCAGGGGCGCCACCGAGGTCACCCTTCAGGGAGGGATCCACCCCGATTTCGACGGCGACTACTACCTGGACGTCGCTCGAGCGGTGAAGGACGCCGTGCCGGACCTGCACGTCCACGGGTTCACCGCCCTCGAGGTGACCGAGGGGGCCAAGCGGCTCGGGGAGGACCTGGAGAAGTACCTGACGCGCCTCGCCGAGGCCGGCCTGGCGTCGCTCCCCGGCACCGCCGCCGAAATCCTCGACGACGAGGTGAGGGCGGTGTTGTGCCCCGACAAGATCGACACCGAGGAGTGGCTCGAGGCCCACCGTGTGGCCCACCGGGTGGGGTTGCGCTCCAACGTCACGATCATGTTCGGTTCGATCGAGCGACCCCGACACTGGGCCCGACACCTGATCCGCACCCGGGAACTCCAGGCGGAGACCGGCGGATTCACCGAGTTCGTCCCGCTGCCCTTCGTGCACATGGCCAGCCCGATCTACCTGCAACGACGCGCCCGCCGGGGCCCGACCTGGCGGGAGGTCGTCCTGATGCACGCGGTTGGACGGATGGCCTATCGCGGGCACATCGACAACATTCAGGCATCTTGGGTCAAGCTGGGTCTCGGTGGAGCGAGACAGCTGCTTCAGGCCGGGGTGAACGACCTCGGCGGCACGCTGATGGACGAGAACATCTCACGCGCCGCCGGCGCCGATCACGGCACGCTGGCCACGGCCGACGACTTCGCCGCCCTGGTCGCTCCGTTGGGCCGGAACCTGGTTCGCCGAACCACGCTGTACGGGCGCCCGGCCCCCGCCGATCCGGTGTCGGTGGGCTAGCGGGCAGGGCCGCATCGGACCACCGCTCGGGCGATATGGACCGGGGCGTTCAGGCTCGAACTCGCTCGCTGCGCGTGGTTGGGCGTCTAGGTCGCAACCCGATACGCGCCCGGACGGTGGTCAAATCGTGCTATCAAATTCGCGGATATGACACCACGATTGATGCGATCACACTCTCCGTCTGAGCAATAGCATCGCGGTTGACCCATAACAGGATTATATTATCTCGCTATCGGTGAGTCGACACCACGCATCGTCGAACTTTGAGCCGGTATCACCAAAGATCCACGTGAGCCCGTGCCCGATCTCGTCAGTTCACCACACGTAGCGGCCTCGACACCAAGCGCGCAGGATAACCCGACTATCCCTTCATAGCAACGATGTCGCGGTGCGGTCGGTGGCCACCCGAAGCTCGAAATTGGCTACATGGTGCTGAAAGTGGCGGAACAGCCTGGTAGCTGACTGCGGTTTATTACGCGCTCAACGTGCTTGATTCGGCGGGGGATGGTGATTGACAGCATTCTCAATCGGTCGTTCACTCGTAGGCGTCCGACGTGAAGAAATTCACGTTTCGGGCACACGAGCAAGCCCCGAGGGTGGGGCCTGCGTGAGCAACCAGGACCTTCGTTGTGACCATGACCGACACCACGACCATCGATCTCACCGGCCTGGCTCCAAAAGTCACCCATGGTTCGCCCTTTACCGCCGATGTGGCAGTGGTGGGACTGGGGTATGTGGGCCTACCCACCGCCGGTGCGCTCGCCGCAAACCTCGACGTGATCGGCGTCGACGTTTCCGCACACCGGCTCCAGGCCATTCGGCTTGGCGAATTCGACCTGCTCCCGGCGGAGAAGGCGGCCGTTCAGCGGTCCCTGTACGACGGCCAGCTGGTCTTGACCGACGACCTGTCGCAGGTCGCCTGCGCCGCCGCCGTGATCGTCTGCGTGCCCACCCCTGTCGACGAGCACCTCACCCCGGACCTCACGGCGATCACCGCCGCCTGCAACGAGGTGGTCCGGCACGCCCGGATCGGCCAGACCCTGATCCTCACGTCGACGTCCTACATCGGAAGCAGCCGCGACCTCCTCGTGGCACCGCTGGCCGCCCGGGGCCTCGCCGTCGGGACCGACGTCCACGTCGCCTTCAGCCCGGAACGGATCGATCCCGGCAACACGACCCACCCCCAGAACACCGTGCCGCGGGTTCTCGGCGGTGCCACGCCCAGCTGCGCCGAGGCCGCCCGGGCGGTCATCGGCTCGGTCGCCCCATCGGTCCACGTCGTCGACAACCTGGAGACCGCCGAGCTGACCAAGCTCTACGAGAACTCCTTCCGGGCGGTCAACATCGCGTTGGCCAACGAGCTCGCCTCGGTCTGCACCCCGTTCGACATCGACGTCAACTCGGTCATCGCCGCCGCCGCCACCAAGCCGTTCGGGTTCATGAAGTTCACCCCCGGCCCCGGCGTCGGCGGCCACTGCATCCCGTGTGACCCCCACTACCTTCTCTGGCAGCTGCGGCGCTCCCGGGCGCAAGCGCCGCTGATCGACCAGGCGATGCGGTCGATCGCCGATCGTCCCCACCAGATCGCCGACACGGTCCGATGCGAGCTGCACCGCCTGGGCATTCCCGCCGATCGCGCCCGGGTCCACGTGCTGGGGGTCGCCTACAAGCCCGGGGGCGAGGACGCCCGGGAGACACCGGCGATCGACATCATGAGTGATCTGCGGTCCCACGGCATCGACGTGTCCTACGACGACCCGCACGTGCCCGAACTGGCGCTTCGATCCTCGGCGGTCCTCAAGGCCACCCCGGTCGAGCTCGACGAACCCGACGTCGTCCTGATGCACACCTGGCACCCCGATTTCGACGACCTCGATCTCGGGCCGGTCAACGTACTGGTCGACGCCTCGTACCGGGCGCCGATCGGCGACTCCGTTGTGAGGCCCTGACCCCCGTGGCCCCACCGACCACCGCCCCCCCGGCTGCCGGGTCCGCGCCCTCCCCCACGCTCAGCGTTCGACGCGCACCCACCCTCGAGCGTTATTCGGTACCGACGCTCGACGACGACTTCGGCTATCTCAGCGAATCGCGCCTGGTCAGGATCGCCACCTCGATGGCCGACGGGCCCCGTCGCGGCATCATGCGCCTGGTCGTCGTGTTCATCGCGCTCCCGCTGCTGCTGGTGATCATGGTGAAGGTCACCGGCTTCGTCAACGACCCGGTGCTCCGCTTTTACGGGATGACCGTGTCGATGGGCACGCTCGGCATCATCTACCTCTCGCTGGTTCGCTACAAGGACCTTGGCGCCGCGCCGCTGGACCTGTGCGCCGACCTGCCGAAGGTCTCGTTTCTGGTGGCGGTCAAGAACGAGGAGGACAACATCGCCGAGTGCGTGTGGTCCATGGTGCGCCAGGACTACCCCAACCTCGAGGTGCTGGTGGCCAACGACGGCTCCACCGACGGCACCCTGGCGGCCCTCAGCCGGGTCATGGATCAGCGCGACGACGTCCACGTGCTCACCTCGACCACCTCGAAGGGGAAAAAGCATGCGCTGACCAGCCTGGTGCAGCACGCCACCGGCGACATCCTGGCGTTTACCGACAGCGACTGCATCGCCGCACCGGACGCCATCTCCCGGTGCGTCACCGCGCTGTTGGCCGAGCCCGACTACGGCGCCGTCAGCGGCCACTCGCGGGCGCTCAACGCCGACCACAACCTGTGGACCCGCATGCAGGACGTCTGGTACGAGTGCCAGTTCAGCGTCTCGAAGGCGGCCGAGTCGGCCTTCGGTGCCGTGTTGTGCGTGTCCGGTCCCCTCGCCGTGTTTCGACGGGAGGCGGTCTGGAACTACTTCCCCGCCTGGGCCAACGACCGGTTTCTGGGCCAGGACTTCCCCTTCGCCACCGACCGGCAGCTGACCGGCCTGGTGCTGGGACAGAAGTGGCGGGGCCGAAAGATCCAGGAGGCCAACGAGGGCGGGCCGATGTCGACGCCCCGGTACACGCCTCGCCGGTGGAAGGTCGGCTACGTCCGATCCGCCCGAACGCTCACCGACGTCCCGGAACGCTTCAACCACATCATCCGCCAGCAGGTCCGGTGGAAGAAGAGCTTTATCCGCAACCTGGCGTTCAACGGGCCCTACGTGTGGCGGCTCGGCCTCGGCCCGGCGGTGCTGTTCTACGGTCACGCGCTCTGGGTGGTGGTCGCACCGGCAATGGCGTTTCGGCACCTCGTCTGGCTGCCGTTCTTCCGCGGCATGTGGACGATCCCGCTGCTCTACCTGGCCGGATCGTTCATCAAGGGCACCGTTTGGGGCCTGGTGTATCGGCTGCGCAACAGTGGCTGCTTCCGATGGGTCTATCGCCCGTTCATGAGCCTGCTGTCCACGCTGGTGCTCTCCTGGCTCATCATCTACTCGGCGGCCACCGTTCGCAAGGGTGTCTGGTTCCGTGCATGACCTCCCCGGGCGAGCCTCCGATCCGCGTCCCCAAACGGGACAGCCGGCCCAGCCTGGGCCTGCGGGCCGCTCAGCTGTTGATCGTCGTGCTCGTGATCATCGCGCTCGCCGCCAAGGTGTTCTGGTGACCGCGTCATGAGTCGAGGTCGTGTTGTGACGGTGCTGGCCAACCTGGCCGCGGTCGGGGCGTTGGTCGGGGTGACGATCGTCGGGCTTCGGCTCGGCGACGAACCGAAGTCCGCATCCGCGCCGCGTCTGGAGCCCCAGTCGGCCGAGCGGGGCACCTCCCGCCGGGTGCAGCAGCTGGGGGAGGAACTCCGTAACTCGACCTCGGGCACGCACCCGATCGTGCTCTCGTACCACGACGTCCAGCCGCTGGAGAGCATCCGGGGCGACAGCTCGTATCCGGTGGCCGCGCACGAGTTCGCCGACCAGATGGCGGTGCTGCGGGCGGCCGGCTACCAATCGATCGGCGTCGACGACTTTCTTGCCTACCTCGACGGCGAGCCGGTGCCCGACCGCTCGGTCATGATCACCTTCGACGACAACCCGAACGGCCTCTGGACCCAGGCCGACAAGATCCTCGAGCGCGAGGGCCTTCGCGGGGTCGTCTACGTCATCACCTCGTCGGTCGACACGTCGTCGTACTACCTGGACTGGAACGAGATCCGGGAGATGTATGACTCGGGCCGCTGGGAGTTTCAGAGCCACTCCGACGACTTGCACCAGCGCCGGCCGCTGACCCCCGACGGCCCGGACGTCGCCCCCCTGGCCAACCCGCTGTGGCTGACCGACAGCGACCGGCCCGAAACCCTGGAGGAATGGCGCACGCGGGTGCACGACGACCTCGAACGATCGATTCGGGCGCTGTCGCGACACGACCTGCCCCGGCCGGAGCTGTTCGCCTACCCCTTCTCCGAGCTGGCCACCGAGGACGGCGCGCGGCCCACCGTGCCCGTCGACGCCGTGTCCGGGCTGCTCAACGACTTCTTCTCCGCCTCGATGATCAACGACCCGGAGGCCACCCCCGTACTGCCCGACGATCCGCGCAGCGAAATCCCCAGGATCGAGGTGCTGCGGACGACCACCCTCGATGAGTTCGTCACCACGCTCCGCTCCGCCCAGCCGGACCCCGACGCCGCACCCCGACCGCTGACGAAGCCCGGCCTGTGGTCGCAGGGCTCCCTCGACCCCGACGTCGTCGCCTTCGAGGACGACACGGTGGCCCTCGACCCCGACGTCGGCGGGTTCGCCCAGATCGATCTGGCCAAGCGTCTGCCGGAGTGGGCCGACCACGACTTCGCCGTCACCGTCGACGGGCTGAGCCGCCCCAAGGTGACCGACGGCACCCATACCGTCGAGGCATCGGTCCGGGTGCACGCCGGGAGCGCCGACCAGATCACGATCGAGGTCGAGTACGGGGATCTGGCCGTCTATCACGACGGAGATCTCCAGTTTCGGCGCAACCTCGGGACCGCCTCCTCCATCCGGGTGGCGGCACGACCGTCCTCCGGCAGCACCTCGATCCTCGTCAACGACAAACCGGTCGGCTCGGTCGACACCGCCCCCCACCCACCCGGCGGAGTGGCGCTGACGATGCGACGCGGCGACAAGGCCACCCAGCCCGCCCCGGTCTTCAGCGGGCTGACGATCGGACGGTCCGCCGACGGCGCCGGACAGGACGGGTCGTGAAGCGCTCCGGCACCCTGCTGGCCGTGGCGGGGGTGGTGGTCGCGGGCACGCTGCTGTCGGCGGGCGTGCTGATGCGCGACCCCGAACCGGACACCCAGAGCCGGGTGGTGTCCTACCGGTTCGACGGCCGGGACGGCCTGATCACCAACGAGTACGCACATTGGAATTCCAGCGACCCGGACCGGACCGAGGACGCCGACTGGGAGATGACCAGCGGATCGGTGTTCCGACGCAGCGGACGGGCCTGGACGGGGCCGCTCGACGACATCTCCCCGGACGTCGCCTCCGAGCGCACCACCAATTCGGCCGTCTTTCGCCTCTTCACCAAGCGCGACAACTGGCACAGCTACGAGATCAGCATCAACTACCGGATCCTGTCCCGCCTCGACAAGGCGACCCAGGACTACGACGGCCTGCACCTGTTGCTGCGGGCCCGTGAGTCGACGCACTTCTATTCGGTCAGCCTCGACCGCCGTGACGGCGACGTCGTCGTCAAGCGCAAGCTGCCGGGCGTCTCCGACGATCCCTACGAGACGCTGGCCGACGCCCCCTTGAACAATCCCCTCGGTGCCTGGCACACCGCCGTCGTTCGCATCGAGGACCTGGAGTCCGGGGCGGTCGCGATCGACGTCTCGGTCGACGACAACCAGGTGCTCGGCGTTCTCGACCGGGGTTTGGGGGGCCGAGGCCCGCTGACCGAGCCCGGTCAGATCGGCATTCGAGGCGACAACACCGAGTTCGAGATCGCCTCCGTCGAGGTGACACCCGTATGAGCAGACCACATGCATCCAGCGACAGGCGAGGAGTCATGATGAACACGAACCGAGGCCGAAGCGCCGACGTCGATCTCCGCACACCACGGGCCCGGCTACTCCGGGCGTTGCTTGCGGTGGGCCTGGTGGCCGCCACCCTCTGGTGGGGCTCCGCCGCGCCGTCCTCCGCGCAGGGCGACACACGGTTGGAGCTGACCAAGACGGTCTCGACGACCTCGGTCGAGGTGGGCGACACGATCACGTGGACCATCCGCTGGAAGTGCGCGTCGATCAACAACACCGACCAGTGTCCGAACGGGACGGTGACCGACACGTTGCCCTCCGGGGTGACCATCTCCAACGTGACCCCGGCCGGCGGCCTGGTCGAAGACGTCGTCGTGCAGAACGGCACGGTCACGTGGAACCTGATCGACGGACTCGAGTCGGGCAGCACCGGCACCCTGGCCATCACCGGCACGGCGGCGTTCACCTGCCTGACGGCGGACGGCACGATCGACGCCAATCGGGCCGACTTCTCGGTCACCGGGGCGAGCCCGGTGTCCGCCGAGTCGGCTCCGGTCACCGTCGCCGCCAACGCCGACACCTGCGAACCGGTCCCCTCGAGCAACGAGCTGGTGAAGATCGAGACGTCCGGTCGGGTCATCGCCGGTGGTCAGATCCGCTGGGCGATCAACCTGCCGTCGCGGGACACCGGCTACACGGTGACCGACGTCTGGCCCTCGTCGAAGATCTACCTGGCCGACATCTACTCCAACTTCGTGTTCCTTCAGCAGGCCACCGAGGTCAGCTGCGACGGCGGAACCACGTGGTCGCTGTTCGACCGACCGTGGGAGGCCGGCGCGGCCGTTGCGGCACCCGGCACCGACTGCACGCTCGGCCCCGCCCCCGACGGCTCGGGGCTGCCGGTGATCTCCTCCAGCGCCGACCTGCCGCTCCAGTTCCGACTGAACGTGCCCCGCAACCGGGCGGTCACCTGGGTCTTCGCCGGCAAGCTCGACGATGCCTTCACACCGGCCGGCGGAAGCATCCAGAACTGCGTCATCGCCGACGATCCGGACGTGGGATCGGCCTGTACCACCACCAAGGTCTCCGAGACCGTGCCCGGGCCCAGGATGCTCAAGTCCCTGTCGGGCTCGACGGTACAGCCGCTGTTCTTCGACGCCGACCACGACGGCAGGTTCGACGCGGGTGAGCCGTTGCTGCCGAAGGCGGGCGACGACTTCACCCAGGGTCCCTCCGACCTGGCCTTCACGCTGTCGGCCACCAACTACCGCACCGGCGGCGTCGACCTGGTCGACCCGGTGATCACCGACCTGTTGCCCGAGCAATTGAGCTACGAGCCCCCGCCGGACGGCACCAACTTCTGGAAGGTCATCCCGCAGGACAACCTCAAGACCCCGGCGGCACAGCGCCTCGACGCCCAGCCGGGCTGCCTCAACCCCGACTTCGAGGTCATCGACGACTACGAAGGCACCGGCCGCACGCTGTTGCGCTGGAGCTTCGACGGGTGCGTCCTGTACCACGCACAGGTGGAGGCGACCGTCCTCAACGTGGTCTTCTCCGCCCGGATGGACTCTGGCCTCGAAGGGGGTTCGGTCATCTCCAACCAGGCCGGCCTCGGCGACGGCGGGTCGGGCACGGCGTACAACACGGCCACCTGCAACCAACCCGACGGCGGCGTGGTCGTCGACTCCGACGACCGTGACGGCGACGGCGACGCGACCGACCCCCGGTGCGACTCCCAGATCGTCAACGTGACCGTGCCGGAGGCCGCCATGCTCGATTCGTCGAAGTGGGTGACCGGTGCGCTCGACACCGAGCCCAGCCGGTATCCGGACGTCGGACGCACCTCCGGAGAATCCGACGGCTTCGGCCACTACGACTTCTACCTGGAGAACCTGGGCAACAGCACCACCAACACGGTGAAGGTGAGCGACATCCTTCCGTCGGCCTCCGACCACATGATGCTGGCCCGGTCGGTGCTCCGCGGCCCCGACGGAGGCGGTTCGGAGTGGTCGATGAAGCTCACCGACGACCTGGTGGTCGACTACCTGCCCCGTTCCAAGACCCGACCCGGAACCGCACAGGAGCAGGACTGGTCCCAGGCCGAATCGCTTGGCGGCGACGAGGTGACCGTCTCCTACAGCACGTCCACCAACCCGTGCTACCTCTCCAACGGTGACCTGGACACCTCGGGCGACGGGCCGGCGGGATGCGTCGAGGACGACTTCTCCGACGATGCTCCGGGCGCCCGGTCGTTCGTGATGACGATCGACCAGAACCTGGAGCCCTTCTCCGAGGCCGCCGGGCACGGCGCCATGATCCGCATCCAGGCCGAGGCGGTCGGCGATCCGACCCCGCCCGAGGGCGAGCGCGAGGGCCTGGTCGCCTGGAACAGCTTCGCCGTGCAGCCCACGACCACCTCCGGTCTCACGCTGCTCGCCACCGAGCCGCTCCAGGTGGGTATCCGGCTGACCGACCAGGTGGAGCCGCCGGTGACCACCACGCCGGGGTCGTCGACGACGCCGTCGTCGACGTCCAGCCCGGTCCCCCCATCGGCGGTCGAGCCGCAGCCGCCGATCGACAACCCCACGACCACCGGTGGCGGCTCTCCCACCTCGGTGGCCGGGCCCCCGTCGCAGGCCTCAGGCCCGGGAACCCCGACCTCGGGCGGAACCACCGGCGGAACCACCGGCTCGACGCCGCTGCCGCTGGCCCGCACCGGCGGCGTGGCGCTGCTCGGCCTGGCGGTGGTGTCCCTGCTCGCCGGCACGGCGGTGCTCGCGGTGAGCCGGTTGCGGCGTCGCACCCCGTGATCGGCCGCCGACACCGGCCTTCGAGTCCTCCCACCAATCCCATGCAGCGCCATGGATCAACCAAAGGAAACCCATGATGACCTCACTCCTTCGTCGGGCGGCACGCCATCGACTATTCCTCGCGATCGGAGTCGGCGCCCTGTTAGTGGCCGCCGGCTGTGTTCCGACGCCCCAACCCACCCCGAAGGTCTCGGTCAGCCTGACCTTCGACGACAACACGCCCGAGCACCTGCTGGCGGGCAACCTCATGGCCCAACGCGGGGTCCATGGCACCTTCTTCATCAACTCGGGTCGGGTCGGAAGTGCCGGCTACCTGTCGTGGGCCGACATCGCCACCTTGGCGTCGCAGGGCCACGAGATCGGCGGCCACACGACCGACCACCTCAACCTGGTGAACCTGTCCGAGAGCGCAGCCACCACCCAGGTCTGCGGCGACCGCAACAACCTGGTCGCCCAGGGCTACAACCCGGTGTCGTTCGCGTATCCCTTCGCCGCCAACAACACGGCGGTGGAACAGATCGCCGCCAACTGCGGCTACACCTGGGGGCGTGACGTCGGCGGCCTGCGGACCGACTCCTCGTGCGGCGGGTGCCCCGCCATCCAGGAGGTCCCCGCACCTCAGCCGCTGGTGCTGAGGACCAACGGTTCGGTGCGCAACACCACCACGCTCGACGAGATGAAGTCGTGGGTGACCCAGGCGGAGGCAACCGGCCTGACCGGCACGGTGCCGTTCGTCATTCACCGGATCTGCGACAACAACTGCGACACCTACTCGACCACCCAGGCGATTCTCGAGCAGTTCATGGACTGGTTGATCGCACGCGGAACCCCGATGTTGACCTTGTCGGCCGCCCTGACCCCGGCAACCGCCAGCTAACCCACCCCGGCGGGGTGCACCACCCTCGTGGCGCCTCGGGTACGTCGTGAACGCCAGGCACGACCCCCGAGGCGCCGCCGGGACACCCGCCCGTTCGAGGACACGCCCATGCGCCACTCCGTGATCCGCCGTCGGTCGTTGCCGGCGGCGGTCCTCCTGCTGCTCCAGCCGCTCGTCGTGCTGCTGGCATCCGCTCCGGCGGACGCCGCCGAACCGGTCATCGTCAGCCTGACCTTCGACGATGCGCTGACCGAACACGCCCTGGCGGGCGACCTGCTGGCCGAGCGCGGGTTGCAGGGCACCTTCTACGTGCCGACCGGGCGCATCGGCGCGGCCGGGTTCCTCTCCTGGAGCGACGTCGCCACGCTGGCCGCCCAGGGCCACGAGATCGGCGGCCACACCGTCGACCACCCCAACCTGGTCAACATCCCGTCGAGCCAGGCCACCGCCCAGGTGTGCAACGACCGCCAGAACCTGGTCGCCAAGGGCTACTCGCCCACCACCTTCGCCTACCCGTTCGGCTCCAACAACGCCTCGGTCGAGTCGATCGTGGCCGGCTGCGGCTACACCGCCGCACGCGACGTCGGGGGCCTCAAGGCGGCCTCGTCCTGTGGCGGCTGCCCACTGTCGCAGGCGGTTCCACCGTCCAACCCGATGGCCCTGCGAACCAACGGCTCGGTGCGCCGGGACACCACGCTGGCGGAGATGAAGGGATGGGTGACCGCGGCGGAGAACGCCGAGGCCGGCGGGGTCGTCCCGCTGGTGCTCCATCACATCTGCAACGGCTGCGACACCTACTCGGTCAGCCAATCGATCCTGGAGGACTTCCTCGACTGGCTCGTGGCTCGTGGGACCCCGGTGCGCACGATGAACGACGCGCTGGCCCTGCCACCACCACCGCCGCCGACCGGGTCGAACCTGCTGGTCAACCCCGGCTTCGAGACCGACGCCAACGGCGACCTGGTCCCCGACTGCTGGGAACGCCACACCTACGGAACCCTCTCCGCCACCGGCACCCGCGTCACCCCCGGCCTCACCGGCAACGCCGCCGAACGCATCACCGTCACCGGCCACACCAGCGGCGACCGCAAATTCGTCCAACAACGAGACAACAACAACTGCGTCACCCCCGCCACCCCCGGCGACCGCTTCGACATGACCGCCAACCACCAGACCACCCCCGGCGCCTCCGCCCGCCTCGTCGCCTACCGACGAACCAACACCGGCAGCTGGCTCTGGTGGACCCAACACTCCCCCCTCCCCACCGGCACCACCACCACAACCACCACCTGGAACCTCCCCGAGGTACCCGCCGACACCACCGCCATCAGCGTCGGCGTCTCACTCCGCTCCCCCGGCACGATCACCGCCGACGACCTCACCCTCACCCGGGAGGGCGCCCCGCCGCCGCCGACCGGGTCGAACCTGCTGGTCAACCCCGGCTTCGAGACCGACGCCAACGGCGACCTGGTCCCCGACTGCTGGGAACGCCACACCTACGGAACCCTCTCCGCCACCGGCACCCGCGTCACCCCCGGCCTCACCGGCAACGCCGCCGAACGCATCACCGTCACCGGCCACACCAGCGGCGACCGCAAATTCGTCCAACAACGAGACAACAACAACTGCGTCACCCCCGCCACCCCCGGCGACCGCTTCGACATGACCGCCAACCACCAGACCACCCCCGGCGCCTCCGCCCGCCTCGTCGCCTACCGACGAACCAACACCGGCAACTGGCTCTGGTGGACCCAACACTCCCCCTCCCCACCGGCACCACCACCACAACCACCACCTGGAACCTCCCCGAGGTACCCGCCGACACCACCGCCATCAGCGTCGGCGTCTCACTCCGCTCCCCCGGCACGATCACCGCCGACGACCTCACCCTCACCCGGGCGCCGGCGGCCTAGTCCGCGGCCACGATCCAGGCCGGTCATCTGGATAGGTCAACAGTGCGTCCGGCCCCAGGTCGGCCACGTCGGTCGTTCCGGTGAGCGCCATCGCCACCGCCAGCTCCTCGCGAAGGATCTCGAGCATGTGGGCCACGCCGGCTTCGCCGTTGGCCGCAACGGCCCACGCCCACGGGCGCCCGACCAGGCACGCCCGGGCACCGAGCGACAGCATCTTCAGCACGTCGAGGCCGCTGCGCACGCCGCCGTCGACCAGCACCTCCACCCGGTCGCCCACCGCGTCGGCGATCGCCGGCAGCGCCGTCGCGGTCGAGGGCACCGCATCCAACTGGCGGCCGCCGTGGTTGGACACGACCACCGCGTCGACGCCGACGTCCGCGGCCGCCCGTGCGTCCTCCGGGTCGAGGATGCCCTTGAGCACCACGGGACCGTGCCAGTGTTCGCGCACCCAGGCCAGATCGTCCCAGGTGACCGACGGGTCGAACTGGGCGTCGACCCACTCGCGAAAGTCGTCGGGCGAGTCGCCGTCGGGAACCGCGTCGGTGAGGTTGCCGAACGTGTGTGGCTTCCCCTGAATGCCCACCTCGCGGATCCAGCGCGGATGGGCGACCCGGTCGAGGCCCCGAATCACGGCGCCGACGGGCGACAGGTGGCCACCCAGCCCGTTGCGGGTGTCGCGGTAGCGGGCGCCGACCACCGCCAGATCGGCGGTCAGCACCAGGACCCGGCTGCCCACCGTCTGCGCGCGGGCCATCAGGTCCTCGGCGTAACCCCGGTCGCGCATGACGTAGAGCTGAAACCACGGCGGCCGCTTGGTGGCGGCGGCCACCTCCTCCACCGAACAGATCGACACCGTGGACTCGACGAAGCTGACGCCGGCGTGCTCGGCGGCCCGCGCCGCGGCGACCTCGGCCCGGCGGGCGAACATGCCGGCCAGGCCGACCGGGGCCAGGATCACCGGGAGGCTGAGCTCGTCGCCGAGCACCGAGACGCCCATCGACCGTTCGGAGACGTCCCGCAGCACGCGCTGTCGCAGCGAGATCGCCTCGAGGTCGGCGGTGTTGGCCGCCAGGGTCGCCTCCTCGTACGCGCCACCGTCGATGTAGTCGAAGAGCTGGCGGGGAAGCCGGCGGCGGGCCACCTCCCGGTAGTCGCCCACCGAGGCGGTGGCCAGCCCCAACGGTCGATCGCGGCGCAGCGGGTTCAGGGTCACCATGCATCCAGCCTCGCGCGGCCGGCCCCGTCGTGCGGACCGTCGGTTGCGGCTCGGATCAGCGGCCCCCAGCGCACCAGCGGGAACGCGTGTCCCGCCCCCGGCACCTGCTCCACGGTGACCTCCGATCCGGTCATCCGATCGGCGAGCCAGCGGCCCATCGCCGGCGGACAGGTCGTGTCGTGTTCGCCGACGACGATGTGGCAGGGAGCATCGATCCCCGAGAGCTCGATGGGCTCCAGCTGGGCGAGCAGGTCGCGCTGGAGACCCTCGTTCCCGGATCGCACCGAGGCCATGACGGCCCGGCCCAGCCGCTCGGCCGCGCCCGGCACCGACTCGACCTCGCCACGGCGCTCCTCGGAATCGCCCAACGCAAGCTGGATCGCCGCCTCCAAGTCGATGCCGACGGGCACGAGGAACTCCACGATGAAGGCGACGTCGTCGGCGACAAACCGGTACCGGTCAGGCGCGGTCTCCTCCCAGGCGTCGGCCGGGGCCAGGGGGGCCGCCAGCACCAGGCGGCGCACCAGGTCGGGATGGCGGGCGGCCATCGCCGTGGCAAAGAGCGCCCCCGCCGACCACGCCATGACCCCGACCCGCTCGTGCCCCAGGCCGGCGCAGAGCTCCGCCAGGTCGTCGGCCACCGACGCCGGCGTGGCCTCCGGATGGGGGTCGCTGTCGCCGAAGCCCGGCCGATCGACGACGATCTGCGTGATGCCGCCCACCTGGGCGTCGGGCGGAGTGGCCAGGCGGCTGTCGGGCGTGCCGTGCACCACCAGCACGGGCGCCCCGGACGTCGGCCGGTCGGCGGGCCCACCCCCGACCACGAGGTCGAAGGCGAGGATCCGGCCGGAGGACAACTCGAAGCGCTGCGGCTCGGGAGCGCCGCCGACGTCGTCGCTGGGGTGGTCCATCGGGTCACGGTAGCCTCGCCCCGATGGGCTCTCAGTTGCGACCGCGCCGGGCGTCCTCTCCGGCGCTCCCCGGCCGGGTGGCTGCGCCCCTTGCCGTGGGGGGTCGCGTGGCCCGTGGCCTGGCGCATCGGCTGGCCCGTCGGATGTCCTCGTGGTCGCCCCGGACCCCCGACCGATGGGTGTTTGCCGGACGCGCCGACGCCTACGTCGACAACCCCAGGTACCTGTTCGAACACGTCACCGATCATCACCGGGCCATCGAGGCCACCTGGATCTCCGGCGACCCCGCCGTGGTCCAACGGGTGCGCGCGCACGGGCGGTGCGCGGAGCGACGCTGGAGCGCACGGGGGATCCGGGCCACCCTGCGGGCGGGGGTGGCGGTGTACTCGTTCGATCCCGGCGACGTCAACGTCGCGTTGACCGGCGGTGCGGTCGGCGTCAACCTGTACCACGGCGTGCCGCTCAAGCAGATCGAGGGCGACATCCGGGTGGGTTCGGCCGCCCGGATCTACCACCCGTCGACGCCGATCGACCGGCTGCGGGCGGCCACGGTGTACTACCCCAGGACGCTGGCCAACGACCTGGTGCTGGCCACCTCGCCGGACGTGGCCGCCGAGATGCAACGGGCCTTCGGCCGTCGGGCAGGCCGCATGCTGATCGGACGGCCGCCCCGGCTGGCCGGCGCACTGCACACCTCCGCCGCAACCGAACGCCCGGACGACGCAGAGGCCACCTCGGTACTGCTGTACGCACCCACCTGGCGGGTGCCGCCCGGCTTCGACCTGGCCGAGGCCCTGGGCGACCTCGTTGCCCTCGAGGAGGCGCTGCGCCGGGACGGCAGCCGGCTGCTGGTCAAGGCGCATCTCTACGACCGCGTGACGCTCCCCCGGTCGGCCCGTCGCATCGAGCTGCTCGACAGCGAGTCCGACATCAACGAGGTCCTCGGAACGGTCGACGGGTTGATCACCGACTACTCCTCCGTGATGTTCGACGCCGCCCTCCTCGGCCTACCCATCGTGTTCTACCCGTTCGATCTCGACGAGTATCGGCGGCGCTCCAGCGAGTCGTTCAGCTTCGACTACGACCAACTGGTCGAGGGCAGGGCCGCCCGAAACTCCGAGGAGCTGATCGACATGATCGGGTCCGGCGCCTGGCGGTCGGCCGGTTTTCCCGGATCGGTGCGCGACCGGGTCTGGGGCCCGGGTGACCAACCGTCGGTGCCGGAGAGCAACCGACGGCTGGTCGACGAGATCGCCGCCGTGGCGGACGAACGGTTCGGCTCGTGAGCGACACCGCGTCGGCGGCCGCCGACACACCGCTGGTCAGCGTGCTGATGCCGGTGCACAACGGCGGCCGGTTCCTCGAGGCGGCGTTGCTCAGCATGCTCGACCAGACCCTCGAGGACTTCGAGCTGATCGCGGTGGAGAACGGCTCGGTCGACAACTCCCTGGAGGTGTTGCGGCGCCACGCCACCCTCGACCCGCGTGTCCGGGTGATCGAGGCCGGGCCGGTCGGCCTGGTGGCGGCGCTCAACCTGGCCCTCGATGCCGCCCGGGGCCGGTACCTGGCCCGGATGGACGCCGACGATCTGTCGGAGCACGACCGGCTGGCGGCCCAGGTGGCATACCTGCGTGAGCACCCCCACGTCGGGGTGCTCGGCACCGCCCACGACTACATCGACGCCTCCGGCGACACCGTCGGCTCCCGCCGCTGTCTCACCGCACCCGCACTCGTCGCCGCCTCGTTGTACTTCGGCAATCCCCTGGCGCATCCGACCGTGATGATCGACCGCGACCTCACCGGCGACCTGGCCTATCCGGCGACATTCCACGACGCCGAGGACCTGGCGCTGTGGCGCACCCTGAGCCTGGCCGGAGTACCCCTGGCCAACCTCGGCCGGGTGCTGGTGCACTATCGGGTGCACACCGACAGCGTGACCGCCCGGGACGACGCGCAGGTCGGTCGCAGCGACGTCGACGCCATGGTCGCATCCGGCCGATGGTCGCAGCACCGGGCCCGCTGGGCGATCTCGCGCACCTACAACCGCCGGGCTCGAGGCGTGTCCTGGCCCGCGTTCCTGGCCGGGTGCGCCGCACTCAACCTGTACAACCTGGCCCGACCCGAGGTGTCACGCCTTGCGCTGCTGCGGCGGACCGCCCTGGCCGTGGGCGCCGGTCTCGCCGATCTCCGTCGCCGCAACCAGCCGGGCGCGCCGGGCGAGCACCTCGTCGACCGACCCTGATCGGGCCCGGATCCCAAACCAGCCCACCCAGGCGCGAACCACCCGCACCGACTCCTCCCACAGCCCGACGGCCAGCAGGCCCAGCACCGGGGCGAGGAGGAACACCAGCAGTCCCGACCAGAACCCGGCGAAGGAGTCCAACAGTGCGACCACCAGCCAGGTGATCGGAAACACGGCCAACGCCACCGACAGGCGGACCGTGCCCTTCCTCACCGGTGTCCGGGTTCGGTTGCCGGCCCATCGAACGATCGCCGCCGGGATGAGGTTCCACAGTGCACCGAGCAGCGCCGGGACGGCCAGGATCGCGATCATCAACGTCGAGACCACCGTGCGGCGGGCCAGACCGATCCCCCGGTAGCCGGGCACCAGCAGGTGATCGCGCATGTGCAGCAGGTCGAGGTCCAGTTGGTAGCGGCCCAAGGCGTTGAGCACCCGTTCGCGGTCGCCGCCGTCGGCGCGGGCCAGCTCCCGGGCGATCCGCTCCTGTTCCCCGAGCGGCACGTAGGTGTCGCCGGGTCGACGGTCGGTCCGGGCGACGATCTCGCCGACACGACCGAGGCACCTGGCCTCGTGGGCGCTCTCATAGCCGGGTGACACGGTCCTCAGGCCGGCGGCGATGCGTTCGGTGAGGGCGTCCACCGCCGGGCGATTGGCCGCCGAGGCCTCGGTGCCCTCCGGTACCAGTTCCGCCAGCTCGGCACCGAGGTCGATCGGCTGCCCAACCTGGGCCAGCGCACGCGACCGGGTGGCGAACTTGTCCTCGTACATCAGGCCCACCGGGATCACGACCAGATCCGGTGCGCCGTGGGCGTAGGCGCCGAGCGCGATGCGTGCGGCGCCGGTGTGGATGTGTTGCAGCGCCGGAAGGTCGTGGGTGAACCCCTCCGGGAAGATCCCCACCGTGTCGCCCTCGGCGAGGACGTGATGGCACGACCGGAACACGTCGCGGTTGCCGTCCACCCCCTCGCCGTCCTCGGGTCGATGGATCGGGATCATGCCGGCGGCGCTGCACAACAACGGCACGCCCGGGCGTTCCCACAGCGTCGACTTGGCCAGAAACCTCGGCAGCTTCCCGAACACCTTGATCAGCACCCCCGGGTCGAGGAACCCGTTGAAGTGGTTGGCGACGATCAGGATCGGCCGATCGTCGGGGAGGTTCGACCGACCGTCGATCTCGATGCGGCGAAGAAAGGCACGCAGCGCCACCCGGGCGACGACGGTGAGGGCCCGGTCGAGCAGGCGCCTGGACACCGATCGGGATTGCGACGTGCGGTCGATCTCCACGGGTGACACCGATCCCAAGCTACCGATGTGACCCGCTCGCCCGCGATGAACGTAGGCTGACCCGCAGTCGGTACCCCGTGGAAGGGTGCCCGCGGCCAAGAAACCCCACGTGTCCACCACCGCTGCGCACCCAACCAAGGTTGCCGGACGAGCCGCCACGATCGGCGCGCTCGGCGTCGTCTTCGGCGACATCGGCACCAGCCCCCTCTACGCCCTTCGAGAAACGTTCGAGGGCACGGGCCACGCTCCCCCGCCGATCACCGAGGCCAACATCGTCGGCGTGTTGTCGCTGGTGTTGTGGTCGGTGCTGCTGGTCGTCTCGCTGAAGTACCTGACGTTCGTGCTCAAGGCCGACAACCAGGGCGAGGGCGGCATCCTGGCCCTGACCGCGCTGATCCGGCCCAAGGATCCCCGAACGGCGTCCCGACAGGCGATGGTGCTGTTGCTCCTCGGCCTGTTCGGCGCCGCCCTTTTGTACGGCGACGGCATGATCACCCCGGCGATCTCGGTGCTGTCGGCCGTAGAGGGCACCAGCGTGGTCACCGAGTCGATGGCCCCCTGGGTGGTGCCGATCGCCATCGTGATCCTGGTCGGGCTCTTCTCGGTGCAGCGCCGTGGCACGGCGGCGGTCGGTCGGGTGTTCGGCCCGGTGATGCTGCTGTGGTTCGCCACGCTGGGCGTGCTGGGGGTGTCCCACATCGCCGACGAGCTGTCGGTGCTCAAGGCGGTCAACCCGTGGTACGGGCTCGACTTCCTGATCAACAACGGCACGCGGGGGTTCATCGCTCTGGGGTCGGTGTTTCTGGTGGTGACCGGCGCCGAGGCCCTGTACGCCGACATGGGCCACTTCGGCGCCGCCCCGATCCGGCAGGCGTGGTACCGGATCGTGCTGCCGGGCCTGGTCCTCAACTACTTCGGTCAGGGTGCGATGCTGCTCGCCCACCCCGATCGCATCGACAACCCGTTCTACCGAATGGCCCCGCGTTGGGCGCTGTGGCCGCTGGTGCTGCTGGCGACGATGGCCACGGTGATCGCCAGCCAGGCCCTGATCTCCGGAGCGTTCAGCCTGACCCGACAGGCGGTGCAGCTGGGCTACCTGCCCCGCGTCAAGATCACCCACACCTCCGACGAGGAGGAGGGCCAGATCTACATCGGAGTGGTCAACTGGCTGCTGCTGGCGGCCTGCGTGGCGCTGGTGGTGGCGTTCGGCAGCTCGGCCAACCTGGCCGCCGCCTACGGCATTGCGGTCACCTCGACGATGTTCATCACGACGGTCCTGTTCTACCGGGTGGCCCGGGACCGGTTCGGCTGGTCGATCTGGCCCACCTCGGCACTCACCGGCCTCTTCCTGGTGATCGACCTGGCGTTCCTGGGTGCCAACCTCCCCAAGATCCCCGAGGGGGGCTGGATTCCGATCTCGATCGGCGGCCTGATCCTGTTGATCCTCACCACCTGGTTCACCGGCCGAGCCATCACCGCCGCCCGGCTGGCCGACACCGCCCGGCCGATTTCGGATTTCGCCGAGGAACTGGCCGAACAGCCCCCGCTGCGGGGCCCCGGTGTGGGTGTCTATTTGGGGTCCAACCCCGACGTGGTGCCCCAGGCGCTGTCGTCGCACCTTCGCCACGCTCGCGTGCTTCCCGAGCACGTCTGCGTGCTGGCCGTCATGGTGCAGAGTCGCCCGCACGTGCCCCCGGAGGAGCGGCTGACCGCCGTCAAGCGCTCCAGCGGCGTCTGGCAGCTGAAGATCCACCTGGGCTATTCCGACGACGTCGACGTACCCCGGGAGCTGGAGCGTGCGGGTACCGAGCTGACCGGCCTGGACTTCTCGGCGGCCAGCTACGTGCTCGGTCGCGAAACGCTGCGGGTGACCGATCGCCCCGGCATGGCCCAATGGCGCGAGCACCTCTTTGTGTTCATGCTGCGCAACGCCACCACGGCGGACGCGTTCTTCAAGCTCCCACCCAACCAGACGATCGAGCTGGGCGTGCAGGTGGAGATCTAGAACACGTCGGGTTCGTCGCGCAGCAGCGCGGCCGCCTTCTCCACCGCCCGACGGGCCCGGGTCAGGCGCCGTTCGTCGATCGGCAGCTCGCTTCCCCCGGCGTCGATCGAATCGCGGAGGCGGGCGATCGCCAGGTCGGCCAGCTCCTCCGAGATCGCCTCGAGACGCCCCCGGAGCTCGTCGAACTCCCCGGACATCAGCGCCTCACCGCCGGATGCGACAGCATCACCGAGGTCGCCGCCGGGTCGGCGACCGCCGGGGCCCCGCCGACGCCGCGGCGCCGGTCGAGGTGGTCGGCAACCGTGCGGTAGCGCACCGCCCCGATCATCTCGATCAGCTCGTCGCCAAGGGACTCGTACACGGCCGAGTGGCCGCTGAAGGCCTCGTGCTCCTCGGTGCACCACCAACCGAACTCGGCGCCGCCCTCCCCCCAGTCGCGTCGCCGCCACTCCCGCAGGGTGTGCAACTCGGCGCCGCTCTCGTCGGTGTGGTGCTCGAGGCGGAGCGGAAGCTGCCAGCACACCTCGGGCTTCCAGTCGAGGGGGCGCTCCCCCGCCGTCACCGCGGCGGCGTGCAGCACGCATCCCGGGGTGGTGTCGTCGGCGGGGTTCGGCCGGTTGAGGAAGATGCAGGCGCCGTCGCTCACCTTGGTCGCCCAGCCGTCGTCGGTGCGAACGAAAGGCGACGTGCGCCGATCCCTCGGCCGGTGTTGCCACTCGGTCGGGCCCAGGCGGTCCACCGACCGCCGCACGCGGCGGCGGTCCTCGTCGTCGGCGAAGTGGGCCCCGTGGGTGCAGCACCCCAGCCCGGCGGGCTGGTCGGGCTCGGGCTCGATGCCCGGGCAGCCTCCCCAGATGCAGCGCCAGGAGCTGGCCAGAAACGTCACGTCGAAGAGCCAGGTGCCCTCGTCATCGTCGAGGGAGAACCACTCCCGAGCCGAATCGGCGAGGTTGGCGGTGCCGGAGTTGCCCACGCCCGGCACCGTAGCGCCCGAACCGTCGACCCCTCCGCCGAGGAGTGGCGATCCGGCGCCCGGAGACGTCGGGACCTTGGTCCCTCACCTTTTGCGCCGCTCTGCCGACTGGCTCAGGGTGTCCAACGAGTTCACCGCAGAGAACCTGGAAAGCCGCGCTCGACAGAGCGGACTGTTCGTCCCGCCCCACGTGTGCCATCAGCTGGTGGCGGCGATCGACGTCGGGAAGCACGTCATCCTCACCGGCCCACCGGGCACCGGCAAGACCACGCTCGCCGGCATGGCCGCCGAGTTGGGGCGGGAGTCGATGATGTGCGCCGGCTTCCTGCCGACCACCGCCTCCTCCGACTGGACCACCTTCGACACGATCGGCGGCCTCCAGCCGACCCCCGAGGGCCTGCTGTTTCGTCCCGGCCTGTTCGTCGAGGCGATCGAGGGCGGACGTTGGTTGATCATCGACGAGCTCAACCGATCCAACTTCGACCGGGCGTTCGGCCAGCTGTTCACCGTGCTCTCCGGCGGTCCGGCGACGTTGCCCTTCAAGCGCCGCCCCCAGGGCGACCCGATCTCGTTGGTCCCGGCCGGATCCCCCATTCCGGACAACACCGAGGCGATCCGCGTGCCGCCGAGCTGGCGGATCATGGCCACGATCAACAGCTTCGACAAGCACCTGCTCTTCGACATGAGCTACGCGCTGATGCGCCGCTTTGCGTTCATCGAGGTCGGCTGCCCGCCCGAGGAGATCTACCGCCGCCTGATCAGCCATGCGTCCGAGGTGGTCGAGCCCATGCTGGTGCTTCGGCGCTTCACCGAGCTGGGTCCGGCCTTGTTCATCGACGCCGGCCGCTACGCCCAGCGGCGCCAGGCGACGAGTACCGCCTCGGTGTCCCGGGTCCGCTGGGAGACCCTGCACGCCTACTTCCTGCCCCAGTTCGAGCGCCTGGACGAGGACCGGGGCATGGACCTCCTCGACACCGTGCTCGCCATGCTCGACGAGCCCGAACAACGCGAGGCCCAGCGGGTGATCGCCCAGTTGTTGGAACTGCCGCTGGCCGCCTGATGGTTGCGCTCGAGCAGGTCATCGACAGCCTCAACGCCCGCCACCATCCGCGCGACACCTCGGAGCGGTGGCTGTCGTGCCTGCTGGGCCTGGGCGACACCGAGACGCGCCGGATCCTGCGCAACGCCTTTGCTCGTTCCGACGAGGTTCGGGAGCTGCTCGAGAACGGCGAGGAGACGTTGGCCTCGATCCCCCGCAACACCGTGCAGGGGGAGGCCGAGCAGTCCTCCAGCCTCAACGGTGCGGTCTCGTGGGGCGCCACCGCGGCGATCTCCGGGCAGGCGATCTCCACCAACCCGACCTTCGTCATCCGTCCGATCGACCACACCCGTCAGGGGCCGATCGCCGACCTGTTGGTCACCTCGCTCCGGGAGGTGTCCAACGCCGGTTTGTTGGCCCGCCGCAGCGGGGTGATGCTGGATCCGGTGGTTCGGGAGCGATCCCGGGCCGCCAAACGGCTGCTGTCGGCTCCCGAGAACCGGGCGTTGGCCGGAGCGTCGCCCAACCGGCGGACGCGGGCCGACGCACGTCGGGTTCGCCACCCGCTGGGCGCCTTTGCGCTGCGGGTGGACGCCCGCCGCCGCGAGCCGGTGTCCGGCTCGGTCTTGGCGCCCGACCTCGACCGGGTCACCCGGCAACAGCTGCGGCTCCTGCACCTCGTGTTGGAGCTGGCGCGGGTTCACGACCCGCTGCTCGTCGACGAGATGGCCCTGGTGGCGGGCCCGATTCGCTACGTGCACCCGCGCAACCACGGCGCCCGTAACCAGGTCCGGGGCATCTCGGTACGCAACGTGCTGTTGGACGCGCCCGAACCGGATCAGACCCGAGGCGAGGCCTGGGCGGCGCTACAGCGTCGAGCGGCAGGCGCCCCCTGCCGCCTGGTGACCAACGGCGAGGAGGTCGCTGCCGCGCTCAGCGACATCTTCGCCCGGGATCAGCGTGCAGACGCGGCACCACCGATGGAGCGGCGCTCACCCACGCCCGTCACGCCGCCGCCCCCGATTGCGGGTCGACCGAACGCTCCGGCCGTGCCGACGTCCGCCGGGGCGGCCGAGCCGCGTTAGCTGTACTCCTCTTCGAGGGCGTCCTCGGCCATACACCAGCTGGCGTGGCTGTCCTCCGGTTCGGCCCCGCATTCCTCGCACGGCCCCTTGGGCTCGGAGAACACGGCTTCGATATCGATATCAGAGTTGCGCTTGAGGGCACGTGCCTCTTCAAAGCGACGATGACGACCCTTTTTCACGGGTCACGCTCCACGGTGTAGTAGTGCGGCGGTCACAGCGGAGCCGCACGTCGCGGCGCCGCTACGGGTTCGATTCCAAGGCTGCTCAGCCTAGCGCCTGATCGCGCTTGCGACGATTCGCCCCCGCAGATCAATCCGCCACGCTCAGACGGCCTCGCGCCGTGGTTCCAGCACCAGGCCGGTTCCACGGTCGAAGGCCAGGGCGGCGCGTCCGGCCACCAGATCCCGAATCGGGTCGCCGACCAGCTCGGCCCGCCACCCGCCGCCGAGGCGTCCATCGGGCCCCGGGGCCAGCAACTGCTCCACATCGGCGCGGGTGGCCACCGTGGAGGGATCGAGGTCGAGGTCGCGTGCCAGTTGCTTGACCCAGGTGGTCACGAGGCCGATCGCCGAGCGCAGCTCGCCCGGCACCTCGGGCGAGCGCACCGAGGCGGCGTCCTCCGGCGGTTGACCGATCGACTCGGCGATCACCGCAAGCGCCTCCTCCGCCCGGGGGCCGCGGAGGTTGCGACCGTCCACGCCCCGCACCGCTCGGGCCGCCTTGACCGTGTCGGGGCGGGTCTGGGCGAGGCCCACCAGCCCAAGATCCGACAGCAGGTTCCTGGTGGGGACGTCCTCGATCGAGGCGGTCTCCTCGCGCCAGCGGGCCAAGGCCTGGGCCGAGGCGAGCGCCTGCCCCTTCAGGTGGCGCACCTCCTTGATGCGGGTCCACGCCACCGCCGGGTCCCGAGTGGTCCAGGCGTCGCTTCGCTCGTCCTCGATGGCGTCGGCCGCCCAGGAGGACCGGCCCCGTCGGTCGAGGTCCTCGATCAGCCGGTCGGCGATGTCGAGCAGGTTGCGCACGTCGGCGGCGGCATAGCTCAGCTGGGTGGGCTTCAGGGGCCGCCGCAGCCAGTCGGTCAGCCGGTCGCCCTTGGGCACCTTCGTGCCGGTCAGCCGCTCGGACAACGTGCCCAGTGACGGGTTGGAGAACCCGACGAAGTTGGCGGCCACCTGGGTGTCGAAGAGCACCTTGGGCACCAGACCACATTCCCGGTTGAGGATCTCGAGGTCCTGGCGGGCGGCGTGCATCACCGCGCAGCCGTCGCCGGCCAGCACGTCGGCCAGCGGCGTCAGGTCGACCTCGAGCGGGTCGATCAGCGCCAGGCGGCCGGGCCAGGCGACCTGACCAGCGCCACCCGCGGGTGGTAGGTGCGTTCACGATGAAACTCGGTGTCGAGGGCGTATCGCTCGACACCGGACCACTCCTCGAGCAGGTCCTCGAACTCGCGCTGCGTGTGGATCAGGTCCCAGTCGGGGGGATCGGCCGAGGCGGGGGCGTCCCTGCCCGGCTTCCTATTCACCCGACGGTCCGGTCTCCACTCGATAGCCGGCGTCGATCCACGCATCGGTCCCGCCGACGACGTTGCGGGGCAGGTACCCCTGGCCGATCAGGAACTGGGCCGCCCGCTGGCTGCGCCCGCCGCTGCGACAGATGATGTCGATCGGCTGGTCGGCGGGGATCGCGCCAAGCTGTTCGGGGATCTGCGTCAGCGGTACGAGCCGGGCCCCCGGCACGCGCGCGTGGGCGTACTCGTCGGGCTCACGTACGTCGATCAGCGGAACCCCGTTCTCCAGGTCGGTTCTCAGGTGATCGATGGAAATCTGGGGGATGTCGTCGCTCATGGGGCCCTTCGTTCGTGTGGAAACTCAGACTACCGAGCCGTAGACGGCGTCGGCGCCTGCGCCGGTGCGGCCGGCGGCCACCGAGGCGGCCAGGTCGTCGGCGAAGGTGTCGATCACTTGATCGTGGCCCGGTGAGAGCATCACGTGCAAGCCACCCTGCTGGCGGTCGAGCGCCCAGTTGCGGGCGTCCATCTCCTCGGCCACGCCCTCGAGGTCGATCTCGGCGCCCGGCTCGGTGGAGATCTCGAACACCGACAGATCCGGCGCTCCGGTGACCCGGATCCCGTCGATGGCCTCGACGGCGGCCCGGAACCCGTCGGTGGCGGCGGCCACCCGTCGCGCCTGACGCTCGTAGCCGTCCTGTCCGAGGTGGGCGATCGTGGCCCAGGCCCCGGCGATCGGGCCGCCCGGACGGGTGCCGGCGGTGGTTCTGGACGCGTACAGCCCTCCGGGCCAGTCGTCGTACATGAACGTCTGGCGGGCCACGTACTCCGGCGACGAGTAGAGGATGACCGAGGCCCCCTTGTAGGCGTAGCCGTACTTGTGGATGTCGGCCGACAGCGAGGTCACGCCGGGCACCGACAGATCAAAGGGCGGCACCTCCCGCCCGATCGCCTTCCAGAAGGGAAGCAGCCAGCCACCCAGGCAGGCGTCGACGTGGCAGAGCACCCCGGCGTCGGCGGCGATGGCGGCGATCTCGGGGATCGGGTCGATCACGCCGTAGGGGTAACACGGCGCCGAGCCGACGAGCAGGATCGTGCGCTCGTCGAGTGCCGCCTCGAAGGCGGCGGGGTCGGCACGCAGGTCGTCGCGCAGCGGGATGCGGATCCGCTCGACGTCCAGGTACTTGCAGGCCTTCTCGAACGCCGGGTGGGCGGTGTCGGGGGCGAGGATCGTCGGTTTGAGGATGCCCCGGGACCGGGCCTCATCGCGGGCCACCTGCACGGCCAGGAAGATGCTCTCCGTGCCGCCCGAGGAGATCGAACCCGACTTGGGCGGTGCGCCCAGCAACGCCGAGGCCCACTCGACGATGTCGCCCTCCATGTGCAGGAGGGTGCGGTAGCGGAAGGGGTTGAGCGCATTCTCGTGCAGGAACATCTCGGCGACGTCGTGCTGCAGCCGTTCCAGGTCCGGATCGTCGGCGTTGTAGACGAGGCTGAAGGCCTTCCCGCCCCGCCAGTCCAGGTCGTCGGCGCGCTCGTCGCGCATCGTGGACAGCAGCTCGTCGACGGGGGTGCCCGCTGCGGGGAAGGCTGCCGCGTCCTCGGAATGATCGCTCATGTGGTGGCTCCCGGGTTGGTGTCGGAGGTGTGCTCGTCGGTGGCGTCCGTGGCGGTGACGGATCGGTCCCACCCCGGATCGAGCTGCTCGATGAAGGTGTCGATGCGCTCCACCTCGCTCCGCTCGTCGATCTCGGCCGCCGCCGCGCTCAACCCCACCAAACAGCGCAGGAACCCGCGGTTGGGCTCGGCGGCCCAGCGCAGGTAGCCCGACCCCCGCCAGCCGGACTGGCGCATCAGGTCGAGGCCCCGGTGGTAGCCCACCCGGTAGGCGGCGTAGCGCTCGACGGCGTCGCGTCCGTGGTCGCCGAGCTCGGCCCAGCCCAGCGACCAGGTGGGGAACCGGGCCACCACCGACGCGACCTCGTCGCGGGTGGTCGAGGCGGCCAGGGCGCCGGCCAGCAGGTCGGGTGGCGAGGGCAGCACGTGTTCCGGAGGTCCGGTCGTCGACAGCCCGATGGGTCGTTCCTCAGCCATATCGGTGGACCCTAACGCCTGGGGCGTCGCCGCATCCCGGCGACGGGCTACCTCGGTGCGATCACCAGCAGGGAGCGATCGGGAAGCGCCCGCGCCAGGCGGGGGACCTCGCCCCCGAGGCCCGGCTCCACCCGCGGCTGGGTGACCACGACGATGTCGCCGGGTGTCGTCAGGTCGCGCAGGGCCACCGCGGGGCGCCGCCGTTCCACCACGAGAACTCCCTGGTCGTCCTCGAGCCCCAGCGTCTCGTGGGTCACCTGCTCCCGAGGCACGAGGATGTGCAGCTCGGCCCGGTGGGCCTTGGCCAGCCGGCGGGCCACCAGGGCGGCCAGCTCGACGCCGGGGCCGCCCGCCGGGGTGAGGTCGTGATCGGCGACCGCCACGACCACCCGGCCGCAGTTCTCGGCCGGACCCATGCGGGCGACGACCACCGGCACCGGGCTGGCGGCCAGCAGCGCGTCCACCCGTTGACCGAACGCCGAGCCGTTTCGGCTGGCGAAACCCTTCCAGCCGACCAGCACCGAGGTGGCCGCCTGCTCCACCGAGGCGTGCAGCATGCCGGCGGACGGGGTCAGGTCGAGGCGCACCACCGAGGTGGCCTCGGCCCCCTCGGCCAGCACGACGCGTTCGGCTTCGGCCAGCTCGGCGCGTCGCTCCTTCACGTCGGTCTGGGTCGCCTCGAGGTCCAGCACCGACACCGGCACGACCGTTCCGGTGTCGGGCGCCGCCAGCATGCCGGCCAGCTTGAGCACGCCGAGCGACCGCTCCGGGTCGCCCACCGGCACCAACACGGTCGCCGCCGGGGCCCGTTGGCGTTCCACCGGCGGGGGCAGCTGGGTGCCGAATCGGGTGGCCAACAGCGACGACACCAGGCTGGTCACCAGGATGACGAGCACCACCGTGTTCACGGTGATCTCCGAGATCAGCCCGACGCTGAGGCCGACGAAGGCGGCGGCCAGCGTGGCGGCCGCCCGAGCGGTCGACAGCGACGCCATCACCCCGATCTCCGTCCCGCTGAACTTGAACACCTTGCCGGCGATGAACGCCGCCAGCATCTTGGTCCCCACCGCCACCAGCGAGAACACCCCGGCGCGCAGCAGGATCGTCGGATCGTCGACGACCACGCCCAGGTTGACCAGCATGCCGACCGAGATGAGGAACACCGGGATGAAGAACGCCGAGCCGAAGAACTCGATGCGGTGGCTCAGCTCCGAGCCCTCCGACACCAGCCGGTTGAGCGACAGTCCGGCGAGGAACGCCCCGATGATCGGCTCCAGGCCCGCCAGCTCGGCCAGCCCGGCGGACAGGAACATGGCGGCGGTGATGAACAGGAACCGCACCGAGCGGTCCTGGCCGACGCTGGCGAAGAACCGGCGGCCCAGCCAGGGCAGGCCGGCGACGATGAAGGCCACGACGGCGCCGGCGGTCGGGATCAGCTTGAGGATGAACCCGGGGCTGAGCTTGCCCTCGTGGGCCTCGACCAGGATCTCCAGGGTGATCAGCGCCGCGGTGTCGGTGATGATCGTGGCGCCGACGGTGATCGCCACCGACCTCGCCTTGGTCAGGCCCAGCCGCTGCACCACCGGATAGGCCAGCAGCGTGTGCGGCGCCCAGCTGACCGCCAGCAGCAGCGCGGCCGTGGTGGAGAACCCCAGGGCCAGGTTGACCGGGATCGCCACGGCAAACGGGATGATGAACGTGAGCGCACCGAAGGTGATCGCCTGCGAGCGGCGCTCTCGAAACTCCTCCAGGTCCAGCTCCAGCCCGGCCTGAAACATCAGGTACAACAGCCCGGCGTTGCCGAGCACCTCGACGGTGCCCTCCCGGTCCAACAGCCCGAGGGCCGAGGGGCCGATCAGGATGCCGGTGGTGATCAGGCCGATGATCGGCGGCATCCGCACGGCCTTGGCGGCCAGCGGGCCCACCAGGACGAGCACGAACAGCAGCGCCAACACCAGCGCTGGTTCGATGAGAGGGGTGGAGAAGGCGACCATATGAGGTGAGAGGTGGCGGGTTGTCACCCGCCGGAACGTCGCAGGCTAACGGTTGGCCCCGCCGGTCACCGTTTCCGTCCCATCGGCCAGGAAGCCGCTGAGCGCCGACCACCAGGCCTCGGGGGCCTCGCGCTGGGGCGAATGGCCCGCCTGCGGGATCAGCGCCAGTTCGGCGCCGGGGATCGTTCGGGCCAAGGCCCGGCTGCCCGGGAGGAACGGCGTGTCCAGTTCCCCGACGATCACCAGCGTCGGCGCCGTGACGGCCGACAGCGTGTGCAGGCGGTCCTCACCGTTCACCAGGACGCGGCCCATCGTGGCGTACATCGCCGGGTGGGCCGCCAGAAACTTGGCACGGTCGAGCGCCACCAGATCGGGCCGCTCCTCGCGCACCCGCCGAGCAGCCTCGGTTTCGAGGGGCGAGGCGCCCAGGGCGTCCATCGCGTCGGCCAGGCCCTGCATGCCCTCGGCGGCGGCCAACTCGATCGCCAGCTCCAACATGGCGGGGTCCATGCCGGGCACCGCCCCGTGCGTGGTGTCCATCAGCACCAGCCGGCCGACCAACTCCGGCCGGGCGACCACCAGGCGCTGGGCGACGAGGCCCCCCATCGAGTGGCCCAGCAGGTCGAAGCGGTCCCACCCCAGCCGATCGGTGAGCGCCACCAGGTCGTCGGCCATCAGCTCCAGGCTGTAGCCCTCGAGCTCGTCCGGGCCGCCGGTCACGCCGTGGCCCCGCAGGTCGGGCACCACGACGTGATGCCCACGATCGGCCAACGGCTCCATCCACTCGGCGAAGTCGGCCCGCCCCCCGGTGAAGCCGTGCACCAGCAGCAACGGTCGACCACCCTCCCCCGCCTGGCTGAAGCTGAGCGGCCACACGGCGTCCCCCATCGGCATCCTCCTTGGCCTCAGACGATGTCGAGCATGCGCTGGAGCGCCACCCGCGCCCACTCGGCGGTCTCCTCGTCGACGCTGATCTCGTTGACGACGTTGCCCTCCACCAGGTTCTCCAGCACCCAGCACAGGTGCGGCGCATCGATGCGGAACATCGTCGAGCAGGGGCACACCAGCGGGTCGAGCGACACGACGGTTCGGTCGGGGTTCTCGTCGGCCATGCGCTGCACCATGTGGATCTCGGTGCCGACCCCGATGACCGAGCCCGGCGGGGTCTCCTCGGGGACCGTGCGCAGGATCACCTCGGTGGATCCGACGTGGTCGGCCAGCTCGACGACGTCGTGGGCGCACTCGGGGTGAACCACGACGATGCCGTCGGGGTGCTCGGCCCGAAACGCCTCGATGTGGTCGGGGCGGAAGCGTTGGTGGACGGTGCAGTGTCCCTTCCACAGCAGGAAGGTGGCGGCCTTCACCTCGGCCTCGTTGAGGCCGCCCAGCTCGTGGCGGGGGTCCCACACCGCCATGTCGGTCTCGTCGTAGCCCATGTCGAACCCGGTGTTGCGGCCCAGGTGCTGGTCGGGAAAGAACAGCACCTGCGTGCCCTCGCCCTTGGCGAAGGCCCACTCGAGGACGGCCCGCGCGTTCGAGCTGGTGCACACCGCACCGCCGTGGCTCCCGACGAACGACTTCAGCGCCGCCGAGGAGTTCATGTAGGTGATCGGCACCACCTTCTCGATGTCGGTCACCTCCGCCAGCTCCTCCCAGGCGTCCTCGACCGACTCCAGGTCGGCCATGTCGGCCATCGAACAGCCGGCGTTCAGGTCGGGCAGCACCACCCGCTGATCGGCCGAGGTGAGGATGTCGGCCGCCTCGGCCATGAAGTGCACCCCGCAGAACACGATGTACTTGGCCTCCGGCCGTGCCTGCGCCAGCTTGGCCAGCTTGAAGCTGTCGCCGCGTGCGTCGGCCCAGCGAACCACCTCGTCACGCTGGTAGTGATGGCCCAGGATGAACAGCTGCTCGCCCAACGTCGCCTTTGCGGCGGCGATCCGCTCCTCGAGCTCCTCGGGCGAGGCATCGGTGTAGGCGGCGCCCAGGCGGCCCTGCAGTCGCAACATCTCGTTGACCTCTCCGCGGGCGGTCGGTGACGTACATCCCGCGGCGTCCAGCATACGGCGTACCCCCGGCGCCGGTCGCAGGCCTTGCCGGTGGGCCAAACGGCCCCACCTGCCGATTCTTGACGGATCTGGTCGGGTTTCGGCGTAGGATCGTCGGTTGTGCTGGCTGACCTCACGGGATGGATCGATCCCGGCCTGGTGATCGGTGGCCTGGCCGGTGGGTTCACGATGGGCCTCACCGGCATGGGCGGCGGCGCGCTGCTCACCCCGATGCTCGTGCTGTTGTTCGGGGTCTCCCCCACCGCCGCGGTCGGTTCCGACCTGGTGACCTCGCTGGCGGTCAAGCCCTTCGGTGGCGCCATCCACGCCAAGGCGGGCACGGTGCGGTGGGATCTCGTCCGCTGGTTGGCGCTCGGGTCGGTGCCCGGGGCCCTGGCCGGCGTCGCATTGCTGCATGCGGTCGGCACCCGCGGCGATTCGCTGGTGCAGACGATGTTGGGGCTCACCCTGCTGGTGGCGGCGGGGGTCATGGTCTGGCGGGCCCGCAACCCGGTGGCCGACCACGACGGACCGCCGACGCCGGTTCGCCCACTGCCCACCGTGGCCCTCGGGCTGATCGGCGGCACGGTCGTCGGCCTCACCTCGGTGGGGTCCGGGTCGCTGATGATCGCCGTGCTCACGCTCCTGTATCCCCGGCTCCGGCGGTCCGAGCTGGTCGGCACCGACCTGGTGCAGGCGGTGCCGCTGGTCGGTGCGGCCGCCATCGCCCACCTGGGCGTCGGCAACGTCTCCGCGGCGATCACCGGCTCGCTCATCCTGGGCAGCCTGCCCGGCGTCATCGTGGGCGCCCGCGTGTCGGCCTACTACGACGGCCGGCTGGTGCGTGCGGCCATCCCGGCCGTGCTCGGCGCCTCGGCGCTCAAGCTGCTCGGCGTGATCTAAGCCCTTACGCGGGTTCCATGCCCAGCATGGGCGCGAGGAACCGGCCGGTGTAACTCTCGGGCACCTTGGCCACCTGCTCGGGCGTGCCCTCGGCCACCAGCGTGCCGCCGCCGTCGCCGCCCTCCGGCCCCAGGTCGATCAGCCAGTCGGCCGACTTGATCACGTCGAGGTTGTGCTCGATCACCACGACCGAGTTGCCGGCCTCCACCAGGCGCTTCAACACGATCAACAACCGGCGGGTGTCCTCGAAGTGCAGGCCGGTGGTGGGCTCGTCCAGCAGGTACACCGTGTTGCCGGTGGACCGCTTGGCCAGCTCCGCGGCCAGCTTCACCCGCTGGGCCTCGCCGCCCGAGAGCGTCGTGGCCGGCTGCCCCAGCCGCACGTATCCGAGCCCGACGTCCACCAACGTCTCGAGGTGTCGGGCGATCACCGGCTGCGCCTTGAAGAAGCCGAGCGCCTCCTCGATGGGCATGCTGAGCACCTCGGCGATGTTCTTGCCCTTGTAGCGCACCTCGAGCGTGTCCCGGTTGTAGCGGGCGCCGCCGCACACCTCGCACGGCACGTACACGTCGGGCAGGAAGTGCATCTCGATCTTGATCGTGCCGTCGCCGGAGCAGGCCTCGCACCGCCCGCCCTTGACGTTGAAGCTGAACCGGCCGGGCAGATACCCGCGCACCTTGGCCTCCGGCGTGCGGGCGAACAGCTTGCGCACATGGTCGAACACACCCGAGTAGGTGGCCGGGTTCGACCTGGGCGTGCGACCGATGGGCGACTGGTTGATGTCGATCACCTTGTCGACGTGTTCGAGGCCCTCCACCTTGCGGTGGTGACCCGGCGCCACCTTGGAGCTGTACACGTGCTGCATCAGCGATCGCATGAGGATGTCGTTGATCAGGCTCGACTTGCCCGATCCCGACACGCCGGTGACGCACACGAAGGAGCTCAACGGGATGTCGACGGTGAGGTTCTTCAGGTTGTGTTCGCGGGCGCCCACGATGCGCAGCCGGCGATCGCCCGGGGCCCGACGGAGGTCGGGCACCTCGATCGACTTCTTGCCGGACAGGTACTGGCCGGTGAGGCTCTGCTTCGACTTCAACAATCCCTTGACCGCGCCGGAGTACACCACCTTGCCGCCGTGCTCGCCGGCACCGGGGCCGACATCGACGACGTGGTCGGCGGCCCGGATCGTGTCCTCGTCGTGTTCGACGACGATCACCGAGTTGCCCAGCCCTCGCAGTCGTTCGAGGGTCTCGATCAGGCGGTGGTTGTCGCGCTGGTGCAGCCCGATCGACGGCTCGTCGAGCACGTAGAGCACGCCGACCAGCCCGGAGCCGATCTGGGAGGCCAGCCGGATGCGTTGGGCCTCGCCGCCCGAGAGCGTGGCCGCCGAACGGTGCAGGTTGAGGTAGTCGAGCCCGACGTCCACCAGGAAACGCAGGCGGGCGTTGATCTCCTTGAGCACCCGCTCGGCGATCAGCAGCTGGCGGTCGTCCAGCTTGAGCGAGGCCAGGCGGTCGGCCGCATCGGAGATCGACATCGACGACAGGTCGTGCACGTTGAGCCCGTCGAGGGTGACCGCCAGCGCCAGCGGGTTCAATCGGGCGCCGTCGCAGTGCGGGCAGTTCACCTGACGCATGTAGCTCTCGGCCTGCTCCCGGGCCCAGTCGCTGTCCGCCTCGCTGTGACGCCGCCGCAGGTAGGGAATGGCACCCTCGAAGTTGGCCTGGTAGCTGCGGGTGCGGCCGTAACGGTTCTTGAACCGCACCTGCACCTTTGCCGGTTCCCTGCAGCAGGGTCTTGCGGGCCTTCGCCGGCAGGTCCTCCCAGGGGTGTTGAGGTCGATGTCGCGCTCCTCGCCCACCGCCTCCAACAACCGGTGGAAGAACTTGGCGTGGCCCGACGCCCACGGGGCGATCGCCCCCTGGGCCACCGTCAGCTCGGGGTCGGGCACGACCAGATCGGCGTCCACCTCGAACACGGTGCCGAGCCCGTCGCAGTGCTCGCAGGCCCCGTAGGGCGAGTTGAACGAGAAGTTGCGGGGCGCCAGCTCCTCGAAGCTCTTGCCGTCGGAGGGCCGCGACAGCTTCTCGGAGAACGTCAGCGTCTCCGGCTCGCCGTCCTTGGGCACCAGCTCCACCATGGCCAGGCCCTCGGCCAGCCGCAGTGCGGTCTCCATCGAGTCGGTCAACCGGCGCTCGATACCCTCGCGCAGCACCAGACGGTCGACGACGACGTCGATGTGGTGCACCTCGTAGCGGGCCAGCCCGTTCTCGGCGCCCAGCGCCACCAGGTCGGCCAGCTCCTTGATCTCGCCGTCCACTCGGACCCGCACGAACCCCTCCTTGGAGAGGTCGGCGAAAAGCTGCTCGTAGGTGCCCTTCCGCCCACGTACCACGGGCGCCAACACCTGGAAGCGTGCGCCCTCGTCCAGGCGCAACACCCGGTCGACGATCTGCTGGGGTGTCTGGCGAACCAGCTCCTCGCCGGTCTCGGGGTCGTGGGGCACGCCCACCCGGGCGAAGAGCAGGCGCAGGTAGTCGTAGACCTCGGTGACCGTGCCCACGGTGGAACGGGGGTTGCGGCTGGCCGACTTCTGGTCGATCGAGATCGCAGGCGACAGCCCCTCGATGAAGTCGACGTCGGGCTTGTCCATCTGCCCGAGGAACTGCCGGGCGTACGCCGACAGCGACTCGACGTAGCGCCGCTGCCCCTCCGCGTAGATCGTGTCAAAGGCCAGCGACGACTTGCCCGACCCCGACAGCCCGGTGAACACCACCAGCCGGTCGCGGGGCAACTCCAGGTCGACGTTGTGCAGGTTGTGTTCCCTGGCGCCCTTGATGAGGATGGTGTCTGCCACGAGCAGACACACTACTACCGCCACCCAGTCGGGGAACACCTGTTCGTTCGGTCGAAGCGGTGCGGCGTGCCGCCGGGTAGCGTCCCATCCCATGACCGGACGGCGTTCCTCCACGCCACGACGAATCGGCTGGGCCGGACTCCTGTCGGCCTGCGCACTCGTTCTTGGGCTGCTCGGCCTCCCGGCCACCGGCACGGCCGCCGCCGCCCCAGACGACGGGCCCTACGCCTACCTCGATCTGCGCACATCGGACGGACAGCCGGCGCTGGTCGCCGACCCCTCGGTCATCAAGGTGGGCTCCGCCTGGTACCTCTATGCGACCCACGACCTCGACCGGGGATTCGAGGTGTGGAGCTCCGACGACCTGACCTCGTGGACCAACCGCGGGTTCGTGTGGACCCCGACGCCGGGGTCGTGGAACGACGAGGGAAGGTTCTGGGCGCCGGAGGTCATCGAACTCGGCGGCGAGTTCTGGATGTACTACACGGCGAACGAGCGCATCGGCGTGGCCAGGGCGAGCTCCCCGCTGGGTCCGTTCGTCGACGCGCTCGACCACCCGCTGATGGGGGCCGGGTACGGCGGCGTCGGCGATGGCGACTACTCCGACCCTCCCGGGTTGATCGCCAACAACGAGGAGAAGGCCATCGACGCCTTCGTCCTCCAGACCGCCTCGGGCGAGCTGTACCTCTACGCCACCAACTACCACCCGATCGCCGAGATCGTGGTCGTGCCGATGGACGACCCGGTGACCTTGCGGGGCAACCCGACCATCGCCCTTGATGTCGACACCTCCGGGTGGGAGCTGTTCATCCGCGAGGCGCCGGTCGTCCTCGAACACGACGGACTCTTTCATCTGATGTACTCGGGCCAGGGGGCCAACTCGCCCTGCTACGCCGTCGGGGTCGCCACCTCGCAGAGCCCGCTGGGGCCCTTCACCCGCCGCGTCGACAACCCCATCCTCCGACAGGCTCCCGACGCCGGCTTTTTCGGGCCGGGGCACCACAGCGTCGTCGAGGGTGCAGACGGGGATCTGCTCGCCTTCTTCCACACCAAGCTGGACGGGGGGTTCGGCTACGACCGGCGCATCCGATCCGCCCCGATCGGCTTCAACGTGGACGGCGACGTCACCTTCGACCCACCGCCGCCAGGGGCCGACGTGCCGGTGCAGCCCCAGTGCGTGCTGGGCGGTGGCTCATCGCCGACATCGACCACGTCGCCGAGCGCAGCCGGCCCGCCACCGGCCTCGCCCGCAAGCGGCACCGACGCCCCGTCCTCGCCCGACGGCCCGACCGCGCCCGACCGACCGCTGGCGCCACGGTTCACCGGGTAGCCGACCGGGCCGGCGAAACGGGCTCCGGGCGGACGCCGACCAGCGACCTACGATGCCCCATGGACTTCGAGCACTCCGAGCGCGCTCGGATCGTCATCGAGCAGGTCGAGCGGTTCATCCGTGAGCGGATCGTTCCGAACGAGGCCACCTATCTCGACCAGCTGACCGGCAGCGAGGACTGGCGCCGGTGGCGGGTGCCGCCGATCGTCGAGGAGTTGAAGGCCCAGGCCAGGGAGCTGGGACTCTGGAATCTGTTCCTGCCCGACGAGACCCACGGCGTCGGACTCGACAATCGTGACTACGCGCCGGTCGCCGAGCTCACCGGCCGCAGCTTTCTGGCCCCCGAGGTATTCAACTGCGCCGCACCCGACACCGGCAACGCCGAGGTGCTGATCAAGTACGGCTCGGACCTCCAGAAGGAGCAGTGGCTGCTGCCGCTGTTGAACGGCGAGATCCGATCGGGCTTCTCGATGACCGAGCCGGCGGTGGCGTCGAGCGACGCGACCAACATGGCCGCCACCGCCGAGGTCGAGGGCGACGAGGTGGTGCTCAACGGCCAGAAGTGGTGGACGAGCGGCGCCGGCGACCCCCGCTGCGCGTTCCTGATCTTCATGGGGCTCACCGACCCGTCGGCCGGTCGTCACCAGCAGCATTCGATGGTGCTCGTGCCGATCGACACCCCGGGCGTGAAGATTTTGCGGATGCTTCCGGTGTTCGGCCAACTCGGCGAACCCCACGGCCACGCCGAGATCCTCTTCGACAACGTCCGGCTTCCGGTCGAGTCGATCATCGCCGGCCCCGGGCGCGGGTTCGAGATCGCCCAGGGGCGCCTGGGTCCGGGCCGCATCCATCACTGCATGCGCGCGATCGGCGCGGCCGAACGGGCCCTGGAGCGGTTGTGCGAACGGGCGGTGTCCCGGGTTGCCTTCGGGAAGCCGCTGATGAACCTGGGCGGCAACCGGGACATCATCGCCAACAGCCGGATGGCCATCGATCAGGCCCGATTGCTGACGATGAAGGCGGCCTGGGAACTGGACACCCTGGGCACGTTCGGGGCGCTGGTGAGCATCTCGGCCATCAAGGTGGTGGCTCCCAACGTGCTTCAGCAGGTGGTGGACGCGTCCATCCAGATCCATGGCGGAGAGGGCGTGGCCGACCCCGAGTTGAGCTATCTGATGGGGATGGCCAGGGCGCTGCGGCTGGCCGACGGCCCCGATGAGGTGCACCGGGCCATGGTCGCCCGCCTCGAGCTCGGCAAGTACACCTAGCGGGTCCGGGCCGCCTCCGGCCGGTGGTGCACCCCTCGTGTGCGGGATCGAGCCGTCCGGCGGCGATACTGGAGCCATGTCCAGCACCACCGGCCGCCTGTTTCGCGTCACCACCTTCGGCGAGTCGCACGGCGTCGGCGTGGGCTGCGTCGTCGACGGCTGTCCCCGCGGCTCGAACTCGACCTTGCGGCCATCCAGGCCGACCTCGACCGGCGCCGTCCGGGCCAGAGCCGCCTGGTGACCCAACGTCAGGAGGCCGATGCCGCCGAGGTCCTCTCCGGCGTGGTCAACCTCGACGACGACGACACCGGCGCCCGACGGGCGGTCACGCTGGGCACGCCGATCGCCATGCTGGTGCGCAACGCCGACCAACGGCCCGGCGCCTATGCGTCGATGAGCGACGTCTACCGGCCCAGCCACGCCGACTACACCTACGACGCCAAGTACGGCGTGCAGGCCGCCGGGGGCGGCCGGGCCTCGGCCCGGGAGACGGTCGGGCGGGTGGCGGCGGCCGCCGTCGCCCGGCAGCTGCTGGCCACCGCCGGCATCGAGGTGTTGGGTTGGGTCAGCAGCGTCGGCCACCTTGAGGCCAACGTCGATCCCGATGCCGTCACCTCGGCCGACGTCGAGGCCGGCCCCACCCGGTGTCCCGACCCCGATGCCGCCGCCCGCATCGAGGACGCCATCGACCGGGCCCGTCGTCACGGCGACAGCCTGGGCGGCGTGGTCACCTGCATCGCCCGGGGCGTCCCGGCGGGGCTGGGCGACCCGGTGTTCGACAAGCTGGACGCCACGCTGGCGGCCGCATGCATGTCGCTGCCCGCCGCCAAGGGATTCGAGGTGGGCTCGGGCTTCGCCGGCACGACGATGACCGGCAGCACCCACAACGACCCGTTCGTGCCGGGCGCCGACGGGCGGCCCGACGTGGCCGCCAACCGGTCGGGCGGCATCCAGGGCGGCATCAGCAACGGCGCCCCGGTCTCTGCCGTGTGGCGTTCAAACCCACCGCCACCATCGGCAGCGAACAGGACACGGTCACCCGGGACAACCAGGCGGTCAAGCTGGCCGCCAAGGGCCGCCACGACCCGTGCGTTCTCCTCGGGCGGTGCCGCTCGTCGAGGCGGCCCTGCTGTTGTGCCTGGCCGACGCGTGGCTGGCCCAACGGGCGGTCGATGTGCTCTAGGCCCGGCTGCGGTCGCGCTCAGAGATCGGGTTGGTCGAGCTCCTGCTCCTCCAACGCCCGGCTCTGAGCGTCGACGAGCACCGGGCCGAAGTAGGCGTCGACCCAGCCGGAGCCCAGTTCGAGGTCGGGGTGCACCCCGTCCGGCCGCAGCGCCAACTGCTGCTCGGCCAGTTGCACCGCACCCGCATAGTCGAGCACCACCGTGCCCACGCGTTCGTCGGCCAGCTTGGCGATGATGTCGTCGAGCACCCGCACCCGCTCGTCATAGCCCTGGCCCAGCTGGACGCCGTTGGCGTCGATCGGCGCGGTGGGCGGCACGTTGCCCACCAGCACCGTGGCGCCGCCCGACCCCAGCGCATCGAGTTTCTCGGCGAGCGTCTCGGTGTACTGCTCCTGAAACCCGGGGTCCTGAAGCGACGTCCACTCACCGTCGATCTCGTGGTCGTAGAGGTCGATGCCCTCCGACATGTAGATGACCACGTCGGGGTCGTCGGCCTCGATCTGCTCGGCCATGCCCTCCGCATCCAGGCACTCGGGAGGGAACCGCAGCCGCTGTTGGCCGGGCGCCACCTGCAGGTCGACGCCGGTGACCGTGCCGCACCCCAGCGCCGCCAGGCCCAGCAGCTGGGTCTGCGTGTTGGCCTGCAGCCACTCGTCGGTGGAGAACATCGTGGTGAAGCCGACCGAGTCGCCGAACCCCGCCACGGTGTCCCCGAAGTCCACGTCGCCGGGATCCTGCACCGTCGCCCCACCGGGGACCGTGATGATCGGCGCTCCCAGGTCGTCGGCCTCCGCCCCCTCCACCGGGGGAAAGGGAATCAGCACGGCGAGCGCCACCACCACGGTGCCGAGCAGCCAGGCCAACGGCACCGCACCTGCGGCCTGCGGACGCCAGGTGCGGATCGGTCGCTCGATCCAGAAGGTGATCGCCGAGGCGATCGCCAGCGACACCCCCAACTGGATGACGACCGTGGCCAACCTGCCGGTGCCCAGCCGCCCCTCGGACAGCACCTGCAGCACCGGCCAGTGCACCAGGTAGAGCGCGTAGCTGATCCGTCCCAGGTACGGAAGCGGCTCGGCGGCCAGCGTGCCCGCCAGGCCGATGCGTGCCTTCGGGCCGGCGTGGGCCACGCCGACGATCAGCACCGCCCAGACGGCGCCGCCCACGATGAGGCCGCCGTTGGACACCAGCGAGCTGTCGGCCGGAAGGGTGCCGACGGCGATCAGAAACACGATCAGCGCCGGCAGCGACAGGCTGACCGCCCACCGGCCCAGCCGGGCGCCAAATCGGTGGTGCAGGGCACCGAACAGGACGCCGAAGAGGATCTCGGCCATGCGGGTGTCGGTGCCCAGGTACACCCGCTCGGCGTCGGAGGCCAGCAGCACGGTCATGATCACCGAGACGGCGATGCCGGCGGCGGCGACGGGAATCAGCCGGTCGATCCGCTTGCGCTGGGTGCCGATCAGCGCCAGCACCACCAGCGGAAAGGCCAGGTAGAACTGCTCCTCGATGGCGAGCGACCAGTAGTGCCGCACCGGTGAGGCCACGCCGAGCAGGTCGAAGTAGCCCGTGCCCGAGATCAGCGACTGCCAGTTGGCCACGTTGAACAGCGCACCCAGCATCGACCCCCGGAACCCGGTGGTGGGCCAGATCGTCGGGTCGAGGTGCGCCAGCGTCACGATGGCGAGCAGCGTCACCAGCGACGCCGGGGCCAGACGCTTGATGCGGCGTCGCCAGAACGCACCGACGTCCACCCGACCGGTGCCCTCCACCTCGGCCACCATCAACCGGCTGATCAGATAGCCGGACAGCGTGAAGAACAACGACACGCCCAGGTAGCCGCCCTTCGCCCACCCGAAGTCGAGGTGGTAGGCCACCACCGCGGTGACCGCCACCCCGCGCAGCCCGTCGAGCGCGGGCAGGTAGTCCATCCGGGGACGCGCCGGTGCGGCCGCCGCCGTCGCCTCGGTGCTCGTCTCGGTGGCGCTCATCGGGCCCCTAGCCTGCCCGCTCACGCCACCTCGGGCCATTCACCGCCTCAGCTCGACAGTCCGGCCGACCGTGCCTCGCGCTCGAGTTCCTTGACCTCGTCCCGCAGCCGGGCGGCCTCCTCGAAGCGAAGGTCGGCCGAGGCCTCCTCCATCTCGATGCGCAACGCCTGGATCAGCCGCCCCAGGTCCTCGGGCGGCAGATCGGCGTAGGCCTCGGCCCGTGCCTTCTCGCCGGGACGTTGCTTGCGACGGCCACCGCCGGGCACCGGGCGCCGCCGCCGCTCCACGCAGGTCGGCCAGGATGTCGGTGACCGCCTTGCGCACCGAGGTGGGGTCGATGCCGTGCTCGAGGTTGTGTGCCTGCTGCAGGCCGCGACGACGGTTGGTCTCCGACAGCGCACGCTGCATCGAGTCGGTCATGTTGTCGGCGTACATCACCACCCGGCCCTCGACGTTGCGGGCCGCACGGCCGATCATCTGGATCAGCGAGGTCTCCGAGCGGAGGAACCCCTCCTTGTCGGCGTCGAGGATGGCCATCAGCGACACCTCGGGGATGTCCAGGCCCTCCCGCAGCAGGTTGATGCCCACCAGCACGTCGAACTCGCCCAACCGCAGGTCGCGCACCAGCTCGATGCGTTGCAGCGTGTCCACCTCCGAGTGCAGGTACCGCACCCGCACCCCCATCTCCAGCAGGTAGTCGGTGAGGTCCTCGGCCATCTTCTTGGTCAGGGTGGTCACCAGCACCCGCTCGCCCTTGGTCACCTGCTCCTCGATGCGGGCCATCAGGTCGTCGATCTGGCCCTTGGTGGGCCGCACCTCCACCTCGGGGTCGACCAGGCCGGTGGGGCGCACGATCTGCTCGACGACACCGGTGGAGTGCTCGATCTCCCACTTCGACGGGGTGGCCGACAGCAGCACGCACTGGTTGACCCGCTGCTCCCACTCCTCGAAGCGCAGCGGCCGGTTGTCGGCCGCCGACGGCAGCCGAAACCCGTGCTGAATCAGCGTGTCCTTGCGGGACCGGTCCCCGCGTACTGCCCGTGGATCTGGGGATGGTCACGTGGCTCTCGTCGATGATCATCAGGTAGTCGTCGGGAAAGAAGTCCAGCAGCGTGTTGGGCGCCTCCCGGCGCGACCTTCCATGGGCGCCGAGTAGTTCTCGATGCCGTTGCAGTAACCCATCTCGGCCAGCATCTCGAGGTCGTACTCGGTGCGCATGCGCAGCCGCTGGGCCTCCAGCAGCTTCTGCTCCCGTTCGAACAGCTGCAGCTGCGAGCTCAGCTCGGTCTCGATGCGACCGATCGCGGCCCGCAGCTTGTCCTCCGGGGTGGCGTAGTGGGTGGCCGGGAAGATCTCGAGTTCCTCCTGGGTGCGCACCCGTTCGCCGGTCAGCGGGTCGACGATCGAGATGTTCTCGACCTCGTCGCCGAACAGCTCGATGCGAACCGCGGTCTCCTCGTAGGCGGGATGGATCTCGATGACGTCGCCGCGCACCCGGAACTTGCCCCGCACCAGGTTGAGGTCGTTGCGCTCGTACTGCATGTCGACCAGGCGGCCCAGCAGCTCCCGCTGGTCGATCGACTCCCCACCCGCACCGCCAGCAGCTGCCGGGCGTAGTCCTCGGGCGAGCCGAGGCCGTAGATGCAGCTGACCGACGCCACGACGATGACGTCGCGCCGGGTCAGCAGCGCCGAGGTGGCGGAGTGACGCAGCCGGTCGATGTCGTCGTTGACCGAGCTGTCCTTCTCGATGAACGTGTCGCTGGAGGCGACGTAGGCCTCCGGCTGGTAGTAGTCGTAGTAGCTGACGAAGTACTCCACCCGGTTGTCGGGGAAAAACTCCCGGTACTCGTTGGCCAGCTGGGCGGCGAGGCTCTTGTTGGGCGCCAGCACCAGGGTGGGCCGCTGCACCTGCTCGATCGTCCAGGCCACCGTGGCCGACTTGCCCGAGCCGGTGATGCCCAGCAGCGTCTGGTAGCGCTCCCCCGCCTCGATGCCCTTGGCCAGGGCGGCGATGGCGGCCGGCTGGTCGCCGGCCGGTTCGAAGGCGGCGTGCACCTTGAACGGCCGCACCATCTTGGGCGCGGCCATCGCCTGGCGCAGCGGTGGCGGGGTCGGTGGAGCACTGGAGGTGGGCACCGCAACAGACTACGGCGGCGGTGTGACAGTCAAGCTCGCGACGCCACGTTGGTCAGTGCCCGGGATCCGGGCGGAATCGGGAGGCGGCGGCGAGCGTGATCGCCGCGGCGTGACCCACGTTGAGCGAGTCGACCGAGGGGGCGATCGGGATCCTGAGGCGCCTGGTGGCGAGGTCGAGCGCCCCAGGGGTGAGTCCTGGGCCCTCGGCGCCCAACATGATCGCCAGCCGTTCGGGCACCTCGGCGTCCCAGAGGTCTTGTGCGTCACCCGCCGGGGTCATCGCCCAGGTCTCAAACCCGTGGTCGTGCAACGTCGCCAGCGCCTCCGGCCACCCGCCGTCGGCGGCGGCCCTGGCCACCCGCACGTGCAGGATCTCGCCCATGCTCACCCGCACGGTTCGGCGATGGTAGGGGTCGGTGCAGGTCGGGCTGAGCACCAGGCCGTCGGCACCGAAGGCCCGAGCCGCCCGAGCGATCGCGCCCACGTTCTCGTCGTCGTTCAGCGCCTCGAGCACCACCAGCCGCTGCGAGGTGGCCGCCAGGTGCTCGACCGGGTGCAGCGGGTGACGGTCGGCCGAGACGAGCACCGCCCTCGGCAGGTCGAACCCGACGAGGTCGTGCATCACCTCGCGCTCGGCCACGTACACCGGCACACCAGTCAGTTCGGGGCGCTCCAGAAACGGCAGGAACCGGTTGACCCGGGACGGCGACAACAACGCCGATCGGAACACGTGTCCCGAGTCGATCAGCCGGTCGATGGAGACCCAGCCCTCGGAGATGAAGTACTCGTCGCCCTCCATCGCCCGCCGGGCGGCCTGGTCGTTCAGCCGTCGATACTCCGCAACCCGGGGATCGTCGGCATCCTCGACCGGGATCGTGCCGCCCATCCGACCGACAGTAGGCCAGACGCCGCTCAGCCCTGCTGATCGGCCAGGTACGGCTCCAGTTTGTCGAAGGCCATGTTCCAGCCGGCGGCGCCGGGCGAGTCGGCGGGCACCCCCTGGTGGGTCATCGTCATCGTCGTACCACCATCGGTCGCCCGAAGCTCGACGACGACCGTCGTCGTGCCCGGGTGACCGTCGGGGGTCTCCGAGGCGTCCTTCACGTTGCCGTCCTCATCGGACATCGACTCGGTGTAGGCCAGTCGCTCGCTGGGCACCACCTCGCGGTGCTCGCCGGCGAACCACATGCTCATCGTGCCGTTGGGGCCCTCCATCGTCATGCCCACCAGGCGGGGACCTCCGACGCGCACGTCCATCCGCTTCACCGTCACGTCGGCCCCCTGGGGTCCGTACCAGGCGCTGAAGTGTTCGGGCTCGGTCCACATGCTCCACACGAGTTCGGCCGGTGCGTCGAGCGTGCGCTCGAGCACGACGGAGTCCTGGGATTCGTTGTCACTGGTCATCGTTGGTTCCTGCCTTGTGTTGTTGTTGAAGTTGGTGGAGGTAGCCCTCCATGCGATCGAAGCGGGCCTCCCAGATCGGCCGGTACTGCTCGGCCCAGGTGGACACCTCCTCCAGCGGGGCGGCGTCCAGCGCGCACGGCCGAAACTGGGCCTGTTGGCCACGCACGATCAGCCCGGCGTGCTCCAGCACCTTCAGGTGCTTGGAGACGGCGGGCAGCGACAGGTCGAACGGCTCGGCGATGTCGGTGACGTTGGCGGGGCCGTCGGCCAGTCGGGCCAGCATGGCCCGGCGGGTCGAGTTGGCCAGGGCTGCGAACGTGGCGTCCAGGCGATCGTCCTCGATCGCCGCTGTCGTTGTCGCCGTCGGCACGTGCTCGCCTCCCGTAGTTTCGTTCGGGGTTAATTAACCGAATAGGAAACTACGGACGGAAGGCGCCGATGTCAACCCCTCAACCCGCCGTCACCCGCTCGCGCACCAGTGCGGCCAGCGCCTCCGGCTGGTCCAGCGGCAGGAACACGGTGGCGTCCTCCAGCACGCACAGCTCGGCGTTGGGCAGCACCGCCAGCAGGCGCTCGGCCAGGCTCAGGCGAAACCCGAAGTCGTCGTCGCCCCACACCAGCAGGGTTGGCCGGTCGAAGTCGGCCAGCGCCGAGCTCGTCGCCCGCATCACCGACGGCTTGACACCCCGAAGCACCTTGGCGACGTCACGACGCACGGCCGAAGAGGCCCTCAGCGCCGACATCCAGTCGCCGGTGAGCGACGAGTCCAGGCGCTTGCCCAGGCGCCCGTAGGCCATCGGCAGGCGGCGCAGCGCACCCAGCCGCATCATCTGTGAGGTCGCCCAGATCCCGCCCGGGATCCGGGGCAGCACCCGAAAGTAGGAGAACATCCACGGCGGAAACACCTCGAACGCATCCGACGGCGTCAGCACCAGGCGCGCCAGGCGTTCCGGTGCCGTCGTCGCCACCATCTGGGAGATCGCTCCCCCGCTGTCGTTGCCGATCAGCGTGACCTCGTTCAGGTCGAGCGCCTCCAGGAACTCGACGATCAACCCGGCGAGGTCGGTGGGCGCCAGCGGCGCGTCCGGGTTCATCGGCACCCGGTGGCAGCCCAGCGGCAACTCCGGGCGCACGACCCGGATGTCGGACCCCAGCGACCGGGCGAAGGGCTCGTACAGCCGAGCGTCGGCCAACAGGCCGTGCAGGCACACGACGACCGGGCCCTCGCCCTCGTCGTGGTACTCGATCGTTCCTGCGGTCAGT
>JAWKIE010000036.1:0-48975 GCA_041394485.1 Microthrixaceae bacterium
TCGTCGTGAGCAGCCACTGGAAGATGCGCGACCTGCGCACCGGGCTGTACTCCCGCGGAGGCATCGACGCCACGTTCGACCTCGAGGGCAGGACCTTCAAGAATCGCGTGGGTGTCAAAGGCTCGATCTTCCACTACGTCTACGGATTCCGGGTGGACGGCGACGGCGTTCGGCGCTTCCACCAGCGGCGATCGTCGGACACCGTCGACGACTTCGAGGCGGTGCGCTTCGAGGGGCGGGCCGAGGTGGAGGCGGTGCCCGGGCGGCGAATGTTCACCCGCAACCAGTTGCTCAACAAGGAGGACCGGATCCTCGACGGCCTCACTCCCGCCGAGTTGGCGGCGGAGCGTCGCAAGCGGTTCTGACCCGGTGCGAGGATCCCCAGATTGGGGAGCCCGAGCTGTCGATCGTCTCCGTGGCGGAGCGCAGCGGCCCGGTCGCTCCCATGGGTGGTCCGGCCACGGTTGCCAAACACAGCTTCGACAGTTGCCCACCTCTTGATCTGCTGCTGGTTCCGGGCGGCCTCGGGGTCGGTCGTCACGTCATCGGGCGTGACCGCCGGCATGGACATGGCGCTGGCGGTGATCGAGCGCCTCATCTCCCCGGAGGTCGCCACTCGGATGGCCGACCAGAGCGAATACGAGCGGAACACGGACCCCACCGTCGACCCCTTCGTTCGCTGTCTGAACGAGTCCATGTAGTCGTCGGGCCTTGTATGGTCGCTCCATGCATCGGGTAGCGGGCATCGGCGGCTTATTCTTCAAGGCCAACGATCCGGACCGGCTGAGCCGTTGGTACGCCGAGCACTTTGGCGTCACCGCCCCGCCGGACTCCTATGACGAACCGGTGTGGACCCAGTCCGCCGGGGAGACCGTCTTCGCGCCCTTTGGTCCAGAGCACGCCGACAGCCCACACCTCGGGTCGTCCGGCTGGGGCATCAACTTCCGGGTCGACGATCTGGAGGTGATGGTCCACCAGCTACGCACAGCGGGCATCGAGGTTGAGGTTGACGCCGAGGTCTACCCCAACGGCCGATTCGCCCAGCTGGCCGACCCGGAGGGCAACGCCGTGCAGCTGTGGGAGCCATCCGGGTCGTCGTGACCCGGATCCGGTCGCTGCCCTTCGGGTCGGCCTGAGGCCGGGGGAACAGGCCCGTCGGAACCGCCGAGTGGAGACGGGTTGAGGCGGGGCCGAATCCCTACTCGACCGTGACGGCGCCGTACATGCCGTGGACGAGGTGGGGCGGCCCGCCCTCGGCCTCCGAGGCCTGGCCACCCTCCTGACCGATCTTGATCACCTCGGCCGGATCGGCGCCGGTGGGCACGCTGCAGAGAAACAGATACCGACCCGGCTCGGTGAGCACCATCGGCCCGGTCGGAGCGAAGCCGTCCTCGCCGGGTTCGGCCACCAGCACACCCTGGAACTCCCCCGGAGGCGGCCCCGCCGGGTCGGCGCCCGCGACGATCTCGTCCGCCGAGCGGGTCTCGTCGTCGGGCAGCTTGAAGGCCACCATCTCGTGGATCTCCTCCTTCGCCGTGTTGGTCAACTTGATCTCGGTTCCCTCCGGGACCGACTCCGGGAGATTCTTGAAGGCGTAGTCGACGGCTTCGACGGTGAGCACACCGTCGCTGAGTTCCGGTGTGCTGGTGGTCGACTCCGCCGCAGGAGCCGGCGTGGCGCTGGTCTCCGAAGGGGCGGCCGTTTCGGTGGTTTCGGTGTCGCCACAACCGGCGACCGCCATGGCTCCGATGACCGCCGCTGCGATCAACCCTCTGCTGTGGTTCATGTCTGTCCTCCTGATCGGGACCCGCCGGATGCGGGCCCTCGATGCCACGATGAGCGCACGGGCCGGAGGCCGCATCGGTCCGGATACGTATTGAGCCCGCCGAAGCGGAACTACGTAGGGGGCTCCGGCAAGTGGCCGGCTACGTATCGCAGGCGGTCAGCTCCCGGGCGACTGGGCCCCGACGATCGTGGCGTTGCCGGGCGCATCCACCACCGAGAGGCCCTCGAACCCCGCCCGCGCCAGCCAACCCGCCTGTTGGCGCAGCGACCACCATCCGCCCTCGGGGCACCGGGCGCGCAACCGCCGCCGGTCGAGTTCGAGCGCACGCCGATCGACGATGCCATGGTCCGGCATGCAGCCCGCCACGATGACCGTTCCCTGCGGGCGAAGCGCCACCGCAACGCGGTCGAGCAGCTCGGACGCGCCGCGCGGGTCGAGCTGTTGCAGCGCAAACCACATGACGGCGGTGTCGGTTCGGCCCGGTCGCGCGAGTTCCTGGGCACCGTCGTCGACAAGCGGGCCACCCACCGTGTCGAGCCCGTCGCTCAGCCGGAGTCGGCGTGGGCGGCGGGCGTCCGACCAGGCTTGGTCCGACGTCGGTGCCCCGGCGTTCACCTCCACCACGTCCGAGGCGTCGGCGGGGATGAGGGAGGTCAACAGCTCGCTCACCGGGTGGGCGCTGACGCCGACCCACGGCCAACTCACGGCGGTGGGGGCGGCGCTGTGAACTGTGCCTGCCCGAGGTCGTTTCGGTCTGCCGCCGGCACGAGCGTGACCGTCCCCGTCGAGCCGTCAACGTCAACCAGCTGTCCGGGGCCGAGCACCGCCATCGCGTCCGGGGCGCCCACCACGGCGGGCACCCCCAGCTCGCGGCACACGATCGCTGCGTGGCTGAGCGCACCGCCGGTTGCGGTAACCACGGCGGCTGCGCACAGCAACGCCGGTGTCCAGTTGGGATTGGTGTAGGGGCACACCAGCACGTCACCGTCCCGCACCTCGGCAACCTGCTCGGGGGACGACAGGATGCGGACCGGGCCCCGTGCCGTCCCGGCCGATCCCGGTCGACCCTGCACAACCGGCCGGGAGTGGGCACCGTCGTCCGATGAGCCGGGGGCCGAAGGCGCCCTGGGGTCGCCGGCACCGAAGGCGTGGTTCGCGAACCACATGATGGATCGGGTCAGCTCGGCCATGGCCGGTGGAAAGACCGACGGGTCGGGTGGCGAGCCGGGCGGCGGGCCCAGGAAGGGGGGCGGCGCGATGCGGGCTTGGCGGCGGCCCTGGGTCGCCCGCCGGGCCGGCACGTCAGCCGGAACGACCGTGGGACGACCGTCGACCCATGCGGCAAGCTGGGCTCGAAGCTCGGAGCCGTCCAGGTTCCACAGGTGGCGGGCATCGTGAAGCCGGCCCCGACGAACCCACCGCTCGGCCAGCTCCAGCAGCTGCCTGCGGAGCGTCCCCGACTGGGCAAACGAGAGTTGGTTGCCGTTTTCGCGGAGTGCGTGCCAGCGCTGGGCGACGGCCAGGTCGTCGATCAGGGAGCCGTTGGCGTCGCAGCGCTCCAGCCGGCTGCGGAGCTCTGCGACAACCTCCGGCGCAGTCGATCCGGTGTCTGAGCCGGAGGGCGACTCGGCATCGTCGAGGTTGCGGAGTGCGGCGCTCAGTCCGGCCAACAACACTCCGGGTTGCTCGTCGAGCGTGGGGTCAGCCAGGTCGTAGGAGGCACCCCCCGGGCCGTGGTCGGCCCGGAGATCGCCGAGCGGCCGACCGATCAGTTCCGTCAGCGCCTCGACGACCAGCGAGGCGTCGTCGGTGGTCTTGCTCGATGCCGTGCCGGCGGCGAGCACCCGGCGCGCGGACTCGTTTCGGGCGATCGCCCGCGCCGCGTCGGTCAGCGCATCGGACAGCGAGCGGGTGCCGTTGGCCCCCCTGAGCAGGGTGGCGATCTCGTGGGGCGCGAATCCGTGGCCGGCCAGCGTCCTGGCCCAGCGCCCCAACATCGGCGCACCTCCGCCGATCGACGCCCGAAAGTGCTCCTCGGCGGACTCCTCGAGGTGCCCGAGGGTGCGCTGAATCGTCGCACCGAGCGCCTGGTCGTCCTGTTCGCCGGGCGCTGGGAGCGCCTTCGCAAACCCGTCCCACGCCCGCTCGAGGTCGGACAGCCTGGCCTCAGCGTCGGCCAACACCGCTCGATCGTCCCGTGCCAGGGTTCGCCGAGCGCGCCGCGCCCGACGGCGCAGCTCGGGATGGAGGCGAGCAAGCAACCACAGCACGGGCGCCGGAGGCGGCGCCGAGGGCTTGGTCGTTCCGGGCTTCGGTTCCGGCTCCCCGACCGCCATCGTCCGCTGGTAGACGTGCCCGTTGACCCAGCGGAGCTCGATGGCGCGAAGCGGCACGCCCAGGTCGGCCAACGCTTCGGGAAACACCCGGTTCTGGGGCTCGAGCATCAACGTCGCACCCAGCCGACTGAACGGCCCCGCCATGTGGTCGCGCTCCAACACCCAACTCCCCGGCAGTTCCGGCAGGTCGGCAAGGGACGTGATGGGCCGCAGCTGCAACAGGGTCGGTGCCGCCTCGGCGTCGATCACGAACTCGATGTCGGCCGGGGCACCGAGGATCTGCTCGGCCTCCCGCACCAGTCGGCCGATGGCACGGGCTCCGCGAGCTCCGATCACCGCTCCGGTGCCGTTCGGTCCGGGCGGTTGTTCCACGGTGTCGCCCACGACGCGCACGTGGGTCGGTGTGACCGTTCCACCGACCACCTCATCGCCCCGCACGGACGCGGCCTCGATGCACACCACCCCTCGATCTCCGCTCACGGGATCGGCGCCGAAGGCCACCCCGGCGGCCGCTCCCCGGCACATACCCATCACCAGCACGGGGATCGGCTCGGCTCCCGCCGAAGACCCGGCGCCGTTCGCCACGTGGTCGGGCGCGCGCGACCTGCCCCCATCGGCACGGACACGCGCGATGGCCCCCGCCAGGTCGGCGGGTGCCACGTCGAGCTCCGTGCTGTAGCGGCCGGCCTGGGACCAGTGGGCACCGTCCTCGTCGGGTGCGGACGAGCGCACCGCGTATCGGTCCGCACCCAGGCGTCGGCGAATCTCTGCGGCGGCAAGGTCCAAGCGGTCCATCGACGCTTCGGCGGGCACCACCCAGCCGTCGGGCACCGGCAGGCCGGCGCGTTTCGCCGTTGCCAGCCATGCCGCCTTGGCGCCAACCAGGGCCGGCTCGGGTTCGTCGGCGAGACCGAGGAGTTGCCAACTGGATGCCAACGCATCGCCCGGACGATCGTCGGAAGGATCCGGGCTGGTCCTGGGTGGGCTGATCATGAATGGCTCCGGTATGGCTCGGACGTTGCCGATCGTCGGGTGGTGGTTGCCGACCAGCGTGCGCCTCGGCGGTGGAGCACGCATCCGAGGAACTACGTATCGGACGCCGGCGCGCTACGTATCTCCTTGGTGGTCTCGATACCAGGCGCCCAAGGCGGTTCGCGAGGTCAGGTCCAGGCGCGTGAAGATGTGGTCGAGGTGGGTGGTGACGGTCCGAACCGAGATGAACAGTCGATCCGCCACCTCGGCGTTGCTCAGGCCGGCGGCGACCAGGCCCGCCACCTCCCACTGCCGGCCGGTGAGCCCACCGTGAGCCTCCGAGCCGGTCGACGCCACCTGTACGCCGAACCCCCGCAACAGCCGGCGCGCCCGGGCCGCCGACCGCTCGAGCCGATGCCGCTCGGCCCAGTCCAGCGAGTCGCGAGCCGCATCGGTTCCCACCTGCTGGAGGTCCGCCCGTTGGGCGGCATGCGCCATGGCCATGGTCGCCCGAAATCGCACCAGCGCCCACCCGTGTCGATCCGCCGCGTCGCGCCAGCTGGGCGGACCGGAGGGACGCTTCGGGGTCGGGCGCCAGGGTCGTCGCAGCGGCGACCAGGTCGGCCAGCGCGCCGGGCACCCACGTGGCACCCATGGCCCGCAGCTCCTCTGCTGCGGCCTCCGCCTCGGCGGCTCGACCGGCGGCGGTCAGGGCGATGCCGCGGACGTACCGGTTGAGCAGTGGCGACACGGCGGGTGATGCCGGGTGCCGGTCGAGCGCCCGCACCCAGTCCCCGTCGAGGGGAAAGCCCTGCAACTCGGCCACCGCCAGCTGCAGGTCGGCCTGCTGGCCGGCGAGGGCGGGCAGGCCGGGGTGCCCTCGCTCGGTGCGATCGCCTCCGCGTCCGCCCACATTGGCGTCCAGCTCGGCCAGCAGCTCTTGCAGGCCGTCGAGGTCCTCGGCCGCCCAGCGGCACCATCCGTAGAGCGCGGGGTGGGTGCGACGAAGGTCGTCGCTGGCGGCGCTGACGGTGGAGGGTGCCCGCGCCAGGAGGTCCTCGGCACCGTCGACCTGCCCCTTCCACAGCCGCTGGCAGATGCCGCCCAACATCGCCCGCCACTCGAGCACCGGATGCGAGTAGCGCTCGCCGAGCTCGGCGAGCACCCTCCAGTGATCGTCCAGCTGCTCCTCGTCACCCAGCTGTCCCGCCATCTGGGCCAATACCGACCGGCCGCGCCAGACCCCGTTCAACCCGGGCATGGGGCCCGCCACCTGGACGTCGGCCGTCGTGGTGCCGGGCTCCACCAGCCGTTGTGCCAACCCTCGCGCCCGCTCGAAGTCCGCCGACAAGTGCGCCTGCCAGGTGCGGGCCAGCAGCGCCGCGGTCGTTCCTGCCGGGGACGGGTCGGTGTCGACCAGCCGCTGGAGCTCCAACGCACTCTGGCCCACCAGGTCAACCTGCTCCTGGGCGTAGGCGAAGTGGGCGTGGCTCAGGTGCACCAGGCGCTGCGCCGTCGCCTGTTCCGGCGTGGCCGACCCGTCCCCCGGCAGCGCGACGGTCTCCATCAGCTCGAGCGCCGTGGCAAACGCCGCCCGGGCGGTCTGCGGATCGTCGCCGTAGTGGGCCATCGTGCCGCGGGTGGCGCTGGCAACGGCGGCGTCCACCCGGCGGCCGAGTTGTCGGTAGGCCTCGGTTGCCGCCCCGAGCTCGTCGGCGGCGCGTCCGAACTCCCTGGCAAAGGACCAACCCCGGCCCAGGCCCAGGAGCGCGTCGGCGCGTCGCTCGGGAGCGGCCCATTCGCACAGCTCGAACGCAGCCTGGAAGTGGGACACCGCCTCGACGCCCGCCATGCGGGTCAACGCCCGTTCCCCGGCGGTGAACAGAATCGGAAGGGCGCGTTCGGGGTCGATCTCACCGCCGGCCTCCTGCACGTGTCGGGCCAGTCGGCCGACGTCTGCGGTCGGGTCGGCCTCCAATTCGTCGGCAAACCGCCGGTGGATCAACGCCCGACTCCGCGACGCAACCCGATGGTCGACGGCCTCGGCCAGCAACGGATGAGCGATCTCCACGCTGTCGGCCTCTTCGGAGTCGACCCGCACCAACGCCACGCGCTGAAGCGTCCGGATCGCCTCATCGAGTGCATCCGGGGCCATCCCGGTCACGCCGAGCACGCGGCGGCGCAGCACCGGACCGCCCGCCACCGCCACGGTGTCCAGCACCGTCCTGGCGGAGTCGGAGAGGTCGGCCAGGCGGGTCATCAACAGGTCGTGGGCCTCGTCGGGAACCACGTCGGCGGCTCCGGCGGCGGGGACGAGTCGGCCCCCCTCCCGCACCAGCAGATCTCGGCGAGCCAGCAACTCGGCCAGCGCAACCGTGAACAGAGGAATCCCGGCGGAGCGCTGGTGCAACAGCTCCGCCAGCGGATCGGTCACCGGGGCGGTCAGGAGCTGCTCCGCCAGCCGCCGGGTCTCCTCCAGGCCGAGGGCGTCGAGGCGGACCTCGACGCCTCCCCGAACCCTCCGCAACTGGGCGATCACTCGCCGAAGTTGGGGGCCGACCTCGTCGTCGCGATACAGCAGGCACAGGCTGAACCCCGCGTCCTGCAGCTCCCGGCTGAGGTGGGCGATGGCCTCCAGCGTGGCCGCGTCGGCCCAGTGGGCGTCGTCGAGCACCAGCAGCGCGCCGCGGGTCCGCCCGATACGAGCGAGCAGCCGGCGAAGGCCGGTCAGGCGTCTCGTTCGTTCCAGCGCACCCCCGCCACCGCTGTCACCGCCCCCCGGGCTTGCGGCGAGGCCGTAACCCTCGAGCAACGGGCCGAGGGAGTCGAGACCCTCCAAGACCTGATCGCGGGTCTGGGCATCAATGCGGTCCAGGACGGAGCACAGCGCGTCGACCAACGACACGTAGGCCAGCTCACGATCCGCCGGGTTCGCTCGGGCTCGCACCACCACGGGTCCGTCCGGAAGACCGTCGAGACCGGCGAGGGCGGCCTCGAGGAGCGTGGTCTTGCCGACTCCCGGAACGCCGCTGATCAGGGTGGCGGTGCCCTCCGCCGCGCGGGCGAGTGACCGGTTCAGCTCGGACAGCTCGGCTTCTCGCCCGATCAAGAGGTGATGAGGATCCCCCACGGCCACCCGAGCATACGGACCGCGGTGCCGGAACGGAACCGGTCACGTCGTGGTGCGTCGGGGTTACAACCGACCCGGCCGCTAGTCGGGTTCTGCCGCGGTCGTGTCCAAGCCGAGCTCGTCGACCCGGTCGTAGTCGTCGTCGATCAGCGTGACGTCCCGCCCGGCTCGTGCGAGCAGCGCGGCCGCGATCGAGGCGCGGAATCCGCTGGCGCAGTGCACGATGAGGTGACCGTCGGGAACGTCGTCGAGCCGGTCGAGCAGCTGGTGGATCGGCACGTGGGCCGCATCGACCAGGTGGCCGTCGGCCCACTCGTCGTCGCGGCGAACGTCGAGCACCACGCCGTCGTGCTCGGCCCGGTGTTCCGTCAGCTGATCGAACTCGATCACCGGATAGGAGGATCGCTCCTGGTCGGCTCCCCAGGTGTCGGGACCACCGTCGGCGCCGCCCGCCGGACGTTCGATGCCGATGCGCACCAGCTGGCGCTGTGCCTCGGCCAGCTCGTCGGTCGTGTCGGCCAGCAGCGTCAGCGCCGTCCCCAGGGAATCAGCCAGCCCAGGTAGGTGGCGAACGGATCGGCCAGCTCGATGCCGATCGTGCCGACGACGTGATCGGTCGCATAGGCGCGTCGGCTGCGGAGGTCGACCACCCACTCGCCCCGGTGGATGCGCCTGGCCAGATCGGTGGGGTCGACCGATGCGGGCGGCGAGAGGTCCACCGGGTTGCCGCCGGACCGATTGAGCGGGCCCATGTGGGCGTAGTAGGCGGGATGGTCGGACAACCCGGACACCAGCCGGTCGACGAAGTTGTCCTCGCTCTCGATGGTGAGCGCCAGGTTGACCGAGCGTTCACCGGCCAGGGTGCCGTCGGAGTCGTCGCCGCCCGCGGACGACGAGCAGAAGCTGCCGAAGCCGTGGGTCGGATAGAACCGGGTGTCGCCGGGCAACTCGTCGATCAGCCGGCGAACCGAGCGGTACTGGCGGCGGGTGAGCGTGTCGGTCAGCTCCGGGTCGACCAGGTCGGTCCGCCCGACGGTGCCGTACAACAGCGACCCTCCGGTGAACAGCGCCCCGGCGTCGTCGTCGGAGGAATCGGTCACCGAGTAGCTGAGGTGGTGTTCGGTGTGGCCCGGGGTTGCCAGCACCAGCACCTCGAGTGCTCCCACGTCGATGCGATCGCCGTCGGCCACGCCGCGGTGCTCGAAGGGCAGCTCCTCGTCGGCCGAGTGCAGGTAGGTGGCGCCGGTGCGCCGGGCCAGCGCCAGCCCGCCGGACACGTAGTCGTTGTGCAGGTGGGTCTCGGCGATGTGCGTGATGGTCACCCCCGCCTCGTCGGCAACCGACAGCACCCGGTCGAGGTCCCGTTGGGGATCGATGACCAGGCCGACCTCGCCGTCGTGAACCAGGTAGCTGCGGTCACCGAGCGATGGCGTTTCGATCGTTTCGACGATCATGGTTGGGTCCTCCCGAGGTCGGATCGGCCTGCTGCATGCACTCCCCGGTGGTACCCGGCGGGGACGATCCGCTACACCACCAATCGGGCTTCAGTCCGGCCAAATGGTGCCGAGGGTCCGGGTCACACCAGCTGCATGGTGGAGGTGATGGCGGTGTAACCGGCGAGGAGGATCAGCAACACGACGAAGCCGCTGGTCAGCTTGGCGGCGGGCACCCGGTCGGCGATGCCCTTGCCCAACACGGTGCCGATGACGGCGAGCGTTAAGAACGGCAGCGCGTCGCCCCAGTGGATGTCGAGCGAGCCGGCCCGAAGGCCGAGGGCCATCGCCGAGTTGATGGCGATGACCACCAGGAGGTGCCGACGGCGTCGGGCATCGAGAAGCCCATCGTCAACACCAGGGCCGGAACGATCACGAAACCGCCGCCCACGCCGAAGAACCCGGTCATCAGGCCGACGACGGTTCCGGCGAGCAGCACCTTCGGCAGCGCCCCCAGCTCAGCCGCTCGGGTTCGTGTTCGACGCCCTGGTCGTCCTCGGACGTGACGGCGGCGGACTCGGACGGCACGGGAGTACCGAACGGCATCAGCGAACCCCGTGCGGTCGACGCCCCCCGCTCGGCCGAAACCAACGCCGACGCCGGCGCCGGCGTGGCGTTCGGAGCCGGGGCCGTGTCCCGCTCCGAGGCCGTCTCGGCCTGGTTGCGCCGCCACATGGCGACCGCTGCGATCACCATGACCGCGCTGAAACCCAGCAGCAACACGTCGGGGTCCACCGCCTTGTTGGCGGCGGTGCCCAGGTAGCTGCCGCCGATTCCGGTGATGCCGAAGAGCAGTCCGTGGCCCCACTTCACCCGGCCGCCCGCCAGTGTGATCCCACCCCGAGGAGGGACGCGACCCCCACCACCAGCAGGCTGGTGCTGGTGGCCACCTGAGCGGTCTCGCCCGCCCCGTACACCAGGGCGGGGACGGCCAGGATCGACCCACCCCCGCCCAGGGCGCCGAGGCTCAGTCCGATCAGCAGGCCGAGCGGACTGGCGAGGAGGCCACGCACGGGCTCAGCCCCTCCCGGTCAATTCGGAGACCATCTTGTCGACGTCGCAGGAGTTGTTCTGGTTGTACGGCAGGCGGCCCAGCAGGTTGCCCATCATGCAGGTGTTGGACACCGCGGCGAAGCTGAGCCCGCCACCGACCGCTCCGGCCAGGAACCGGGCCTTGGGGAACTTCACGCTGGCCAGCACGCTCCCGGCGACCAGGGAGCCGGCCACGAGGCGAACCTGGCGTTCGATGTCCCAGCGTGCCTCCCCTCGGCGCACGGGCCGCGAGCCGTCGTCCCAGGCCATCAGCCCGCCTTCGAGCACGTGGGTGTTCGACATCCCGGCACCGGCGAGGGTTCGGTTGGCCTGGGCGGCACGGTTGCCCGAGCGGCACACGATCACCACGGGCACCTCCAGGTGCGCCTGGATCTCCTCGGCGTGCTCGCCCAACAGGTTGAGCGGCACGTTGTAGCTGCCCGGATGTGCGCCGTCTCAAACTCGGCGGGGCTTCGAACGTCGAGCAGCCGCACGTCCTCGTGGCGGTCGAGCCAGCCGGCGAGCGTGGCGCAGTCGAGCCGGTCGCCGGTGAACTGCGAGGCGGGTGCGTCGTCGGTGGTGGGGATGGGGGTGAGGGTGGGGGAGGGGAGGTCATGGGGTTGCTCCTGAGGGTTGGGGGTTGGGAGGTGGACAGGGGGGTGCGGCGAGGGAACGTCTCGGGTCAGGCGTGGGCCTGAATGGCGGCCCAGGCGTCGAAACCGCCGAGCAGGTCGGAGACGTCGACGGCGCCCTGGGCCCGCAGCCAGCTGGCGCCGAGGGACGACCGGTAGCCACCGGCGCAGTGCACGACGATCGGACGGTCGAGGTCCACTTCGCCGACCCGGTCCTTCAGCTGGGCCAGCGGGATCGCCACCGCACCGGGGATCGACCCGATGGCGGTCTCGCCGGGGTTGCGCACGTCGATCACCTGGAGGTCGTCGATCTCGTCGCAGGCCGCATCGAAGGCGGGTGCGGTCAGCCGGGAGGACTGCTCGCTCACCTCGGGATGCTGCACCAGCGCCGACTCGGGGCCTTCCAGCACGCCGAGCACGTTGTCGAAGCCGATACGGCCCAGGCGCAGCCGGGCCTCGTCGCCCTGTCCCGCCTCGGTGATCAACACCATGTCGGCGTCGGGCGCCACCAGGGTGCCCGCATACTCGGCGTAGCGCCCGTCCAACCCGACGTTGAGCGAACCGCGCAGGTGGCCCTGGGCGAAGTCGGCGGCGGGGCGAACGTCGACGACGACCGCTCCGTTCGCCTGGGCGGACAGCACCTCGTCGAGGTCGAGCGCAACCGGCGGTGCCGTGTCCAGCAGGTCGTGGTCGGACCGGTTGGTCTCGGCGTCGAAGGAGAAGTAGGCGGGGGCGGCGGGCTGCCCCTCCGTGACCAGCTCGATGAACCGCTCCTTGGTCATGTCGGCCAGGGCGTAGTTGGTCCGGCGTTGCTCGCCGAGCGTGGAGCTGGTCTCGGTGGACAGGTTTTTGCCGCACGCCGAGCCGGCGCCGTGGGCCGGGAACACCCGGGTTTCGTCGGGGAGGGTCATCAGCCGGTTGTGGAGCGAGTCGTAGAGGCGTCCCGCCAGGTCGTCGGCGGAGACGCCGGCCGAACTGAGCAGGTCGGGGCGCCCCACGTCGCCGATGAACATCGTGTCGCCGGTGAGGACGCCGTAGGGCACCTCGTCGTCGGCGTGTTCGTAGACGACCACCGAGATCGACTCGGGGGTGTGGCCCGGGGTGGCCCGGAACTCCAGGGTGACGTCGCCCAGCGAGATGCGCTCGCCGTCGGTCACCTTCCGGATGTCGAACTCGGTGTTGGCCGCCTCGCCGTAGATGATCTCGGCGCCGGTGGCGTCGGCCATCTCGAGGTGGCCCGACAGGAAGTCGGCATGCACGTGGGTTTCGATCACGTACTTGATCTCCACCCCGGCCTCCGCCGCATCGGCGAGGTACTCGGCGATGTCACGTCGGGGGTCGACGACGGCGGCCACCCCGGCGTCGGGGTCGCCAACCAGGTAGCTCGCCTGCGAGAGGCAGTCCAGGTAGTACTGGGTGAACAACATCGATGGCTCCTTGAGGGCGTGTCCTTCGGCCGAGTGCGTCTCGACCGGTTGAACGAATGTCCGTACATTAGCACCCAACCGCGAGAATGCCACCCGCATTCCCGTGGGACGGTCCCTTGTGTCGCCGTCGGGTGTGTCGCCAGCATGAGCCGCCACCCCGTGAACGGCAACCGGCGAACCTCTCCGTCCCGCCGCCGACCGATCCATCCGACCGGACATGTTTGTCAACCTGGCTGGTACTCCGTACATTCGGAGGGGTGATCACCCCGGTCGACCGATCCAGCCCGCTGCCGTTGTGGAGTCAGGTCACCAACGATCTGCGCCGTCGGCTCGAAGCCGGGGAGTTCTCGTCGCACTTCCCGGGCGACGGCGAGCTGATGGACACCTACGAGGTCAGCCGACACACGGTGCGCGAGGCGGTGCGGCGACTCTCCGACGACGGCCTGGTGGTGCGCGAGCGCGGTCGCGGCACCCACGTGACCACCCCCGGCATCGAGCAGCCGTTGGGCACGCTGTACTCGTTGTACCGGTCGATCGAGGCCCAAGGCTTCGAGCAGCACAGCACGGTTCGGGCGTTGGACGAGCGCACCGACGCCGAGGCGGCCGGCGTGTTGGGACTGAAGCAAGATGCGCCGATGGTGTATCTCGAGCGGCTGCGGCTGGCCGACGCCCGGCCCGTGGCGCTCGACTGCTCGTGGCTGCCCGCGACGCTGGCTCGACCGCTGCTCGACTGCGACTTCAGCCGCACCGCCCTCTATGCCGAGCTGGCCGAGCGCACCGGCGTGCAACCGTGCTCGGGTTGGGAGCGCATCCAACCCGAGTTGCCCACGCCCGAGCAGCGCAAGGCGCTTGGACTGCGGGCGAAGCAACCGGTGTTCGCCATCGAGCGGGTGACCTACGGCCCCGACAACGCCCATCCCCTCGAGTGGCGCCACAGCATCGTTCGCGGCGACAGCTTCGCCTTCGTCGCCCGGTGGAATTCCCGCGACCAAGGCGCCTCGGGCGGGATGGAGGCCGAGGTGCTCGGTGGCCCTTCGGCCTCGTAGCCAGGAGGGGGAGGTCATACAGCGGGCGACCGATGAGGAGCTTGGCCGTATGGCTCAGATGAGGTGTGGCTCCGGTTAGCCGGCGAGCGTTTGAAAGTTCGGGCCCGACAGCGGTTCATACCCTGCCGGCCACGGTGCGGTGAGGCGACACAGCAACCGCATGTGCGGCGCGGAACTGTCAGGGTTGATGTGTTCAGCCACAACGCGAACACCGTCTGAAGCGTGATCCCCCAACTCTTCGATCATGTCCAACAGGTAGTCCGGCGCGTAGCCCACGGTCTGTCCGGTGTGGGTGTTGAGCAACCTCGCACGGGGGTTCACCGGGTTGTCTGGCTCTGCCACGAGCTCGAGTTCATCTCCAACGGACATCTCGGCGATTGCGTCGGCAGCACCGTCCACGTGGCGGACACCTCGAACGAAGAACAACGTGGTGAGGTCGCCATGTTCGGTTCGGGTCGGCGCCGCAAACACCTCGATCCGGTCGGTGGCGCGCACGCCCTCGCTTCGTTCCAATACCTCGAATGGGTCAGCCTCGATGTCAAGGTCGAGCAGCTGCACGAACGCGTCGTAGTCCGCCCGCTCACGCGGCATCTGGCGATTCGCGAACACGGAGAACAGCCGGGGGCTCTCGTATCGATGGTGAAGGTCTGGCAACCCCGGAAGTGGGTGGAAGAGTGCCTCCTGCTCAGCGAGTTTGAGATACACGAACTCGTACTCGACCGAGTCTCCAACGGCGCGTTGGGTTAACAACCCGACCGGCATGATGGAGCCGGACGGGTGGCGCCAGGTCACGTACAAGCGGCGCTCGGTAGTTGCAGGCATGGTCACACCCTAACGATGGTCTGTGCCATTTTGGACTGGTTAGCCCTCAGGATCCCCTCGGCGAACTCGCGAGAGGGCTCCGACATTCGGTCGTCGGGGACGCGGGCGATACATCCGACGAGCGCATCGACATCCCCCACTGCATCCGCCCACCGCCCCTTGCCCGGTGCCGGCAACGTGGCAAACGCGTCGATGGCGACGGTCATAACCACCGGACTTCCCTCAAACCTGGAACGGGCCCGAGCCGCGTACGCATCAGGCCCTCGGTTCGCATCCGTGGATGCCAGGCGTTCGCGACGTTGCGAGTCATCGAGCTGGAACCCCAAGCACGAAGCGTGGTCGAACGTTGGAGCCAATCGACGCAAGCCAGCGTTGTCGATTGCCGCCCAGTTCTCTTGGTGGCGGTCGGTGTTTCCAATCAGGGCGTCAAGAATGAGGTAACCCACAAACGCTTCCCACGCCGACCCGAAGCGGTCACTTGGAGCGGCGACGTTCGTGAGCGACCTGCGGACGGCATCAAGGTTGTAGCCGGTCCGATCGTGCGGATCGGCGCCGAATACCCCCACCTCTTCGAGCAGTTCGTTGCCATGCACCAGGCTCTCGTCGGCTGCCACTACTGAGCGGCTGATGACGCCGAGCGTTAGATCGGCACCGGACTCGAAGTGGGCCAGCTCCACGGTCGCTGTCGGAAGTTCAAGGTGATGGGCAACGGCACAAGCGATTCGTTCGGCCCAATCGTCACCCTTGGCATAGAGGGTGCCGTCCGCCCTCCGATTGAACGTAACGTCTTTCATCAGCCAGCGTGCCTTCGTGGCTGGATCTCGCAACCACCGCTTTGGCTTCGTACCCAACGGCTCCTCGTGAGCGTTGGTCCACCCTCCGACATTGATGTCAGCGAACTTGTCGGCACGGGTCATTAGGTCACCCGGCGATCACTCTGAGGGGGCAGGCGAATCCGGCCAGCGGTCAGCGGCGTAGGCGCCTACTTCGTCGTCAGGGAGCACCCGGGTGGAGTTGTTGAAGCGCACGTAGAAGACACCTTCGGCCTTGCTCGACTTCGCCCGGACACCGCCCGCCATCTCAGCCACGTCCACGCGGCAGATCTCGTGGCCCTCGTGTATGACGATCCGCGCCCGCGTGCGCGTCGCGGGAACGGGCCCAAGCGCATTGATGAGGTGGGTGGTCAGCCAGTTGACGAAGCCATCGCCGTTCTTGGGCTTCACGTTCTCGTAGTCGTGCGACAGGCCAACCGTCTTCAGATCGGGGCCCACCCCGATCAACAGGGTGCCGCCGTCTGTGTTGAGGAAGCCCGCTACGGTCTTGACGATCATGTCCTCCATCACCTTGCTTTTGACGCCCTGTTTGACGTCCCAACGAGCGGTCGACTTGAACTCGACTGCAAAGTCCTCGTCGTTCTCAATCAGCTCGTCGACCGTTCGCAGTTGGGCGGTTGCCGCCTGCCCGATCCGTGCCGCCATCTCCGACACGAACTGCTCGTCGTGGCGGAGTCGCTCGACCACATCTTCAGTGATCTCGGCGATGTCCGGAAGCTGATCGGTGCGCCCGCTTGTGGTCGGGGGAGGCTCGACCTGTGTCGCAGTTTCCGTGTCGGCAGAAACAACATATCGATCCAGAGTCGTGGTGCCGCCCGCTGACGGCGCCGCGGCGCCGTCGTGGTACACGCTGGCTCCGTCGTCGCCGTAGGAAGCCACGATGTGGTTGAACACGGCGTCGACCTTGGAGTCGAACAATCCCGGCGGATACGGGTCTTCGGGCAGCCCGGTGTCGAGTACGTCCTTGATGGTGGTGCGCACACCGGCCATGGTCTCGGCCCGGCGCCGCCAGTCGATCACCAGTTGGTCGTGCAGTTTCGCCAAGAGCGCCTTCGCACTCTCCTTCACCGTTGCGCGTTCATCATCGGTCAGGACGGGCTCGGGTTGCGTGAGCAGGTCGAAGATCGCAAGGGATTCCTCGTCGAGGGTCTCCTCAAAGGCCCGCTGTTCCTCCTTTGACAACGACTGCGACAGGCTGACGAGCCGCCGGAGCATTTCGTCGTTGTTGAAGCTGCCGGCGTTGTACCGGGCGATCAGCTCCTCGATGCGTTCAACCAGTTCCTGGCGCGTTGGGTTGCGCGCCGCAGCTGCGGTAGCGCGGTCCTTCAAGAGCGCAGCCAGACGCTCGGTCTCCGCCCGTTTCCGGCCCGCGAATGAGGCAGCGAGTGAATCGAAGTCGATCTGGGACAGGTCGATCAGGGGGTCGGGTTCGCTCCCCTCGACAGCTGCCCGGATGACGTACTCCTCCGCACCTACCGAGCGGTCGAGCAGCTGATCAACGGCGTCGGCCACCTCCCCCAGGTCGGCGCTTGAGGGCGGGTCAGCTCGGTGATCCGGTCGGCCACCGACCGGATCGCCGCGATCGTTGCCTGGTGGGCAGCGGCAGCGGGGTCAGGCAGCAACGCCTTGAACAACTTGCGGGCTTTGCGGGCCTCAGCGAGGAACTCCGTTTTGGTGGCCTCATCAACCAACAGCTCATCCACGGCGTCGTTCAGCAGTGAGACGAACTCAAAGCCCGATGCGTCGCGGAGGGCTGCCACGTCCACACCCTGCCGCGCACACATCTCGACCACGGCGTCCACCGCCAGCCCCAGTTGCTCGACGAGCGCTGCGAGTCGTCTTGGATCGGCGAGTCCACCTCGGCCCGGCGTTGGCCGAGCCGTAGATGGCCAGCGCTTTCTCGAGGTTGCGGAACACCCCGACGTAGTCGACGATCATCCCGTTGTCTTTGTCGGGGAACACCCGGTTGGCGCGGGCGATCGTCTGCATCAGCGTGTGGTTGCGCATGGGACGGTCGAGGTAGATGGTCGACACGGCCGGGGCATCGAACCCGGTCATCCACATCGCACACACAAACACGATCCGCAGCGGGTCGTCAGCGGCCTTGAACTTGGTGGCCAGGTCTTCGGAGTTCATGCGAGCCCGGTGGGGCTTGATGTCCAGACCCGCCGCTTCGAGTTGGGCGATCTCGTTCTGGCCCTGGCTGACCACCACCGCCATGTCGGTGGTTTCCATCAGCTCGATGCGGCTGGCCAGCCACGGCCGCTCCAGCAACGGCAGCGAGTCGTGTTGACGCCAGTTCGGCGAGGTGTTCGACCACGCAGCGCTGACGTAGTCGTACATCCGCACCGCGGCGGCCTTGTCGAGGCCCACGTACATCGCTTTGCCGGTGAACCCTCGCCCGACGAAGTGGCGCACCAGGTCGCGAGCGATCTTCTCCAGCCGTTTGGGCCTGGTCAGCAGCGTGTATTCGGTGCCGAAACGCCGGGCCAGTTGGCCTTCGGCGTCCTCGTCCAGCTCGGCCTGTTCCAGCAGTTCGTCGAGTTCGTCGGAGAAGTGTTCGTTGACCAGCTGGAGTTCTGGGATGCGGTTCTCGTAGCAGAGCGGGACGGTGGCGCCGTCTTCGATGGCGTCGCGGAAGTTGTAGATCGACACGTAGTCGCCGAATTGCTCAAGGGTCAGCTCCTCGCCATCGATCAACGGCGTGCCCGTGAACCCCATAAACGAGGCGTTGGGCAGCGCTTATGCATGTTGAGCGCCAGCGTGTCGTATTGGCTGCGATGGGCCTCGTCGGTGATCACGATCATGTCGGATCGGTCCGACAGCACCGGCATTGTCGTCTCACCAGCGGCCTGGTCCAGCCGGAACTTGTGGATCAGCGTGAACACGTACCGGTGGTCGGCGGCCAGCAACTCGCGCAGATGCGCGGCGCTGTCGGCGTGCACCTGCGCCGATTCGGAGATCGCCCCGGCATCGGCGAACTCGCCGTGGAGCTGCAGGTCCAACTCGGTGCGGTCGGTGACCATCACAAACGTCCACGACCCGGTGACCCGACGCAGCACCTTCTGGGTGAACCACAACATCGACAGGCTCTTGCCCGACCCCTGCGTGTGCCAGAACACCCCCAGGCGTTTCTCGCCCCGCTGGCGGACCTGGTGGAGGTTCTCGATGGCGGCGTTGACGCCTAGAAACTGGTGGTTGCGGGCCACCACCTTGATCGGACCGCCGGGGCGTTCCATGTAGGCGACGAAGTTCTCGATCAGGTCCAGCAGCTCGTACTGGCCGCACGTACCTCGGATGGCGGTCTCCAACGCCACCTTGCCCCGGTTGCCGTCGGCGTCGATCACCTTCCAGTCGCCGAAGTACTCCCACGGCGCATAGGTGGCGCCAACCTTGGCCTGAGCCGTTGGACAGCACCACGAAACCGTTGGGCACAAACAAAGGCAGGGATGGCATCCCGGTAGTCGCAGAGGTTCTTGTCGTACGGCCTGCACCGACTCACTTGGCGACTTTGAACTGAAGAGCACCAGCGGGATGCCGTTGACGTACAAGATCGTGTCGGAACGACGCTTGTGCAGCTCCCCCGCGATCCGCACCTGCGAGGCAGCCAGCCAGTCGTTGGCGTCCGCGAGCGAAGTCGATGAAGCGCACCGTCTCGTACACGTCATCGCCGTCATCGTTGCGCCACGACGCTCGGTAGCCGTCGCGGAGCAGTTCGTGGACCGCCTTGTTGGCCCGCACCGGATCCATCGCCGAGCGGTCTTTGACGAACTCGTCCAGCGCTTCCTGCGCCACCAGCGCCGGGAGCCCCGGATTGAGCCGGACGATGGCGTCTCTCAACCGATGGACCAACACCACATCGGCAATCGAGTCCCGACCCAGCGTGCCCGCTGACCCGAACTCCTCCGACCCCGCCGTTGCCGACCGTCCAGCCAAGCTCAGTTGAGATCGAGCGCCGGATTCTCCACCACCGCCGACTCGCCGAACTGGGCCACCATCAGCCGCTCGCCCTCTACTGCCGGCATCCAGGTCGAGGTCGGACACGTCGATCTGCCCAGTCACCAACTTCGGCAACAGCAGGTCGCGTAATCTCCCCGCCAACTCCCTGTCGAACATCAGCGAGGTCGCTGCACCCAGCGTGTTGTCGATCAACCCAGTGAACTCACCAGCGAGATTGGCCGGAGGCAACATCACGGGAAAGCCATTCATCACTTTCCAGTCCGCCCGAGGCATCTTCGTGCCATTGGCGGTCTGCGTAGCCAACGCGACCAGCTCGGAACTAGCCAACGTCATTACCGCCAGGCCTCGGTGAGCTTCCGAGGGCTCCAGAACGAGAGCATCACCGGAGCAGGTTCCGTCCATCGGTGCGACCACAACTTTGTGGAAATAGGGGCGAATCTTCCAAACAGAACATCGCCCGTTCCGAAGCGGTTCTGCGACTGCCGACCGCCTCGGCGAGACCCCAGTCATCCAGTGTGATCTGCCCACGGAATGTGTTCGAGGCCAACTAGAGGCGAACCCCGCGATTTCTGTGGGAGCGACAGTCTCCCGCTTCAAGGTCGCGATCGCACCGAGCGACGCTGCTTCCCAGCCCTCGGGGATCGGGCCGAGCTCGGACTCGACGAAGGTGGCGTCCTCGTGTCTCGGGGAACCGGAAGTGGACGAACCACTCCCGATAGATCGCCTCGAGCCACCTCCTCCAACACTCTACCCGCCGCCGGTTGTTTCCGATCAGCTCATCGATTGCGTCAAGAACCGCAACGATGTTGGCTAGAGGGGCAGGGGGAGGGACGCTGGTGACATAGTTTGAAATCTGGGTTTGAGAGATGCGGGACCGTCGATCCCCCGCGACGTTCTTGATATAGCCGACAAAATCTGGGGTGCCTGTCAGGTGGTAGAGGAAGCTGGTCAAGTCAGACGACTCTCTGCGGAGGCGGGCAACGCGTTGGGACCAACAGGCCGGGCAGGTCCTGCCTTCTTATGCGAGCGTTGAGTCCCGCAGGGATCCATGGACGATCCATAGCGAGCACGGCATCGCCATCGCGCAGTTCATACCGCTCATCTACATCGTTCGGGGCCCAGAAAGCCGGCGTTCCAATCGAGAACACCTTGCCCAACGTTCACTCCCCAGAAGTCGCCGGTCGGACGACGACGTACTGAAGTCCAGCCGGAAGGCATATCCCACCTGGATTTCAGCGATCTCCCCCAAACTCGCGCTTGTCCACTCAGTCACCGGCAGCAACCTGCTGCACGGCAGCGTCAACCTTGGCTCGCAGCACGTCCGCCTCGTCGCTCAGGCGCGGAATTCGTCGTAAAGACCGGCGAGCTTCTCGTGGAAGTCTTCGTCGTCTTCTCTTCGATTGCAGCGGTGCCGGTGTAACGGCCGGGGTTGCGGCTCCAGCCTTGCGCCTCGATCTCGGCACGAGTCGCCACCTTGCACAAACCAGGTACGTCGACGTAGGTGCCGTCAGGGAAGCTCTCGGCCAATGTAGCGCTTCGCTGCCTTCGGATGTCTCGACGTCCTCGCCGCGGTAGAGGCGGGCGATGTTGGCGATGAGCTCGATCTGTTCGGGGAGGAAGTCGCGGTGAGCGCGGTCGATCTGGCGGAACAGGTGCCGGGCATCGATGAACAGCACCTGATCCTCCCGTTCGGTTCCCGCCTTGCCCTTGTCGAGGAACCACAGGGTCACCGGCAAGGTGACGGTGTAGAAGAAGTTCGTGCCGATGGACACCATCACGTCGACGGCGCCCGACTCGATGAGCTGGCGGCGGATCTCCTTCTCGGAGTGCCCGGCATCCCCCGCAGAGTTGGCCATGACGAACCCGGCCCGACCCTGCTCGGCGAGCGCCGAGTAGAACGCTTGGATCCACAGGTAGTTGCCGTTGTCGGGCTTGGGGATGCCAAACGGAAAGCGTGGGTCGCCTGCGAGTTTGTCCTTGTCGACCCCGTCGACGTTGAACGGCGGGTTGGCCATGACGAAGTCGAACCTGCCGACCGACTTGTGGAGGTCGTCGTAGTAGGTGTTGCCCAGCCGGATGTCGCCCGACAGCCCATGGAGCGCCAGGTTCATCTTGGCCAGCGGAACCGTCACCTCCTTCTGTTCCTGCCCGAACACCGACAGGTCTTTGGTGGGCGACTCGTTGTGGCGCTCGACGAACTTGGCGCACTGCACAAACATGCCGCCCGATCCGCAGGCGGGGTCGAACACGCGACCCTGGAAGGGCTCGATGATCTCGACGATCAGCCGGACAATGGATTGCGGGGTGAAGAACTCACCGCCCAGTCGGCCCTCGGCCATGGCGAAGTTGCCCAGGAAGTCCTCGTAGATCAGCCCGAACGCATCGCCGGAGAGCTGACGGGGAAGCGGAGCGAACAGGCGGCACAGCTCGATGAGTACCGACTGTTCCATGCGCTGGTAGCCGCGGGGAAGCACGTCCTTGAGCTCGGGGTTGGCGGCCTCGACCGCCTTCATCGCCTCGTCGACGGCCTTGCCCCGGTTCTCGCCCTCCGGCAGTTCCACCAGGGTGGAGAGCCGTGCCTCGTCGGGCACGTACAGCACCGACTTGGCCTTGTAGTGGTCGGGCGTGGCGGGATTGCGGGCGGTTGCCTTGGCCTCGATGCCGGGGCGGGCTTCCTCAAAGCGAAACTCGGCGTAGGCCAGGAAGATGAGGCCGAGGACGGGGCCTCGGTACTCCGCCGGGCCAAGCGCCGAGTTGGCCCGCAGTTCGTCGGCGGCCTTCCACAGCGTGCGTCGGATGTCGGCGAGATCGGTGCTCTGCAAGGTCTGTCCTTCACGTCGTTGGAAACTGATTGCCGAGCCGCCCGCCCGACCTAGAACGTAGTTCCGCTGGGCGATTCGTTGCTCAACGTTGGTCGAGCGCCGGAACGACGGCGATTGTCTTGCACACCTCCACCGATCGCGGCAACTGGTCCACCAGGCTGCGGTCGCCGGTCAATACAACCACCTGGCCGTACTCCGCACGATTAAGCACCACCCCGACCAACGCGGAGATCTGGGCATCACGTTCGTCCGATTCGGTCCAGTGCACCTCGAACCCAAGTCGCTCCGCGGCAGCGCCGAATCCCCGGAGACCAGGGATGGACGGGAGTACCATCTCCTGCGATTGCACCGGACGTACGCCAGCCACTGCGGCCCCAAGTCGGCTCAAATCGATTCGGCGATCCTCAGTTGTCCGTGCATCCAGAACTGGTCGACCACCACTGCAACCGGCTCTGCTTCAAGCTGGGCCGGACTGAGCGACATTCTCTGCCGATTCGGCGGCGGTTCCTGGCACTTGGGCACCAGCTTGGGATGCGACACCGCGCTGTTGTGCGACTCGTCCACAATCTCGCACTTGGAAACGGCTGGTGTCGGCGCGGCGCCCGGCTGCCGTTCAACCCGGGGGCCATCGCTATGTAGCCGTAGCCAGCCCACTGAGCTTCAAGGTCGCGATGCGGGTGAATCGCCAGCACGTTCCCCACTACCGGTGTTCCGTTCAAGCGCATGCGTGAGTACTTCTCGTGAAGCCGACTGGCATTCCGTGCGACCCAACTACGTCCTACGTATTTGGCGTCGAAGACCGCAACCCGGGGATGGTTGCCTTCCTGGAACACGATGTCGGGCATCGCAATCATCTGGTGCCGGTCTGGGTCGGGGTGCGGCACGTACTCGATGCCCATCCAGCCGTCGCCTCGGCTCGTGATCGTGGGCTCGAACGCAACGTGAACCGGTCCAGGGAAAGTAACGGTGGTGCCAGCCGGGAGCGTCAGCCGATGCCGTCGGCCTGGGAGTGAGACCGCAAGCTGAACGAACCCTGGCCCGGTCGGCTGACCGTACCGAGCCCTCGCCGCAATCAGAACCTGCAGACAAGTCCAATACTCATACAAGCGGGACAAGGCTGGGACGCTCGCCCGGTGGAACTCCCGCGACCAAGGCGCGTCAGGCGGGATGGAGGCCGAGGTGCTCGGCGACCCGCCAGCCTCGTAGCGAGGGAAGCTGATCGGATTGTGCCGGTTGCGAAGTGCGGCGGGAAGCTAAGCAGCCCCGACCTGACCTCAGCGGGCGCGATAGACCCTGCTCCGGTGATCGATCCGCACGACGCGGACAGTCCTCGAGTCCTCGTCCACTCGGTACAAAACCCGGTAGGTGGATCGTCGTGCGGAACGTAGTCCCGCCAGTTCACGTTGCAGGGGCTTGCCGACGCGGTGGGGGACTTCCAGCAGCGGACCGGTCATGAACTCGACGATTGCGGCTGCGACCTTCGGCGGAAGCTGGTCGAGCGATCGCTCAGCGGGCCCCGATACCTCAAGTCGGTAGTCGCTCACTCCCCGAGGTACTTCGCCTTGAGAGCCTGCGCCCCGACGCTGTCGCCCTTGGCGAGGGCATCATCAGCGGCGCGGATCTCGGCCAACGCATTGGGGTCGGAAAGAATGTCGAGTGTCTCTTCCAGCGACGCGAGATCATCAGGGCTGACGATAACGGCCGCGGGACGCCCTCGACGCGTGAGGAGCACGCGGTCGTGGTGTTGCTCCACCCCGTCGACCAGCTTCGACAGGTGTTTCTTGATCTCGGCCAATGGAAGGGTGACATCCGACATGACCTCAATCCTAGTCACCCTGCCCGGCCTGTCGGTTGCGGTACGGCCGAACATCCCGAGGGAGTAGTGCTCCACCTCGAACAACCAAGCGTCGACAGCAAGCCCAAGGTGACAACCGGCCAGCTGCTTCTGCTCTCCGGTTACGCGCCGGTTAACGCTGCTCGGGCACTGTGCACCTACGCAGGCGAAGCGACGGGCCACCCGAGTTTCCGGGAGCCCACCAACGGAGGGCCGAAGTGTCAGATCAGACGAGAGACCAACAAGACGCATCCCGAACGCACAGGAGGACGCCGATTGGCCGGGCGCTGCTGCTCACCGCCGGTCTCGTGATCGGTGCGTTGGCTGTCGTGGTCGGCAACTCCTCGGCCGGGGCGGCCAACTGGCTACCGGCCGCCACCGACGTGTCGTCCGGGCGGGAGCACAGTTGTGCGCTGCTCAAGGACACCACCGTGGCCTGCTGGGGAGACAACTCAAACGGCCAACTGGGCGACGGAACCACGAACAGCCGACCTGTACCGGCGCCAGTCCCCGGCCTGAGTCACGTCGTCGAGGTCACGGCTGCTACTTCGCACACCTGCGCCTTGGAGGCATCGGGCACCGCCTACTGCTGGGGCTCGAACTCCCACGGCGAGCTCGGCAACCGCACGCTCACCGACAGCCTGGTTCCGACACCCGTCTATCAGCGCGAGGCCTTCGCCTCCATTTCGGCGGGCGAGGATTCAACGTGTGCCGTGACCAACAGCAGGCGGGCGTTGTGCTGGGGGGCGAACGGGAACGGGAAGCTCGGCATCGGCGGGACCAAGGACACGGACACCCCGACACGCGTGGCGTCGATCGGGAAGGTCGCCTCGATCGAGGTCGGCTACTCCCACGCCTGCGCCGTTGAAGTCTCGGGATCGGCGAGTTGCTGGGGATTCAACATTGCCGGCCAGCTTGGAGACGGCACGCAGGTGGATCGCCACACCCCGGTCCGGGTGTCCGGGTCGACCGGCTTCACCGAGGTGGCGGTCGGCGTCTATCACTCGTGTGCGGTGAGCAACAGCGGCGCTGCCTACTGCTGGGGCTACAACGCCGACGGACAACTCGGTGATGGAACCACCACGACCAGCCTCACGCCGGTTCGGGCCGCATTGAGCGGCGCGGTCGAGATCACCGCCGGCTACCAACACTCCTGTGCTCGCACACCATCGGGCCCCTCCTGCTGGGGGTCGAACCTGTCCGGGAAGCTGGGCAACGGGACCTATACCTCGTCCACGACGCCTCATCCCATGACCGTGCTGAGCCAACCCAGCGCCATCTCATCTCGAGCCTGGCACGGCTGTGCGGTCGAGGAGGAGGCCACGTTCTGTTGGGGCTCCGGCGGCAGCGGGCAGCTGGGGAACAAGGGCTACCGGACCGCGCCAAGCCCGGTGCGGGTGGCCGGGTTCTAGCCCACTTTCTGGTGGTGTGTCGGAGAGCTGGTCAACCGAGGGCCAGCACCAGCGAGAGCGCCACCACGAAGCCCACCTCGGTCGGCACCGCAAGACGGGTGTAGCGCTCGGCCCAGCCATCGTCGACGAATGCGCCCGCCACCCGCGCCAACAGGATCGCCGCGGCGATCGTCAGGACACCGACGACCGCCTCCCGGCCGAGCCCGTTGAGGCCGAGGTAGGCAACGAAGCCGCCGAGGCCCAGCGCAAGCGCGCCGTAGTAGCACCGCACCTCCGTGCGGCCGGCGGCGCCAATGGGGCGAAGGTCGTACAGCGCCACCGCGTCGGGCCGGAACAGGAACGTCAGCCCGGTCACGACGAAGTAACCAACGATCAGGATCAGCGCAGCATCGATGAGGGTCACCCCTTCATGATGGCGTGGGCCCCGATTCGGCCGACACTCCAACGGAGCTTGGCGCCCCTCAGCCGAGGGTATGTGGCGCTGCGCCAGGTCTCAGCCGGTGAAGGTGGGCTGGAGTGGGGCGGCAACCGTGGCGTCGGGGTCGACGGCGGGAGGGTCCTGAGCGGTGTTCCCGGGCCGGAGCCCGGATCGGACGGACCCGACGTGGGGTCGACCGGATCCGTCGGATCGGTCGGATCGGTCGGATCAACCGGATCCGTCGGGTCGACCGGCTCGTCGGGCTCGATGAAGCACGGCCCGGGGGCGGGCGAGGCGGTGGCGTCGGTCAGCAGCGGGCGCAACGAGCTGAAGTCGAGATCGAGCGAGACGCCGTCGGCCTGAACGGCGGCGCACATGTCGCCCCAACGGACGTTGGTCCAGGGGCTCGACCACTTCAGATCGGTGCCGACGCTCAGCGAGCGAAGGGCGCCGCCCTCGGTCGGGGCTGCGAGCGGCTGATCCCAGGCGGTGGCGAGCGGGCCCTCGGAGGGCGAGTCGTAGCTGACCGCGAAGCCGGTGTCCTGCGGGGTCACCTCGATCTCGGCGGAGGTGACCGCCTCGACGAACTCGGTGAAGCTGCCGTTCTTGGTGGCCGATCCGACCTCGGCGATCCACGTCGTCGGCGCCGCCGTCGGCCACCAGGTCGAACGGGCCGGTCATCCCGTTGGTCGGCGACTTGGTGGGGTCGTGCTCGGCGAACTCCGCCGGGCGGTGCGACCACAGCGCCACGTAGGCGTCGCCGAGGCGGCCGATCGTCCAGCCGTTGTCCTGGACGACCTCGTCGAAGTGGTCGGTGGGGAAGTAGGCGTGGGTGTATGGCTCGTAGGGCAACAGGTCCGGGTTGGAGTCGTACGCGGGGTCGTAGATCGAGATCGACACGCCGTTCTGCTGCACGTCCACGGCAGCGAACCGCTGCCGGTCCAGTAGTCGATATCGCGATACCAGTCGGTGTTGTTGGTGGGGATCGGTGCCGCCGGGTGGGTCGTGAACACCTGGGCGTTGGCGTCGAGGGTGGCCTGCCACACGTGGGTCTGCTCGGAGCGCTCCCCGGCCCGCCAACCCTGCACCGACGACAACATCACGTCGCCGTCGCGATAGGTGACGGTGCGGGCCTCGCTGAGCAGCCCGGCGTTCAGCGCCGGTGCCAGCTGTTGGGCCAGCGACTGGAGCGCCTCGTCGGTCGAGTTCTCGATGATCGGTCGGAGGTCGTCCACCTGCTGGAAGTTGGCGGTGTCCAGCAGGTCGTAGGTGCGGATCAACTCCATCGACCGGGGCACGAGCTGCCACGGGAACTGCCCGCCCATCGACCACCACACGAACTCGTCGTCATAGGACAGCCCGTCGGGGGCCACCGGGTTGTCGGTGATCGGTGCATTCGGGTCGATCGGCAGGCTCTGGCGCTGCTCGATCACCGAGGGGCGGTCGTCGGCGACGATGCGCCGGGCCACCTCGGGCGGGCGGTAGCGGTTGGCCACCGCCAACTGAACGGCACGATCGGTGCGCTGGTAGCCGTACTCCCCGTCGCCGAACACCATCTGGGCCAGCGTGAAGGTGTCCTCGTCGAGCGCGGTCATCTTGTCCTTGTTGTAGGACCGACCGTGGGTCGATCCGAACGCGCCCTCGTGCAGGTGGGAGGCCAACTCGACGAACGTCGAGTCGAGGATGGCGGCCGCCTGGTTGGCGATCTCGGTGTCCTCGGAGAGGTCGGCCAGCAGGATGAGGCCCATGAAGTCCTCCATCCAGTACACGTTGGACAGCCACTCGCTGAACCCGTAGCGGGCCCGAAGCGCAATCCACCGCTGGATCAACGGGCGGGCGTGTTCGACGTGCTCCCTGCCGGTCATGCCGCTGTTGGTGAACACCTCGTCCGGGAACTGCTCGCCCGCGATCATCTCGTCGGCGAGGAACACGAGCAGGTGGTTCTCGGTCCAGTAGTACTGGTCGTCGACGATGCCCTCGGGCGTGGGTTCGGTGTACCAGTACTTGAACGCCAGGAGCTTCTCGACGATGGCGTCCCGCAGCTCCGGTTCGAGCTCGTCGCCGTAGCCCACGTACAGCTGCAGCAGGCTGTTGATGCGGAAGTCGTTGGTGTCGCGGAACTCGTCGAGCGCGGTGAACGTGCTGTTGAAGTCGGCCACCGAGGGCGCCGAGGAGTCCCAGGTGCCACCCGTGCGTCGTGCGTGTTCGGCGTGCGCCATGATCGACAGCGCATTGCCGGGGCTGAGGGACTGGTTGGCGACCCACTCCAGGTAGTCGCCGCTGGAGGCGGCCCAGTCGGCCTCCGGGATGCGTTCTCCCCCGAAGGTCAGCGGGTCGGTGGGGGGCGCCGCCCCCGCGACCGGCGAACTCAACTGAACAGCGACCGTCGTGGCAACGAGCACCATGGTGACCAGGGCGCTGCTCAACCGTGTCTTCATGGCCGAAGCATAGGTGAACGCTCCGGCGGGCGGCCGAGCGGCTGTTGACGCCGGTGCCTGCAACCGGCGCCCCCGGGCCGACACGGTCGACGGCTGCAAGACTCACCGGTGCCGCCGCCCACCGGGCCGGGCGCCACCCTGCCACCGACCACGAGGACCTCACGATGAAACTGGCCATGACCCTGAACTACTCGGGCGACCCGCGAGCTGCGGCCGACGAGGCACGGGACCTCGAGCGAGCCGGGGTCGACGTCGGCTGGGTGGCCGAGCTCTACAGCTTCGACGCGGTGTCGATCCTGGGCTACCTGGCCGCCAAGACCGAGACGATGGAGCTGGGATCGGCGATCCTGCCGATCTACAGCCGAACCCCCACCCTGACCGCGATGACGGCCGCCGGGCTGGACGCCGTGTCCGAGGGCCGCTTCATCCTGGGATCGGAGCCTCGGGCCCGCAGGTGATCGAGGGCTGGCACGGCGTGCCCTACGACAAGCCGATCGGGCGTCAGCGGGAACTGATCGAGATCTGTCGCAAGGTGTGGCGTCGCGAGGTGGTGACCCACGACGGTCCCAGCTACCACCTGCCCCTGCCGGAGGGAGGGCACCGGGCTGGGCAAGCCGCTGAAGCTGATCAACCATCCCAAGCGCTCCGACATCCCGGTGTACATCGCCTCGCTCGGCCCCAAGAACGTCGAGGTGACCGCCGAGATCGCCGACGGATGGATTCCCGTGTTCTTCCACCCGGGGAAGGCCGACGCGGTGTGGGGCGAGGCGCTCGCCGTCCGGCAACGCCAAGCGCGACCCGTCGCTGGCGCCGATGGAGGTCGTCGCCGGAGGCACGGTCGCCATCTGCGACGATGCCACCGCCGCCAAGATCCGTGACGGCGGGCGGTTCATGACCGCGCTGTACGTGGGCGGAATGGGGGCCAAGGGCAAGAACTTCTACAACAACATCTTCCGGAAGTACGGCTACGAGGAGGAGGCCGAGCAGATCCAGGACCTCTACCTGGCCGGCAGGAAGGAGGAGGCGATGGCGGCGGTGCCCCAGGACTTCCTCGACGCCACCTCGATGGTGGGCGACGAGGGCTACGTGCGTGAGCGCATCGAGGCCTACCGTGCCGCGGGTGTCACCCGCCTCCAGGTGCAACCGGTGGGTGACAACCCGCTGGAACTGATCGAGAAGATCAAGGGCTGGGCGAGCTGAGCCGCCCACGGCGACGCGTCCGGAACGGCTGCGGGGTCGACCGACTTCGTTTCCCCCGCCACTAACTTGAGCGGCGTGACCCCACGCGACTTCTTCTCGTCCAAGAATCCCGACGACGGCTTCGACTGGAGCGAGGCGGACCGGCCCGACACCGCGGTGGACGTCACGCTCACCCACGCCTGGGACGATCTGACCGACGCCTTCGATGAGGTCCGCGGGCGTCACCTACGCGAGCTGATGGCGGCCGATGGCCGCCGCGAGGCGATGACCGCCGAGGTGGGTGACCTGTACCTGGACTTCACGCGGCACCGGGCCACCCCCAAGGTGCTCGATGCGCTGGTCGCCGTCGCCGAGGCGGCCGGGCTGGCCGGACGTCGTGACGCCATGTTGGCCGGTGAGCACATCAACACGACCGAGGACCGGGCGGTGGGGCATGTGGCGCTGCGGACCCCCGATGACGCCACCTTCGAGATCGACGGTGCCGACGTGGTGCCCGAGGTGCACCAGGTGCTGGACGCCATGGCCGACCTGGTGGAGCGCGTGCACTCCGGCGAATGGGTCGGCGCCACCGGCGAACCGATCCGCACGGTGATCAACGTCGGAATCGGTGGCTCGGACCTCGGTCCGGAGATGGCCTACCGGGCGTTGCGCGGCTTCCGCAACGGCGGCATCGAGTGCCGGTTCGTCTCCAATGTCGACCCGGCCGGCATCGCCGCCGCCACGGACGGCGTCGACCCGGCCTCCACCCTGGTCGTGGTGGTGTCCAAGACCTTCACCACCGCCGAGACCTTGACCAACGCGCTGACGCTGAGGGAGTGGGTGCGGGCGGGGGTCGCCACGTCCGACGACGGACCCGGCGACGACGACGAGTCCGGCGGCGGGGACGAGTCCGGCGGCGAGGACGACGACGCGTCCGACGATGGGTGGGTGGCGCAGCACTTCGTGGCGGTGTCGACCAACGCCGAGGCGGTCGCCGAATTCGGCATCGACGTCGACAACATGTTCCGATTCTGGGACTGGGTCGGCGGCCGCTACTCGGTGTGGTCGGCGGTGGGGCTCAGCCTGATGCTGGCGATCGGCGAGGCCAACTTCCGCGACCTGCTGGCGGGCGCCCACACCGTGGACGAACACTTCCGCACCGCGCCGCTGCGGGAGAACGTGCCCGTGCTCGTCGGCCTGCTGCGGGTGCTCTACCGCGACCTGTACGGGTTTCCCACCCACGCCGTGCTGCCCTACGCCGCCGACCTGGGGCGGTTCCCGGCCTACCTCCAACAGCTGGACATGGAGTCCAACGGCAAGCGGGTGCGCCTGGACGGGTCACCGGTGACGCTGCGGACCGGTGCCGTCGTGTGGGGCCAGCCCGGCACCAACGGCCAGCACGCCTTCTACCAACTGCTGCACCAGGGCGCCTCGATCGTTCCCGTCGACCTGATCGCGTTTGCCGAATCGGCCGACGACAGCGGCGACCATCAGCGCAAGCTGCTGGCCAACGCGCTCGCCCAGGGGCGGGCGTTGGCGGAGGGCCGGACGGCCGAGGAGGCCGCGTCGGCCGGGGTTCCCGCCGATCAGGTGGCGCACCGGACCTTCCCCGGCAACCGGCCGAGCACCACGATCCTGGCGCCCGAGCTGACCCCGTCGGTGCTCGGGCAGCTGATTGCGCTCTACGAGCACAGCGTGTTCACGCAGGGGGTCGTGTGGGGCATCAACAGCTTCGACCAGTGGGGGGTGGAGCTGGGCAAGGAGCTGGCCGACGACGTGCTGGAGCAGCTCGAGTCGGCCGAGGCGACCAGCGCCCCCGACGGCGCGGCCCGCTGGGTGCTCGACCATCCCAACCGATGACCCGAGCCACGTGAGCCGACGCGGGCCGGCCCTCGCATTCAACGCGGTGGTCGGCCTGATCGGAGTGCTCGCCGTGCTCAGCGGCCTCTACGTCGTCGGCTTCGGCGGCGGCGCCATTCCGGGTGGGGACGCGGTCGCACCCTCGGTCGACAGCGAACTGCGCCTGCTGGCCGTGTTCTGGATCGGATTCGGGTTGGTTGCGATCCGGGCGGCGCCACACGCCGCGACCGAGACGCGGACCGTTCGAGCGCTGGCCCTGGCGCTGTTCGCCGGGGGCGCCGCACGGGTGGTCTCGTGGGTGGCGGTCGGTCGTCCGGCGGGAGGCGTCGTCGTGCTGACCGCCCTCGAGTTGGCGGGTCCGCCGGCGCTGGTCCTCTGGCAGCGGGTGCTGGCCGGGGACGCCGGCGCAGCCCCGAAGCGTTAGCGGACGTCGACGAGGTCGACGGTGAAGATCAACGTCTCGTTGGGGGCGATCGCGCCCGGGGCGCCGCGGCTGCCGTAGGCCTGGTGCGGGGGGATGATCAGCGTGCGGCGTCCGCCCACCTTCATGCCCTGCACACCCTGGTCCCAGCCCTCGATGACCTGGCCGGCTCCGAGGCCGAAGTCGAGCGGGGCGCCACGATCCCACGAGGCGTCGAACTGCTCGCCGGTGGACCAGGCCACGCCGACGTAGTGCACCGACACGCGGGACCCGGCGGTGGCCTCGGGGCCGTCGCCCTCCTGGTGGTCGGTGATCTGCAGCTCGCTTGGGGCATCACCATCGGGCACGGTCACAACAGGCTTGTCCATGCGCCCACCGTACCGGGGCGGCCGTTCGGCTTCGATTCCAGCCTGCCCGACCGGAGTGGCGCTGTGAACGGCCCAACGGGGCAGAGCTGGGACCCGGACGCACCGCCCGGCGGCCTTGACCCTGTGTCGCCGGGCGTCTCGGCGAGGTGGTCCGACGATGGCGATTGATCAGTCGTCGCGGTAGCCGGCGGCGATGTGGTCGGTCCACCATTGCGGTGCCACCGAGAAGATCGCGTTGAGGTCGACGTAGTCCCACCAGCGGTCAACCTTGCCGTCGCGCACCTCCATCACCGAGCAGAAGCGCACCTGGGCGTGCTCGCCGTCGCGCCACCACCACTCCTCCATGTGCTCGGTGATCACGTGCTCGCCGGTGACGACGATCGTGCCGGGGTGGAGTTGGTAGTCGCTCAGCGGCTCGATGCCGAGGCGCAGCCGGGCCTCGGTCTGGGCGGGGCCGTAGGCGCCCGGTTCGGCACCCACCAGCGGCACGTCGATGTAGTGGCCCTGCTCGCTCATCATGGCGCCGACGGCGGCGAAGTCCCGGTCGTTCAGCTTGTCCCAGAAACGCTCCACCAGTTGGCGGCGGTCGTCGTCGGTCATCTCGGCCATGTGTTGGTCCCCCTTGGATCGGCGGCAAGTCTGGCAGGAATCGGAGAGGTCAGCCGGTGAAGCGAGGGGCCAACGGCGCTGCGCCTCCGGCCGGACCCGATCCCGAATCCGGGGCCGAGCCACTGCCGGAGCCACTGCCTGAGCCGCCGGCCGACCCTGACGGGGCCGCGCCGGGGGTCGACGGCCCGCCGGGCCGATCGGGGTCGCTGGGACCGGGCGGGCCCTGAGGGTCGATGGGGTCCGGCGGTGTCGCGGCGCAGGCGCTCGGTGTGGTGCCCCGGGCGATGCGGTACTCCCACGCCGTGGTGGCCACGGCGTCGTCGGCGAAGGTGTCGATCACCCGAAACTGCACGTGCACCTCGTCGGGCGTCACGTCGACCAGCCCGTAGCCCTGTTCGACGATGTTGATGTAGTCGAGATGGGCGTTGAGGTCGAGGCCGGTGGCCTCCACGTTGCGGAGCAACGCGATGGCCTCCTCCCGCCCGACGTCGGTGCCGAGCAGGCTCCTGACCACACCCTCCGGCGGCGGGTCGGCCGTCAGCGATCCGGCGACAAACTCGTGGGCGGCCAGCGGGGACGCGGCGTCGTCGTAGTCCGGGTACAGGCGACCGCCGAGGAACACGTGGGTGTGCCCCGACACGAAGACGACGTCCTCGATGCACTCGTCCACCAGGTACTCCATCAGCTCGCGCCGCTCGGCCTGATAGTCGTCGAAGGCCTCGTTGGGGTAGTAGTTGCCGGCGTTACGGACCAGATCGGGCTCGGCGGCGCGACGCTCGGGCGTGTCGGTGTCGCCCAAACGAACCGCCAGCACGTTGTAGCTGGTGCCGACCAGCTTCCAGGTGGCGTCGGAGGTCGCCAGCAGGTCCTTCAACCACGCCTTCTGCTCGGCCCCCAGGGTGGTGCGATCCGGGTCCATGACGACGGCCCCCTCGGGGGTCTCGTTGTCGGTGGCCTCGACCGCCGGATCGCGGTAGGAGCGGACGTCGACGATCGGCACGGTGGCGAGGTCGCCCCAATGAAACGCCCGGTAGGCCTGCTCGGCTCCGTCGCTCGGCAGCGTGGGCTGAAACTCGAAGAACGCCCGCTTGGCGGCGGCGAGCCGGGCGGGGTCGCCGGTGCGGTCGACCCCGTTGTAGAACTCGCCGTCGTCCCACATGGCGACGATCGGCACCCGGGACCGCAGGCGGGTGAGCGCCGGATCGGAGTGGAAGCGCCGCCACACCTCGCGGTAGTCGTCCAACGTGATCGTGCCGGTGTCGGAGACGTAGATGTAGTCGCCGAGGTGGACGAAGAAGTCGACGTCCTCGGCCTCGATGGCGGCCATCGCCACGTAGGGGGAGGACCGTTGCTGGCACGACCCGAAGGCGAACCGCAGGTGTTGGGGCGACGCGCCGTCGGCGGGGGCGGTGCGCAGCCGCCCCTCCGGGCTGGTGCCGTCGGGGCCGTCGAAGGTGAAGGTGTACCACCGGTCGGGGTCGAGGTTGCCCACCGGCACCGAGACGCACCAGTGGTGCGCCTCGACCGCCGTGACCGCCCCTGAGGCCGCCACCGCGCCGCCGCCCTCCGGCCGCACCGCCCAGGTGAGCGCCACGTCGCCGCGATCGGCGGGCGGGGCCAGCCGGGTCCAGATCACCGAACCGTCGGGCAGCGGGTCGCCCGCAGCGACGGCGTCCGGGTAGCCGGGCGTGCCCTGGGCCCCGGCCGGGGTGGCGGGCACCACCAGCGGGCGCAGCGCCGCCACGGCACCGGTGGCCCCGGCGGCGGCCAGCACCCGGCGTCGGCTGATCGGTTCGTCCATCGTTCGTCCCCCGTGACCCTCTGCTCGGTCGCTCCATCTTGGCCGCCGGTCGGCGGTGCTCGCCGAACCTCGGCCGGGGCCGGCGGGAATACTGGCCCGTACGCCGGGTTCCCTCCTGGCACGTCAACCCGGCAAGGAGCCCCATGGCAGCACGGCGAGATCGCATCACATTCCCCGGATCCGACGGCAGCGAGCTGTCCGGCAAGGTCGAGCTGCCCGCCGGGCCGATCCGCGGCGCGGCGGTGTTCGCCCACTGCTTCACCTGCTCGTCCGATGTGGCCGCCGCCGCCCGCATCTCGGTGGCGTTGGCCGAGGCGGGCATCGCCGTGATGCGTTTCGACTTCACCGGCCTGGGTGCCTCCGAGGGCGAGTTCGCCGACACCAACTTCTCGACCAACGTCGCCGACCTGGTGGCCGCGGCGGACTACCTGAGCGAGCACTACGAGGCCCCCGGGCTGCTCATCGGTCATTCCCTGGGCGGTGCGGCCGTGCTGGCGGCGGCGCCCGAACTGACGTCGGTCAGGGCCGTCGTCACGATCGGGGCGCCATCGGAGCCAACCCACGTCGAGGCGTTGCTCACCGACGGCCTGGACGAGCTCGAAGCCAACGGAGAGGCCACCGTCGACGTCGGCGGCCGCCCGTTTCGCGTGAAGGCGCAGCTGCTGCACGACCTGCGCAGCCGAACGATCGACGAGTGCCTGGCGGGCCTGGACGCGGCGTTGCTGGTGATGCACTCACCGGTGGACAACACGGTGGGCGTGGAGAACGCCGCGGCGATCTACCAGGCGGCGCGCCACCCGAAGAGCTTCATCTCGCTCGACGGCGCCGACCATCTGCTGAGCGACCGCCGGGACTCCACCTTCGCCGCCTCGATGATCCGGGCGTGGGTTGAGCGCTACCTGGAACCCGAGACCATCGAGGAGCCCCTCGAAGCCGAGGGCGTCGTCGTCTCCGAGATGGCCGAAGGCCGCTTCCTCAACCAGGTGGTGGCGGGCGCACACCGACTGGTGATGGACGAACCGACCTCGGTGGGCGGCTTCGACGCCGGGCCCAACCCCTACGAGCTGCTGGCGGCGGCGCTGGGCGGCTGCACGTCGATGACCATGCGCATGTACGCCGACCACAAGAAGATCCCGTTGGAGCGCGCCGAGGTGGAGGTGCGCCACGCCAAGGCCCACTGCGCGGACTGCGAGGCGTCGGCCTCCGGGGGGACGCCGAAGATCGACGAATGGACCCGGGTGCTGCGCCTGACCGGCGACCTCAGCGCCGACCAGCGCGCCGACCTGGTGCGCATCGCCGATCGATGCCCGGTGCACCTGACGCTGGAGCGGTCGTCACGGGTGGTCACCGAGGTGGCGGACGCCTGAGACCTCGGGTCAGGCGGGATCGCGCCACATGCGCCACGTCGCCGGTTGGCCCGGCGGCTCGATTCGCTCGACCACCTCGAAGCCGTGCCGACCGTAGAACGGCACGTTCTGCTCCTTCGACGACTCGAGGTAGGCACCCAACCCCTGCTCGTCGCATCGGTCGGTGACCGCACGGATGAGTGCGCCGCCCACCCCCGAGCCCTGATGGGCGGGGTCGGTGCCGACGATGGCGAGGTACCAGTGGGGCGGATCGACCGGGTGCGCCCGTTCCATGGCGTTGAGCAGCCGAATCGCCCGCACGGTGCGCAACCGGAAGAGCCGGGCCGACGGAACGGCGATCGCAGCGGCCTCGCCGAGCGTGCCCTTCCAGCGGCCCGGAGGCGACCAGATGGCCGCGCCGCGAACCGAGTCGTCCACCAGCACCTCGCCGTGGCCCCGCAGCTGCGCCCGGGCGTCGGCCTCGAACCACGCCGCGGCGCGCGCCCGCCAGTTGGCCCGGGGCGACGTCATGTAGGCCCACACCGGATCGTCGGCGAACGCGGCGGCCAGCGCCCGGCCGATCGCCGGCAGATCGGCGGGGGTGGCGGCTCGAATCTCGACCATCAGGGTCCCCCGGTCGGGTTGGTCTCGGCCTGGTTGCGATCGTTGACCCCGCCGGGCAGGTTGAGCACCGGCCCCTGACGCCCCGGCGGCTCGTAGCCGGGGGGTTGCAGCACGACGGCGAAGGCGTGGTCGCGGCGATCCACCCTGGCGGCGAAGGCCCCGATGTCGGCGGCGAGATCGGGCGGCACCGCCACGGCACCACGTTGAATCAGGCCGACGGCGGTGCCGTCGTAGAGCGAGCCCACCGGGTTGTCGAGCACCGAGCCGATCGTCGCCTGGTCGTAGAAGGTCCCCGTGTTCGTACGGGCCGTGCCGGGCACGGCGACGAACGTGGAGTCGTCGATCCGGGCGGCGAGGGCGTCCCCGGTGGCGGCGAGGTCGTCGAAGTCGTCCGGGTTGGAGGTGCCGATCTCGGCGAGCACTTCAACGCCGGTCTCGTCGGCGACGGAACCTGCGGCGACGCCGCTGCGGGTGGACAGCTCCCACGCCTCGTCGCCGGTGGCCGCCCGGGCCACCCCGAACTGGGTCAGCAGGGGGCTGCCCGGTGGGAAGCGCACGTCGGCGCCGGCCGCCAGCAGTTCGTCGAGCACCGCCGGAAACAGCACCAGTGACGTGAAGTACGGCGTCTCGGCGGCCACCACCGGCCCACGGTCGGCCAGGGTTTCCGGGGCGGCCTCCAGGGCCCGATGCAGCTGCGAGGCCGGCTCGTTGGCCCATCTCGGGCTGCCGCTCTCCAGCCCGTGGGTGTCCACCGAGTAGGCGGTGAGTCCGACGACCAGCGCCAGGGCGGTCGCCGCACCGGCGCCGGAGCGGGCCAGCCGGGGTAGGCGTTCGGTGCCGGGGACCAGGGTCAACACCGCATCGAGGGCCACCAGCGTCAGCGCCGAGGTGACGAACGCCCCAACCGGGAACAGCCAGCGCAGATAGGCGGCGGTGGCCAGCGTGGTCTCCGAGATGTTGGCCAGGGTGGCGACCGAGGCCAGCGTCAGGACCCCGGTCGATCCGACCGCGGCCAACAACGCAGTCGACCGTCGTCGCGCCGCCCACCACGTAGCGGCGGCCAGCGCCAGGAGGAAGCCGCCGAACACCACCGACGACGCGCCCACGCCCCATCGGGCTCCGGCGTTGTTCTCCCAGGTGAGCGGTTCGGGAAACACCCACGCCGGTGGGATCAGCACGACGTCGGAGAACGCCTGGACGCCGAACCCGACCCCGCGTCCGTCGCCGAGCCGTTCGGCGTTCTCGATCATGGCGGTGACGTTGCCGGGCGGTCCGTCGGGCGCAACCAACTGCTCCCAGGCGGGCAGGGCCCACAACGCGGCCAGCACGACCACCGCACCGGCGAGCGCTCGAAGGCGGGCCGCGGCCGAGGGTCGGCCGGCGTCCGCGGGGTCGAGCGGGTTGCGTCGTGCCGCCCACCACCAGGCCGCCGCCGCGCTCAAGGACCCGGCGACGAGCACTGCGGCCAGCACGACGTACGCCAGGCTGGTCTGGGCGCACAGGCTCGCCCAGAACGCTGCGGCGAGCGGACCCCAGCGGTCACCGGCCAGCGAGGCCCACAGGGCGACCGAGGCGGCGAAACACGCCAGCAGCGGCAGGTTGTGGGTCCACGGGTCGGTCAGCACCTCGCTGCCCATCGAGGCCGCCAGCACGAGCCCGCCGCCACCGAACGCGACCACCCCACGGCGTCGCCCGACCCGCCAGCCCAGCCAGGCCACGGTGGCGAGCGCGCCGCCGTTGATCGCAGCCGAACCGGCCCGAACGCCCATCGGGCCCATCAGGCGTCGAAACGGCGCCAGCAGTTGGTAGGGCATGGGGCCGGGGTGGTTCATCAGGATCCCGGTGGCGCTCGACCGGGACGACCAGGTGGCCAGCATCGGGTTGTTGGTCGTGCCGACGTCCCAGGCCCGGGCCGAGTAGATGCCGTCGTCCAGCGTCGGATACCAGCGTTGCACCAGCGCACGGATCGCCGCCGCCAGTGCGGGCAGCGCAACCGCCAGCGCGGCCACCGGTGCCGGGCGGAGCGGAGATCTGACGGAAGCCCGGGCGCCGCTCACGCGCCGACGTTAGAGGACGCCTGGGGCGACCGGGGGGTGTTCAGCGGCGGCCCCGAAGCAGCCGGCCCGGACGGGCGCCGGTGTCGGCGTCGTTGCGGCGGGTCACCACGCCCGACACCACGGTGGCCTCGTACCCCGACGCATACTGCACCAGGCGTCGTCCGCCGGCGGGCAGGTCGTGGATCAACTCCGGCTGGTTCAACGAGAGTGCGTCGAAGTCGATCACGTTGAGGTCGGCCTTCTTGCCGGGTTCGAGCACCCCCCGGTCGCCCAGGCCGTACAGCTCGGCGGTGCGCTGGGTTTGCAGGTGCACCGCCAGAGCCAGGTCGATGCCCGCGCCCCGGGAGCGGTCGCGGGCCCAGTGGGTGAGCAGGTAGGTGGGGATCGAGGCGTCGCAGATCATGCCGCAGTGCGCCCCGGCGTCACCGAGCGACGACACCGACCCGGGATGCAGCAGCATCTCGCGGATGGCGTCGTGGTTGCCGTCGGCATAGTTGAACAGCGGCAACATGAACATCGCCTTGCCCTCGTCGGCCAGCATCGCCTCGTAGGTGGCGGCCAGCGGGTCCTCACCCGCCGCGGCGGCCAACGCTCCCAGCGACGACGCGGCGAGCGGCTCGTAGTCGGGCGGTGTGCCCAGCGGGAACATCTTGTCGATCATCATGCCGAGGAACGGGCCGATGCCGTCGAAGGGATTGTCGGGGTTGGCGGGCCCGTCCTCCTCGGTGAGGATCGCATCGCGCACGGCCGGCTGTGCGAGCTGTTCCATCTGCTCGGCCAGCGGCAGGTGGGCGAGCGCCGCGTAGGTGGGGCGCTTGGCGAACGGGTGGTTGGTCTGCAGCCCGACCAGCATGCCGAAGGGCCGGGCCGCCACCTGGGCCCGCATGGGGATGCCGCGTTCGAGCAGCTTGTCGAAGCGTTCGAAGACGTCCTGCCACAGGTTGGGGTCGGTGTCGGTCTGCAACACCATGAAGGCCAGGGGCTGCCCGGTCTCCTCGGCCAGGTCGGCCATCCAGCCCATCTCGTCGGTGGTCGTGCCGCGGTCCAGCATGGTGAGGCCGCCCTGGGCGACCTCGAACACCCCGCCGCCGCCGTCGGCGATCGCCCGCCCCAGCGCAAACAGTTCCTCGCGTTCGGCGAAGGTGCCCGGCACCGGCTCGCCGTCCCTGGCCAGGTGCGCCATGGTGCGGGAGGTGGAGAACCCCAGGGCACCGGCCTCGATCGCCTCGCGGACGTGGTCGGCCATCTCCGAGGCGTGCTCGGCGGTGGCGGGTTCGTTGCGGGCGCCGGCGTCGCCCATGACGTAGCCGCGCACGGCGCCGTGGGGGATCTGGGTGCCCACGTCCATGGCCCAGCTCTTGGTCTCGAGCACGTCCATGAACTCGGTGAAGCGTTCCCAACCCCAGGTGATGCCTTCGGCCAGCGCGGCGCCGGGGATGTCCTCCACCCCCTCCATCAGCTGGATCAGCCACTCCTCCTTGCCCGGGCGAACCGGCGCAAAGCCCACGCCGCAGTTGCCGGTGACCACCGTGGTGACCCCGTGGGACGCCGAGGGCTCCAGCTGGGAGTCCCACGTGGCCTGGCCGTCGTAGTGGGTGTGGACGTCGACGAAGCCGGGCGTGACCAGCCGACCGGACGCGTCGATGGTGTCGGTGGCCTCGCCGTCCAGGTCGGGGCCGACGGCCACGATCGTGCCGTCCTTGATGGCCACGTCGGCCCGGCGAGGTTCGGCCCCGGTGCCGTCGACGACGGTGCCACCGGTGATCTTCAGGTCGTACATGATGTCCCCCTTTGCGTCGGGCCGACGACGGCTCCGACCAAGGCAGTCTGCCAAGCGGTCGGCCCGGCTGCACGGTCGACCTGCCCGGCGGCATCGGCGTCGATATCCGGGACGGGTGCACTACCGGCCTGGTGATAGGTGGCACCTATCGAGTCGATGGGGAGAAACGATCGAGTCTAACTATCGAAACAGTGGTACCGATAGGTAGAGTGGTCCTCGAAGTCAGGAACGCCTGACACACGAAAGGACCCCCTCCATGTCACTCATCAACACCAAGATCCAGCCGTTCTCCGCCACCGCCTTCCGGGACGGTGAGTTCGTCGACGTGACCGAGGCCGACCTGCTGGGCGCCTGGTCGATCGTGTTCTTCTACCCGGCCGACTTCACGTTCGTGTGCCCCACCGAGCTGGGCGATCTGGCCGATCACCACGACGAGCTCCAGGCGCTGGGCGTCAACATCTTCTCGGTGTCGACCGACACCCACTTCACCCACAAGGCCTGGCACGCCTCGTCGGACACGATCGGCAAGATCCGCTACACGATGATCGGCGACCCGACCGCCACGATCAGCCGCAACTTCGACATCCTGCGCGAGGACGAGGGCCTGGCCAACCGCGGCACGTTCCTCATCGACCCCGACGGCGTCATCCAGGTGGTCGAGGTGACCGCCGAGGGTGTTGGCCGCAACGCCGCCGAGCTGGTGCGCAAGGCCAAGGCCGCCATCTACGTGCGTGAGCACCCGGGCGAGGTCTGCCCCGCCAAGTGGGAGGAGGGCGCCGAGACGCTGGCACCCTCCCTCGACCTCGTCGGCAAGATCTGAGAGGAGCACCAACATGCTGGACGCCAACCTGACCGAACAACTGCGGGGGCACCTGACCAAGGTGACCCGCCCCATCGAACTGGTGGCATCGCTCGACGAGTCCGCCAAGTCGACCGAACTGTGGGAGTTGCTCACCGAGATCGCCGCGCTGTCCGACCAGGTCACCGCCGTGCGCGGTGACGGCGGCGGGGACAACACCCGTCGACCCTCGTTCTCGATCGACCGGGTCGGCACCGAGGTGTCGGTCGCCTTCGCCGGCATCCCGATGGGTCACGAGTTCACCTCCCTGGTGTTGGCCCTGCTGCAGGTGGGTGGCCACCCGCCGGCGGTGTCCGAGGCCACGGCCGAGGCGATCGAGCAGCTCGAGGGCGAGTTCAACTTCGTCACCTACATGTCGCTGTCGTGCCAGAACTGCCCCGACGTGGTGCAGGCGCTGAACGCGATGTCGGTGCTCAACGCCAACATCAGCCATGTGGCCGTCGACGGCGCCGTGTTTCCCGACGAGGTCGAACGGCAGCAGGTGATGGCCGTGCCGACGGTGCTGCTGAACGGTGAGCCGTTCGGTCAGGGCCGCATGACGATCGAGGAGATCGTGGCCAAGCTGGACACCGGCGCCGCCACCAGGGAGGCCGAGCGCATCGACGCCCTCGACCCGCTGGACGTGTTGGTGGTCGGCGGCGGGCCGGCCGGGGCGTCGGCCGCGATCTACGCGGCCCGCAAGGGCATCGCCACCGGCGTCGTCACCGAACGCTTCGGTGGGCAGGTGCTGGACACGATGAGCATCGAGAACCTGATCTCGGTTCCCTACACCGAGGGGCCCAAGCTGGCCTCGGCGTTGGAGGCCCACGTGGCCGAATACGACGTCGACGTGATGCACAACCAGCGGGCCACCAGGCTGGTTCCCGCGGCCGAGCCGGGCGGTTTGGCCACGGTGGAGCTGGCGGGCGGTGCGGCGCTGCAGGCCCGCACGGTGGTGCTGTCCACCGGGGCCAGGTGGCGCACGATGGGCGTGCCCGGCGAGGAGGAGTACCGCAACAAGGGCGTCACCTTCTGTCCACACTGCGACGGGCCGCTGTTCTCCGGCAAGCGCGTCGCGGTGATCGGCGGCGGCAACTCCGGTGCGGAGGCCGCCATCGACCTGGCCGGTCTCGCCTCCGAGGTGACGCTGATCGAGTTCGACGACGTGCTGCGCGCCGACGAGGTGCTGCAGGCCAAGCTGGCGGGCCTTCCCAACGTGACGGCGATCACCGGCGCACGCACCACCGAGGTGCTGGGCGACGGGTCGTCGGTCACCGGGCTCACCTACGAGGATCGCGCCTCCGGCGAGGTTCGCCGGGTCGACCTCGAGGGCGTGTTCGTGCAGATCGGTCTGTTGCCCAACACCGACTGGCTGCGCGGCACCGTCGAGCTGTCCGAGCGGGGTGAGATCGTCGTCGACGATCGCAACGCCACCTCGGTGCCCGGCGTGTTTGCGGCGGGCGACTGCACCACGGTGCCCTACAAGCAGATCGTCATCGCGCTGGGCGCCGGCTCGACCGCGGCGCTGTCGGCGTTCGATCACCTGATCCGCAGCCCGGCGCCCGCGTCCGTCGAATCGGTCGGCGAGCTGCGGACGCCCGAACCGGCCCTGGCGTGAGGGCGACGGTGCCGGAGGTGTTGCAACCGTGGAGCCGGAATCGGCCCTGACCGGACGCGGGTGCCGGTAGGTTCGACCCCGTGAACCTGCAGGATCTGCGCTACGTGGTGGCGGTGGACGACCACCGCCACTTCGGTCGGGCCGCCGAGGCCTGCTTCGTCAGCCAGCCCACGTTGTCGTCGCAGCTGAAGAAGCTGGAGGAGTCCCTGGGCGTCGCGCTCTTCGAGCGGGCGCCACGCAAGGTGATGCCGACACCGATCGGACGGCTGATCATCCACCACGCCCGCGGGGTGCTGTTGGAGGTCGAGCAGATCGAGGCCCTGGCGGCCACAGCCCGGGAGCCGGGCACGGCCACGCTGAAGGTCGGGGTGTTCCCCACGCTGGCCCCCTATCTGTTGCCCCACGTGGTGCCCGGGCTCCACCAGCGGTTTCCCCAGGTGGAGCTGTTGTGGGTTGAAGAGAAGACCGAGGACGTCGTCGAGGCGCTGCTGAACGGCCGTCTCGACGCCGGGCTGCTGGCCCTCCCGATCGACGAGCCCCAACTGCACGCCGAGGAGCTGTTCACCGAGGACTTCGTGCTGGCGGTGCCCGCCGACCACGAACTGGCCGGGGCCTCCTCGGTGCCCACCGACGTGCTGGCCGGCGCCGACGTGTTGTTGCTGACCGACGGCCACTGCCTGCGCGACCAGGCGCTGGAGGTGTGCTCGATGGTGGGCGCCTCCGAGCGCCACGGGTTTCGGGCCACCAGCCTGGAGACGCTGCGGCAGATGGTGGCGGCGGGCGTCGGGGTGACCCTGCTGCCCATGCTGTCGGTGAGCCCGCCGGTGGCCCAACCCGACGAGGTGCGCACGGTCACCTTCGAGCCTCCGGTGCCCAACCGCCGGATCGCCATGTTCTGGCGGCGCACCAGCGTGCACGCCGACCTGCTGACCCGGCTGGCCGGGGAGATCGCCGATCTGCCCGACGAACTGCTCCGCGGCTGAGCGGGGCCGGCCCGGTCCCGCAGCGGTCCCGCAGCGGTCCCGCCCCGGCACCTGCGACGTAGGGTGACCGGGTGATCGTCGACCCCCTTCCGCTGCGGCGTCTGAGTGCGCCGCCCGATGCCACCGTCACGCTGCCGGGTTCGAAAAGCCTGACCAACCGGGCGCTGCTGTGCGCCGGCCTGGCGACGGGACGCTCCGAGCTCACCGGGGTGTTGTTCTCCGACGACACCGAGGCGATGTTGGCGGCCCTGGTCGGCCTCGGTGCCGGGGTGTGGGAGGACCGCCCGGACCGGCGGGTGACCATCGAGGGCGTCGGCGGGGTGCTGCCGAGCGAACCGGTGACGATCGACGCTCGGCAGAGTGGAACGACTGGACGGTTTCTGGCGCCGCTGGTGGCGGCGGCGCCCGGCGGCGGGGTGCTCGACGGGCACCCCCAGCTGCGGGATCGACCGATGTCGGATCAGCTCGACGCGCTGCGAGCGCTGGGTGCGGACGTGCAGGCCGAGGACGGGCACCTTCCGCTGCGCTCGACGGGCGGTGGGGTGCCCGGAGGTCGCGTCGCCGTCAGCGGGTCCACCTCCAGCCAGTTCCTCAGCGGCCTGTTGTTGTGCGGCCCGCTGTTCAACCACGGGGTGCAGGTCGAGGTGACCGACGCGCTGGTGAGCCGTCCGTATGTCGACATGACGGTGGCGGTCATGGAGGCCTTCGGGGTGGCCGTCGAGCGTGACGCCTATCGCCTGGTGGGGTGCGCCGGCGGCACCTATACGGCGCGGAACTACGCGATCGAACCCGACGCGTCGGCGGCCAGCTACTTCTTCGGCCTCGCTGCGATGACCCGCGGCCGCATTCGGGTGGAGGGGCTGGGCCGGGCGTCGATCCAGGGGGACATGGCCTTCCTCGGCGTCCTCGAGTCGATGGGCGCAGCCGTGCGGCAGGGCGACGACTGGACCGAGGTGGTCGGCCGGGAGCTCCACGGCGTGGACGTCGACCTGGCCGACTTCTCCGACACTGCTCCCACGCTGGCCGTGGTGGCCGCCGCCGCCGACTCGCCCACCCGCATTCGGGGCATCGGGTTCGTGCGCGGCAAGGAATCCGACCGGATCGGCGCCGTGATCACCGAGCTGGGTCGTCTGGGGATCCGGGCGACCGAGCACGACGACGGTCTCACCGTGTACCCCGGTTCGGCCGGCCCTGAGGTGGTGCAGACCTACGCCGACCATCGGATGGCGATGGCGTTCTCGTTGCTGGGCCAGGTGTCCGACGGCTTGGCGATCGCCGATCCGGGATGCGTGGCGAAGACGTTTCCCGAGTATTGGGACACCCTGGAGGCCGTCAGGGCCGGGTAGCCCGGCGGTGGCTCAGCCGGCCGGTGTCTCGCGATGGACCGGCGGGTGCAGCTCGAACTGCATGGCCAGGCCCGGGACGGCGTGGGGCGACTCGTAGGCCCACGGCGCTGCGAAGCGGGGCCCGCTGGGGAAGAGACCGGGGTCGTCGACCAGCCTGGTCGGCACCCCCAGCTCGGCGAACGCCCCGGCCACCCGTGGGTCGTCGTCGATGGCGCCGCGCACCTCCCAGCGGGGCAGGACGACCTGCGCAACCATGTCGGCCTTGGCCGCCCAGGTGGGTCGGCGGTCGGCGTCGGCCCGCAGCAACAGCGCCGAATAGGGGATGTCGTTGCGGTCCAGCCACCGTCCGATCAGCTCCCGGCAGCGCTCCGGCCGTCCGGTGGCGATCACGACGTCGACGTGGTCGAGGGCGGCGTCCCGGGCGAACTGGGCCACGTGGGGCACGACGGGGTCGTCGGCCGACAGCTCGAAGAGCCGATCCCACTCGGCGTCGGTGGCGGGGGAGGAGAGCACGTGATCCCGCCACCGGGCTGACGCCAGGGTGCCGTCCATGTCGACGATCACCGCATGGCGCTTGGTTGAAGAGGCTTCGGTCGGTCCGCTGGTGCCCATGCCTGACACCGTACGAAAAAACTGGGCCCGGCGATGTAGGGCGATTTACCCGGTGGCGGGAGCAGCCTCACCCCCGGCCGGGGTGGGTACACCCCGGCCGAAGGTGGCGGCTCGTCTAGAGCGACGCCTCGTCCCGCAGCCCCGCACCCGACGTGGCGCGGGCGAGCTGCCCGGCCACCGTGGTGAGGTGCTGGTCGGCGAACCAGCGGGCGGTGTGCACCTTCTGGGCGCAGAACTCCTCCGGTCCGTCGGAGGCGGCCCACTCGGTGGCGGCGATCGCCGACCTGCCCAGCACCCAGCCGCCGACGACCAGGCCCCACATGCGCAGGTACGGGGTGGCACCGGCCAGCACGTCGCGCACCTCGCCGGCGTGGCCGAACACCCATTGGGTGGCCTCGTCCAGGGCGTCGGTGGCCTCGGCCAGCCGGGCACCGATCGACGCCAGCTCGTCGTCGGCCTTGAGTGCGTCGGCGGTGGCGCGGATGTCGGCGATCACGTCGGTGACCACGCCGCCGGCCCGCATCGGCAGCTTGCGGCCGACCAGGTCCATCGCCTGGATGCCGTTGGTGCCCTCGTAGATGGGGGCGATGCGCGCGTCCCGGAAGTACTGGCTGATGCCGGTCTCCTCGACGAAGCCCATGCCGCCGTACACCTGGACGGCCAGCGAGGTGACCTCGACGCCCATGTCGGTGCACCACGCCTTGGTGATCGGGATGAGCAGCTCGTTGAGCTCCTCGGCCTTCTGGCGCTCGTCCTCGTCGGCGAGCGACTTCGACCGGTCCATCGCCACCGCGTTCATCAGGCAGATGCCCCGCATGGCCTCGGTGAGCGACCGCATGTCGAGCAGCATCCGGCGCACGTCGGGGTGGCCGACGATCGGCTGCGTGCGGTCGCCCTTCTCCGAGCCGACCACCTTGCCCTGCACCCGCTCGTTGGCGTAGTCGAGCGCGGACTGGAGGGTGCGCTCGGCCAGGCCGAGGCCCTGGACACCCACCGACAGGCGGGCCATGTTCATCATGACGAACATCACCCGCATGCCGTCGAACTCGTTGCCGAGCAGCCACCCGGTGGCGCCGCCCTCGTCACCGAAGGACATCGTGCAGGTGGGCGACGCGTGGATGCCCATCTTGTGCTCGATCGACACCACCTTCAGGTCGTTGGGCTCGCCCGGCGAACCGTCGTCGTTGACCAGGTACTTCGGGACGACGAAACACGAGATGCCCTTGGTGCCGGGAGGGGCGTCGGGCGTACGGGCCAGCACCAGGTGGATGACGTTGTCCGCCATGTCGTGGTCGCCCCACGAGATGAAGATCTTGCCGCCGGTGATCGCCCAGCTGCCGTCGCCGTTGGGCACCGCCTTGGTGCGCAACGCGCCAACGTCCGAGCCGGCCTCGGGCTCGGTGAGGTTCATCGTGCCGGTCCACTCACCGGAGATCAGCTTGGCCAGGTAGGTCTCGGTGACCAGCTCGTCGGCCACCGAGTTGATCGCGTGGATCGAGCCCTGGGTCAGCAGCGGGGCCATCGAGAACGCCATGTTGGAGCTCACCATGAACTCCTGCAGGGCGATGCCGACCGCCTCTGGGAACCCGCCGCCGCCGTAGGCGGGGTCGAAGGTGAGCGCACCCCAGCCGGCCTCGACCAGCTTGGCGTAGGCCTCCTTGAACCCCTCGGGCGTCTCCATCGTGCCGTCGTCGAGCAGGCGGGTGCCCACCTCGTCGCCGATGGCGTTGGTCGGTGCGATCACCTCGGCGATGAACGTGCCCGCCGCCTCGATGGCGTCGTTGACCATCTCGGGGTCCAGGTCGGCGAACTTCTCGGTGTCGAGCACGGACGGGAGATCCAGCACGTGATCGAACAGAAAGCGGATGTCGTCAAGCGGGGGGGTGTAGTCCTGCATGGCCCACAATCTAGGGCCGTGAAGTTACCGGCCGGTAACCGCCGCCGGGGTGAACGTCCGTCCGGCAGCGCCCCCGGCCGACCACCCGGCGCTGCTCCCGGCCGCCCCACGGGTGGCGCTCCGGGGCGCTACCGGGCGACGGGAACCCACACCAGGGCCAGCTGGGTCACCGAGATGTCGCCCTTCTCCAACGGAACCTGCTGCACCTCGGTGCGGCCGGCGACCTCGGCCCACCGCTCGTCGATCTCGACGATGGCGTCACCCAGCGTCACCTCGAGCTCGGCCAGGTCCTCCTGGTGATCCTCGATGCGGGCGGCGTACTGCTCCACCTTCTCCTTCGCCCGGGTGGTGCGGCCGCGCTTGGAGGCCACCGACTTCACGGCGGTGGCGATCGACCGGGACGACCGGCGTCCGCCCATCAGCGCGCCGAACACCGAACCGGCGCCGGAGATCAACTCGTCGGTCGTCGAGGTGGACGCAGCTGTCTCGGCGGTGTCGAGTCGCTCCTGGTCCTTGCCCATCGCCGCCTTGATGCGATCGGCCTTGGTGGCCAGCTTCTTTCGCAGCTCGTCGGCCTCCTCGTCGGCGGCGGTCTCGGCGGCGGCTGCAGCCCGGGCCTCGAACTGCTCGCGGGTCTCGTCGGGCCGTGCGGCCAGCTTCAGTTCCGGGTTGGTCAACAACTCGGTGGTGCGGCTGCGGTACAGGTGGTCCTTCAGCGCCCGCTCGAGGTTGTTGAAGTAGGTCTTGGTGTTGATCTTGGCCTCGGGCAGCACGAACGCAGCGCCGCTCGGGGCGGTCTCGGTGAGGTCGCGGTCGTCGTAGTCCACCGACCTCGCCTCGCCGGGATCGGGCTCGGCGCCCAGCGGGAAGAAGATGGCCTCGTAGGTCTCCTCGGTTCGGAAGTCGCCCTCGTCGTAGAGCAGGTTCACCCGGGCCGCCACCGCCGGCTCGAGGCGGGCGCCTCCGGCGACCGCGCCGATCTCGGCCGCCCACGGTGCGGCCGGGTCGAGAAACCGCACCGGCGTGCCGTCGGCCACCTCGGGCATCGTGGGGGTCTCGTCCTCGGCGAGCGGTGCGGCGGCGGAGTCGGTTGAGGGAGCGGCGGATGCCGGGGCGGGGGGAGTCGTCGCCTCCGGGGGAGCGGTCGCCTCCGGGGGAGCGGCCGACGCGGTGGGAGGCGTCGAGGCGGGTTCGGCCGGGGCGGCATCGGGTGCCGTCGCCGTCGTCTCGGCGGCCGCGGGTG
>JAWKIE010000037.1:0-47587 GCA_041394485.1 Microthrixaceae bacterium
GCGGCCGCCAGCCGCTCGAGTTCGTCCGGGTCCATGCCCAACACGTCGTTGGTCGACACACCCCCACCCTGACGGCGACGAGGCGGGAGTGCACCGGGGAGCGCGACCCGCCCGAACGCGCCTCGGGTGGCGATCGGGTGGTTGGGAATCACCGAGTCCGCTACGTTCCGGCCGCCACCCCGCCGTCGGCCACCACCGGCCCTCGCCGGACGGAGCCGATGGGTTCCGGACCGCCCAACCGCCACGCAGATCGGTCATCCATGATTCCAACCCCCGCTCCAGCCTCGACGCCTCGGGCGGTGAGAGGCCTCGCGATCGTGACGCTGGCGCTCTTGTTGACCGCCTGCGGCAACGCCGACGAGCCCGACGACGCCTCCGGCCCGGGCAGCGACCCCACGGCCGTCGACGCCTCGCTGGTTCGCGACGACGTCGACTGCACGCTCGAGGGCCTCGATCCCAGCGACGAGTTCGATTTCACGACCGCCCACTACGTGGTCGACGGGGCCCTGGGCGCACCCTGTCTCGGCGAGGAGGACCCCGACCTCATCAACGCCTGGGAGGTGCTCGCCTCGGTCGCTCCCGCCGGACAGCTCGCCGACCTGGCGCTCTTCGGCGGGTTCTCCGGTTCGGCCGCCGACGACGAGCCCACGCTGGCCTTCGTCAACACCCTCGACGACGAGGGATCGGTGTTCCAGATGTCGGTCAACCTTGGCGAGTCGGCCGACCCCGACGAGTTGGCGCTCACCATGGTGCACGAGTTCAGCCACGTGTTCACCGGATTGTCGACCCAACTGGACCGATCGCTCGAACCCGACGAGTGCGACACCTATGACAACGGCGAGGGCTGCTACCTCGCCGACTCGCTGATGTTCGGGTGGATCGAGGAGTTCTGGGGGAACGGGCTGATCGATCGGGTCGACCCCAACGCCGAGGCCGGCGCCTCGGTCGGGCAGGCGCTCTGCGATCTCGACCCCGGGTTCTTCGGACCGTATGCGGCCAGCAATCCCGAGGAGGACTTCGCCGAGACGTTCTCGGCCTGGACGCTCGACGTGCCGGTCACCTCGCCCGAACGCCAGGCCCGCTACGACTGGCTGGACGGCACGCCCGGCCTCGCGGAGTTCCGCGACCGGGCCCGTGAGGCCGGACGCTCGGTGGACACCAACACCTTCGAAACCTGCGGCTGACACCGAGCCTTCGAACCCGACCCAGGGTGGGCGACCGCCGACGCTTGGTGGCGGAATTCGGTCGATTTGTGCAACTTCTCACGTCATCTGTCACACTTGTCTCACGTCACGTTTGTCCGGGGGGACACTGCAAGGGGTCCGGTTCATTGCGAACCGGATCTCTTCGCGTCGGCGCCCGGGCGTGAGCCGGCGACCCCGGAGGTATCCCGATGAGCGAACAGCCCGAATTTCCCAACCGCCCCTGGCTCGAACGCGACCGCCGACCCGCCGGAGTCTCCGACGACACGGTCTCAGCGGTCGGGAAGTTCGGCGAGGCGCTGGAGTGGGTCGAGCGGGCCCGAGGGCACCTCTACGACTTCCACCAGATGATGGGTCACGCCGACGGCCTGATCGGTGACGCGGTCGAGGCGCTGCACGACGCCGACCACCACGAACTCGCCGCCCGCATCAACACCGAGCTGGTGGGACGCAACGCCATCGAGGGCCGCTGGTCCTTTCAGATCGTCGAGGAGTTCGACGCCATCTCCTGGTCGGCGGTTCGAACGGCCGCCGAGGACCTGCGCAACGACCTCGTCGGAGGGCGCCACCACGTGTTCGAATCGGAGATGAAGGAGCGCCGCCGAACCCACGGCGCCCGCCACCACGAGCAGCGACCCACCGACGTCGACGGGTAACGCAGCGACGGTCGGCTACTCGATGCGGAGCCCGGAGATGGCCCGGGCGATCACCAGCTGCTGGATCTGCTCGGTGCCCTCGAAGATGTCGTAGATCTTCGAGTCGCGGTGCATGCGCTCCACCGGGTACTCGCGGGTGTAGCCGTAGCCGCCCAGGATCTGGATGGCCCGCTCGGTGACCCACACCGCGGTGCGGCCGGCCTTCAGCTTCGACTGGCTGCCCTCGGCGTTGACGTACTCACCGTTGCGCGACAGCCACGCCGCCCGCCACACGAGGAGGCGGGAGGCGTCGATCTCGGTGATCATGTCGGCGAGCATGAAGGCGATCGACTGGTTCTCGATGATCGCCTTGCCGAACGCCTTGCGCTCCTGGGCGTAGTCGAGGGCGTACTCGTAGGCGGCCCGTGCCACACCGATGGCCTGCGCGCCCACGGCGGGGCGGGTGGCCTCGAAGGTGGCCATGGCGGGCTGCTTGCCCGACGGCTTGGGCTGCGGGTTGTTCTTGGCCTCGCGGGCGCGGGCCAGCTTCTCGTCCAGCTGCTCCTTGGTGCCCAACAGGCAGGAGCCCGGGATGCGGACGTCGTCGAGCACCACCTCGGCGGTGTGGCTGGCCTTGATGCCGTGCTTCTTGTACTTCTGACCCTGGCTGAGGCCCGGGGTGTTGGGCGGGATGATGAAGCTGGCCTGGACCCCGGCTGCGGAGCTCGGGGTCGACGGTGGCCACCACGACGTGGATGTCGGCGATGCCGCCGTTGGTGATCCAGGCCTTGGTGCCGCTGGAGCACCCATTCGTCCTTGGCCTCGTCGTAGACCGCGCCGCGCAGCGACGAGACGTCCGAACTCGGCGTTTCCTGGGCTCGGACACGCAGAAGGCGCCGAGGGCGATCTTCGGGGGTGCCGTAGCACTGCGGCACCCACTCCATCACCTGGTCCTGCAGCCGTTGCCGCGATGCCGGCGGCGGCGAGGCCCGACCCGAAGATCGACAGGCCGATGCCGGCGTCGCCCCAGAACAGCTCCTCGAGGGCGATCGGCATCGTGAGCCCGGAGGGGTCGCCCATCATCGCCTGCGCCATGAAGTCGAAGGAGTACAGGCCGATCTTGGCGGCCTCCTCGACGATGGGCCAGGGAAACTCCTCCTTCTCGTCCCATTCCTCGGCCGCAGGACGAACGACGTCCTTGGCGAAGGTGTGGATCCAGTCTTTCAACTGCACCTGGTCGTCGTTGAGCGACAGCGAGAACTCGGCCATTGGGGATACCTCCGGGGGACGCGTCGCGTTTCGACGCAGGACAGCGTGGGTCGGAACGAGAAAGTTACCCGCCGGTAACCAAGGTTCCAAACCTCCGACACCGTCGGGCGCCGCCCGTCGGGTGCCGGCCGGCCCCGGGTGCCGCGCCCCGACCTTGCCCGTTCGCCCGATCGGCGGCGCTCAGCGGGCGGCCACCACCCAGCGGGGGGCCTCGGCGCAGAGCGCCTCGATGGCCTCGGGATCGGTCGGCACGTCGCCCGTGAGCACCTCGCACCCGTCGGAGGTGACGACCACGTCGTCCTCGATTCGGATGCCGATTCCCAGGAACTCCTCCGGGATTCGATGGGTCACCTCGGGGGCGTCGGCCAGCTCGGACTCCTCGGCCTCTCTGGCGGCCTCGGCCCCCAGCTCCACCCGACGGCGGGCCCAGGCGTCGCGATCGTGGGCGAGCAGCCGGAACGTCACCTCGGCCTTGGCCGGCGCCACGTAGATGCCGGGCTCGATCGTCAGCGCCATCGTCTCCACCAGGCCGCGGTGGGCCTCGCCCTCCCGGTACGAGCCCACGTCGTGGACGTCCAGGCCCAGCCAGTGGCTGGTGCCGTGCATGAAGAACTCGGCGTCGAGGCCCATGGCCAACACGTCGTCGAGGCCGGCCGGGATCAGGCCCAACTCCACCAGGCCCTCGGCGATGACCGCACGGGCAGCCTCGTGGGGCGAACGGATGGTGGCGCCGGGGCGCACCGCCGCCAGCGCTGCGTGCTGGGCCGCCAGGACCACGTCGTAGACCGCCCGCTGCGCGGCGCTGAAGCGGCCGTTGGCCGGAAACGTTCGCGTGATGTCGGCGGAGAGCTGATCCACCTCGCACCCGGCATCGATCAGCACCAGGTCGCCGTCGGTCACGACGTCGGCGTTCTCGGTGTAGTGCAGGACGCAGGCGTTGGCGCCGCTCGCCACGATCGACGGATAGCCGTTGCGCGGCGAGCCCTGCGACCGCCACACCCAGTCCATCGCCCCCTGGAGCCGCCGCTCGCTCACCCCGGGTTCGGCCAGCCGCATCGCCTCGCGGTGGCCTTCGGCGGCCAGCGCCCCCGCACGCCGAAGCGAGTCGAGGTCGGCAGCGTCCTTCAACAGGCGGAGCTCGTCCAACATCGCGCTCGGGTCGACGATCGCCTCCGGCATCACGTCGCCCAGGCGGTCCCGCCGATTGCGGCCCCCGCCGACCAGCCCGCTCACCGTGTCGTCCAGGCGCTCGCCCAGCCGGTACAGCACGTTGCGCCGCCCGACGGTCAGTCCGACCAGCCCGTCGCGCAGCTCGGCGATGGGGCGGGCGGCATCGGCCCCGAAGCGGGCCGTGGCCCCCTCGACCCCCGCCCGATGGCCGTCCCAGGTCTCGCGTTCGGGATCGCGCGGACGGACGAACAGGTGGTAGTCGCCGTCGGGATGCCCGGGCACGATGACCGCCACCGCGTCGGGTTCGGGGAAGCCGGTGAGCCACCAGAACTGGCTGGCCTGGCGAAACTCGTGGTCGACGTCGTGGTTGCGGGGCGACTCGACCCCCGCCGGCACGATCAGCGCCCCACCTTCGCCCACCAGCTCGGCCACTCGCCGCCGGCGATTCGCGAACACCTCGGGTCCCGGGCCGGCTCCGTGCATCACGTCGGGGGCGGACCGGGCGTCTGGACGGCTCATCGACCCAGTTTGCCCCGTCGCCCCACGGTCGTGGTCGAGACCGGTCGGCATCGGGGAGGTGCGACGAACCGCAGGAGGGAATCGTCTCGGGGCGGCTCGGTCAGGCGCTGGTACCTTGGCACGCCTATGACCGACGCCCCCCGACGCCGTTCGACCCCCACCGTTCCCGCCAAGGCCGCGCTCGAGGGCCTCGAACAGAAGTGGGGTGAGCGCTGGGAGGCCGACGGCACCTATCGCTTCGACGACGCCGCCGAGGCCGACGACGTCTTTGCCATCGATACGCCTCCCCCGACGGTGTCGGGTTCGCTGCACGTCGGCCACGTCTTCAGCTACACCCACACCGACTGCGTAGCCCGCTATCAGCGCATGCGCGGCCGTGAGGTGTTCTACCCGATGGGGTGGGACGACAACGGCGTGCCCACCGAGCGACGGGTGGAGAACTACTACGGCGTCCGCTGCGACCCGACCGTGCCCTACGACGCCGAGTTCGAGCCTCCGGAGAAGGCACCCACGAACCGACGGGACTTCGTCCCCATCGGTCGCCGCAACTTCATCGAGCTGTGCGTGCGGCTGACCGGCGAGGACGAACTGGTCTTCGAGGCCCTGTGGCGCCGCCTCGGGTTGTCCGTCGACTGGACCCAGACCTACACGACGATCGACGAACGCAGCCGACGGGTGAGCCAGCGGGCCTTCCTCGACAATCTGGCCCGCGGCGAGGCCTACCAGGCCGATGCGCCCTCGATGTGGGACATCACCTTCCGGATGGCGGTGTCCCAGGCCGAACTGGAGGACCGCCCGCGGCCCGGCGCCTACCACGACCTGGCCTTCCACCCCACCGCCGGCGGCGAGGGGGTCGACGACGTCGTCGTCAGCACCACCCGGCCCGAGCTGGTCGTCAGCTGCGTGGCGCTGGTGGCCCATCCCGACGACGAGCGCTACCAGCCGCTGTTCGGAACCACGGTCACCAGCCCGCTCTTCGGCGTTGAGGTGCCGGTGGTGGCACACCGTCTGGCCGATCCCGAGAAGGGCACCGGCGCAGCGATGATCTGCACGTTCGGCGACCTGACCGACGTCATCTGGTGGCGCGAGCTGGACCTGCCGGCGCGGGCGGTCATCGGCCGTGACGGCCGATTCGCCGCGGAGACGCCCGACTGGATCACCGGCGACGCCGGCCGCAAGACTTACGGGCAGCTCGCCGGGCTCGGCGTCAAGGCGGCCCAGCGCACCACCGTGGAGCTGCTCACCGCGTCCGGCGAGCTGCTCGGCGAGCCCAAGCCCATCGAGCATCCGGTGAAGTTCTACGAGAAGGGCGAGGCCCCGCTCGAAATCGTGCAGAGCCGTCAGTGGTACATCCGCAACGGCGGACGCGACGCGGGGCTTCGCGACCAGCTGATCGCCCGGGGCGACGAGGTCACCTGGCACCCCGCCTACATGCAGACCCGCTACACCAACTGGATCGAGGGGCTCACCGGCGACTGGCTGATCTCCCGTCAGCGCTACTTCGGCGTGCCATCCCGGTGTGGTACCCGGTGGACGACGCCGGCGAGGTCGACCACGACGCGCCGATCACCCCGACGCTCGACTCGCTTCCGGTGGACCCCCAGAGCGACGCTCCCCCGGGCTACGAGGAGTCGCAGCGCGGCGTTCCGGGTGGTTTCGTCGGCGACCCCGACATCATGGACACCTGGGCCACCTCCTCCCTGACGCCGCAGATCGCCGGCGGTTGGGATCACGACCCGGCGTTGTGGGCCAAGGTGTTTCCGATGGACCTGCGCCCGCAGGCCCACGACATCATCCGCACCTGGCTGTTCTCGACGATGGTTCGCAGCCACCTCGAGGAGGGCTCGGCACCGTGGCACCACGCCGCACTGTCCGGCTGGATCCTCGACCCCGACCGCAAGAAGATGTCGAAGTCGAAGGGCAACGTCGTCGTACCCACCGACCTCCTGGAGCGACACGGGTCCGACGCGGTGCGCTACTGGGCCGCCAACGGGCGCCCGGGCACCGACACCGCCTTCGACGAGACCCAGATGAAGGTGGGGCGACGGCTGGCGCTCAAGGTGCTCAACGCCAGCCGATTCGTGCTCGGGCTTGGACAGCGTCCCGACGCCGACGGCGAGGCCGATGCCCCCGAGACACCCCGCGGGCCCGAGGCGGTGACCCACGCGATCGATCGGGCGATGTTGGCCGAGGTGGCGGAGCTGATCGCCACCGTCACCGACGCGTTCGAGGAGTTCGACTACGCCCGGGCCCTCGAGCGAACCGAGGAGTTCTTCTGGCGCTTCACCGACGGGCACCTGGAGCTGGTCAAGACCCGCGCCTACCGCCAGGACGACGGCGCCGCCTCGGCCCGGGCGGCGCTCGAGCTGGCGCTGTCGGCGCTGCTGCGACTGTTCGCCCCCCACCTGCCCTTCGCCACCGAGGAGGTCTGGAGCTGGTGGATGGAGGGCTCGGTGCACCGCACCGGCTGGCCCGACCCGGCGGAGTTCGGGGCCACCACGGCCCGGGCAGACGACCGGCTGGTGGCGCTGGCCGCCGGGGTGATGCACGAGGTGCGCCGAACCAAGACCGAGGCACGCACCGGCATGCGCACGCCGGTGCGGCGCCTGGAGATCACGGTGAACGCCGACGACGCCGAACGGCTGGCCCTGGTGCGGGACGACCTGATCGACGCCGGCGTCGTGAAGGATCTGGTCGTCGTCGTGGGCGACGACGACACCGAGTTGTCGGTCGCCGCCACACTCGACCTGGACGAGCCGACCGGCTGAGGCCGGCTTCCGCGTCGGGCACTCTTGCCCCGGTGTTCCGCCGGTGCCGGCTTAGTCGAGGCTCGGGTCGTCGTGGCGCTGCCACGGGTCCCCGCCGTCGCCGCTCCGACCGCCGTTGCCTTTTCTACCGCCGTTGCCTTTTCGACCGCCATTGCCGTTCCCGCCGCCATTGCCGTTCCGACCGCGCGGCTCCGGTTGCGCCGGAGGCTCGGGGCGCACGCGGGGGGAGCGATCCCCGACCGTGTTGACGGGCTGTGCCCTCGACGGGATCGACTCCTCGCCGTGGGACGGGCGCGGCACGGTCACCGTGCCCGGGGGAAGCGGTCCGCCCTCGCCCTGGCCCCGTGGGTGCTGCGGTCGGTCGAGCAACGTGGTCGCGTCGCCGTCGCCGCCGGGGCTCGGCCCGCCGCCGCCCCCTCCCGGGCCGTCGTCGTCGCCCTCGTCGTCGTCGTCGTCGTCATCATCGTCGTCGTCCCTCGGGATGCGGAGGACGCCGTCGGGGTCGGCGATGCCGATCCGGGCATGGATGTCGTCGGGGATGACCACCGACCCCTGACGCTGGCTCACCATGTACACCAGCACCCGCATCATCGTCTCGGGGTGGGACAGGTCCTTCATCTCGTTGAACGGCGACGCCTCGTTGGCGGACTCGATGCGCACCCTGCCGATGTTCTGGAGGCGGTCCGCCGGGGTCTGCTTGTACGACAGGTCGGTCACCTTGGCCCACGGGATCCACTGGTGCGTGCGCTGCAGCACCCCCGAGAGGTAGATGATGCGGGAGGTGGTCACCACGTACTTGGTGTAGTGCACCTTGATGGCCCCGTACATCAGGCTGATCACCAACATCGCGGCGACGGCGGTGACGAACGCGGTGAGGCCGGTGTTGTTGCTGATGTAGGCGATGATCAGGCACGCGAGCAGCGCCACCTCGGACTTGACGCGGTTGAAGACGAAGGCGATCTCGGCCGGGCCGTCGACCATGATGATCTTCTCCTGGGGCAGCAGCCGGTCGAAGATGATCTCCTCGATGGAGTCCGCGCCGACCAGCGACTGGAGAAATCGAACGAATCGGTTGATCACGGCCGGGGAACCCCCAGATCGATTCGGGTGTCGATCAGTCCGTCAGCCCACCGACAAACGTCGAGATCGTGTTGGCCAGTCGCTCGAGGAAACGCCCGACCGCACCGAGGACGTCACCGAGGAACTCGGCCGAGCCCGATGGTGACTTCCAGATCAGAATCAGGATGATCCCCACGATGATTCCGAGGGGGAGAGCCTGCTGTGCCTTCATGTGGATACCTCATTCAGCCGTCGGGCCGCGCGCCACGACCCAAGACTCCGCCCGGCACCATGGTACGTGAGGGCCGCCGTTAGGAGGGGGACACCCCGGTGGGGGGCGCTCCGCCGGGGCCACCCGGTCCGGTCGACGAGGCGATGGCGGCCTGGGGCAGGGCGACCCCGGCAGCGATGAGGCGACCCCGGAGGCGCCGCCGAAGCTCGCGTTCGACGTCCCACTGCGACGCCGGCTCGGTGTCGACGACCAGCCGCATCGTCGTGCCCCGCTCGTCGAGCGCCTGCACCCCCAGCATCGAGGGTTCGCCCAGCAGCCGATCGGCCCAGGCCTCGTCGGCGGACAACTCCTCGGCCACCGTCCGCATCACCTCCTCGACCTTGGCCAGGTCGGCGTCGTTGTTGACCGTCACGTCGATCAGCGCCCTGCTGAATCGCTGCGACTTGTTCCCCGCACGGACGATCTCGCCGTTGGGGACGTGCCAGACCGTGCCGGCCACGTCACGTAGCCGGGTCGAGCGGAGGGTGAGGCGTTCGACGGTGCCCACCGCCGGCCCGACGTCGACGACGTCGCCGACGCCGTACTGGTCCTCGATCAGGATGAACAGCCCGGCGAGCAGGTCGCGGACCAACGACTGCGCACCGAACCCCAGCGCCACGCCCGCCACGCCGGCACCGGCCAGCAGCGGACCGAGGTTGATGTTGAGCTCCCCCAGGATCAGCAGCGTGGCGATCACGACGACGATCGACGTCGTCAGCGACCCCAGCACCCCGGTGACGGTGCGGGCACGGGCGTCGGCCCGATTGGCCGCCAGGTCGCGACCGCCCCGGTGCGACGCCTCGGAGTCGCGTGCTCCCTCCAGCGCCGAGGCACGGGCCCGATCCGCCGCCCGGGTCACCAGACGTCGCGCCAGACGGTTGGCAAGCAGCGCCAGCACGACGATGGTCAGGATCTTCAGCGGCGTTCGGGCCACCCAGTCGACCGCCTCGGCGGCGGTGGGCGATCCGGTGAGGTCGAGGGTGCGCTCGCACCACCACCCGGGATCGGTACCGCAGGTCTGCATGTGCGGCCCTCCCTCGGTGCCCGACGTTCACGATGACGCCGTCATCGTCGCGCGAAACCCACCGCCCGCGCGACCGACCCGCCCCGTCCGGCCGGTACATCGCACCCCGAGATGGTGCCCGGAAACACACGAACCGAGTTTGATCAGCGAGTTCTTGCCCTCGTTATTCTCAGAACAAGTAGACGAATCGGGACCGACGCAAGGACGTGTGATGGAGCCGCTCAACCTGGCCCGATGGCAATTCGGCATCACCACCGTGTACCACTACTTCTTCGTCCCGATCACGATCGGCCTGTCGCTGGCCGTCGCCCTGATGCAGTCGTTCTGGATGCGGACGCGCAATCCCGAGTGGCTTCGACTCACCAAGTTCTTCGGCAAGCTGTTCACGATCAACTTCGCCATCGGCCTGGCCACCGGCATCGTGCAGGAGTTCCAGTTCGGCATGAACTGGTCGGACTACTCGCGGTTCGTGGGGGACATCTTCGGGGCACCCCTGGCCATCGAGGCCTTGTTGGCGTTCTTCCTGGAAAGCACGTTCCTCGGGATGTGGATCTTCGGGTGGGGCCGCATCAACGAGAAGCTGCACCTGGGGGCGATCTGGCTGGTGCACATCGGCACGGTGCTGTCGGCCTTCTTCATCCTGGCGGCCAACTCGTTCATGCAGAATCCGGTGGGCTACACCAACAACCCGGTGACCGGACGCGCCGAGCTGACCGACTTCGTCGCCGTGCTGACCAACAAGGTGCAGCTGGTGACCTTCCCGCACGTCATCATGGCCGCGTGGATGAGCGGCGGCGCGTTCGTCCTCGGGGTGGCCCTGTGGTTGATGTGGCGATCGCAGACCCCGGACGGGGACCAACCGATGTATCGGCGAGCCGCCCGCCTCGGCGCCGTGGTGCTGCTGCTCGGCGGGATCGGCACCACGATCACGGGCGACTTCCAGGGCAAGGTGATGACCGAGGTCCAGCCGATGAAGATGGCCGCCGCCGAGGCGCTCTATGAGACCTCCCCCGAGGGCGCTGGTGCATCGTTCTCGATCATCACGGTCGGCACCCCGGACGGTCGGAACGAAACCTGGGCGCTGACCGTCCCGAAGCTGTTGTCGTTTCTGGCCACCGGCACGCTCGACGGCGAGGTGCAGGGCATCAACAACCTGCAGGCCGACTACGAACTGGCGTACTCCGACGAGGCGCTGACCGAGGCCGAGAACTATCGCCCGATCATCCCGGTCACCTACTGGACCTTCCGCTGGATGATCGGCACCGGCATGGCCGCCGCCGCCATCGCCGCCTATGCGCTCTGGCGGCTCCGCAGCGATCGCCGGCTGACCAGCCGCCGGTGGCTCTGGGTCAGCCTCGGTGTCATTGCGCTGCCGCTGCTGTCCAACTCCTTCGGTTGGATGTTCACCGAGATGGGCCGCCAGCCGTGGCTGGTCTTCGGGGTGATGACGACGAAGATGGGGGTGAGCCCCGGCGTCTCCAACTGGGAGGTGGCCCTCTCGCTCGCCACGTTCACGTTGCTCTACGGCGCCTTGGCGGTTGTCGAGGTCGGGCTGACGCTGCGCTACGGCCGGGCCGGCGCAGAGCCGGCGCCCAGCGAGTCGCTCGATCCGAGCGAGCGTGACGACGACGAACCGTTCGTGTTCACCTACTGACAGCCGACGACTCTCACCGAGGCCACCCCATGGAACTCACCACCGTTTGGTTCATCCTGATCGCCGTGCTGTGGACCGGCTACTTCGTGCTCGAAGGCTTCGACTTCGGGGTCGGCATGCTCTTTCCCGTGCTGGGTCGCGACCCGGGCGCCGGCGACTCCCCGGACGGTGCCACCCCCGAGGACGGTCCGGAGAGCGGCGAGATCCGCCGGCGGGTCATGCTGTCGACGATCGGCCCGGTGTGGGACGGCAACGAGGTGTGGCTGCTCACCGCCGGCGGCGCCACGTTCGCCGCGTTTCCCCACTGGTACGCCACGCTGTTCTCGGGCTTCTACATCCCGCTGCTGGCGATTCTGGTGGCCCTGATCGTCCGGGCCCTCGCCTTCGACTACCGGGGCAAGGTCGACGACCCCACTTGGCGTCGCCGCTGGGACCTGGCCATCTTCTGGGGGTCCCTGCTGCCCGCCCTGCTGTGGGGTGTGGCGTTCACCAACATCGTGCGTGGCGTTCCCATCGACGCCGACCGGGAATACACCGGCAACCTCCTGACGCTGCTCAACCCGGCCGCGCTGCTGGGTGGCCTGGCGTTGGTTGCGCTCTTCGCCGCCTACGGCGCCATGTTTCTGGCGTTGAAGACCGACGGTGCCATCCGAGCCGACGCCCGCCGGATCGCCCGCAACGTGGGCCTGGTCGCCGCCGTGCTCGTGGTTGCGTGGCTGGGCGTCGTCCACGCAACGACCGGATCGGCGACCTCGTGGGCCCTGGCGGGTCTGGCCGCCGTGTTGCTGGTCGCTTCGTTGGCGGTGCTGCCCTCCGGCCGTGAGGGCTGGGCGTTCCTGCTGGCGTTCGGGGCGATCGGGGTGGCCGTCGTCTCGCTGTTCGTCGCACTGTTCCCCGACGTGATGCCCAGCACCACCGACGCCGCGTTCTCGCTGACGACCACGAACGCCTCCTCCACCGACTACACCCTGAGGATCATGACCTGGGTGGCGGTCGCCTTCACGCCGATCGTCGTCCTCTATCAAAGCTGGAGCTACTGGACCTTCCGCAAACGGGTGTCCGGACATCACATCCCCACCACGGTGGCGGCGGCCGCCCGCCAGGATCCGCCGACCAACCCACCCGCCGGCCTCAGCGGCGCGGCGGCCGGGGAGGCCACCGACGCCTCATGAGGCCGTTCAGCCCGGAGCTGCTGCGAGCGCTTCCCACGGCCCGGCGGTGGGTCGGGCGGCTGGCGGCGGTCGGGGTGGTCTCGGGCGTGCTGGCCCTGGCCCAGGCGGCGGCGGTCGCCTGGGCGGCCACCACGGTGGTCCGATCGGCACCTCTCGCCGTGCCGCTCGGGTGGTTGGCGGCGATCATGGCGGCCCGCGGCCTGACCGCCGCCGTGCTCGAACTCGTCGGCCGGCGCGCCGGGCACGACCTGAGCGGTGAGCTCAGGATCCGGCTGTTGCAACGGTGGCTTCGCAGCCCGCCGGAACGACGACCGGCCCCCGCCGCCGCGATCGGGCTGGCCGGTGCCGGCGCCCAGTCGGTGGAGCCGTATGTGGCCAGGTATCTGCCGGCGCTGGTCACCGGCACCGTCGTGCCGATACTCGCCGTGCTGGCGCTCGTGTGGGTGGACCCGCTCAGCGCCGGGATCCTGGTGCTCACCCTGCCCCTGCTTCCCTTCTTTGCGGCGCTCATCGGGCGTCACACCGAGGCGGAGACCGGTCGACGGTGGGCGGCGATGCATGCGATGGCCGGCCACTTCCTCGACGTCGTGCGCGGGCTTCCGACCTTGGTGGCCTACGGACGCGCCGAGCGTCAGGTCGGCGACATCCGGGCGGTCGGCGAGACGCACCGCCGGGCCTCGGTCCGGACCCTTCGCATCGCATTCATGTCGTCGGCCGCCCTCGAACTGCTGGCCACGATCTCGGTGGCGATGGTGGCGGTGGCCGTCGGCCTCCGTCTTGCTCACGGGTCGATGGACCTGCAGGTGGGCCTGACCGCCATCCTGCTGGCGCCCGAGGCCTACTGGCCGATCCGGAGGGTCGGCCAGGAGTTCCACAATGCCGCCGACGGGGCCGCGACGCTCGAGGCCGCCCTCCCGTACCTCGACGCCGACGCCGACGTCGGCGGGTCGGCGGCGGTCGAGCAGGACGCAGAGCGCCCCGCCACCGGAGCGCCCGAAGTGGGGGTGCACGGCACCGAGGCGAGGGCAGGGACCGGGGTCGGGGTCGACCGGCTGGTCTTCGGCCATCGACACCGAGCCCCCATTCTCGACGGGCTGACGCTGACCTGCCCTCCGGGGTCCGGACTGACCGTCCTCACCGGTCGGTCGGGGTCCGGCAAAAGCACGCTGTTGGACCTGATCGCCGGGGTTCGGACGCCCGACGGGGGACGGGTGGTCGCCGGGAGTGCGCATCTCGCCACGCAGCGGCCGTTGGTGCTGCCCGGCCCGGTGGTCGAGGTGCTCCGCCTGGGGGCGCCCGACGCCACCGAAGTCGAGTGTGAGGAGTCGCTGCGCGTCGTCGGGTTGTGGCCCGCCCTTGCCGAACGCCAAGGCCTGCAGACCCGGCTGGGCGACGACGGGTTCGGCCTGTCGGCCGGGCAGCGCAGCCGGCTGGCGCTGGCCCGGGCCAGGCTGAGCCGAGCGCCCCTGCTGCTGCTCGACGAGCCGACGGCCCACATCGACGTCGACGATGCGGACGCGCTCCGTGGGGTGATCCTCGACGAGGCCCGGCGGCGCCGCGTGATCGTCGCCACCCACGATCGGGCGTTCCTGTCCGCCGCCGACAGTCACTGGGAGCTGCAACCCGAACCGGCGCTCCCGACGCCGTCCGCACCCTCGACGGCGGATGGGGTGTCCTCCCCCGGCTCGACGACCCCCTCCCCTCGGAACGGAGGGACGCTGTCGTGGTGGCAGCGCCGGCCGGTCCCCGACCGCCTCCGCCTCGCGTCCCTCCTCGGGGGCCTGTCGATGACCGCCGGGGTCGCACTCACCGCCACCTCCGGGTGGCTGATCGTCCAGGCGTCCACCCAACCGGTGGTGCTGACGCTGCTGGTGGCCATCGTCGGCGTGAGGGCCTTCGGGATCGCCCGCCCGGTGTTGCGCTACGCAGAGCGGGTCGTGTCCCACGACGCCGCGCTCGACACCCTGGCCGAGCGGCGCGTCGGCGTCTACCGGGCCCTGATCCCGCTGGCCCCGGCACGTCTGGGGCGACGTCACCGCGGCGACCTGCTGACCGCCGTCGTCACCGACCTGGACGACGCCGTGGACGAGCAGGTGCGGGTCACCGTTCCGTGGTGGTCCACCCTGATCGCCGACACCTGCGCCGTGGCGATCGCCGCGCTGGTGATCCCGGCCGCCGGGATGGTGATCGCCGCAGGCGCCGCAGCATCGTTGGCGGCCGCCCGGCTGGGGTCGCGTGCCGAGTCGGCGGCCCAGCACGACGCCGTCGTGGCACGAGGCGCCTCCCTGCGCGTGACCACCGACCTGATCGACCGCCTCGACCAGGTGCGCGCCGTCACCGGGGTGCACTCCCCGCTCGACCCACCTCCGCTCCGGGCGGTCGCCGCCGCGCTCGACCGCCAGGGCGAGGCGGAGCGCCGGTTGATCCGGTCCCGTGCCCTCACCCTGGCGGGCCTGTGGGGCGTCCTGACGATCACCGTGGCCGCCACGATGCTGACGGCGGCCGCCGGACTCGACGCGGGCGCGGTGTCGGGCCCGCTCGCCGCGTTGGTGGCCCTGACGCCGATTGCACTCGCCGACGCCTGGCTGGGGTTGGCCGAGGTCGGCGGCGCGCGGGCCCGGGCCCGACGGGCCGAGCTCAGGATCGACGACCTCCTCGACCAACGGCCGGCCATCGTCGACACCGGCCACCTCACGCTGCCCGATGGCGTGGTACCGGTGACCGCCAGGGGGCTGAGCGCGTCCTGGGGCGATCGGCAGGCCGCGCTGGGGCCCTTCACCCTTCCGCTGCTCGCCCGCGGGGTGCGAAGCCAGCTCACCGGACCCAACGGGATCGGCAAGTCCACGATGTTGGCGGTGCTTGCCCGCCAGCTCACCCCCACCTCCGGGATCCACCTGCTCAACGGCCTCCCCGCCGCAGACGTGGCACTGGCCGACGCCCGCGCCGACATCGCGCTCGTCGACGACGAACCCCACGCGTTCGCCGGCAGCATCCGGGCCAACCTGGTGCTGGCCCGTCCCGACGCCGGGGACGCCGAACTCGCCGCCGCCCTCTCGGCCGTCGACCTCGGCGTCTGGCTGGCGCAACAACCGGACGGGCTCGACACCCCGGTCGGCGGCCTGAGCGGGGGTGAACGGGCCCGACTGTCGATCGCCCGTGCCATCGTGTCGCGTCGACACCTGGTGCTGCTGGACGAACCGGCGGCGCACCTTGACGACGCCACCGCCGAGCGCGCCTTGACGGGACTGACCGAACAGGTCGACACCACGATCGTGGCGGTCAGCCATCGGCCGTTGCCCGTCCTCGACGTCCCGAACCCCGGCGTCGAGGGCGACTCCTGGCGCAGCGCCGGCAACCACCCCGGTCGACCCGTTTCTGCGCGTTGACCATCACGCTATGTGGTTGGTGGGCAAAACCTTACACCGGCGCCACCACTCAACGCAGTATTGCGGTACGCTGGCGTTGACCTTGGACGCGTCCGAGGTCAACACATCCGATCGCATCCGGACGGGAACGGCGCGACTGGACGACACGGCGAGGAGCAGTGGTGGCCAGAATCACGGGAGCAGCATCGCACGGCGGCGATCAGCAACCGTCGCTGCCCGCGCGGCTCCTTCGGTCCCACCGCCCCGCCACCGACCCCGCCCAGCGGGGCCCGACCGACCTCGGGCGGGCCGGACTGGCCTACCGACTGCTTCGGCACCTCACCGTCGTCGTCGCCGCGGCCTGGACCGTGCTCGCGGATTTCCCCGAGGCCACCTCCACGCTGCTCGTGCGAATCGTGGGGGCCTCCTTGGTCGTTGCGATCGACATCGTGCTCATCGGCGACTCGCCCCTCCGTCACCGCGGCCCGCGCCTCGATCCCCTCCTCGGCATGGTGGCGCTCATCGGGTTGGGCCTGATCAACCCGAGCGCACTCGTCCCCGTGGCCGTCGCGCTCACCGCCGGCTACCTCTGCTTCCTCGGCCCCACCTGGGTGCACGCCCCGGCGGCCGTCCTGCAACTGGGCGGCACCGGGCTGATCGGCGCCCTGTCCGACCAGCCCGAGCAGCTGGCGGCACTCCTGCCGGTGATGGCCCTGGCCGACGCCGCCAAGGTGCTGGGCGCCCAGCTGGTCAACATGCGGCTCGCACTGGCCGACCGCAGGTTCGCCTCGATCATCGGTGAGACCCGTGCGATCGCCTGGACCCTTCAGTGCGGCGACGGGGACAGCCTGCGGGTCACCCCCAATGCGGTCGACCTGCTCGGTTGGGAGCCCGGCGACTGGAACCTCGACGGGTTCGTCGAGCGCATCACCCACCGCGACGACGTCGGCCTGATCCACAAGCTGATCCGTCAGGCGGCCACCGCCACCTCCGAGTCGGAGGCGGTCGTGCGTCTTCGCCACGCCGACGGCTCGCTCCGTCACTTCCTGGTGCGGGTGTTCCCCACCCCCAAGGACGGCAGCCCCACCCGCGGCGTGCTCATGGACATCACCCGGCGGGCCCTGGCCGAGACCGAGCTGAAGCGCTTCGCCGAGGTCACCGCCCACTCCCCGGTCGGCTGCGTCGTCCTCGAACTGCCGGACCCCGACGACCCCAGCGGGTTGTCGCTGCGCTTCGCCAACCCGGTCGCCCTCGACACCCTGAGCCTCACCCCGGAACGGGTGGCCGCCGGGGTCAGCACCAGCGACCTGTTTCGCAACGCCTCGGCCGAGCTGCTGCAGCGGTTCCTCGCCGACGTCGCCCGCACCGGCAAGCCGCTTGCCGCCGAACGGCTGTCGTTCCCCGAGCGCTCGGGCGCCTGGTTCAACATTCGGGGCGACCGCCTCTCCGACGGCACGTTGGGGGTCACCTTCGAGGACGTCACCAGCGCCGTGCGCGCCGAGGAGCGCCTGCGCCACCAGGCGCTGCATGACGCGCTGACCGGGTTGCCCAACCGCACCCAGCTCGACGAGCACCTGCGCGACGCCATCGGCGAGGCGGCCTCCTTCAACCACACGATCGCCCTCCTGCTGATGGACCTCACCCAGTTCAAGCAGGTGAACGACGCCATGGGCCACCGCGCCGGCGACCAGCTGCTGGTGGCGATCGCCGACCGCCTCCGCTCGGAGCTCGCCGACGACTTCCGGGTGATCGTGCGGCTCGGCGGCGACGAGTTCGCGTTGCTGACCTACCCGATCACCGGCGAGGAGGAGGCGATCGACCTGGCCCGCCGCACCATCGGTGTGCTCGAGCGGCCCTTCGAGGTGGACGGCATTCCGCTGCAGTCCACCGCCAACATCGGCGTGGCGATGTGTCCCGATCACGCCACGGGCGCCGAGGCGCTGCTCAAGTCCGCCGACGTGGCGATGTACCAGGCCAAGCGCAACGGCCAGCCCTCGAGGTGTATCGCACCAACCGGGACCGCTCGTCGCTTCGCAAGGTCACCCTGCTGGGCGAGCTGCGGCGGGCGATGGCGGCGGCGAGCTGGCGCTGTACTACCAACCGGCACTCGACCTGCGCTCCGGGCAGATCACGAAGGTGGAGGCCCTGGTGCGGTGGCACCACCGCGACCACGGCCTGATGCTGCCGGTGGAGTTCATCGAGACCGCCGAGGCGTCGGGCATGATCCACCCGCTGACCCGCTGGATCATCGCAGAGGCCTCGCGTGGCGCCAACCGCATGCACGACTCGGGGCTCGACCTTCGAGTGGCCGCCAACCTGTCGGTGCGCAACCTCCAGGACCCCGACCTCGTCAGCTTCTTCGAGCTGTTGTCCCGCACCGACAGCTTCCACGCCGAGCGCCTCGAGCTGGAGATCACCGAGACCGAGCTGATGAACGACGCCGTGCAGGCCTTCGAGGTGCTCGACCGACTGCGCTCGATCGGCCTGTCGGTTGCGGTGGACGACTTCGGCGTCGGCCACAGCTCGCTCGCCTACCTGAAACACCTGCCGCTGTCGCACCTCAAGATCGATCGCGGGTTCGTCACGACGATCACCTCGGACCCGGGCGACGCCGCCATCGTGCGATCCACGATCGAGCTGGCCCACAACCTGGGCCTGACCGTGACCGCCGAGGGTGCCGGCGATCTCGAAACGCTGATGCTGCTCAAGGACATGGGCTGCGACCTGGTGCAGGGGTTCTTCATCTCCGAGGCCGTGCCGTTCGAGCAGCTGGCGCCGCTGGTGGACGAGGTCAACGAGAAGGTGCCCGAGATCCTCCGCACGGGCCGCCTGCCCGAGGACACCCCGCCGGGCGTGCTGGTCGGAAATCGCGTGAACCCCGATCGGGAACCGTCGGAGGCGCCGATCCGGGCGGAACCGCTTCCCGAGGGAACCGGCCGGGCGCTCACCGCCGTCGCCAACCGGGCGCTGGGCCACAACGACGAGACGATCGACCTCACCACCGGATCGCCCGCATCGGACGACCCCCGCCGGGCGGCGATGCCCACCCGTGAGTCACCTCCGGTCCCGGAGCGGACGGATCGTCCCGACCCGGCCCGCCCGGGCACCACCAACGGCTCGCCTCCTCCCCCCTGACCCCACCCACCTTCGCAGCGCCGGCTCGCCGGCGAGCACCCCACGTTGTGAGCACGGAAACGGCCCGATACGGGCGCTCTCCGTGCTCACAACCCGTCAGGCCTCCTCGCCCGGGGACTCGGCGACCGCGCTGGTGGCGATGTCGGTGGCCCAGCGGTAGTCCGCCTTGCCGTTCGGGCCCCGCTTCACCTCGTCGACGATCACGACGTGGCGCGGGGCCTTGTAGGCGGCCAGCCGCCCCTTGACGTGGTCGCGGAGCTGTTGGAGCACCACCGGGTCGGCGAGGGCCCCGGCGCCGGATTGCGTCGTCGTGGCGGCGGGAGCGTCGGGGTGGAGGGACACGACCGCCGAGACCGCGCTGCCCCATCGCTCGTCGGGCACCCCGACCACGGTGGCGTCGACCACCCAGTCGAGCGACTTGGCCGCCTCCTCGACCTCCTCGGGAAACACCTTCTCTCCGGCGGTGTTGATGCACACCGACCCTCGGCCCAACAGCGTGATCGTGTGATCGGCCTCGACGGTGGCGTAGTCGCCGGGCACCGCCCAACGCCGCCCCTCGAACGTGGGATAGGTGGCCTCGGTCTTGGCCGGGTCCTTGTAGTACCCCAGCGGAAGGTGTCCGCCGGTGGCCAGCATGCCCCGCTCGCCCGAGCCGGGCTCCACCCGGCGACCGTCCTCGGTGAACACCGCCGCATGGTCGCCCAACTGAAAGCGGGCGGTGTCGGCGCTGCGCCCCCGTCGGGCCACCGAGGCGCCGAAACCGTTGCCCTCCGACGAGCCCAACAGGTCGATCAGCAGGGCCGGCGCCCGCTCGAGCAGCGCCTCCTTCTGGGCCGACGACCACATGGCGCCCGACGAGGTCACCACCTTGAGCGACGAGAGGTCGTACGGCGACCCCGCCGCCTCGGCGCGCTCCAACTCGGCGATCATCGGGCGGCAGAGCGCGTCGCCGACGATACAGAGGTGCGTTGCCCGTCGATCCTCCAGCGTCGCCCACAATTGGCGGCGTCGAAGCTGCGCGATGGCAGGGTGATCACGTGGGCGCGGCGCTCAGCCCACCCAACGTCAGCTGGGACGACGTGCCGTGCATCATCGGGGCGGCGGGGATCAGCCGTTGCTCCGCCGACCGGGCCCGCAGGTCGGCCGCGATGTCGGCGGCCTCGGCCGCGGTGTCGGGCAGCGGCACCTTGAGGCCCTTCCACGTGGGCGCAAACACGCCCAACAGCGACGAGTGCGGCCACATCACCCCCTTGGGCATGCCGGTGGTGCCCCCGGTGTAGAGGAACCACAGATCGTCCCCCGAACGTTCGATGCGAGGCGCCGGATCGTGGCCGCTCAGCAGGTCCTCGTAGCGCACCCATCCGTCGGGTGGCTCGGGTTGGGCCGACCCCTCGACCTCCTCACCCACCGCCACCAGCAGGCGCAGCGACGGCACCCGATCGCGCACGGCCTCGATGCGGTCCACCAGTTCGGGGTGGGCCAGCACCACCTGACAGTCGGCGTTGTCCAGGAGGTAGGCCAGCTCGTCCTCCCGGTAGCGGTAGTTGACGTTGAACGGCACCGCACGGGCCTTGAACGCCCCGTAGGTGGCCTCGGTGTAGGCCAGGCCGTTGTACAGCGCCAGCCCGACCTTGCCATCGGGGCCGACCCCGGACGCAGCGATCGCCCCGGCAAACCTGGCCGCCCGGTCGTCCAGCTCGGACCAGGTGCGGGTGGTCGGCCCGTGCGACAGGGCCGGGGCATCGCTCAGCCGGTCGGCGATCGCCTCCCAGACGGTGGCAAAGTTCTCGTGTAACCCCATGCGTCGGACGCTACCCGGCCCGGCGGAAGCGGCTCGCCGCCGCCGGGTCGGATCGCGCTCAGGCGATCCGCCAGCTGGTGATCCACCGGCGGCGCTCGCCCGGCCGAAGCCGACGTCCACCGGGATCGACCCGCCCGGCCCGGTCAGGGCGGTCAGGTTGGGGCCGTTGGGGACGGCGCCGGCCTCCAGGCAGACACCTCCGTGGCGCGGATCGGCCCGTGCTGCCCGGGCTGCCCGCCGAGGTGGTTGCCGGTGTAGAGGTGCACGGCCGGTTGATCGCTGCGCATCTCGAGGTGCGTCCACTCGCCGGATCGGCCAAGCGCGCCACCAACGGCGGGGTGCGCTCACCGTCGGTCTCCGCGTCCACCAGCAGGGTGTGGTCGTAGCCTCCAAACTCCTCGAGTTCCGGCCGATCGAGCCGATCGCCCAGGCGCACCGGTTGCCGGAGGTCCCACGGCCCGCCGTCGACCGGCACCATCGCGCCGGTGGGGATCTGGCCGGGCCCCGGCTCGAGGACCGAGCCGGCGCGCACCGACAGCAGATGGTCGGCAACCGTGCCCGACCCGGCCAGGTTCCAGTAGACGTGGCTGGTCGGCGCCACCACGGTGGGACGGTCGGGGGTGCACTCGAGCTCCAAGGTGAGGGTCCCGTCCGCCCGAAGCGAGTAGCCGGCCGCCACCTCCATGCGGCCCGGAAACCCACCGGCACCGTCGGGGTCGCTCAGCACCATCGTCGTGCGGGCCTGCTCCGCGTCGGCGTGCACGCCGGCGACCCCCCAGCTGCGACGATCCCACCCGGCCGACCCGCCGTGCAGCGTGTTGGGACCCTCGTTGGCCTCGAGCCGGTGCGTCACCCCGTCCAGCGTGAACGAGGCACCGGCGATCCGGTTGGCGTAGCGACCGACGATGCCCCCCAGGTGCGGGTTGAGCGAGTCGTCGACCAGGTCGGCACGGTCGGCCAGGGTGAGTACACAGTTGGCCGGGCGGCCGTGCCGGTCGGGTGCCTCGTAGCCGACGATCGCCGCGCCGTACGACAACAGCGACACCGCCACGGACCCGGCCCGAAGGCTGATCAGCGACGCCGGCCCGCTGCGCAGGTCAACCGAGGACAGCTCCGCCGTCGGCGACCCGCCCGCCGAAGGTTGGTGACCTGCAACCGAGTGGTTCACGCCTCGAGTCCCGCCACCCCGCCGTCAGATCTGCTCGTCCCGGCCGCTCATGTCGGCGTTGGGTCGGGCCGCCGACACGATCTCCTCCACCAGGGGACCGACCCGGGTCGGGTCGTCGGTGGGCTCCACCGTGGGACCGCGATGCCAGCCCTCCGACACCGACATGGCCCGCCCGGTGATGTCGAACACCCGCCCGGTCACCGGGCGGCTCTCCTCGCTGGCCAGCCAGGTGACCAGCGGGGCGATCCAGTGGGGCGACATCCGCGCCTTGTCCTCCTCGGAGGCCGACCCCATGCCCAGGTCCTCGGTCATACGGGTCAGCGCCGCCGGGGCGATGGCGTTGGCGGTCACGCCGTACCTGGCCAGTTCCTTGGCGGCGATGATCGTAAAGGCGGCGATCCCCGCCTTGGCCGCGCCGTAGTTGGTCTGGCCGACGTTGCCGTAGATGCCCGACGGCGACGTCGTGTTGATCAGGCGGGCGTCGACCTCCTCCCCGGCCTTGGACCGCTCCCGCCAGTGTTGGGCCGCATGGTGGGCCGGGCCGAACGTGCCCTTGAGGTGGACGGCGATCACGGCGTCCCATTCGGCCTCGGTCATGTTGACCAGCATGCGGTCGCGCAGGATGCCGGCGTTGTTGATCACCACGTCGAGGCGGCCGTAGGTGTCGATCGCCAGGTCGACCATCGCCTTGGCCTCGCCGAAGTCGGCCACGTTGCCGCCGTCGGCCACGGCCTCGCCGCCTGCCTCGGTGATCTCGGCCACCACCTGCAGTGCAGGGCCGTCGTCGGCCCCGTCCTCGCCCGCCCGATCGCCACCCAGGTCGTTGACGACCACCTTGGCACCGTGCTCCGCCAGCATCAGCGCATGCTCGCGCCCGATGCCTCGACCGGCCCCGGTCACCAGCACGACGCGCCCCTCACACAACCTGGCCATGAGCTCCCCCTCGAGTTGATCTGGTCGTTCCCCTCCGAGGCTAACCCGGAGGGCACGAGCTCACGCCGGCGCCACGTCGGCCCACGACAGGGACACCGCCAGCCGATGGCGGCCGGGCGCAATGCGGTGACGCTCGGCCGTGTCCGGCCCGCACGAGGCCGTGCCGACACCGCGGTGGGCCGCGTCGAGGTGCAGCAACACCGCCTCCTCCGGCCGCAGCTCGTCGGCGTGCAGCGCCTCGGTCAGCTGCGCCTCGGAGTAGCGGTGGGCGGTGTGCACGTACGGGCGGTCACCGGCGATCGTCAACGTGCCGACGTCGGGGTCGGCGGCGGTCAGCCACCGGGTGCCGGATCGCTGACCAAAACACTGCGGCAGCACGTACGGGCAGCGTTCGGCGCCGGCCAGGCGCGCATACCGGCTCAACACGGCGCCGGCGACCCGGTCGGGCGGGCACTCGTGCGGGCCCAGGCCGTAGCTCTCCAGCCGATCGAAGGCGGGGTCGAGCGCCAGCACCAGGCCCACCCGGGGCGGGTCGGCCAGCTCCTCGGGCAGCCGCCAGGTGACCTCGGCCGAGATGGTGCCGTCGTCGCGCATCGACCACCGCTCGACGATCGGGCACTCGACCGCGGGACGATCCTGCCGGTCGGCCGGTGGCGCCACGACGAGCGCTCCGGTCAACACCGCCACGGCGCCACCCTCGCGCCGGCGGACGGTCACCCGGTCGATCCGACGGGTCTCGGGTCCATCCACCCGGTCGAGCCCCAGCTGACGCCAACGCGCCTGATGGCCGAAGCCCGCCATCCAGGCCGTCTTCATGCCGTCGTTGTCCACCGGCGCCCGCCACAGGCTGTGGCCCGGCCGGTCGACCAGCAGTTGGCGGCCGTGGCGCGCCAGTCCCACGACCCCCTGTTGACGGTCGACCTCCAACGCCCAGGCCCCGTCCCCGAGCACCCACCGGTCGCCGGAGTGGTCCACCACCACCCCTCTGGGTGCGCGCGCCGCAACCATCCGAGGGTGCTCGGCCCGACCGTCCGTCGAGGTGCCACGCGGCTGCCGGAACTGGTGCCGGGCGACGACGTGCCCCGCCGGCGCCCAGGCGGTGGCGGCGGCGAGGGCCAGTTCCAGGGTAAGCGCCATCTCGTGGTCGTCCCCACCGCGGGCCCGATCGAGGTCGGGCATCGGCACGATCAGCTCGGCCTCGCCGCCCGGGGCCACCACCGGCACGTCGACGGTTCCCTCGGCCACCGCCCGCCCGTCGGCCTCCAGCCGCCAACGGCCGACCACGTCGGCGGTGTCGGTGAAGCTGCGCTCGCTGCGCAGCCGGTAGCGGCCCGGCGACACCCCGTCGGCTTCGACGTGCAGCGAACGCTGAAGGTGGGCCAGCTCGACGCAGGCCGGGTGCGGGGTCAGGTCGGGCGCCAGCAGGCCGTCGCACACGAAGTTGCCGTCGTGGCGGTCCTCGCCGAAGTCGCCGCCGTAGCCCCATCGGGCGTCGCCGCCGCGCCCGGGCGTCTCCTCCGACGCTACGGGCCCATCCCCAGGCTGAGGGCTGGAACCGGAACCGGAACGGAGCAGCCCGTGGTCGCGCCATTCCCAGACGAACCCGCCCTGGAGTCCGTGATGGGCCCGGAACGCGTCCCAGTAGTCGGCCAGCCCGCCGTTGGAGTTGCCCATGGCGTGGGAGTACTCGCACAGGATCAGCGGACGGCGACGATCGGCGCAGCCCGCGGCGCGGCGGGCCTTCGCCCAGGCCGTGATCTCCTCCACCGAGCGGTACATCGGCGCCACCAGGTCGCTCACCGGGTTGTCGGCCTCGAGGTCGAACATGATCGGCCCCTCGTACGACAGCGGGCGGCCGGGGTCGAGATGGCGGATCGCCCCGGCCAACGCGTGGTGGGCGGCGCCCTCCCCCGCTTCGTTGCCCAGCGACCAGACGACCACGCACGGGTGGTTGCGATCGCGTCCCACCATGCGGAGGCCGCGCTCGATCACCGCACCGGTGAACCCGGGCCCGGCCAGCAGGGACTGCTGGCGGGCGTGGGTCTCGCAGTTGGTCTCGTCCACGACGAACAGACCCAGTTCGGTGCACAGGTCGTAGAACCAGGGGGCCGCCGGGGCGTGCGCGGTGCGCACGGCGTTGACGTTGAGCCGCTTGGCCAGGCACAGCTCGGCGCGGGTGTGCTCGGGGTCGACAAACCGGCCGCGGTCGGGGTCGTGCTCGTGCCGGTTGACGCCCCGGATGAGCGGCACGGCCCCGTTGATGCGGAGCTCCTGGTCGGCCACGCACACCGATCGAAACCCGGTGACCACGGCGGCCACGTCGCTCGGGTGATCGGCGCCGTTGCCGTCGGCCCCCTCCCCGTCGGCCCCCTTCCCCACGACATCATCCGAAGCGGCCGGAGTGCGCCACAGGCGCACCAGCGACCGATAGCGGTTGGGCGCCTCGTCGCTCCACGGGTCGACGCCCGGCACCTCGATCCGGGAGCGCACCACCTGGCCCGGCCAGGTGGCCGAGGCCAGCAGCCGGGTGAGCGGTTCGCCGTCGTCGAACGCCGTCACCTCGACCGGCTCTGCGTCGTGCACGAGGGTGCCGTCGAGGTGTTCCACCGACACGCCCACCCACCACCGGACCCCACCATCGGCCGTCGAGCCGTCACCCGCAAGATCCCCACCGACGGCCACCTCGACGTCGAGCGTGCCGGTGGTTCCGTCGGGTTCCAGCCCGGGCACCAGCGCCACCTCGGCCAGGTGGACCGGCGGGCGGGACCACAGCGTGACCGACCCCTGGATTCCGGCGTGCCACCACTGGTCCTGGTCCTCGAGCCAGGTTGCCGCCGACCAACGCACGACGACGATGGCCAGCGTGTGACGCCGGCCGGCCAGGACATACGGGGTCAGGTCGAACTCGGACCCCAGGCGACTGTCGGTGGCCAGCCCGACGAAGATCCCGTCGACGTAGACGATCGCCAGGCTCTCGGCGCCGCCCAGGGTGAGGACGCACTCCCGGCCCGCCCAGGTCGTCGGCACCTCGACGCTGCGGAGGTACACGCCGGTGGGATTGTCGTCCGGAACCCCGGGCGGATCGCCCGGAAACGGCATCTGCACGTTGGTGTAGATCGGTGCGTCATGGCCCTGGAGCGTCCAGGCGCCGGGCACCTCGATCGTCTCGTCGCCGCCGCTCACCACGGCGGAGTGCGGAACCGCCTCGGGCCGGTCGTAGTGGGCGAAGTGCCAGGCCCCGTCGAGCGACCGGGTCCACCGTGCCGCCGGGTCGTCGGCGGGCAGTCGGGCGGCCTGCCACAACGCCGGGGCGGTGCGGGCGTCGGCCGCGTTGTCGTGCGTCGCGACCGGGGGGCGCGAGCGCAGCCGGTTGCGCTCCGTCAGCGACGGGTCCTCCCAGAAGCGGTCGCCGGTGGCAAACAGCGGCTCGTCGGGCAATGAACTCACCATCGGGGCTCCGGTTCGTGTGGGGGTGAGGGCGGGCCGGCGCTCAGAAGATCAGCGGGTAGTGCTCGACCGCCCGGACGAAGGCACCCGGCACACGACGGGGCGGGTGCTCCTCGCTGAGCGACCAGTCCGGGAGCCGCTCGAGCACCTCGGAGATCATCGTTCGGATCTCGGTGCGGGCCAGGCTGGCGCCCAGGCAGAAGTGGGTGCCCAGCCCGAAGGCGATGTGGTTGTTGTGCTCCCGGGTCACGTCGAAGCGCTGCGGCTCGTCGAAGAGTCGCTCGTCGCGGTTGGCCGACGAATACATCAGCAGCACCATCTCGCCCGCGCTCAGCTGTTGGCCGCCCAGCTCGTGGTCCTCGGTGACCACCCGCGACATGTTGAGGATCGGCGTCGTCCAGCGGATGAACTCCTCCACCGCCGGACCGTCGAGCAGCTCCGGCCGATCGCGCAGCAGTTGGCGCTGGTCGGGATACTCGGCCAGGGCCCAGAGGGTGTTGCCGAGCACGGTGCGGGTGGTTTCGGCGCCACCATCGATCACCAGCAGGCACTCGGCGATGATCTCGCCGTCGGTCATCGATCGTCCGCCAACCTCGGCCTGCGTCCACACCGACACCAGATCGTCGGTGGGGTTCGCCCGGCGAAGTTCGATCAGCTCCGACGTGGCGACCGCCACCTCGAACGCGCAGTTGGCGCCCTCCTCGGTCATGTACCGGTCGCCGCCGCCCAACGGGATCGTCACCTCCGACCACCGCTTGATGTCGCGCCAGCGGTCGAGGCCGAACCCCAGGTCCTCGGCGATCATCATGGCGGGCAGCGGGGCGGCGAGGTGCTCGATGGCGTCCACCTCCTCGCCGGCGGCGATGCGACGTTCGACCTCGCCCACCAGCTGATCGACCACCTCGCGGATGCGCTCCTCGCGTCGGGCCACCGCCCGCGGGGTGAAGCGTCGGTGGATCAGCCGCCGATGGTCCAGGTGACGGGGATCGTCGAAGTTGATCATCGACGGGTTGCTGTCGGCGTCCCGGCCGGTCAGCGGGCGAAACGCCCCCTTGCTGGAGTAGCGCTCGGCGTTGCGTTCCACCTTGGCCACGTCCTCGTACCGGCTGATGCCCCACAGCCGGTTGATGTCGTCCCAGTAGATCGGCGCCTCGTCGCGCAGCCAGCGGTACGTCGGTTCCGGGTCGGCGGCATACAGGTACCCGTTGAGCAGATCGATCTGCGGCAAGGGCGTTTCGGTCCAATCCGTGTGGCGCACCTCCACATCATGACGCACGGGCGACGCGGCCGGCGTCCGATCGCCAACCGACGACCGGACCGATCACCAGGTGAGGCACCCGACGGTGGATCCGCCGTCGTCGAGCTCCTCGAGGCGGACCACCGTGTTGCCGGGGGTCGCCGGTCCCTCCCCGTCGCAGCGCAGCTCGGCGTCGGCCGCCAGGGTCAGCACGGCCGCCTTGGTTTCGTGCCCGGGAACCGCCACCAAGGGTGCCGACCGGGCCGCGCCGTCCCCCGTGGCGCGAACGACCGACGTGGGCGACTCGGCGGTTTCGATGATCACCACCACCTGGTCGCCGTTGGGAAGGGCGCCACGACGGAGTGCGGCGTCCACCGGCTGCGCCGCCCGATCGGAGTGTCCCCCGTGGATCTCGGCGCAGGCCCGCTCACCGCCCTCGAGGCGGAGGCAGTCGTCAACGCCGTCGTTGCCCAGGCCCTCACCGCGGGCGTTGGGGCCGGTGCCGTCGGTCTGAAGCAGCCAGGCGAGGCCATCGGACTCGCCCCGAACGATCTCCTCCCGACCGACGTTGGGTTGCAGCCCCGGCCCACCGCCGGCCTCGACGACCGCCGCCTCCCACCGGGCGTCGGAGACGGGGCGCACCGTCCGGGCGATGCGGGCCAGGTCACCGAGGCTCGGCAACCGCGACCGCCCGGTTTCGCCGGACTGGGCGGTGACGACCAGGGCGGCACCCCACTCGGTGGTGGTCACCAGCGTGGTCGCTGCGTTGCGGGAGGCAAACTGTGGGCCTTCGATGCCGAGCGCGTTGCGACCGTCCACCTCGGCCTGCGCAACCGTGGCGCCCAGCTCGACCGCCCTCGCCTCGAGGGCGGTCAGGTCGATCGAGGCGGCCGGCACCACGACGACCGATGCGGTGGTGCCGCCGCGAAACTCGCCTGCGGGGAGGGCCCAACCCATCGAGCGCGCTTCGTCGTCGCCGGGCACCAGGTCCTCCCCGACCTCCAGGGTGCTCCGCAGCGCGAGGAGGCCGGATGCGTCGACGCCGCCCACCACGGTCATGCCCGACACCGGCTGCCCGTCGAGATCGGGGGCGAGCCGATGATCGTCGGGGACCACGGTCGCCTCCGCCAGGGCCACCAGCTCGGCCTCGGAGGCGCGGCCCTGCACGCGCACGGCCAGGTCGTCGCTGCGCTCCACCACCAGGTCGCAGCCGACGGTCCGGCCGTCGGTGCCCTTGAGGTCGGTGGTGAGCAGTGCCGGATCCCCGTCCACCGTCAGCGCTCGACCGGGCGACCCGGAGGGACTCGCGGCCTGGAACAGTCCACCCTGCAGTTCCTCCAGCCCCGCAATGCTCACGAACAGGTGGCGCTCACCCTCGTCGGCCTCGACCAGGGTGAAGGGCTCGTCGCTGCCGCAGCAGTCCCAGCCCCACATCTGTTCGATGTTGCCGGTGCCGGCCGCCACCAGCCGCCACGACTCGGGCACATCCACGGTGAAGAATGCGGTCCGGCCCGGTGCCGCCCATCGGCCGCGTCGCCGGCAGCGTCGCCGCTACAGCCCGAACCGATCAGCAGGGCCGGCGCGGTTGCGGCCAGGGCGAGGCGGCGGGCCACCTACTCACTCGAAATTCGCCATGCCCGACCTCCCCGTCCGGCTCCGTCGAACGGCGCTTCGTACGTCAGGCTACCGGGGGATGAACGCACGTCGGCCGGTGGTGGCGGGCCACTCAGTCGGGCGCACCCCGGTGGGCCTGCTGGGCCACCTTGGCCCAGAGGCGGGCGCGGTCGACGTCGGAGGTACGGGTGCCGGGCACCCGCACGTCGCTGCGAATGCGCCGGTCCAGCCACAGCTCGCCGGAGTGCTCGAGCGCCTCGGGGGCGGCGGCCAGCCACAGCGCCGTGTCGGCGCCCTCCTCCGGACTCCGCAGGATCGGACCCATCACCTTGTAGAACGTGGCCAGCTGGCCCGACACCCCGGGGGTGTCCACCCAACCGGGATGGGTGGCGTGGGTAACCACCTCGCTCGCCGGCCACCGTTGGGCGAACTCGGCGGTCAGGTCCACCTGCGCCCGCTTCGCCTCGGCGTAGGCGAAGGTGCCGTTGTAGTCCCGCCGGGTCCACTGCTCGTCGTCGGACTGGCTGCGCAGGTACATGCCGCCGGAGGTCATCCAGATCACCCGCCCGGGCGCCGCCAGTCCCAGCGGTCGGCGCAGCAGCTCGGTCAGCAGAAACGGGCCGACCACCATCGAGGCCCACGTGGCCTCCAGCTCCTGGGCGGTCTCGGTTCGTTCGGGAATGATCGCCCCGGCCACGTGGAAAAGCACGTCGATGCGTGGATGGTCCGCCATCAGGTCGCGCGCCAGGGCGCCGACCTCGTCGAGGTCACCCACGTCGGCGCGCCGAAACCGCGGCGCCGGTTGCCCGTCGGCGAGGTCGCTCGACAGCGACTCCGCCACGCGCTCGCCCTTCTCGGCGCTGCGCCCGATCAGCTCCACCGTGGCGCCGCGCTCGACCGCACCCTGCGCCAGCGCCAGGCCGATGCCGGACGTGCCGCCGGTGATGACGACCACCCGGTCGTCGAGCCGCCCCGCCGGCTCCCAGTCGAACAGACCGGCGCGGGCCTTGGCACCGATCTCGGTGAAGCTGCCCACCACCGTCGCCTCCAGCAGCCCGTCGGCGGCCCGGCGGGCGAGCGCACGAACGCGTCCGTCGGCGGTCATCGGGCGGGCTCGTTGAACTCGGTCATGGGCGGGCTGTACCCGCCTACCGGTTGCGCAACACCTCCAACGCCTCGTCGGCGTGCAGGTCCATGTTGGTCTCCGAGCTGATCTCGGCCAACAGGGTGCGGTCGGTGTCGATGACGAAGGTGGATCGCTTGTTCCACAGCAGGCCGGGACGCTTGGCGCCCAACTCCTTGGCGATCGCCCGGTCGGCGTCGGACAGCAACGGGTAGCCCAGCGAGTTCTTGGCGTCGAACTTGGCCTGCTTCTCCGGCGGGTCGGCGGAGATGCCCACGCGCGCTGGGCGCCGAGCGCTGAACTCGGCGCCCAGGTCGCGAAGTGACAGCTTTCGGCCGTACAGCCGCTGGTCATCGCCTTGGGGTAGAAGAACAGCACCACCGGGCCGTTCTCCAACAGCGACGACAGCGATCGCTGTTGGTTGTCCTGGTCCGGGGCCGAGAAATCCGAGACCTTGGTTCCGACGTCCATGTGTGTGCTCCGTGTTCTCCGCTGATGCGGTTGGCGGTGTGCGGGGTTCTTCGAGACCGTCGGCCCGGTCGGATGACCGGCTCAGGCGGCCCGCTCGGTCAGTTCCACCTGCGCGTCGATGCGGTCGCTTCCGACCGCCAGCGCAGGCGACCCTCAGCGTCAGTTCCTCGACGTTGGGCACCGGGTAGGTGAGCGGCAGCCTGGCCACGATCGGCACCATCGAGGCGCTCAGTGTGGACAGGGCGCGTCCGATGCCGTCGAAGAGGCCCAGCGGGCCGGGCAGTTCCAGCCAGGCGCCGGCCAGGCGAACCTCGAGGTGATCGTTGCGGCGGTTGAGGTGCACGGCGGTTCGCACCCCGGTGCGCAGGTCGGGCATCGGTGGTCCCAGCACGCGTGTGTTGCGCACCCCCACCGACACCGACCCCGGCTCGGCCATCAGGTCCAGGTCGAACGGCGCCGGAATGCCGCCCAGCGCCCGGCTGCCCAGATACGACAGCACCGGCCCCAGCAGGTCGGCGTCGATCGACACGCCGATGCGGTCATCGCGGGTCGGAGGCGTCCGGTGGGCGCCGGCATGGTCGCCGGTGACACCTCCGATCGCCACGGTCAGCGCACCGTCGGTGCAGCGGATCTCCGCCCGGCCGGGGCTCAGCCCCAGCTCGGCCACCGGAACACCGGTGAGGTCGATGCCCACCGGGCCCACGTCGTGGCCGAGCGAGCTGAACAGCGTGTCACCGGTTTCGGCCAAGGCGAGTTGGGCCATCTGCGCCATCGGGTCACCGGGTGCGGCCCCCTCCACACCGACGACGGTCGCCTCGACGAACTCGACGCCGGGCAGGTCGACGACGATGCGCATCTGGTCGACCCCGAGATCGATCTGGGCCTCGACCAGCGCGGACACCTCCACCTCGAGGGCCGGGAGCGAGATCGGCAACGGGTCGCCGTTGGGCTGGGCCACCGAGACGCGGCCCTGCACACGAACCGGCACCCGGGCGTCGTCGCGCCCCACCAGGTCGAACTTGGCACCGACCACCTGGACGGTCAGGCCCACGGCGAGCTCGTCGGCCATCGGCAGCGACACCGTGCGGGCGACGGTGCCCAGCGTGACGCCGTCGCCCACCGCGGCGGCGACGGCCAGCTCGAGCATGGGCCCGGGAACGGTCACCATCAGCGCGGGTTCAACCATGGGCAAGGTTCTAGCCCAGCGCCGCCGGGATGCGCCTTTCAGCCGATCTGGCGGCCAGGCGTTCGAGGAGCGTCGGAGCCTCCCGGCCATCGGCGCACCATCCGTCGGCCCCGCGATCGGTGGCCCAACGGGCGGAGGGTGCGCCGGTGCCGCCGACCAGCACCGGTACGTCGGCTTCGGCCCGCACCGCGGCGACGGTCGCCTCGACGGCGTCCTCGGAGCCGGCGACCGCCACACTGATGCACACCGCGGCCACGCCGGGACGCCCGCCCATGGCGGCGAACTCGGCGGCGGGCACGTCGGCGCCCAGATCGCACACGTCGAACCCCGCCAGTCGAAAGACGTCGCCGACCACCGCTGCGCCCAGCGCATGTTGATTGTGCTCGACCGCCCCGACGACGACCCCGCCCCGGTTGCGGCCGGCCCGCGCGGAGGCGGGGCCAAGACGTCCGATCAGCCGGGTGACCACGGCGGTGGCCCGATGCTCACCGGCGATGCCGACCTCCCCCCGGGCCCAGCGTCGGCCGATCTCGGCCATGGCCGGTTCGACCAGCTCGCACAGGACGTCGAGGGGGTCGACCCCGGCCCGGCGCGACTCCTCGATGAGCAGCCAGGCACCGCCCTGATCACCTCGAAGCAAGGCGTCGGTCAAGGGACCGATCCGGTCGCCGTGACAGGTCCCGGGACGCCGACCACCGGCGGCGGAGGGAGCGTTGGACGGGGATCCACCGTCGGTCAGGGCCCGCAGGTCGCCGAGCCGGACCCTCCAGGCGCCGCCGGCCTTCTCCGCCTTCAACCGGGAGGTGCGAACCCAGCGGTAGGCGGTCATGTAGTGCACTCCGGCGAGCTCGGCGGCCTCCGGCAGGCTCAGCACGGCATCCGGATCCGGGTCGGCGCCCTCGCTCATGCGATGCTCGACAGCTTTCGCATCGCCCGCCACGACGGGTGGGTCAGCTTGGCCAGCGCCCGGTGCTCCAGCTGGCGGATGCGTTCGCGTGACAGGTCGAGTTCGTCGGCCACCTCGACCACGCTGTGGGGCTCGCCTCCCTCCATGCCGTAGCGGAGCTCGATGATGCGGCGCTCCCGCTCGTCGAGGACCACCAGCAGCGCCTCCAACTCGTGGGGCAACAGCCGGGCACCCACGTTGTCCACCTCGGCCTGCGCCTCGGGGTCGGCCAGGAAGTCGCCCAGCTCGGCCCCGCCGTCGTCGCCGACGTTGACCGACAGCGACACCGGGTCGGCGCCGACCCGCATGAGGTCCAGCACGCGGTCCTCGGGCAGATCGAGCTCCTCGGCCAGCTCGGGTACCGCCGGCGGGCGGCCCAGCGACTGCTCCATCTGGTTCTGTGCCTCGCGCATCCGCAGCAGGTCGTCGTTGGTGCGCGACGGCAGCCGCACCGTGGTGCGAGTGGCCGCAATCCCACGTGCGATGAACTGACGGATCCACCACACGCCGTAGGTGGAGAACCGGAAGCCCTTGTGGTGGTCGAACTTCTCGACGGCGCGGATCAGCCCCAGGTTGCCCTCCTGGATCAGGTCGAGCAGCGGGAGCCCGGAGGCCTGATAGCGCTTGGCGACCGACACGACCAGGCGCAGGTTGGCGTTGATGAAGTCCTGGCGGGCCCGTTCGCCCGCCCGCACCCGGGCCTTCAGGCGTGCCCGTTCCCCGCGCCCGAGGTCGTCGGCCGACTCGAGCGCCTCGGCGGCGAGCCGCCCATCCTCGATGGCGGCGGCGAGCTCGCGCTCGCCCGCCGGCGTCAACAGGTCGTAGCGACCGATCTCGTCCAAATAGGCGGCGACCGGATCCGAGGACCCGTTCGGGCGGGCTCGATCGGTGCGGCGCGCCGCCTGCCGCTCGTGTCGCCGGGTCAGCGCCTCACCACCGGCGTTGGTGGAGTTGGTGGTTCGCACGTCGTCTCCTCGCTGTGGACCCCCGACCGTGGCCGTCGTTGCCTACCGGGCAGGGTACGTGAATTAGTGCTAAATAGCAATGGACGATCGTGTAAACCGGCCGGGTGCTCGATTTGTTCCGCCCCGGGTGAGAAATCGCACCAATCTGCGCCGAAACGCCCGATCACCGCCCACAATGGAACGGCCCAGCGGCTCGGGCTTCGTACCCGGCCGACCGGACGCCAAACGGCGAATGCCGCGACCGGCTCCAACCGTCCACCCCACCATCGTCCCAGGACCCGACCATGTTGCCCGCCACGTTGTTGACCCCAGGCCCTCCGGAGTTCGACCTGGAGCTGACCCGAGGCGCCTGGCCGGCCGGCCTGACCGGCGAGATCGTCGTCTCCTCCCCCGCCCCGGACCGGGCGGGGTCGCCCGTATTGTTCGGCAACGGGGTGCTCAGCAGGCTGTCGTTGACCCCGGACACCCACGGTGCGACGCAGGGTCGGTTCGCCTGGCGCAGCACGGTGCTCGACACACCCGCACGACGCCTGATGGAGGCCCACCCCGAGGAGTTCCGACACGGCCCGACCGGTGCGATCGGCCCGAGGCTCGGGCATCCCAACCTGGCCAACACCGCTCCGCTGCCGTGGGGCGACCGGTTGTTCGCAACCTGGGACGTGGGGCGGCCCATCGAGGTCGACCCGACCGATTTCGGCGTCATCGGCGAGGTGGGCAGCGCCGCCACGTGGGGGCCGCCCACCCTCGAGCTTGGCGGGCTCATGCCGTTCTACTTCTCCTCGGCGCACCCGGTGATCGACCCGGAGCGCAACTGCATGTGGACGGTGAAGCTGACCCCCAATCCGGATCTGACGATGCAGCTCACCGTGGTTCGCTGGGACGGGGAGGACCACCGGGTGGCCACCTGGCCGCTCCCCGGCACGCTGGTGGGCGGGTCGGCCCACAACATCTCCCAGACCCGTGACTTCCTCGTGTTGGCCGACAGCGGCAACTTCAAGACCGATCCGGCCGAGGTGATGGGCGGTGAGCGCACGGTCACGATCGACTCCGAGGTGAGCCTGTACCTCATCCCCAAGGACCTGCTGGAGGCGACGCCCTCCGGATCCGAGGTGGCCGCCGAGCGCTTTGCGGTGTCCCCGACCACCGGTCACTTCTCCGCCTGCTGGGAGGACGCCGACGGGGTGCGGGTGATCTTCGAACATCAGGACCTGATGGACCTCGGCTGGTCGGTTCGATCCGACGACCTCGATGCGGCGGGCCACCCGGTGCGCCCCGAACTGGCCGGCATGTACCACATGGCGATGGCCCCCTCGACGCTGAGCGAGGTGGTGTTCCACCCGGGCACCGGCCGATCCACCCCCACCGCACGGGTGCGTGGCGACTGGAGTTGGAACCTTCAGTTGTCCGCGCTCGACTGGAGCATCGAGGGGTTGTCCGACCCCAGGCTGCACCACGTCGTCTATCAGGGGTGGCGGCCCGACGCGGTGGCCCAGCGGGTGCTGGCGCACTACCGCGACCGGCTCGAGGCCGACCCGCTGGGTGGCCACCCGGCCGAGCCCGGCGTCGGCGCGTTGGTGACCTTTCGCCGGGGAGGCCTCGAGGAGGTCGGCCGCTGGGAGTTCGACGACACGACCGACCTGGCGGCCTCACCCACGTTTGTTCCCCGGCGACCCGGCGCGGCCGACGACGCCTCCACCCGCAGCCGGCACGCCGGGGTGGATCCGGGTGGGCACGACGGTTGGGTGGTGCTGCCCGTGCTGTCCGATCGCGGGTTTCGGGTCGAGGTGTTCGACGCGTCACGCGTGGCCGACGGACCGGTCGCCACGCTGAGCGCCCCGGCGGGCACGACGGTGCCGCTGCAACTCCACGCCGCGTGGATGGCACCCCGGGCCGGGCCCGACCTCGACCACGAACGGCTGGACTTCGTCGGCGATCTCAACCCCGACGCGGTGGCGGCGCTCACCCCCGAGCTTCGTCGAGCGGTGCACGAGGTGGCCGGATCGGCCGACCGGGTGGATGCGGGCCAACGCTGAGCCGGCGACGCGCCGATCAGCCCTCGGGAAGCTCCGGGCCCGAGACGAAGCGAACGATCACCGGGTAGCGGTACCACTCACCCCGATTGGCGGCCAGCATCGCCATGATCGGCAGCACCACCGCCACCAGCCACAGCACGATCATGATGGGGAACATGATGAGGAAGCCGCCGAACGCGGCGCCCTCGCCGAACACGGCCAACCCGCCGACGAACAACGCCATCATGCCGAACGGCAACACGAACGAGGCGATCGTCAGGGTGATCGAGAAGTTCAGCGCCTCCGTGGCGTGGTGCCGCACGAACTGCGAGCGCTCCTTGGAGACCGCATAGAAGATGCCGACGCCGATGATGCCCGCCAGCATGGCCAGCAGATGGGCGATCAACGCCATCGTCCGGTCGCCGGCCGGATCGTTGCTCCACGGGTGCGCCGACCAGTCGATCTTCGCCACGGGCGCAGGCCCTGCGGCGCCGGGTGCACCGGGGTTCCACTGACCTCCGCCCTGCTGCGTCTGGCCGCCGACGTGCTCGGTCCAGCGAACGCCGTCCCACCAGCGCACCGCACCCGCTGGATCGGTGTACCAGCCGGGCGAGGGTTGCCCGGTGCCGTCGTGGACGTGGCTCGATCCCTGCGGATCGGGCCCGGCGGCGCTCAGAAGCTCTGACCTCCGCCGAAGCCCTGGGCGGCGCCCGGCTGATCCATCGGCCCCTTCACCAGGCGCAGGGTGGCCGGGTAGCGATACCACTCGCCCTTGTTGGCCGCCATCGCCGCCATGATCGGCAGGACGAAGCCCCACACCATGAGCACCGGGGCGATGAGAAACCCGATCAGCAGGAACATGAGCACGAAGGTGCCCATCCAGGCGATGGCCATCGTGATCGAGAAGTTGAGCGCCTCGGCGACGTGATGGCGCACGAACGGCGACTTGTCGTTGCTCACGGCATAGAAGATGCCCGTGCCGAGGATGCCGGTGAACAGCGCGAGCACGTGGGCGATCACGCCGGAGCCGGTGTCGTCGGCGACGCCCGACCCCGCCATGTTCTGCATCGGCGCCACCGCGGGCGGCTGGGGCGGGGCGGGCTGGGCGTACTGGGGTGCGCCGGCGGGACCCCCGTAGCCGGGTTGAGGCGGGGCGTCGTACCCCTGGGCGGGCGGGGCGTCGTATCCCGGTGCGGGTGGGGCGTCGTATCCCGGTGCGGGCGGTGCGTCGTACCCCGGCGCCGGTGGTGCGTCGGTGGACGGCGCCTGGGGAGGCGGCGGCGCCTCGCCCGACGGAGGCGGTGGGGGCCACCGGCCTCTGGTGAAGTGAACTGCTCGCCGTCGTCGCTCATCGCTGCCCTCGCCTTGAGTGGTCGGTCGCTCGACGGTACCACCGGGACACCTGCGAACGGCGGCTTCCCGAAAGGGCCGGCAACTCGTCCACATGATCGGTGGACGACTCGGGGGTGCCCGGCTCGATCGGCGCGGTCGGGCGGGGTTCATCGGCAAGGATGGAGCGGACCGTCCGGCGAGGGAAGGGACCATCATCGACGCCGAGGCCCTGTTGGCCACCGCCACCGAGCTCCGCCGTGAGCTGTCGGGCGTGGCCCTGCCGTTCGCCGAGCCGGGCGCCGAGCCGGCCCGGAGGTCGGTCACCTCGGCGGTGCAGCAGTTGGACGACTACGTCGTGCCCCGCCTGTCCCGCCTGGACGCCCCCGCCCTGGCGGTGATCGGCGGGTCGACGGGGGCCGGAAAGTCCACCCTGGTCAACAGCCTGATCGGCGCCGAGGTCACGCGCCCGGGCGTGCTGAGGCCCACCACCACCTCGCCGGTGCTGGTGCATCATCCCGACGTCGCCTCCTCCTTCGACGACGGCCGGATCCTCGGCGGCCTCGCCCGCGTCAGCGGTGGACGTGCGGCCGGGCCCGGCGAGCTCGAGGTGGTGGCATCGACCACCCTGTCGTCCGGGCTGGCCGTCCTGGATGCACCCGACATCGACTCGGTCGTCGACGAGAACCGGCGGCTGGCCGAGACGCTGCTCGAAGCCGCCGACCTGTGGGTGTTCGTCACCACCGCGGCCCGCTACGCCGACGCCGTCCCCTGGCGGTTCCTCCGCGATGCCGCCGACCGCGGCGTGGTGCTGGCGCTGGTGATCAACCGCATACCCCCGGGTGCCACGACCGAGGTCACCGAACACCTGCAAACGATGTTGGCGTCGGAGGGGCTGGACGGCGCGCCGCTTTCGCCATGGAGGAACAGGCCCTCGACGAGGGACGGCTCCCCGACCGGGTGGTCGCTCCGCTGCGGGACTGGCTGGGCGCGTCGCCTCCGATCAGGCCGTTCGAGCCGAGGTCGTTCGGCGGACGTTGGCCGGGGCGGTCGGCGCCCTGGCCGACCGAAGCGCCGAGGTGGCCCACGCCCTGCGCTCACAGGTCCGCATCTCGGATGCGCTCAACTCCTCCGCCACCGCCCCGTTCGAGCTGGCCCGGGAGCGGCTGAACGACGACGTGCGCGATGGCACGGTGTTGCGCGGCGAGGTGATGGCACGTTGGGCCGATCTGGTGGGCACCGGCGAGCTGCTCCGACAGCTTCAGAGCACGCTGGGCCGTTGGCGTGACCGACTGACCGCCGCCGTCACCGGACGGCCCACCTCGGCCGACCGGTTCGAGGGTGCCATCGAGGCCGGCGTGGAGACCCTGGTCCGGGCCCGGGTGGCCGAGGCCACCACCGCCGCGGCGGACGCCTGGCGCGCCCACCCGGCGGGGACCGAGCTGCTGGCCGACGCCACGACCGACCTCTCCCGGCCCTCGCCCGACCTGCCCGAGCGGGCGGAGGCGATGATCCGGGCGTGGCAGGCCGGTCTGTTGGAACTGCTGCGTACCGAAGGGGCCGACAAACGCAGCACGGCCCGGGTGCTGAGCTACGGGGTCAACGGCATGGCGATGGTGTTGATGGTGGCCACCTTCGCCCACACCGGCGGGCTGACCGGGGCCGAGGTGGCGATCGCCGGCGGCTCCTCGGCGGTCGGCCAGAAGCTCACCGAGGCGCTGCTGGGCGACCAGGCGGTCCGGCGAATGGCCACCGACGCCCGGGCGGATCTCGACCGGCGCTTCGGCGTGCTGCTGGACCGGGAGGCCGACCGATTCCGCGACCAGGTGGCCGCGTCGGGCCTCGACCCCGATGCGGCCGACCGGCTCGAGGCGCTGGCCGACCGGCTTCGACGGGGGCTCGCCCGATGAGCGCACGCAACGACCACGACCCGACTCCCCCGCAGGACTCGACCTCGTCCCGGCGCCAACGCCGCTCGTCGGCCCGGGCCGCCGACGAGCTGGCGGCCCGACTCGAGATCCTGTCGCAGGTGGTGGCACTGGCCGACGACCGGTTGGATCCGACGGCGGCCGAGCACGCCCGCCACGCCCTGGAGGCCGCCCGCGGGCGCCTGGGCCACGGCACCACCCACACGGTGGTGGCACTCGCCGGCGCCACCGGTAGCGGCAAGTCGTCCACGTTCAACGCGATCCTCGGCGAGGACCTGGCGCCGGTCGGCGTGCGTCGACCCACCACCTCCGAGCCCCGGGCGGCCGTCGTCGGCGGCGGCGCCGAGGGCCTGTTGGACTGGCTGGAGATCCCGCGGCGCCACCTGGTGGGCGACGCCGGCGACGAGCTGGCGGGCCTGGTGCTCGTCGACCTGCCCGACCACGACTCGACCGCCCGGGAGCACCGGGCCGAGGTCGACCGCCTGGTCGAGGTGGTCGACGCCTTCATCTGGGTGGTCGACCCACAGAAGTACGCCGACGCGGCACTGCACGAGGGCTACCTGCGGCGGTTCGCCGGCCATGCCGGGGTGACGCTGGTGGCACTCAACCAGATCGATCTGCTGGCCGAGGGCGACCGCACCGCCACCCTGGAGCACCTGTCCCGGTTGCTGGCCGAGGACGGGCTGGTCGGGGTGCGGGTGCTGCCCACCTCCACCGCAACCGGTGCCGGGATCGAGGCGCTGCGCCGGGAACTGGCCGCCCGGGTGGCCGAGCGGCGGGCGCTGGTCACGCGCCTCGACGCGGACCTCGACTGGGTGGCCGCCGAGCTGGCGGTGGCGGTGGGCGACACCGAGCCGGGCCCGATCCCCCAGGACTCGGCCCGCCGACTGACCGACAGCCTGGCCGCGGCGGCCGGGGTGGAGGTGGTGGCCGACGCCGCCGGAGCGGCCCATCGTCGCCGTTCCGCCCAGGTGGCCGGGTGGCCGCCGGTGAGGTGGGTGGGTCGGCTGCGCCCCGACCCGCTGCGTCGCCTGGGCCTGGACAAGGTTCGCGCCACCACCCGCCCGAACGCCCGGGACGACGCCGCCTCGGCCGCCTCGACCGGCGTGGACACCGTCACGGTGGCACGCACGTCGAGGGCCGCCCCGGGGGCGGTTGCCGAGGCGGGCATTGACGAGGCCGTGCGGTCCCTGGTCGACCGCAGCGCCTCCGGCCTTCCCGACTCGTGGCGCCGCCGACTTGGCGAGGTGGCCGGGCAGCGACGCGACGAGCTGCCCGATGCGCTCGACCGTGCGGTGGGGTCGGTCGAGCTGCCGACGCAACGACCGGCTTGGTGGTCGCCGGCGTCGGCGGCCCAGTGGCTGTTCACCGCCGTGATGGTGGTCGGGGTGCTCTGGCTGGTGGCGATCGGAGCGGTCGCCTGGCTGGGCCTACCCGATCTGCCCGCACCCACGGTGGGGGTGGTTCCCTGGCCCACGCTGCTTGCCGTCGGCGGGGCGGCCGCCGGCGTGCTGGCGGCGATCGTGGCCGGATGGCTGGCGCGCCTCGGCGGCCGACGGCGGTCCGCTCAGGCCCGGCGCCTGCTGCTCGACTCGACCGCCACCGTCGCCGACCAGCTGGTGATCATGCCGGTGGACGCCGAACTGGCGGCGATGGCCGAGCTCAGCCGGCTGGCCCGCCAACTCGACCGCTAGCGGCACCTCTCACCGGCTGGGGGCACCCGCCGCCGGACGGGTCCCACCCCGCCCTTCGGGCTTCCGGCGGCACGCCGGGCCACCGATGCGGTAGACGTTGGGGATGCGTGCAGCGGTGTGTCACGAACTCGGTCCGGCCGGCGATCTGACGATCGGCGAGGTGCCCGACCCGACGCCCGGCCCGGGCCAGGTGCTCATCGAGGTTCGGGCGGCCGGGGTCAACTACGTCGACGCCCTGTTCGTCGAGGGCGCCTACCAGATCAAGCCGCCGCTCCCCTTCGTGCCCGGCAGCGAGGTCGCCGGGATCGTTACCGCGGTGGGTCCCGGAACCGACGCTGCGCCGGCGGTCGGCTCCCGGGTGCTGGCCTCGGTGGGGCTCGGCGGGTTCGCCGAGCTGGTCGCCGCCCCGGCCTCGTCGGTCATCGAGCTGCCGGACAACGTCGGCGACCACGAGGCCGCCACGTTGGTGCAGAGCTACGCCACCATGCGCTTTGCGTTCGGTCGACGAACGACGGTCGGGCCGGGCGAGCAGGTGGTGGTGCTGGGCGCGTCCGGAGGAATCGGCATGGCGGCGATCGACGTGGCCCGCAGCGTCGGAGCCCGGGTGGTGGCCGTGGCGTCCTCGGAGGAACGCCTGGCCCGATGTGTCGATCAGGGCGCCGAGGCCACGATCAACTCGTCGACCGTCGACGACCTGAAGCTCGCCATCCGCGAGGCCACCGGCGGCGGCGCCGACGTGATCGTCGATCCGATCGGCGGAGCGGCGAGCGACGCGGCCCTGCGGGCGCTGGGCAACTTCGGTCGTCTGGTGATCATCGGGTTCGCGGCGGGCGACATCCCCCGGCTCCCCGCCAACCAGGTGCTGCTGCGCAACCGCACGGTGGTCGGGGTGGACTGGGGTGCCTGGGCGATGGCCAATCCCGGCGACAACCAGGCGCTGGTCGAGGCGGTGCTGGCCGACGCGGCCGCCGGGCGGCTGTCGCCGCAGGCGCCCTCCGAGTTTCCGTTGGCCGACGTCGGGCGGGCGTTGGCCGACCTCCAGGGTCGGCGGCTGATCGGCAAGGCCGTGCTGGTGCCGTGAGCGCCCCGCGATCGGGAGGCGGTTTCGCGGCCGCCCTGCCCACGCCGGACAGCGCCGGTCCGCCGCCGGGACTCGACGCGTTCATCGGCGAGTTGTCCGACCTGCTCGACGCCGCCGCGGTGCTGACCGACCCGGTCGACCGGGAGGCGGCCGCCACCCCGTGGCGGGGCGCGGTGGGCCGCACGCCGGTGGTGCTGCGACCGGCCGACACCGCCGCCGTCGCCGAGATCGTGCGGTCGGCGGCCCGTCACGGGGTGCGGCTGGTGCCACAGGGGGCCAACACCGGGTTGGTCGAGGGCTCGGTTCCCGACCGCTACAACCGCATGGCGGTGCTGTCGACCGACCGCCTCGACAAGCGCCTGGAGATCGACCCCGCCGATCGGACGGCCGTGGTCGGTGCCGGGGTGCGGCTGTCCGCGCTCAACGAGGCGCTGGCCCACCACGGGCTGTCGCTGCCGATCGACCTGGGCGCCGACCCGTCGATCGGCGGCATGGTCTCCACCAACCCCGGCGGCGCCCGCATGATCCATCACGGCGACCTGCGCCGACACCTGCTGGGGTTGGAGGTGGTGCTGGCCAGCCCGCCGGGCGCCGTACTCGACGAGCTGCGCCCGCTGCGCAAGGACAACTCGAGCCCCAAGGTCGGCGACTGGTTCGTCGGCGCGGCCGGGCGGTTCGGGGTGGTCACCGCCGTCGCCCTCGAGGTGTCACCGCTCGACCGCGACCGGGCCACGGCCTTCCTCGTCCCGGCGGACGACTCGGCGGCGGTGGCGATCACCGTCGCCTTGGAGGACTCGCTGGGCTCGCGGGTTCGTGCGATCGAGGCGATCGGCGCTGAGGCGCTGCAACAGGCCACCCGACACGACGGGGTCCGAAGCCCCTTCGGTGGCGCCGCGCCGCCGCTCACCCTGCTGGTCGAGATCGCCACCACCGACCCCCACGGCGACGGACCCTCGATGGAGGAGGTGCTGGCCGACACGCTCGCCCAGATCGGCGACGACGTGTTGACCGAGGCGTTGGTGGTCCCACCCGCCGAAGCGTGGACGTTGCGCCATCGGATCAGCGAGGCGCTGGCCCGGTCGGGAACCGTGCTCGGGTTCGACCTGGCGGTCCGGCGCAGCCTCCTGCCCGACCTGCGGGCCGCGCTCGACCAACGCCTGCGCCCGACGCTGCCCGACGGTGCGGTGCTCGTGGAGTTCGGGCACTGGGGTGACGGCGGGTTGCACGCCAACATCGTGTTCCCCACCGACGTCTTCGGCCGGCGACCGCCCCACGCCGAGGTCGTGGCCGGGCTCCGCCGTCGGATGTGGGCGATCGCCGCCGAGCTCGACGGCTCGTGGGCCTCCGAACACGGCTGGGGGCCGGCCAACGACGAGGCCCTGGCCGAGCACGGCGACCCGGTGCGCATCGACCTGCTCGACCGGATGAAGCAGATGTTGGACCCCGACGGCATCCTCGGCCGCCCCCGCGAGCGCTGACCGAACCCCCTCACCGAACCGGGGAGCCCAGACGTACACCAGAGCGCGCTCCCAACTCCCCGGTTCGAGATGAGGAGGTCGGGCGCCGCCGGGCTCAGGACTGCGTTCGGCCACCCCGGGCGATCGCGACCGCCCAGGCGATCAGCGGCAGCTGCAGTGGCAGGCGGGCCCAGGCCACCGCCGGCGAGTCGAACGGTGGCTCCAGCCCGTCCATGCCGCCGTCCAAGGCCGCCTGAACGTTGGCGGGCAACACGCCAAGGAACGTGGCCGCCGCGAACCAGCCGCCGAAACGCCTGGTGCGAGGCACCGCCACCAGCGCGGCCGCGGTCAACTCGACCGCCCCGGAGACGTAGGTGGTGGTTCGGGGTTCGCCCGGCATCCACTCGGGAACGATCGCGTCGAAGAACTCCGGCCGGACGAAGTGGGCGACCCCGGCGAACCCGAGCAGGGCCGACAGGCCCAACGCCAATGCGTGCCGCCCCAGGCCGTCGCCCGCCGCCGGCTGCGTCTCGGGCCTGATCGCCGGGCCACTGTTGGCGGCGGAGGAGGTGCCGTTGGTCGTTGGTGCCTCGGCGTCTGCCGGCGCGGCCCGTTCGGTGTCCATCGGCAGAGGGTAACCCTCCCTCCGGGCCCGCCGGGTTCGAGCCCTCGGCGCACATCGCCCCGGTAGCCTGCGCCACCGTGACCTCCCGTCCCACCAGCGACGCCGGCTCCGGCGAGCCGCCGGAGCCGCCGGAGCCGCCGACCGACGACTCGCCGGGTCGAAGCGGCGCGCGGGGCGCCGACCCGGAGCCCCCGTTTCGGTCGCGGCGACGGGTTGGGGCACGATCCGAACGCCTCTCGGGTGCCCGCTGGACGCCCGCCGGCGGCGGTCGTGGCCGATTGCGTCGACAGGTGGCGCCGATCACCAACCTGGGCGTACGGCAGTGGCCCGAACACCGAACACGGCCGATTCGCAACATGCTGATCATGATCGTGCTGATCGGCCCGGTGCTGGGACTCGGCGTTGCGGTCACCTCGATCCCCGCCGGCCCCACCGACCAGGTGCTGACGGCGGGCGGCGGCGCCGACACCGACCTCCAGCCCGACGAGGTGGCTGCACGGATCACGCTGTTGAACCCGGACCTGGGCCGAGGCGAACTGACCGCACGCGTGGTCATCCAGCCCGGTTCGGACATGATCTCCAACGACGACCTGACCCTCACCCGCACGGTGCGGGTGACCGTCGGGGACATCGCCGGTCAACCCCAGCGGGTGTTCGAGACCGGCACCAGGATCGAGCCGATCACCGCCACGCTGCAGCTGAGTGGCAGCCGCCTCACCCGTTATCCGGTCGACAACTACCTGACCGACTTCTTCCTGCTGGTGCAGCGGGAGGTGGACCCCGGCGAGGGACGGGCGATCGAGGGCGACCCGGAGTACGAGAACGTGCCGATCATGGCAACCGTGCAGTCCAGCCTCAGCGACCTGCGGGTGACCGGCATCGCCGAGCCCACCGGCGCCAGCCAGGTGTTGACCACCAGGTTCGAGCTGAACCGGCCGCGATCGGTGGTGATCTTCGCCGTCGCCCTGATGGGGCTGGCCTGGTTGCTGGCGTTGGGCTGCGTTGGGCTGGCGTGGGGGGTGTTGGTGCGGGCCCAGGAGATCCCGGTGTGGTGTTGGGGCTTCTACGCCGGCGTGCTCTTTGCGCTTCCACAGCTCCGCAACGGCCTGCCCGGGTCGCCGCCGTTCGGCTCGATCATCGACTGGGCGATCTACTACTGGGCGCTCGGCCTGGTGGGCCTCAGCCTGTTGGCGTTGATCCTCGCCGGCAACGTGGCCATCCGCAACACCCACCCGGTCGACGAATCCCTCGACCATGCCCCCGACCCCGTCGAGGAGCCGGACGACGACCTCGAGCCGACGGGGCGGCACCCCCGGCCGGAGGTCGACCCTCCCCCGGCGCGCTGAGGGCGACCCCGAAGGGTCGCCCTCGACGCGCCACTCGATCGGCCGATCGGCCGGCCGGGTTGGCTACTGGTCGTTCGACTGCAGGTCGTCGATGACGTCGCCGACCTTCTCCTGCACCTGGTCGACCTTGTCGGCGTACTTGCCGTCGGTCTTGTCGTCGACGAAGTCGCCGGCCTTCTCGACGCCGTCGGCGATCTTGTCGCCGTGCTCGTCGACCACGTCGTCCAGCTTCTTCTTTGCGTCGTCCAGAAAGCTCATCCGGTGTCCTCCGTAGGGGTTTGAGGTCGCCGTCCTTCGACGCCCGCCAACCGAGCTTGCCCGACGTCGGCCGCGCACACAAGGTCCGGCCCTGGGTGGAGCCACCCAGGGCAAGTGCCATCGAACGGTTCGGCCGTGGCAAAGTTGGATGCAGCCCTCGCCGTCAACACCGGAGAAACCCCATGTCCGATGCCACCTTCCACCTGGGCGCCGTGCTCGACGATGCCGGAGAACGCACCGACGAAGCGATCGCGTACGAGGCCGACGACCTGACCACCCACGGCGTGATCGTCGGCATGACCGGAAGCGGCAAGACCGGCCTGGGCGTCGTCACCATGGAGGAGGCGCTGCGCAACAACATTCCGACGCTCGTGATCGACCCCAAGGGCGACATGGGCAACCTGTTGTTGACGTTTCCGCATCTGTCGGCGGACGACTTCGCACCCTGGGTGCCACGCGACACCGATCCGGCCGAAACCGCCGAAACCTGGCGAAGTGGGCTGGAGGGCTGGGGGCTGGCACCCGAGCACATCGCCGAGCTGCGCGACGGGCACCGGTTCTGTGTGCTGACGCCCGGCTCGACCGCCGGCATGCCCGTCAACCTGATCGGCAGCCTCACACCGCCGACGACCGACGACTCCGAGGCGATCACCGACGAGATCGAGGCGCTGGTCTCCGGCATTCTCGGCCTGGTCGGCATCACCGCCGACCCGTTGTCGGACCGCGAACACATTCTGCTCGCCAACATCATCGCCGCCGCCTGGGCCAACGGCGAAAGCCTCGACCTCGCCACGCTGCTGGCTCGCATCCAGGACCCGCCGATGCGGAAGCTCGGCGTGATCGAGCTGGACCAGTTCTTCCCCAAGGCCGACCGCACCAAGCTGATGATGAAGCTGAACGGGCTGTTGGCCTCGCCCGGGTTTGCGCCGTGGACCCAGGGCGCCCCCCTCGACGTGCAGTCGCTGTTCTGGGACGACCAGGGTCGCGCCGCCTGCACCGTGCTGTACCTGGCGCACCTGTCGGAGAGCGAGCGCCAGATGGTGGTCAGCCTGGTGCTGTCCAAGGTGGTGTCGTGGATGCGGGGGCAGTCGGGTTCCACCGACCTGCGGGCGCTGATCTACATGGACGAGGTCTACGGCTACGTGCCGCCCACCGCTCAGCCGCCGTCGAAGAAGCCGATCCTCACGCTGTTCAAGCAGGCCCGGGCGTTCGGCGTCGGGGTGGTGCTCTCGACGCAGAACCCGGTGGACCTCGACTACAAGGCCATCTCCAACGCTGGCACGTGGATGATCGGCCGACTGCAGACCGAGCGGGACAAGGCGCGCCTGCTCGACGGCATGTCCTCGGCCGCCGGTTCGGTGGACCTCAAGGAGCTCTCCGAGACGATCTCGGGTCTGGGCAAGCGGCAGTTCCTCATGCAGCGCACCGGGGGATCGGCCCCGAAACGCTTCGGCGTCCGTTGGGCGATGAGCTACCTGGCGGGGCCGCTGTCCAAGGACCAGGTTGGCAGGCTGCCCGGCCAGGGCGAGGCCGCCGCGGCGATCGCCGCCCAGGTCGGCGGGCCCGCACCCGCAGGCACGGCCGCACCCACCCAACCCGCCGCAGAATCCGGTGGCCCACCCGCGGCCGCCGGGGCGACGGCGACTGCACCCGATGCCGCCCCGGCCGAACCCGCCTCGACGCCTCCCACCGCGGCGGCCGCTCCCCCGGAGGCGACCACTCC
>JAWKIE010000038.1:0-35615 GCA_041394485.1 Microthrixaceae bacterium
GTTCGACCCCGGTCAACACCGAAACCACCGCCAAACGACCGGGCCGCCAGCCCCGAAACCGGCCGCCCACGACGCCGCCTGACTCGATGCAGTCTCGACGGCCCCTTTCACAGAACTCGCTTCGGTGCGGTGGTGCCCGGATGGTCGCGCCGGCCGGCTGAGGCAACCAGGCCGGGCTTGGAAGGGCAGGTCAGCGCTGCAATGCCGGGAGCTCGCCCCTGAGGGCTGCGCCGACGGTGCGGTTCACCTCGGTGTAGGCGGCCACCGAGGCCCGGGTGATCGCCAGGTTGTAGAAGCCGTGGATCAGGTCGTCGAAGCAGCGATCGACCACCGGCACCCCGGCATCGGCCAAGCGAGCGGCGTAGGCCCGGCCCTCGTCACGCAGCGGATCGAACCCGGCGGTGAACACCAGCGCCGGGGCCACCCCGGCCACGTCGGCGTACAGCGGCGAGGCGGCCGGATTGCGCCACTCGCCCTCGTCGCTGAGGTACCGGTGCCGGTACAGGTGCATCGCCTCCCGGGTCAGCAGAAACCCGTCGGCGAAGGTGTCGATCGACGGCAGCGACATCGTGAAGTCGGTGGCCGGGTAGATCAGCGCCTGCACGGCAGGGGCCTGCACCGACCGATCGCGAACCGCCAGCGCCACCAACGCCGCCAGGTTGCCGCCGGCCGAATCGCCCATCACCGCCAGCCGTTCGCCGTCCACGCCCAGTTCCCCGGCATGGGCCACCAGCCATTCGTACGCGGCGACGGCGTCCTCGACTGCGGCCGGGTAGGGGTCCTCCGGGGCCAGCCGGTAGTGCACGGACATCACGACCGCACCCGACGTCTGCGCCAGCACGCCGCACGGGCCGTGATGGCTGTCCAGGTCGCCGACCACCCAGCCGCCGCCGTGGAAGAAGCAGATGGCCGGAGCCCCCGGGCCGACCTCGGCGTCCCGATAGAACCGCACGCGAACGGGTCCGGCAGGCCCGGGGAGGTCCCGCTCCCAGACGTGAACCCCCGACGGCGATCGGGGCATGAACACGACCGACCGGCCCATGTCGGCTCGTGAGGCCTCCACGGCGGTGTCGTCGGAGCGCACCCGGCCGGCCAGCCGCAGCAGCGCCTGGACCTCGGGGTCCAACCGACGCCCGTCGCGAACGATCTCCTCGCCGCGGCCGGCGCCGAGGCGAAGCAGGGCGCGGGCGGCCCGTCCGACGGGATGCATCTGTGGGCTCAGGCTCATCGCCCCAGTGTGGCGCAGCGGCGAGCGGGTCAGCCGAAGTTGGGCGTGTGGGTGTCGGTCCCCGCCCGCAGCAGGGTCCCGGGCACGGCCCCCGTGGGGGTCCCGTCGGCGACCACCGAGGTGCCGTTGACCCACACCTCGGCGATGCCCTCCGCCTCGGCGAACAGCCGGTCGGTGTCACCCGGCAGGTCCGAGCGCATCGTGATCGGGCCGGAGTCGATCGTGTCCGGGTCGAAGAGCACCAGGTCGGCGTGGTTGCCCACCTCGATGGTGCCCCGGTCGGTGAGGCCAAAGAGCCTGGCCGGCACCTGGGTCATCATCTGCACCGCCCGCTGCACGCTGACCAGCCGGCGGCCCCGCAGGCTGTCGCCCAGGAACTTGGACGGGTAGTTGGACCCCAGCATCCGGTCGAGGTGCGCCCCGGCGTCGGACCCGCCCAGGATGGCCCCGCTGCCGTCCCACACCTGGCGGCGCAGCTCCCACGAGGCTTCGTCGTCGTCGGTGGGCAACGGCCACAGGATCGTGCGGAAGTCGTCGGCCAGCACGATGTCCACCAGGGTGTCGAACGGGTCCTGGCCCCGCTCGGCGGCGATGTCCTCGACCACCCTGCCCTTCAAACCCTCGTTGGCCTCCGAGAAGGTGTCGCCGATCTCGAAGCGGGCCCACGTGGTCAGGCGGGACAGCGCCCCGGTCTCCGCCGCGGCCAGTTCGGCCAACAGATGGCGCACCCCGCTCTGGGCCAGGTACTCCTTCTTCTGCTCCAGGGGCAGCCCCATGATGTGCTTCCAACCGGGCAGGAGCCACAGGCCGCAATGGGTGCCGAAGCTCTGCGTCATGCCGGGCAGCGTGGGCATGGTGAGCGCCACGACCGACAGGCCCTCCTCGGCGGCGCGGGCGCCCACCGTCAGCTGATGGAGGTAGTCGTCGGGCTTGCGGGAGTCGACGGTGAGCACGTTCCAGTTCATCGGGCGCTGCCCGGCCCGCACCATCTCGAGGATGTAGTCGGCCTCGTCCTCGGTGTAGCCGTTGAGGCAGCCGTCCATGACGAACTCCAACGACGTGCCCTCGTACTCGGACACGACGCCGCACAGCGCCAGCACCTCATCGCGGTTGGCGAACCGGGAGGTCACCGGCACGCCGTCGCCGTCGGAATGGGTGAACGACAACGAGGTGGAGAAGCCCATGCCGCCCGCCTCGATCGACTCGCGCAGCAGCCCGGCCATCGCGTCGATCTCGTCGGGCGTGGCCTCCCGCTGCCCGTCGGCGCCGACGACGTAGCGGCGGATCGCCGAGTGACCCACGAGGAACCCGGCGTTGAGCGCCATCGAACCCTCGAGCCGTCCGAGGAAGTCGCCGAAGCTCTCCCACCCCCAGTCGAGTCCCTGCTCGAGTGCCTCGAGGGGCATGCCCTCCACCTTGGCCATCATGCGGGCCACGTAGTCGCCGTCGCCCGGCCGCAGTGGCGCCAGCGTGAAGCCGCAGTTGCCGCCGACGATCGTCGTCACGCCGTGCAGGTTGGACGGCGAGGCCGAGGGGTCCCAGTGCAGTTGCGCGTCGTAGTGGGTGTGGGGGTCGATGAAGCCGGGCGCCAGCATCAACCCGGCGCCGTCCACCTCGCGGTCGGCGCCTTCGTTGACGGTGCCGATCTCGGTGATGCGCCCGTCGGTGACGGCGACGTCGGCAATGCGCGGCTCGGCGCCGGTGCCGTCCACCAGCGAGGCCCCTCGAATGATCAGATCGGCCATGGCGGTCTCCTGCCTGTGAATCGTCACGCCTGCGGTGGCGGGTGAGTTTCTGACGGTCCGTCAGATTCTGACATACCGGCCACGAGCACGCGATCCGGCTGGTCGAGCGGGCCGCCGGTGTCGGGGAAATGCGCGCCGGTACGGGTCGCTTCGTGACAACATCCGTGTGGCGACCGAGGCCTGACCGCCGAGCGGTTGCCGGACGGGGCGGTCGTCGAAGCGGCCACTCAGCGTGGCAGTTTGCGCACTCCCGGCCGGCCTGCTCTGCTGTGAGGTGTCAGGCGTCACGACTCGTGGCGAGTTTGATGGAGGGGAACCTATGAACTCAGCGTCCGGAAACAAGTTCGTGGTGGCCGTCGTCGCCCTGCTGCTGGTGGCGGCAGGGTGCGGCGCCAAGGGTGATTCCGTGGCCGAGGGCGGTGGCTCCGGCGATTCCGGGGGCTCCGAGACGACCGAGGCCCCCGCTGGTGACGCCGAGGCGAACTTCGGCGACATCGAGGCGCCGTGTGGCCCGGGCGAGGCCACGATCGACGAGGGCGAGGCCGGGCAGGGCACCGACAAGCTGTACATCGGCGTCAACTCCGACAAGGGCTCCGACGTGCGACCCGGGCTGCTTCGCGAGCTGTGGGACGCGTCCAACGCCTACATCGACTGGTGCAACGAGCAGGGTGGCATCGCCGGCCTGCAGATCGAGGCGGTCGACCTGGACGGCAAGCTGTTCAACGTGCCGCAATACCTCCCGACCGCGTGCAACGACGTGTTCGCCATGGTCGGCGGCGGGTCCACCTTCGACGACCTCCAGCTGAAGGGCTCGCCCAACCTGGAGGAGTGCGGCCAGTTGGACATGGCGGGCTTCACGGTGAGCAAGGCGAAGGCCGAGGCGACCGACACCTACCTCGCGGCATTGCCCAACCCGGCGCAGTCCCGTCCGGCGTCGCTGTATGAGTATCTGGCTCAGGCCTACCCGGAGGAGTCGGGCGACGTCGCGATCGCCTACGGCGACCTCGACACGATCCGCTTCGTCAAGGATCAGACGGTCGCGGTGATGGACAAGCTCGGTGCGCCCTTCAAGGCCGGCGACGAGATCACCTACGCGGTGCAGGGGCAGGACTTCAAGCTGATCTCGCAGAGCATCAAGGGCTCAGGGGCCACGATGGGCACCTACATCGGCGAGCCCGCCAACGGGGGACTGCTGCTGAACTCGCTGAAGGAGGACGGGGTCACGATCCCGATGTTCCTCGAGGCCAACAACTACGACCCGTTGTTGCTCGACAAGGGCGCCAACCCGGCCGGCGACGTGCTGATCCGGCTTCCGCACGCCCCCTTCGAGGAGGCCGAGGACTACCCGGCGATGCAGAAGTTCATCGACCTGATGGACGCCCGCAAGGAGAAGGACGATCAGACGAAGACCGCGGCGCTCGGCATTCAGTCGATGTCCTCGTGGCTGCTGTTCACCCAGGCGGCGACCGCCTGTGGCTCCACCGGCGACAAGGTGATCAGCCGCGACTGCATCCGCGAACAGGTCGGCGAGATCGGCGAGTGGACCGGAGGCGGCCTGCACGCACCGACCAACCCGGGTGAGAACCTCCCGCCCAAGTGCGTCATCGTGATGACGGTTGACGGCGACAAGTTCGTCCGCAAGTTTCCGGAGGTGGGCTCCGACGACGCCACCGACGACGGCTACTACTGCCCGGAAGAGAACGCCGTCGTCGACATCGACGTGGAGTGAGACCCCCGTTGACCTGCTTCACGTTGTCCCCGCCCCTGGCGATTCGGTGATCACGCCGTGATCGGAACGCTGCTGGCCCAGGGCACACCGAACCTGTGGAACCAGTTCCTCACCGCCACGGTGGCCGGGCTGGTGACCGCCGCGCTCTACGCGATCGCTGCGTCGGGGCTGGTGGTCACCTACACCACCTCGGGCGTGTTCAACTTCGCCCACGGCGCCTTCGGCATGATGGCGGCGTTCACCTACTGGCAGTTCTCGGAAGGGTGGGGCCTGCCCGCCTGGCTGTCGTTGCTGCTGGTCGTCGGCGTGGTGGCGCCCTTGTTCGGTTCGATCGTCGAGCGCGTGCTCATGCGGGGCCTCGAGGGCACCTCCGAGCTGATCAAGCTGGTCGTCACGGTCAGCCTCCTGCTGGCGTTGATCGGACTGGCGCCGGTGATCTGGGATCCGACGGTCGGCCGGTCGGTGCCGGAGTTCTTCGCCGACTCCGCACCGGTCACGATTGCCGGCGTGGGCATCAGCATCCACCGCATCATCATCTTCGTATCGGCGATGCTGGTGGCGATCGGCCTGCGGCTGTTCCTCTACAACACCCGCACCGGCGTGGCGATGCGCGCAGTCGTCGACGACCGCCCGTTGGCCCAGCTCAACGGCGCCCGCCCCGGCCTCACCTCGATGGCGTCGTGGGGCCTCGGCGCCGGGCTGGCGGCCCTCGCCGGGATCCTCGGGGCGCCGATCAACACCCTCGAGGCGGTGGCCCTGACCCTGCTGGTGTTCAACTCCTACGCCGCCCCGGTGATCGGGCGGCTCAAGTCGGTGCCGCTGACGTTCCTCGGTGCGATCCTGCTGGGCCTCGCCCAGAGTTACGCCTCGAGCTTCGTGAAGTCGGGCGACTCCAACGTGGTCGAGCGAACGATGGCCTCCTTCGAGGAGAGCACGGGCTGGACGCTCGCCAACCTCCAGGTGGCGATGCCGGCCATTGTGTTGTTTGTCGTCATGTTGTTCATCCGTCCCGACCGACAACGCAGCCACAGCCTGACGTCGACCCGCGAGCAGTTCCGGGTCCCGACGTGGCGGGTCACCCTGATCGGGGCGATCCTGTTCCCGATCGGCACGGTGATGATGACCGTGATCGTGCCCGACAACTTCCTGCTCTCGCTGGCCGGCGGGTACGCACTCGGCCTCATCGCCCTCTCGCTGGTGCCGCTCGCCGGCTACTCCGGGCAGATCTCGCTGGCCCAGATGAGCTTTGCGGGCATCGGCGCCGTGGTGATGGGCAACTACGGGGCCAACCACAACACGATCGTGGCGCTGGTGCTGGCCGTCGCCGTGTCGGCGGTGGTCGGCGCGCTGGTCTCGCTGCCGGCGCTGCGGCTGTCCGGCATCTACCTGGCCCTGCTCACCGGCGCCTTCGCCCTGATGCTGACCAAGCTGGTGCTGTCCCAGCAGAAGGTGATGTCGCAGGGCAACCTCCAGGTGCCGCCGCTGTTCGACGGCTGGGGGTCCTCGAGGTCGCGCATCATCGTGTCGGCCGTCGCCTTCACGCTGGTCGGCGTCGGCGTCGTCGCGGTTCGTAGATCCGGGTTCGGTCGTCGCCTGGTGGCCATGAAGGACTCCCCGGACGCCTGCGCGACGCTGGGCCTGAACCTCACCCGCACCAACGTGTACGTGTTTGCGCTGTCGTCGGGTATCGCCGGGCTGGGCGGGGCGCTGCTGGCCTCGACCGCCCAGGTGGACCAGTTCAACTTCGAGGTCAGCCTCTCGATCACCATGCTGGCCGTGGTCGGCGGCGTCGGGCTGATCGGCGGCGCGTTCTTCGGGGGCCTGCTGCTCGGCGCGTTCCAGACGATCCTCGGACCGATCTTCTCGGCCAACGCGGTCGGCTACTTCGGCGTGCCCTCCGGCTCCGCCGGCATCTTCACGCTCTCGGTGGCCAAGATCACCAGCTTTGCTCCGGGGCTCATGGGCATCAGCCTGGGCCGTAACCCCAGCGGTGCCATGTCCCAGGTGGGCGCCGGGTTCCGTGCCGTCGGCGAGCGGACCGAGGCGTTGGTGATCTCCGTGTTCGGCGTCGTGGGGATCTGGGTGTTGGCCGCCACCGGCGTGGTCGGCGGCTGGCAGTTCACCGCCGCCGTCGTCGTGTGGGTCTTTGCGGTGGCACCGCTGACGCCGCTGCTGTTCGAGGGACCACACCCGTCGCAACGGGTGCCGGTTGCGGCCCTGGGCGCGGCGGCCGTCGCGCTCGCACTCGTCGTGCCGGTCGAGAGCCTCACCGAGAGCAACGGTTGGCGGGTCGTCATGATCGTCGTCTTCGCCGGCGTGGTCGGCGCGGTGCTCGCCCGAGTGTACGGACCGCTCACCGACGAGGGGGAGGGCTCGGCGCCCTCGCCCGACCTCATCGGCGTCGAGCGCCCCTTCAACCGGGGCGACCTGATCGAGGCCGACTCCGAGATCGGCCTGACCGACGAGGCGTTGGCCGACTACGCCGCTGCCAACAACGGCCGGTCGGCGTCGTCGCGTGAGGCCGTCGGGGCCGGCGCCGGAGCGGGGAGCACCTCATGAGCCTGTTGGAGGCCCAGGGCATCACCGTGCGCTTCGGCGGCAACCTGGCGGTCAGCGACGTCGACCTGTCGGTCGACGCCGGCGAGATCGTCGGGCTGATCGGCCCCAACGGCGCCGGCAAGACCACCACGTTCAACGCGCTGACCGGCATGCTGACGCCCACCTCGGGCACCGTCACCCTTGACGGCCACAACGTGACCGGCTGGCCCACGTACCGCCGGGCCCAGAGCGGCCTGGCCCGCACCTTCCAGCGCCTGGAGGTGTTCACCTCGCTCACCGTGCGGGAGAACGTCCAGATGGCCGCCGAACTTCGGTCACGCAACACGACGGCCGAGGTGGACCACATTCTCGAACAGGTGGGGCTCACCGAGGTGGCCGACCACAGCGCCGCCGCGATCTCCACCGGCATGGCCCGGCTGCTCGAGGTGGGCCGGGCGTTGGCGACCAAGCCCAAGGTGCTGTTGCTCGACGAGCCGGCGTCCGGGCAGGACGAGGCGGAGACCCTTCGCTTCGGCGAGTTCCTGCTGGAGTTGGCGGCCGACGGCGTGGCCATCCTGATGGTGGAACACGACGTGCCGCTGGTGATGCGGGTCTGCCGCCGCATCGTCGTGCTCGACTTCGGCGAGGTGATCGCCCGGGGCACCCCCGAGGAGATCCAGTCCAACGAGGCCGTGCTCGACGCCTACCTGGGCCAGGACGCTGGAGCGAGCCGATGACCGCCACCCCGATCCTGGAACTTCAGGGCGTCCGTGCCGCCTACGGCTCGATCGAGGTGCTGCACGGCGTGGACCTGTCGGTTCGACCCGGCGAGGTGTTTGCCCTGCTCGGCCCCAACGGCGCCGGGAAGACGACCACGCTCAACATCCTCTCCGGCCTGATGACCCCGACGGTGGGCAAGGTGATCGTGGCGGGTCGGGACGTCACCGGCACCCGCGCCGAGGACCTCGCCCGCGCCGGCATGGCGATGGTGCCGGAGGGCAAGGGCATCTTCCCCAACCTCACCGTGCGCGAGAACCTGCGCATGGCCACCTTCACCGGCAAAAAGCTGGCCGAGTTGGAGGCGGTTGCCTACGAACGCTTCTCCCGCCTGGGGGAGCGCCGCAACCAGGTGGCCGGCACGATGTCGGGCGGCGAGCAGCAGATGCTGGCGATGGCACGCGGCCTGGCCACCGACCCGGCGGTGCTGATCCTCGACGAGCTGTCGATGGGGCTCGCCCCGCTCATCGTCGAGGAGCTGTACGGGGTGGTGGCCAACATCGCCAAGGGGGGCGTGACGATCGTGGTCGTCGAGCAATTCGCCCGCACGGTGCTCGGTGTTTCCACCCGGGCGGCCATCATGGTTCACGGAAAGATCCAGATGGTCGGTGACCCCGAGGCCGTCGAAGCGGAGCTGTCCGCCGCCTATCTGGGTGGGGACTAAGGAGCGACATGGCACAGCACAGCGACCCGAAATCAACCGACAGGGAGACGATTGACTTGAGCACGTCAGATCCGGTGGTAACACCAGCAAGCGGTGCGGCGGCGGGGCCCATGGGGTCGCGCGCCGAGGAGTTCACCCAGGAGATCGGCCGGCTGAAGCTCGCCGGGTCCTCCGCCCAGAACGAGGCCAGGTTCACCCAGCTGGGGGTGGTGGCGCTGGTCGTGCCGGTGGTGCTGGCCGTCATCGGCATCATCATGGTGGCGTCGACCTCCGATGCCGCCGACCAGCGCGCCTTCGCGTCCCAGACCTTCTGGTTGGGCAACATCCTCGTGATCATCGGGGCGACCGTGTTTCTGCGCTTCTCCCTGGGGCGCTATCTCCGGTTCTGGATGATCCGCCTGATCCACGAACAGCGGGCCCAGACCGACCGCGTGGTCGACGCCATCGAGCGGGCGTCCGCGCCGATCGACGACTGACGGCACCCTCGGGAGCGGCGCCGTTGCGCACAACTTGTGCGGTTGGGCGACGTTTCGTAGAGTTCGTGCACGGATTCACAAGAGCAATCCGCACGTCGTCGGGCCATCGCCCGATCCGCCCTCCGCCTCCCTCCCGAGCATCGTTGCTCCGGGCGGGTCGCACCCCCTCGCCCCTGTCGAAGTGACTGAGAGTCTGTTTCTGTGTCCACCCCGGTGACATCCAACGCAGCTTCGATGCCGAAGCTCAGCGAACAGATCGATCGCGGGCACGGCGGCTACCTGCTCGTCATCGCTCCGGCGCTGTTCGGGCTGCTGGGTTTCTGGTTGGACGGGCTGCTCGGTTGGGCGCCGGTGCTCACCATCGTCGGCGCCGCCTACGGCCTCGCCGGTGCGCTCTACAAGGTGATCTCCTCGTATCGCAACGAGATGGACAACCAGGCCACGGTTCGACGTGCCGCCCGTCCCGAGCCGGCCGGTCGCCGCTCGAACAGGTTGGCGTCGTGACCCAGCCCACCTCGGCGTCGGCCGCCAACGGCCAGAACCCCAACGCGATGATGACCCGGTTGGAGGGCCCGTCGCCCGCCATGGAGGTCGCCGTCGACCTCCTGCGCCGCTCGGTGATCTGGGCGCCGATGGCCGTGCTGATCTCCGCCGCCGTCTGGGGCACCGACGGCGCCATCTCCGCCGCCTTCGCCCTGGCCCTGGTCATGGGCAACTTCCTGCTGTCGGCCTACCTGCTGCAGGTGGGCGGCCGCATCTCGATCGCGGTCATGGCCGGCGCCGCCCTCTTCGGCTACATCATTCGCCTCGGCCTGATCCTGCTCGCCGTGCTCCTCGTGAAGGACCAGGCCTGGCTCGACCCGGTGGCCCTCGGCGTCGTCCTGATCGTCACCCACCTCGGCCTGTTGTTCTGGGAGCTGCGCTACGTTTCCGGCTCCATGGCCTTCCCCGGGGTCAAGCCCCGGCCCGGCCGCACCAGTGCCGCCGTCTCGGCCCGCCAGGTGAATCTGGTGGCACCCGATTCCTCCCCCGTCCCCGCAGATCCCCAGCAGTCCGTCCCCGTGACGGGCCGAAGCTAGGAGCAGCCAAGCAGTGTTCGCACTCGAATTTCCCTCCATCAACGACATCGTGGTCTGGCCCGAGGCGTTCGCCGGGTTCAACAAGATCGCCCTGATCTCGTTGATCGCCGTGATCGTTCCGGCGATTCTGTTTCTGATCGCCGGCAAGAACGGCAAGAAGAACCCGGTGCCCCGCGGCGTGCAGAACGTGGTGGAGGCCTCGGTGGACTTCATGGAGAAGCAGGTGGTGATGCCCACCATCGGCCCCGACGGCATGCGCTACCTGCCGATGCTGACGGCGATGTTCTTCTTCATCTTCATCGGCAACCTGTTTGAGATCATCCTGACCTCGCACATGCCGGCCAACGCCCGCATGGCCAACCCGCTGATGCTGGCGCTGATCGTCTGGGTGATGTTCATCGGCGTCGGCCTGAAGCACAACGGCCTGAGCTACCTCAAGGACTCGCTGTTCCCCCCGGGCGTGCCCAAGGCGCTCTACCTCCTCGTCACCCCGATCGAGTTCATCTCGACCTTCCTGGTGCGACCCTTCCCTGGCGGTGCGGCTCTTCGCCAACATGCTCGCCGGACACATCCTGCTGGTGACCTTCTCGGTGCTCACCCTGGGACTGCTGCTGGCCGAGACCATGCAGTTCGCCCTGGTGCCGCTGTCGATCGCCCCGTTCATCGGGCTGATCGCCTTCACGGCCTTCGAGTTCATGGTCGCCTTCCTGCAGGCCTACATCTTCGCCCTGCTCGCCGGCGTCTACATCGGCGGCGCACTGCACCCCGCCCACTAGGCACCAGCCAACCTTCGTCCAACCAACCAGTGTTGTTTCCGCTCCGGTGGAAACACGACAACCGTGGCTCTGGCCACGTCAGAGCCACAGACAACAAGGAGCACATCCAACCATGAGCGTTCTGTCTTCCGCAGCACACCACGCCATCGAGGTCGCCCAGCAGGGTTACCCGGAGGGCACCACGCCCGACGAGGCCAAGGGCATCGCCGGTGCCACCGGCGCCGGCATGGCCTACGGCCTCGCCGCCATCGGCCCCGGCATCGGCATCGGCTACCTGGTGGGCCAGGCCGTGCAGGCCATCGCCCGTCAGCCCGAGGCCGCCGGCCAGGTGCAGACCACCATGTTCCTGGGTATCGCCTTCACCGAGGCGCTCGCCCTCATCGGCTTCGTCGTCTTCATTCTGCTCAAGTTCGTCTGAGGCACCCACGTGATCCGGGCCGACCCGGATCGCCTCGTCGACCACTCACCCGAGGAGTACTGAATGCTGGCAACCATCATGAGCCTGGCCGCCGAAGGCGGCGAGGAAGCCGTCGAAACGGTCAACCCGGTCCTGCCCACCATGCCCGAGTTGATCTACGGCACCGTGTTCTTCATCGCCCTGTGGGTGCTGATGCGCTACGTGCTGTTGCCTCCGGTGCGAGGTGTGATGCGTCAGCGTGACGAACAGCGTCTCGCCGACGAGGAGGGCACCGAGCGGGCCAAGGTGGAGGCCGAGAAGGTGCGGCGCGACTACGACGCCACCCTGGCCGAGGCCCGGGCCCAGGCGTCGGTCACCGTCGACGAGGCACGAGCGCGAGGTGAGGCCCGTCGGGCCGAGCTGACCGCCGCCGCCGAGGCGGACGCCGCCGAGATCCGGCGGGCCGCGCTCGCCGAGCTCGACGCCGAGCGGGCCGAGGCACTCTCCGGCGCCCGGCCCCAGGTGGCCGAGCTGGCCGGCACCGCCGCCTCCAAGGTGCTGGGACGCACCGTCGACCCGGCGGTCGCCCAGCGCATCGCCGAGACCTACCTCGCTCCGTCCGAGAACTAAAGGAACACGATGAGCCAATTCGCATCGCTCTTTGCCGCCGGCAACGGCTTCTGGATTCCCCACGACATCGGTGAGGTGTACGTCGGGTCTGCGGCGTTCTTCATCGTCATGGGCACCCTCTGGTGGAAGGCCGGCCCCGCCGTCAAGGCCGCGCTGGCCAAGCGCACCGACGACATCGCCGCCGAGCTGGCCGAGGCCGCCGACGCCCGCACCGCCGCCGAGTCCGAGCGCGACCAGATCAAGGCCGCGCTGGCCGACCGCGAGCGCGAGGTGGCCCGCATCCACGCCGACGCCGAGGAGACCGCCGCCAAGGTGGAGGCCGACCTGATCGCCAAGGGCGAGGCCGAGGCCAAGGCGATCCGCCATCGGGGCGGCGCCGACGTCGAGGTGGCCCGCCGCCAGGCCAAGGCCGACGTCCAGGCCGAGCTCGCCCGACTGTCGTTGGGCGCCGCCGAGGCCGTCGTCACCGAGTCGCTCGACGACTCGACCCAATCCGACTTGATCGAGCAGTACATCGCCCAACTGGGCGCCAGGTCCTGAGGAGCACCACGTGAGCGAAGCGCGCACCGAGAACTACGCCGAGGCCCTGCTGGGTCTTGCTCGCGCCGAGGGCGCCGAGGCCGTTGTGGCCGACGAGCTGTACCGGGTGGCCCGGGAGATCGACGCCAACGTCGACCTCCGCACCACGCTGAGCGATCTGACCGTGCCGGCCGACCGCCGCACCAAGGTGGTCACCGACGTGCTGGGCGGCAAGGTGGCTCCGGCGACGCTGGCCGCACTCTCGGCGGTCGTCGCCGCCGGGCGGGCCGACGAGTTGGGCGCGATCGCCCAGCAGCTGGCCGAGCGCACCGCCGGTGACGCCGGACAGGCCCTGACCACCATCCGCACCGCCGTCGCCCTGACCGACGACCAGCAGCAGCGCCTGGCCGCCGCCATCGAGGCCGCCGCCGGTCGCTCGATCGCCCCCAAGTTCATCGTCGACCCCGACGTCGTGGGCGGGGTGCACGCCGAGATCGGCGACCAGGTCATCGACGGCACCGTCCGATCCCGACTCGCCCAGCTCCGAGAGCTGTTCTAAGGCCCATCCCGATCCACGCAGCGTCGGCGCCTCCGGGCGCCCACCCGCCGCCCACATCCACCCACCTCGCCGCCCGAGAGAGCGCCAACCAGTTCAGCCGCACCAGGAGACTCACCCGTGACCCAGCTCTTTGATCCAGCCGAGATCACCAACGCCATCCGAACCAACCTCGAGGGCTTTGCGCCCGACCTGTCCGAGAGCCAGGTCGGCCGGGTGGTCGAGGTCGGCGACGGCATCGCCCGCATCGCCGGGCTGCCGAACTGCCCGGTGAACGCCCTGCTCGAGTTTGAGAGCGGCGTGCGTGGTCTGGCGCTCAACCTCGACGAGGACTCGATCGGCGCCGTGGTGCTGGGCGAGGCCGACGAGGTCGCCGAGGGCGACACCGTGCGTGCCTCCGGCGAGATCCTGTCGGTGCCCGTCGGCGACGGCATGCTCGGCCGCGTGGTCAACGCCCTGGGCGACCCGATCGACGGCAAGGGCCCGCTGACCAACGTCGTGCAGCGCCGCATGGAGATCCAGGCGCCGGGCATCACCGGCCGCCAGCCGGTGGGGGAGCCGCTGCAGACCGGCATCAAGTCGATCGACTCGCTGATCCCGATCGGCCGTGGCCAGCGGGAGCTGATCATCGGCGACCGCAAGACCGGCAAGACCACCGTGGCGATCGACACGATCCTCAACCAGGCCGCCTGGGCGTGAACTGCATCTACGTGGCGATCGGCCAGAAGGCCTCCACCGTCGCCCAGACCGTCGCCCGCCTCGAGGCCGCCGCGCCATGGAGTACACCGTGGTCGTGGTGGCCCCGGCCTCCGACCAGGCGCCGTTCAAGTACCTGGCCCCCTACGCCGGTTGCGCCATGGGTCAGCACTGGATGGACAACTCGGGCCACGCCCTCGCCATCTACGACGACCTCTCCAAGCAGGCCGAGGCCTACCGCCAGATGGCGCTGCTGCTGCGCCGCCCGCCGGGCCGCGAGGCCTACCCCGGCGACGTGTTCTACCTCCACAGCCGCCTGCTCGAGCGTGCCGCCAAGCTCTCCGACGAGAAGGGTGCGGGCAGCCTGACCGCCCTGCCGGTCATCGAGACCAAGGCCGGCGACGTCTCCGCCTACATCCCCACCAACGTGATCTCGATCACCGACGGACAGATCTTCCTCCAGGAGGACCTGTTCCGCTCGGGCGTGCGGCCCGCCATCGACGTCGGCATCTCGGTGTCCCGCGGGCTCGGCGGCGCAGATCAAGGCGATGAAGACCGCCGTCGGCACCCTGAAGTCCGACCTCCAGCAGTTCCGTGAGCTCGAGAGCTTCGCCGCCTTCGGTTCCGACCTGGACACCGTGTCGAAGAACCAGCTCGAGCGGGGCTACCGCCTCACCGAGCTGCTCAAGCAGGGCGTCGGCGAGCCGATGCCGGTCGAGGAGCAGGTGGTCGTGCTCTACGCCGGCACCCGCGGCCACCTCGACGGCGTCGCCACCGAGTCGGTGCAGCGCTTCGCCGAGGAACTGCTCGAGTTCTTCCGGGCCCGCCACGGCGACCTGCTCGAGGACATCCGCTCCACCGGCAAGCTCGCCGACGAGGAGGCGCTCGAGGCCGGCATCAAGCGGTTCTCCGAGGAGTTCGATCCGGGCGCCGACGGCGCTCACGAGCCGGATGCGGAGGCCCAGGCCGACGCCGCCTCCAAGGTGGTCGACTCCGACGTCACGCTGCCCGAAGAGGACATGGCCCGCGACGAGACGACGACCGAGGGCTGATTCATGGCAGGCGCACAGGAACGAGTGTTGCGACGGCGCATCGGCACCGTCGGAAACACCAAGAAGATCACCCGGGCGATGGAGCTGATCTCGGCCACCCGCGTGACCAAGGCCCAGATGCGGGCCCGTGATGCGCGCCCGTACGCCACCGAGATCACCAAGGTGATCCAGGACCTGTCGGCGCAGGGCGCCTCGGTCGATCACCCGCTGCTGGCCCAGAACGACGACCCCAAGGTGGTCGGCGTCGTCGTGTTGGCCTCCGACCGCGGTCTCGCCGGCGCCTACAACGCCTCGGTGATCCGTGCGGCCGAGCGCGAGGTTCAGGCGGCCCGCTCCGAGGGGCGCGAGTACCGCCTGATCTGCGTGGGCAAGAAGTCCAGCGCCTACTTTCGCTTCCGGGGCTACTCGATCCACTCCGAGTTCGAGGGCATCTCCGACACGCCCACCTACCACGACGCCCGCGAGGTGGCACGCACCGTGTCGACGATGTTCCTCGACGAGGGTGTCGACCGCATCCTGCTGGCCTACACCGAGTTCGTCAGCCTCGGCACCCAGAAGCCGCGGGTGCGCCGCTTTCTGCCGCTGCAGTCGACCGAGACGATTGCCGAGGCCGGCGACGCCGAGGCCCGCGCCGGGTTCGAATTCGAGCCCGACCCCGCCGGCGTTCTCGAGGCGCTGCTGCCCCGGTACGTCGAGAGCCGCCTGTTCTCGGCGCTGCTCGACGCGGCGGCCTCCGAGCACGCCAGCCGCCAGCGGGCGATGAAGTCGGCCACCGACAACGCCCAGGACATGATCCTTCGGCTGACCCGCAAGATGAACCAGGTGCGCCAGGACGCGATCACCACCGAGATCTCCGAGATCATCTCCGGCGCCGAGGCGCTGGGCGACGATCAAGAAGAGGAGGGCGACATGGCCCACCACCTGGCCGCCCAGCACCTGAGCTTCGAACACGTCGCCCACGAGCGCCTCGCACACCGGATGCACACCTAGTGCGCCCCGCAGCCACCCCAACGCGCAACCAGCCGTCCACCCTCGCAGACCCTTCTCCCACGAACACCCAGGAGCCACGATGACCGCAACCGAGCCCCTCGCAACCGACACCGCCGCCGATCAGCCCACCGGCGATCACCCCTCGGGCAAGATCGTGGCCATCGCCGGCCCGGTGGTCGACGTCGAGTTCCCCGCCGGTGCGATCCCCGAGATCAACACCGCGCTCGAGTTCGACCTCACCGTCGGCGATGACGACGTCACCGTGGTGGCCGAGGTCGCCCAGCAGATCGGTGACGGCCGGGTGCGAGCCGTCGCCATGAAGCCCACCGACGGCCTCATCCGTGGCACCGAGGTGCGCAATACCGGCGGCCCGATCACCGTTCCCGTGGGCGACGGTGTGCTCGGTCACGTGTTCAACGTCATCGGCGAGCCGCTGGACGTCGATTCGATCGAGGCCAGCGACCGTTGGCCGATCCACCGTCAGCCGCCGGCGTTCGACACCCTGGAGCCCAAGGCCCAGATGTTCGAGACCGGCATCAAGGTGCTCGACCTGCTCACCCCGTACCTGCAGGGCGGCAAGATCGGCCTGTTCGGTGGTGCGGGCGTGGGCAAGACCGTGCTGATCACCGAGATGATCAACCGCGTGGCCTCCAACCACGGCGGTGTGTCCGTGTTCGCCGGTGTGGGCGAGCGCACCCGTGAGGGCACCGACCTCCTCATCGAGATGGGCGAGACGATGCTGGGCGGCACCGATCAGCTGGTGCTCAAGGCCGCCCCTCTGTTTCGGCCAGATGGACGAGCCGCCGGGCGTGCGCCTTCGCGGCCCTGTCGGCGCTGACGATGGCGGAGTACTTCCGTGACGTGCAGAGCCAGGACGTGCTGCTGTTCGTCGACAACATCTTCCGCTTCACCCAGGCGGGCATGGAGGTGTCCACGCTGCTGGGACGCATGTTCTCCGCCGTGGGCTACCAGCCCACCCTGGCCGACGAGATGGGCGCCTCCAGGAGCGCATCACTTCCACCGGCGGCAAGTCGATCACCTCGTTGCAGGCCGTGTACGTACGGGTGGACGACTACACCGACCCGGCGCCGTTCACCTCGTTCACCCACTTCGACGGCACCACCGAGCTGAACTGCGACATCGCCGCCAAGGGCATCTACCCGGCGGTCGACCCGCTGGCGTCCACCTCGACCATCCTCGACCCGCAGGTCGTCGGCGACCGCCACTACAACGTGGCCCGTCAGGTGCAGGAGCCGCTGCAGCGCTACAACGAGCTGCAGATTATCATCGCCATCCTCGGCCTCGACGAGCTGTCCGAGGAGGACCGGGTCACCGTCGACCGGGCCCGCAAGATCGAGAAGTTCCTCTCACAGCCGATGTTCGTCGCCGAGGTGTTCACCGGTCTGCCTCGGCATCTTCACGCCGGTCGACGAGACGATCGAGAGCTTCGAGATGCTGGTCAACGGCGACCTCGACCACCCGCCCGGAGCAGGCGTTCCTGGAACGTCGGCGGCGCCGAGGATGCCATGAAGAAGGCCGACGACCTGAAGAAGAACGGCTGATCATGACGTTGCAGGTCGAGCTGGTTTCTCCGGAGGCCATCGTGTGGTCGGGCGAGGCCAACATGGTCATCGCCCGCACCCTCGAAGGCGATGCCGCCTTCATGGAGGGTCAAGATCCCCATGATCGGCGCGCTGGCCATGGGCGTGGTCCGGTGATCGCCGACGACGAGCCCGGAGCGTCAGATCGCCGTGCATTCCGGTTTCGTCGAGGACTTCACCGGCGACGGCAACACAAGGTGGCGGTGCCTCCGACAGGCCGAGCTGGCCGAGGACATCGACCTGTCCCGGGCGCAGACCGCCAGCGGCCGCGGCCGAGGAGGCCTCCGGGCCGACGCGCCGAGGACTCCGAGGCCGCCGCCGCGCTGCGCCGGGCCGAGGTGCGCATCTCGGTCGCCGAGGCCGCGCCGGAAGTAGCAGCGCCGGGCCCCACCCGGCGCCGACCCGCACCCTGGCACGAGGTTCCCGCCAACGTGCGTGAGGACGTGCAGAAGCGGGGAATCCCCGCAGCCGTCGGTCAGGCTACGGTTGGGCCATGACGATCGAACTGGTCACGACCGACGGCATCTTCGCCCTGGACGGCGGCGAGTGGGAGGTCACCGTCAACATCTGGCTGGTCGGCGACGACTGCGAGGTGCTGATCTTCGATGCGGCGCACGACCATCGGCCGACGTCGAGGCGGTCAACGGCCGCAGGGTGGCCGGGATCGTGCTCACCACGGCCACAACGACCACATCAACGCAGCAGCCGCTGCGGGATGCCGTCGACGCGCCGATCTGGCTGCACGATGCCGACACGATGTTGGGACGTCGTGTGGCCCGACGCCACGCCCGACCGCGAATTGGCGGAGGGTGGCTCGTTTGCGGTGGCCGGACACGACCTCGTCGCCATGCACACCCCGGGCACTCTCGGCTGCTGCTGCTTCCACGATGCCGGATCCGGCGCCGTGTTCACCGGCGACACGTTGCTCTGCGGCGGGCCTGGCGCGACCGGTCAGAGCATTCGACGAGCCCACGATCGTGGCCCTCGATCCAGACCGCCTGTTGGCCTGACATTTCCATCGATGGGGCCGGCGGCTACACGGCCAGACGGAACGTGTGGGCGAGGCTGCCTGGAGACCAGCGGGGTCGGCCGACTGGAGCCTGGCTTCGGCTTGGCGAGCGCCGCAAACTCGTCGGCGCTGCGTTCCTTGCCACCTCCGGTGAGCGCTGCCATCAGCAGGTCGACGCGGGTCTCCATCCCCGGCCCGGGACGGTCGACCCGCTCGAACTCCACGACGACCAGCCGCGTCGGGGCCCACTGACCAGGTTGGCGAACCACCGGCGGCAGTCGTCGTCACCCCAGTCGTGCAGCACGTTGACCAGCAGGTGGTGTGCGTCGTGCCCATCGGGAATCGACTTCCGAACGTGCCGCCGCCGACCGCCCGCAGCCGGGGTGCTCGGGCCACACCTCGGGGAGGTCGAGGTGACGGCGCTCCACCCTGGACGGAGGTCGAGGAGCGTGCGGGCTGGTATCGTGCCAGGCCACCACCGACGTCGCAGACGTCGGCGAGCTGCCCCAGTCGAGGTTGCATCGAGCGCTGCGGCGCGTATTCAGGCGTACCGCGGCCATCGCCTGCCGAAGATCGCCCAGCGGTCGGGATGGTCGGCCATCCAGTCGAAGAAGGGTGACCCGCTGACGGCGGCAAACCTGTCGCCAGCCGGCCGGCGCAGGGCGGCGACCGCCCTGGTCACCTCGTCGCCGGCCACGAAGTCCACCCAGGCCCGCCACCCTCCGGGGTGATCGTTCCGAAGGAACGGCGTGAGCCGTGGGCCGGACCTGCCCCCGGCGATCGAGACGAACCCAGCCTCCGAGGCCGGCAAATCGAAGCAGCCGCGAGTTCGCGCGCTGACGTCCCTGAAGCCGTGCGGCGAGGTCCTCGACGGTGGTTGGCCTGGACAAGGCCTGGCACCTGGCCGCACAGCGCAACTAACGCCCGGGTGCTCGATGAGCGACAGCGCCTTCATGATGCGCAACGGCGGTGGGGCCATTGAAGAGTCGCCGAATGGCGTAGTCCCCGATGGGAGACGGAAGCCGGGAACGACGGGCACGCCGATCACGTTCGCCGGCAGTGGACGCTGGGCGCGCGAGGAGGCCATCCACCTTCTACCACGAGCCGGGTGGCCTCGGCGCCGGGTCCGGCGACCGGCGTGCCGCTGGGTGTAGTTGTCTTCATCCGTTGATGGGAAGTCTCAGCAATTGTTGAAATGCCATCAAAGCCGATACGCCGTACCTTCGGTACACTGGCGATATTCGTCACCGCTAGCGGTCACGTTGTCACGCAGCGGTCTGATCCGGAGGAATGCAATGGCTCCAACGACCCTGACGCAGACGGCCGAAGCCGCCAGTGACTTCTCCGAGTTCGGGCACGCGCTCGCCGAGCTGGTGCTGGTGCCCGAGGTGATCGGACCCCGTTCCAGGCGCTGCCGCCCGGCGAACTCAAGGTGAAGGAGAAGATCGGGCCCATCTCGGCATCGGTTCGTGTTCAAGCCACGGTTGGCGAGGATCGAGTGGTCGACCTTCACGTCGACGAGATGTCGACGCTGCGCCGCCATCGGGCGGACGTCCACCTCGACCTGTCGCTGCGCCTCAACCTGAAGGTGGCCAAGGAGAACTACCGGGTGAGCGGGCACTTTCCCCTGGTGCTGACCAGCAGCGTCGCAGCCCGCCGGAGCCTGGCACATGGAGCCGCCCGACCCGGCCGTCATCGAGGTGGATCCGGGCGGCGGCCGACTGAACCTGGCCGAGCGGGTGGGCAACCTGGACGAGCGCATCCGTGGGCACGTCATCCGGATCGCCGAGGAGATGGTGGCCGAGACCGAGATCCATCGGCGCTTCGACGGGTGGAGTTGGTGCACCTGGCATTGCAGGCGATGGGGAACCGGTGCTTGACAACGTCGCACCTGCGACCTGCGCGACGAGGCCGACCTGGATCTGGACGCGGCGCGTCCGAACCTGAGAGCGGAACCACCTGAGCCGGGCGCTCTCGTTCGTGATGACCGTGCCGGACAGGTCGGTGTCCGACTCCGGATAGGCGAGGTCGAGCCCCCTCGAGCGTGTCGACCAGGATGGTGCTGATCAGGTGGTCTCGGAACCACTTGTGGTTGGCCGACTTCACGTGCCACGGCACGGGTTCCGACGTGGACAGCATCTCGGAGTAGGCGGCCTGGTAGTCGTCCCAACGTTCGCGCCTCGGCCAGGTCGGCTGGTTGAACTTCCACCACTTGGTGGGGTCGTCCGCCGCGGTCCTGGAGCGCTTGCGTTACCCTCTCGGGCGTGATGTGCAGGAAGAACTTGACGATGGCCGATAGCGACGCTGCCATCGGGGTTCCCGAACGAGGTCGCACGCGAACGACCAGCACGTCCTCGTAGTGGCTGCGGTTGAACACGGCGATTTGGCCAGCGGCGGGGTGTGGTGGTGGACCGCCAGAGGTAGTCGTGGGCCAACCCTCCTCGGAGGGCTTCTTGAAGCCGGTCACGGTGACGCCTGGGTGCTGATTGAGCGGGCCGAACACCCGACGGATCGCCGAGTCCTTGCCCCCGGTGTCCGTCGCTTGAATCACCACCAGCAGACGGTGCCGTCCCCGGGGCGCTCGACAGCTCGGCGGTGGCCTGCTTGGTGTCCGATTTGTCCAGGCCCTGTCGTCGTCCCCGTCCCAGTGTGACGAGTACCGGATGATCCGGGTCGACTCGATACTTGCCTACGTCCATTTCGCCTCGCTCTGCCTACACATCCGGCGGAGGTCACCGGATCGATCCCGTTGCGGCACGTCACTGCAGATCGCCAGGACACACCGAGCCGTTCCCGCCAAGATTCGCCTGAGCCGATTCATGAGCACTCCCGTCGATCATCCGCCGCAGTCCCCAGCGATGGGTTCTCGCGGCGGCCCGGCGACTCGCCCGGTGGGCCTCGCGGTGGTGGCCGGTGCTGATGGGCGCCGGCGGACACCACCATCGAACAGGGTTCCGTCGGTGGCCGGTTGCGGCGCGGGGGCCGACCGCGACGGTGACGGCATCGGACGACGCCACCGGGAGTGTCACGGGTCCACCGAGCGTTTCGTCAACGGCTCGTTCGAGCTCCTGCACACCGTCCTCGGTCGGCTATTCGCTGGTCGCCTCCTCGGCCGTCGCCGGTTGTGGACGAACACCGAGCCGACGACCGAGGTGTGGGCCAACGGGTTTCTCGGCGCCATCGGTGGACGGCACCCAGATCGCCGAACTCAACGGATCGGGCCCATCGACCTTGGCCCAGACGGTCGGCGCGTGACGCCGGGGCAGGTGCTGCAGTGGTCGGTGGCCTACCGCCTGCGCAGCGCCGGGTGATCGGGCCATCCTTGCGGCTGGTGCCTCCAGCGCCTGGGCGCCACTGCCGCCCCGACGTCGAGGTCGCTTCATCGTGGATCCACCACGGAGTGGACCACGCACCGGGCTCGGTCGAGGTGCCCGTCGGCGTCGCCCAGGTGGGGTTTGCGCTGGCCTCGGACAAACTCAGGGGAACCGGCAAATCTGGTGGACGCCGCTTCGCTGAGGGCGTGCCCTGGGCACCGATGACGACGGCGTCCTCGACGGCAGTCCGACGCCGACCTCGACGGCGACGGCATCCCCGGACGAAACGAGGGAACTGGCGACCTGGACGGTGACGAGACGCCCAACTACCGGGATCTCGACTCCGACGGCGACGGGATCCCGGACTCGGTGGAGGGTTCCACCGACCCCGACGCCGACGGGGTGCCCAACCGGACCTCGACCTCGACGGCAACGGCGATTCCCGATGCTCGAGGGCGCCGGACTTCGCCGCGGACCTTCGACGGCGACGGAACCCCGACTTCTCGACCAGGACACCGACGGCGACGGCGTTCCCGACTGTAGAGGGCTCCGGCGTGACTTCGACGGCACGATCCCCGACCATCGGGACTCCACCGACCACGATCGGGTGCCTGACCTGTACGAGGGCACCGCCGACACCGACGGCGACGGTACGCCCGATCGCCTCGATCCTGATTCCGGACGGCGACACCATCCTCGACGGCGTCGAGGGGTTCGATGTCGACGGCGATGGTGTCCCCAACTTTCAGGACCTCGATGCCGACGGCGACGGCACCCCCGACGTCGACGAGGGCCCTGGTTCTCACCCCCAACGGCATCAAGGACCGGTTGGCGGCCGGCGAGTTCAGCCTTGCCGCACACGGTCGGTCGGTCGCCGGAGCGGGCGCTGATCAGACGTGCATCCGGCTCGCCCGATGGTGCGTCTGCACCAGCCGAACCGTGCCCGAGGGAGCGCATCACCAGTGATTGCGACTGGGCGCTCGCCGAGGAGAACTTCACGCCGTCGAGCAGCTCGCCGTCGCTGATGCCGGTGGCGGCGAAGAAGCAGTTGTCGCCACGAACCATGTCGTCCTGGGTGAGCACCTTGGCGAGGTCGTAACCCGCCGCCTCCGCAGCAGCCCGTTCCTCGTCGTTGCGGGGCCAGAGCCGACCCCGCTTGTTCACCTCGGAGGCACTTCATCGCCGCGGCCGAGATGACACCTCCGGGGTGCCGCCAGATGCCGAAGAGGAGCGTCGACCGAGGACGTGGGCCAGGCGGTAGCGATGGCGCCGCGACGTCGCCGTCCGAGATCGAGTGGATGCGGGCGTCGGTACTGCGGATCTCGGCGACCAGGTCGTCGTGCCGGGGGCGGTCGAGGACGACCACCGTGAGGTCCCGGGGCTTGAGGCCCTTCGCCTCGGCCACCCGGTGGATGTTCTCGGTGGGGGTCTGGGTGATGTCGATCACGCCGGCGGCCTCCGGCCCGACGGCGATCTTCTCCATGTAGACGCAAGGGCCCGGGGTCGAACACACGATCGGCCGACGGCGATGTCGGCGCCGGCGCTGTCGCCCGATCCAACCTCGCCGCGTTGTACAGCATGGGCGCCTTCGTCCTTCTCGCCCTCGCCGATGACCACCACGCCCCGCATGTGACGGTGGACAACAGCAACCGCATGGCGTCGACCGCAGCACCATCGGCGGCGTTCTTGTCGCCCTGGCCCAACCACCTGGCCCCGGCGAGCGCCGCAGCCCGGTGACGCGCGCACCAGTTCCATTGCAAGGTTTCGATCGGGGTTTGGGGGGGTCGCTCATGGCGGGCCAACTTAGTCGGGGCGGCCCCGCCGGAATCGAGAGCGAACCCTGCGCGGGTTCGGCGACGGTCCTGATATGCCTGGTCGTCCACTCCGTACCAACGCTTGGATGAACCGATATCGCCACCTTCCGCCCCGCCTCCCCGGAGCCCGGTCCACCGACGGGTTCCGGCTTCGGAGGGACACCCCGGGCTCGGCTCCGCCCCCACCCGACCCCGCAGGGGCCGCCTCCGCTCCGGCCCCCGCCCCGGATCGGTCAGGCACCGCCACCGAACTCCGGCCGGGCCGCCTCCGGGCGGAGCACCTGGGGGCTACCCCCAAGGCGGCTACACCCCGCCGCCTCCCGGCGGCCCCGTCGCCGGAGGGGTCGCGGCCCGCCCGCCGGAGGGTTCGGCGGTGCGCAAGGACGGGCACCAACGGTCTGGCCGTCGGTGCGCTGGTCGTCGGCATCGGAAGCCTCCTGCTAGCCGGGCGTGTTTCCTCGGCATCCTCGGCGGCATCATCGCCATCGTGCTGGGGGTCATGGGACGGAGCAAGGCCCAGCGGGAGAACGGCAACGGCTCCGGCATGGCGACCGCCGGCATCGTCACCGGCGCGGTGGCCATACTGGCCACATCGCTGTTGGTGGCGTTGACCGTCTTCGGCACCCGGTCGACGACAGCGACTTCGGGATCAACACCGACACGCCCGACGGCGTGTGTGACGAGGACCGCTTCCTTCAGGACCTGACTGCTGATTCCGTGGTGACCGGCCCGGCATGATGCCGGGATCCTCCGGTGAGGCACTTTTCGGGGCCTGGGAAGCCGGAAGACTGGCCCGTGCTCCGCCGAACCAAGCGCTCCAAGAACCTGCCCGACGCCCCGGCCGTCCCCGAGGACACCGCCGCCGAGGTCGACGACGGCGGCACCCGACGTGCCGGACGGGGACGAGAAGCCGACGCAGTCGAGGTGGACCTCGATCGGCGACGAGGCGGAGGGCGGCGTTTCCTCCGCCTCGACCCCGACGACGACCTCGACCGCGACCACGACCGGCGACCACGACCACGACAGCGACGATGCCGACGACGAGCGGCCTGTCTCCCGCCTTGCGGTGGAGCAGCTGTCCGACGCGCGCCTGCTCTTCGATCAGACTATGCACGGACGATCGGGCGGCGCTGGACGCCGCGCTGGGCGGAGCACTCGATCGACCGGGTGTGGCAGGGCCCCGAGCTGGTCGTGGGCATGTTGGACGAGCACCTGGTCGAGGAGGCCTCGACGACCTGGGGTGGACAGTCGGCCTGGAGCGACGGGGCCGACCAGTGGTGTACGAGGTGGGGAGGCCGCAGCGCTGCGGGACTCCTGGCCGAGTCGTTGCTGGTCGCCGGGATCGCCTGCGCATGGGACGAGGCGGCCGACCTTCATGTGTCGGCGTCCGACGAGGATGCCGTCGACGCCACCGTTGGAGCCATGCCCGACCCGGACGAGGTGTTTGAGGAGGCCGAGGGGACCGAGGTGCAGGACCTGCTCACCCAGCTGTACGCCGCGGTCGATCGCCTGAAGGACAACCCGAAGATCCCGGGCGCCCGGCTGGACGTCGCCGAAGGCCGACCGCATGGACCGCCTGGCCGTGCCGTTCGGCTCGATGCCCACCAGTGGCGGATCTGTAGTGAGCGGGCCGCCGATCTGCGACGAGACCGACGCCGACGCCTGCCGCCGCCGCCGCCGCCCGAAGGAGGCCGAGGCCGACGAGGACGACCCCGCCGGTGACGACCCGGCCGGTGACGACCCGGCCGGTGCCGCAACCGGGTCGGATGACGACCCGCCCGGAGGCGAACCGGACGACGATGGCTCCGATGGTGAGGTCGGGTCGGAGGACGACGCCACCGGCACCACACGATCCGGCTCCGGCGATGGGGAGGAACCCGCCGTCGACGATGACGACGACGAACCTCCGCCGTGTCGGCCGCTCCGGCCAAGCTGCCCTTTGCGGCACGGGCCGGGCAGCTGCGCGACTGCCTGTTCGGCTGGTGTGAACCCGGTCACCGGCGGCGGGCGAGGCCGGGCGAGCGGCCCCGCGTTAGGTTGCAAGGGTGCGCGTAGCCGAGCAGGCGGAGATCTTCATCTCCCGCCCCTATGCCCCAACCCGCCGGCACCTGGGCGAGAGCAACCTGCCCTCCCACCCGTCCCCGGCGCCGTTGGCGGGCGTGGTCGCCCACTTTTCCGATCGCATCCACCCCGACCTGCTCGACGAGCAGCTGCACCTGATCACCCAGCTCGAGGAGGGTCGGCGAATCACCCAGCCCCGGCTGCGGCACCGCTTTCAGACCGACACGGTCGGGCTGCAAGCGCCGCCACCATCAGCTGCTGGTCGTGGAGGACCGGTTGCAGTTTGAGATCGATCACACCGGCACCGCCGAGCAACACGTGCTGTGCGCTGTATGCGGTGGCGCTGGCGCAGCTGCCGATGGCCGATCGGCGGGCGTCTTGGTGCCATCCGCAGGGCCTGCGCTGGCCGGGCGACGTCGATGCCGGGTTTGCGGCTCTGGTCACCGGGCGCCGCAACGGTTCGCAGCTCTCCGCTGGCCGACCCGATGAGCTGGGCCCGGGACCTGCTCGGCTTCGAGGACGGCGACGAGCTGACCCGCCGAGCCGTGCAGGCCGTTCCGACGCTTCCGTCTCCGAGGCCCATCTCTACCACGGCGCCGCCACCGTCGGCGCCGCAGGCCGCATCAGCGACCTCCGAGGCCCGCAGGGTGTTGCTGGCCACCACCGGGTGATGGCGCCCGGCGGTTGGTGCTGTTTCCCGGCGCCGGTCTTGCAGCGCCGACCATCCGAGCCTGGCCGGCGATCGAGTCGGCGGTGTCGCCGTTGCCGGTCCGGCGGGTGGATGGCTCTACCGCCGAGCCGGCAGACGGCTCCCCGACCGCCCCCAAGCTGACGTCGAGGTGGCCGCTGCGGTGGAGGCCGCCGCCGAACGCTGGAACACCGAACCGTCGTCGCTGTGATCGGCGGATCAACGATGGGCGCGGCGCCGGCCTCGATGGCGATCGCCGTGAGGGGGCCGTCGAGGCCGCCGGGCTGGTGCTGGTGTCCTATCCGCTGCATCCACCCGAAACCCGACAGGCTGCGGGTGGAGCACCTGGGCGCCGTCGGGGTGCCCACGTTGTTCGTCTCCGCGACCGGGACACCTTCGGGACCCCCGACGAGCTGGCCGCGGCCCACGAGCTGCGGGCGGCCCGGTCACCGTCGAGCGGATCGAGGGCGGCCGTCACGAGCTGAAGCGCAAGGCCGACAATGCGGACGTGGCCGCCGCATCGCCGCTGGCTCGATCGCCTCAGGCGATGATGTCCACCGGCACGCCGACCGGGAGCCGCCGTACCAGGTCCTCGATGTCGTCGTTGCGCATGCGGATTGCACCCAGTCGACACGTCCTGACCGACGGTGGTTGGCTCGTCGGTGCCGTGGATGCCGACCACCCCGTCGCTGCCGGCGAATTCGGTCAGCGTGTTGGAAAACCCGGAGAGACCGTAGGCGTAGCTGCCGTAGGGCCCGCCCCGGTTGGTGGGCTCGAAGCAGCTCCTTGGTGTAGCTGTCCCGCCCGGCGTGGGCGTGCGATCTGCCGCCGACGCCCACCGGATAGGTCTCGGTGAGCACCCCGGCGGTGTAGAGCCGGAGGCGGTGCTCCAGACAGGCTCACCCGAAGGCGATAGTCGTGGTAGCTGAGGTTCACGTCCTCGCCCCGCACGTAGCCGTGGCTGCCGTTGGGCCGGATCGGCAACCAGACCTCGTGCCAGTGGCGTCGTCGGGCCCCGACACGTCGAGCTTCGGACCAGAAACACCGACGGCACCCGAGCTGCTCGGGCGCCGCACGGTGGTCGCACTCGCCCCGGGGGAGTCGAACACCTCGATCCCGCCGACCCCCCGCCGGTCGCCACGTAGCTGCGCCAGGTGGCACCCCGCTGTGACGGCTCCGGGCCGAGATCCCGTCGATCGAGTCGGCGGGGCGCCACCAGGCTTCCGGGGCTCGGCGTCGTCCTCCTCGGCGTCGTCGCCGGGCACCACAGGCCACGCCGGCAAGCAGCAGTGCACACACCGATCACCGTGGGGATTCGTCCGCGCCGACGCGCCGTCGTGGCATCGCCTCAGCGTAGGCGGCCCGACGAGCGCACGGGCTCACCGGCAGGTTCGGTGCCGAGGCCTCGATGTCGACACGAAACGACCGGCTCGGGCGGCCGGCAGGTGGGCACGAGGATGGGGTCAGTCGGTGGGCGGCTGCCCCGTGCCAGTCCTCGGCGTCGGGCGCCTGCGTAAACACGGGCAGCTGCGGCTGCCCTGCGAGCCGCGCTTCAGCTCGGCGAACCCCGGAAAGCCCGCCAGGTACAGCACGGAGTCCCAGAGCGGTCCGGCCTCGTCGGCCCGGGCACCCGGCTGATCACCGGACCGAAGAACGCCGGGCCGTCCGGTGGTTGGTGGCGGATGATCGGCGTGCCCACGTCACGGCCGGTGGACGCCAGCGCCCTCCTCGGTGTCCGCCGAGACCTGACCTCGTCCCAGCGCTCGTCGGTGAGGGCGTCGGCGAAGTCGGGTGATCAGCCTCGCAGGCGCCTGGCAGCTCCCGCACGCAGTGGTCGGCGGGGTGCGGGATCATCGCCCCGTCCTCCGGCGGGGACTGGAAGAGGGGCTCGGACATGGCGACGTACAGCTCTCGCATCGGCGCGGACCCCTCGGCCTCGCGGACCGCAGCGGCCACGAAGGAGCCGAAGCCCCGCCGAATGGCCCTCCTCGTACTCGGCCGGGAAGTCGGCGGCGTAGTCGACGTCGGCGTTCAGCAGGCGAAGCGAGATGAAACGCTACTGACGGTAGCCCGCTGGCGCACCAGCTCGCCGACCCCACTGAGGTCAGGCCAGGCGAAGGCACACCGGGTCCCAGTGAAGGCCAGGTCGAACGCGGGCGGGTCGGAAGGGTGTCATCGCCGGACCTACACAGGGGGCGTCGGGCTCGGCGCGCGGCCGCGGGTCCTGGTCAGCTCCTTCATAGCCGCCCTGTATCCGGCACAGCAGACCACGATGAACGCGTGAGCAACGGTCGATCGACAGGCAGCGCAAACGCCGTCGGTCCATGCGTCAGCCGATATTCTGGCAAGAAGAACCCACCAGCCCAGTCGCGCCAGGCGAGGCCAATAGCAGGCCGCCAGCCAGCCCCGCCGCCGCAGAACATCTCCGGCCGTAGACGCCGATGGTGGCCACCGACAGGCCGCCGATCACCGCCGACAGCAACGACGCCACCCACATCGAGGCCCCCGGAGAACATGAACATCGTGGCGGTGCCCGGCACTCGACCATGCCGATCGCCGCCACCGGCTTGCGGCCCCACGAGTCGCCCCACCGGCCGCCGAGCACCACCCCCAGCCCGGCCGGGGTGTTGGTGATGATGATGAACAGGGTCACCCACAGCGCCGAGTAGCCGCGATCCGCCTTGAGGTAGTCGGCCTGGAGCTGCGTCGCGGTGCCGCAAACACGTTGATCGCCAGGCCGAGCGCCACCAGCACCCACAGCCGGCGCATCGAGAACCGCTCCGGGGGCCTCGTCGGGATGGTCGTGGGTGGTCTCTGAACCGTTTGGACTCGGGCAGGTGGCGGCCATCACATCACGAACGCACCAGCAACACGGCGCCGCCGCACACGAGGCGCCAGCCCCACAGTGCCCAAGTCGGCCAACGGCAACAGCATCAACACGATGCCGCGCCCAGCGTGCACGACATCGACTGGTGTTCACCGAGTAGGCCCGGAACCCGGCTGGGCACCTCCTCGGCGACCAGCACGTTGGCCAGCAGCACCGCAGCGCCGGACAGGTTGCGGGTGAGCACCCGCGCCGGTTATCGCGGCCAGGCCGTGCTGAGGGCGCACAGCGCAGGAGGCCGCCGCCAGCCACAACGAGCCCAGCGCCACGCTGTCCCTGCCGGTCGGCCAGGGCCATGACGACCAGCGTGATCACCACGTCAAGCGCTGGATCACCGCCAGGGCGGTCGACTGCGACCGGTGAAGTGAGGATGCCGAAGTCGTCGGCGGCGGAAGGTGAGCACCGGGTGACGACCGTGGAGAGGAACCAAGCGATGCCGATGAGGCAGGCAGCAGAAAGGCATGGCCACCGATTCGGGGTCCATGCGGGCAGGGGGCTCCACCAGGGAACCCGGCCGGAGCGCATGGGACCAGCGAGGAGACGATCAGCGGGACGAACGCCGGGCCGAACACCGGGATCGACGGCGTGAAACTGACCTGCTCGGTCGCAAGCAGCACCGGCTGGTCGGACGGCATCGGGTGCGCCCGGCGCAGCCTCGCCGGACTCCGCCGTCTCGATCGTGACCCGCCATGTCCCAGTGGGACCACGGGCCGTCGACGGCTCGCAGCGTGCCGTCGTCGGCGGCCTCCTCCAGCACGAGCAGGTCGTCCCGGCGCGGCCCAGGGCCTCGGCGGCTCTCGGGTGAGGGTGCGGGTGATCGTGAGGTGTTTCACATGGGATGATGGGGCCGAGCCACCCGGCTAGATGAATGGTGGCCACCCGAGAACCGGAGCGAGCGACGTGAGAGAAGCGGTCGACACGATACTGGCGGAACTCCAGCCGCTCCTTCGCCTCGATGGTGTGCAGGTCGCGATCGAGCAGCTCGACGAGGCCGACGGCGTCCTCCGGTTGAGCCTGCTGGGGATCCTGCGCGGGCTGCTCCGGGGCCTCGGGTCGCCCGTCGGCGGGCCTGGAACGGATCCTGACCGACCGCCTGCCGGAGGTGCGCTCGATCGAGTGGGTGGCCAACTGCACGGACACCTCGCCCGAATTGTGCGAGACCGCCGTCACCCTGTGAGCTGTGTTCGACCGGCGAGCCGGTCGTCTCCTGCCGCCGCACCCCAACCCGAACCCTGACCCGACGGACGCAAGCTGATGGCCCCGCTGCCCACCGACGAAGCGACGCTGCTGGACCTGGCCTGCCGGGTGACCGTCGCGCCCCTCGCCTGCGTTGTCGGTGGTCGAACGGTGGCGAGCGGGTCGTCACTGGTGCGGGCCACCTGGGCCCGTGCCCTGGACGACCGATCGTCGGTCGATCGCTGACCAGGCGGTCACTGCCGGCATCACTGGCGCACCCGCGCCGGGAAGTCCACGCTGAACGCGGCCCTCTGCGCCGAACTGCTGCGCTGCGGCAGGTCGATCAAGGTGCTCGCCATCGATCCCTCCAGTCCGTTCTCCGGAGGCATATCTCGCGATCGGGTGCGCATGGGCGACGCCGCAGGCGACGAGCATCTCTACATCCGCTCGATGGCCACGCGAGGGGTCACCTGGGCGGCTGGCCGGGGCGACCAACGATGCGATCGCCGTCCTCGGGGCCACCGGGCGCGATCTGGTGATCGCCGAGACGGTCGGCGTGGGCCAGGTGGAGACCGATATCCTTCGATCAGGCCGACACCACCGTGGTGGTGGTCAACCCCGGTTGGGGCGATGCGATCCAGGCCAACAAGGCGGGGCCTGATGGAGATCGCCGACGTGTTCGTGGTCAACAAGGCCGACCGCGAGGGTGCCCGCGACACGATCGCCGACCTGGAGGGCATGCTCAACCTGGCGGGCGCTCGAGCCGCGCACACGGCCCGCCCCGCCGACGGGGCAGGGACGGCCGGTGTGGCGGCCGCCGACGGTGGCAACCGTCGGCACCACCGGCGAGGGCGTCGGCGAGCTGGCCGATGCACTCGAGGCGCACGCCGCCCATCAACGCCGCACCGGCGAGCTGACCGCCGACGGGCCCAGCACCGGTCGCAACGCCTGCGCGGTAGCGCTCGGCCGTCGGCTGCGCAGCTGGACGACCTGCTGGCCACCGAGTGGGGCGCCGCTGCGGGCCGAGGGAGGGCGCCCGAATCGACCCCTGGTCGGCGGCCGACCGCCTGCTGCAACGCCTGGCGTCGCGGCTTTCGGACGACTGGAGGAGCGCGGCGCCGCCCGCGGGCCGCGGAGGCGGGCGGCCGATGGATTTCGCACCGATTCGGCGGCTCAGGTGACCGCGGAGTGTGTTGGGTGACACACTCTGCGATGTGCCGGGGCCGAGGGGAACGAATCGATGCGACGATCGGGCGAGCTCCGCCGCCGCGTGGCGCGGCGGGATGGCGGATGGGGCTGGCCTCGACCGAGCTTCGGCGTCATCGTCGTCGCCTTCGGGCGATCGCTGCGGCGGGCCGAACCCTGCGACACCTCGGCCGACCTGGAGTACCGGCCCTGGGCGATTCCTACAGCAGCGGATCTGGCCTGCCGGAGGTGTCCGGAGCGTGCAATCGATCCGAGGAGTACAGCTACCCCAAGCGGGATTCACCAGAACCGGCAGTTCGGCACCTTCGTCGACGTCAGCCGCTCGGGCGCCACCACGGGAGGACTTCTACACCGCCCAGAACAGCTCCAACCCCCCGTCGTACTGACGTTGTCGATGGCACCGACGTGGTCACCTTCATCGGCGGCAACGACCTGGGGTTCACCGACATCCTGACCGAACAGTGCCGCCAACGGCGACTGTCGTGACTTCCTACGGTGCCCTGCATGCCGGACCTGATGGCCGAGATCTCGGCCCGTCGGCGACGACATCGAGACCGCGATGGTCGACTCGGCCGCAGTTGTTCCAACGGGCGAGATCTTCGTCCTCGGCTATCCCGACCTGCCGCCCGCTGCCGGTCCCACCGGAACCAGCTGGACACTGAGCTGCCTGCCGACGTCGCTGCTCGTCCAGCGCCGAACGCACCGACCTCCGGGCGGTGCAGCTGGCGCTGAACGCCGAGATCGCTGCCTGCGTGCGTCGGCGGCTTCGCGCCACCGTGCACTACGCTTGACAGCTACACACCCAGCGTCGGTCACGACCTGTGCTCCAGCGACTCGTGGGGTGTCGGTGCTCCACCCGTACCACCCGACGGTCGGCTGCATGCTGGCAGCTGGGCGCCCTGGGCCTCGAGGCGATCGACGCCCGGCTGACGGCGCAGTGCGATCTGGTGACGACCACCGACGTCGTCGACGACCTCCTCGTCGACTTCCTCAACGGCGTCGACCCCTGTCGACCGCTTGCCCGCCGACGACCGGGCTCCACCGCACCACGGCGCAATCGGGTGCCCTCCACCACGCTGTTCGATCCGTCGGCTGTCGGCATTACGGTCGCCTCCCCGCCTCATCGACACCGACGCCCACCACGCCCTGACCGTTGCCCCGACGGTGGTCCAGCCCGTCGTGACGGTGGCGGTCACGGTGCAGTCGCGGTGACCGTTCAACCGATTACCAGGCCGACGGGCTGCCCGGCGGCCCAACAGGCGGCCGGCGGAGCGACGCAGGCGTCATCAGGCCAGACCGGCTCGACGATTACGGCTTCGGGTCGCAACCGCTGGTCCGGCACCTGCCGCCAAGTGCCGGTGTGGGGTTGTTAGTGGCGGAGCCGCGCCGTTGGCCTCAGGCGTCGGCGGTAGGCCCGGCCGGTCCGCTCCTCGATCGGAGGCCCCGGGCACCGCCGAGTGACCCCGGTGGGTCGGCCATCGTGGCGGTTCTCTGGTCCTTGAGGTCGAGGAGTGAATGTCATGTCCGACGCGGACGCCCCGACTGACGTGGAACGAACCGACGACGACGTGTCATCGCCACGCTGCGCAACGGCAAGGCCAACGCCCTCTCCAACCGGGGTGTTGACGCGGTCGCCGAGGCGGCCGAGGGGTGGGCCGACGATCCGCTGGGCGCCGTCGTGCTCACCGCGGGGCAAAGCTGTTCGCCGCCGGAGCCGACATCGAGCAGTTCGTTGCGGCCGACGACACCGACGGGGCCGCCGAGGGCGCCGCGGACTTCGTCGACGGCGACGCGGTACGGGGCATCGCTGGGCGTTCCGTCGGGCGACCGTCGCATTGGAGGCTTCTGGATGCCCGGTGGATCGCCGAGATTCCGGCTACGCCCTCGGCGGCGGTTGCGAGCTGGCGCTGGCCGCCGACCTGCGCATCGCTCTCCGACCGTTTCCAGCCGCGGCAACCGGAGATCCTGCTGGGCATCATCTTCGGGGCAAGGCACTGCAACGGCTGGCCCGCTCTGTGGGCCTCACGGGCGAAGGACCTGGTGTTCACCGGCGTCAGGTGGACGCCGGACGAGGCGCTCGCCATCGGCTGGTCAACGAGGTGGCGCCCCACGACGAGCTCGCGGACCCGCACCCTGGCCCTGGCCACGTCACTGGCGGTGGGGCCCCGTCGGGCGATCGCCCTGGCGAAGGCGGCGATCTCCGACGGCATCGAGGGTGGCCTGGATGCGGGCCTCGACCTCGAGGAGCAGGCGTTCGTCGCGGCGTTCGCCACCTCGGACGCCGCCGTCGGTGTCGGATCGTTTCGGCGACACGGACCGGGCAAGGCCGGCTTCAGCGGTCGCTGATGCAGGTTGTCGACAGCGGGTTCGCCGCTTCGCTGGCCCGGGAGCTGCCCGGGTGGCTTCGGCGTCAGGCCTGGCTGCCCCGTTCGGCGGCCACCCTGCTCGGTGTGGAGGTGCTCGACACCGAGACGATCGTTCGCGACCCGGCCATCGGCTGGGTCGAGGTTCGGGCGATGTTCGGCGGCGATCAGGCCGACCGATACCGGCTGATGGTGGCGGTGCGAACCGAGCTGCCGCCCGACATCGACCCGGATGCGGTGATCGGCGAGGTCGAGGTGGACGGCCGCCCACTGGTCGTGTTCGAGGCGATGGCCTGGCGAGCGGGGGCGCTCAGCGCGGTTCGGTCGCTGATGCCCAACGTGATCGACACCTCGGTGGCGCCCGACGCGCTGACCGTATTGCCCTGGGGGGCGATCTCGCCCACCGTGCTCATCGACGACCGATGGGAGCTGAAGGCACATCGCCAGGTCAGCGACCTCCCCAACCCCGACGTGGAGCTGCCCGCCGCCATGGCCAGGGCCGGCGTGGGGCGTGTGGCCCCGGTCGCCGAGCAGTTCACCCGCAACGGCGAGGTGGCCGTCACGCTCCGGCCGTGCCTGAGAAGCCGGCTCGACGGTCTCGACCTGGTCACCAACGGCCTCCGGGAGCTCTTCGAGGTTCGGGTACCGCCCCGCATGGCCCGAAACGACGTGGCCGGCGAGGTGGAGAACATCGGTCGGGGGGCCGCCGAGATGCACGTCGCATTGGGCGAGAGCCTGGACAGCGAGCCGGCCGACGGCGGCGCCTGGGCGGAGCTGCTGCTGGCGCCGCTGCATCGGTTGGGGTCGGGGCGCATCCGCTTCGATCGCCTGGAGGGTGTGCTCGATCGACTGCGCGGCGCCGAGGACCTGGGACGATCGATTCGAACCCACGGCAACCTGCACCTGGGCAACATCAGCCAGACCCGACACGGCTGGATCCCTCACAACTTCGAGGGCGACGGTCGTCCCTATGCCGAACTGCGTCAACCGGTGTCGCCGTTGCGCGACCTGGCCCGACTGGTGGTGTCCCTTGGCCGGGCGGCCCGCACGATGACCGAGCGGTTCCTCGAGGACGACCTGGAACGTGACCGCGAACTCGAGGTGCTCGCCGAGGCGTGGGAGGAGCGGGCGGTGACCCACCTGGTGCGTGGCTACACGTCGGTGGACGAGGTGCACAGATTCCTGCCCGCCAGCCGCGAGGGACGCGACGCCCTGCTGCGGGTCTTCGAGCTGGAGCATCAGCTGACCCGGGTGATGCCCCAGACCCACGAGGCGCCCTGGGGCGGTTGACCGAGGCACCACGAGGACACCTCCGGTCGGCGTTGCCAACCCGGTCGCCGGCAGCGTTCTCAGGGGTGTCGTCGCCGATGGGCGCCGCCGACGTCGGTGGGCCAAGCTGGAACCACCCATGGACCCCTCCGCCACCTGCTACCGCCATCCCAACAACGCCGCCGCCGTCGGCTGTCAGCGCTGCGACCGGCCGGTCTGCCCGACCTGCATGACGTCGGCCTCGGTCGGGTTCCATTGTCCCGAGTGCCTCAAGAGCGGCGCCCAGCGCACCGTGCCGATTCGGCGGGCCGACGATCCGATCGCCACCAAGGTGATTATTGGGTTGAACGTGGCCGCCTTTGTGGCGTCGGTGATCGC
>JAWKIE010000039.1:0-31869 GCA_041394485.1 Microthrixaceae bacterium
CTTCCTGGCGTGCCTGTCCAGCCTGACGGTGGCCGATCGGGTGTCCCGCCGCCAGGAGCTGCTCGGCGCCGATGAGTTCATCCTGCGATACCACGAGCTGATCGGGTCGCGGCACCGCGTGGTTCGGGTGGTGGCGGCGCTGGTGCTGGCGCTGGCCATCGGCCTGCCGGCCGTCCAGTCCTGGGACACCTGGATGCTGTTCCTCAACGGCGCCAACGTCGGCCTCTCCGACCCGCAGTTCGGCATCGACCTCGGGTTCTACTTCTTCAAGCTGCCCTTCCTCGACTACGTGCTCAGCTGGCTGTTCGCCGCGGTGATCACGATCGCGCTGGCCACCGGCGGCGTCTACTACCTCAACGGGTCGCTCCGACCCCCGGGTGCCCGCAAGGCCGGGTTCGGTACCCCGGCGGTGAAGGCGCACCTGTCGGTGCTGCTGGCCACGCTGGCGCTGATCAAGGCCGCCGAGTACTACTTCGTCCGCCGACCGGCGCTGACCTTTGCGGAGGGCCGGGTGTTCGACGGCGCCGGCTACACCGCCGTCAACGCCCAACTGCCGGCCACGCTGTTGCTCACCCTGGTGTCGCTCTTCTGCGGCGGCCTGCTGGTGTACAACGTGTGGCGCCGCGGGTGGGGGCTGCCGGTGGTGGCGCTCACGTTGTGGCTGGCCGTGTCGGTGCTGGGCGCCGGTGCGCTGCCGGCCTTCGTGCAGCGCTTTCAGGTGGACCCGCAGAAGGCGGCCCGCGAGATCGACTTCATCCAGCGCAACCAGGAGGCCACCAAGGCCGCCTACGGGCTCGACACGCTCACCACCGAGAAGTTCGACTACACCGAGATGGTCTCCGACGCCGATGTGGACGACGCGCTGCCGGTGATCGACCGGGTGCCGGTGCTCGACCCCGACCTGATCGGCGACACCTTCCGGGCGCAGCAGTCCAAGAAGCCGCAGTTCTCGATGGGCGAGGTGTTCCTCGATCGCTACGAGATCGACGGCGCCGAGAAGACCGCCGTGCTGTCGGTGCGCGACCTGTCCCGCAACGACCTGCCCGGTCGCTCGTGGGAGCAGGAGCACCTGGTGTACACCGCCGGCGAGGGCGTGGCGCTGGCCCCGGCCGACCGGGTCGCCTCCGACGGTCGCCCCGACTATCTGATCGAGGACCTGCCGGTGCGAACCACCGACGAGTTCGTGCTCGACAAGCCCCAGGTGTACTTCGGGCGGGGCCTGGCCGACTGGTACGCCATCGCCGGCACCTCCCGCGAGGACGGCGAACGGTTCGACGGGTCCACCGGCATCGCGCTCGGCAGCGTGTGGCGCCAGATCGAGACGTCGCTGCGCTTCGGGGTGATCGACCCGCTGATCTCCTCCTCGGTCGACGAGGATTCCCGCCTGCTGATGCGGCGCGACCCCAACGAGCGCCTCTCGGCCCTGGCGCCGTTCGTGTCCTGGTCGTCCGAGGCGCTGCCGGTGGTGTCCGAGGGTCGGGTCAAGTACCTGCAGATGGGCTACACCACGGTGTCCACCTACCCGTACGCCCAGTTCTCGCCCACCGACGACCTGCCCGAGGGGTCCGACCTGCGCTCGCGCCGGTTCAACTCGATGCGCCGCCGTGGTGGCCACGATCGACGGCTACGACGGTTCGGTGAAGATGTACCGGATCGACCGGGAGTTCACCGACGGTGCGGCCATCGACGAGGACCCGGTGATCGCCGCCTGGGAGCGGGCGCTGCCCCAACTGTTCACGCCCTTCGACGAGCTGCCCGAGGATCTGCGGGCACACCTCCAGTATCCGGACGAGCTCCTGCGGGTGCAGACCCGCATGTACGGGCGCTACCACGTCGACGATCCGGAGACGTTCTACGACGGCTCGGAGAACTGGATCGTCGCCCGCAACCCGGGCAACGACGTCGCCGAGGTCTCCGGGCAGACCGCCGGACCGATCGCCCCCGCGCAGCTGATGCTGAACCGCGACGGCGAGCCGGCGTTCGTCCGATCCCGACCGCTGACGCCCGGCACCGAGGCCGCCGCCCGGGCCGACCTGGCCGCCTACGTGGTGGGCGACTCCGATCCCGAGCGCTTCGGGGACCTCACCGCCTACACGATGAGCACGGTCGAGGCCGACGGCGAGCGGCGCGAGGGCGCCGAGGTGGAAAACCCCACGCGCGCCCAGGTGGCGATCAACAACGACCCCCGGATCTCCGAGAAGGTGACGCTGCTGAACCAGAGCGGTTCCAACGTGCGCTTCGGGGCGATGCAGCTGATCCCGGTGGGCGACAGCATCTTCTACATCCGCCCGTTGTACGTGGTGGGCAAGGGCGAGGACTCCTCGCCGGCGCTCAACCAGGTGGTCGTGGTGTGGAAGGGCTCGGCCTATCTCGGCGACACCGCCGAAGACGCCATCGCCAACGCGGTCGCCGGTCGACAGGTGGCGGCACCCGAGGCGTCGGGGGAGTCGCCCGATCCCTCCGACGACCAGCCGACCACGACGACCAGCCCGGCCCAGGCGGGCGCCAGTACCACCGCCCCGGCACCGGAGGATCCGACTCCGCTCGGCGACGACGCCACCGCACCCGAGCTGATCGCCCAGGCGATCACGCTGATGGACGAGGCCGAGGCGGCCAAGGGGTCCGACGACGGCCTGGCCGTCTACGAGGCGAAGAACGCCGCGGCGCGGGACCTGCTGGATCGGGCGGCCATGGTGCTCGAGGCCGACCAGGCGGGATCGGGCGAGGAGGGCGCCACGACGACCACCGAGGCTCCTCCCGCCGACGAGGCGACCACGACGGCGGCCCCAACCACCACCACCCCGTAGCCCAACCCCCGTAGCCACCCTCCCCGTACCGGGGAGTGGAGCGCGCCGGTTTGTGTACCTGTGGGCTCCCCGGTTCGTGGCTCAGGCGGTGTGGGCCTCGGCCTCCGCCTCGGCCTCGATCTTGGCGTCCTGGTGTTCCTCGCCGGCGAGGAGGCTCATCACCACGACGACCACGCCACCGGCGACGGCCAACAGAATCGGCACCCACACGTCCCCGGCGGGCATGGCCATCTCGGTGCCCTCGGTTCCGTTCGGCCACGGCCACAGCACCCGAAGCGAGCCCAGCATCAACCCGACCAGCCCGGACAGCACCAGCTGGTGGTGGTGGTGCAGCGCCCAGTGCAGCAGCGTGGAGAACCCGGCGAGCCCGAGCACCGCGCCCAGCCCGAATACGGCGATGATGGCGAGGTCCCGATCGGAGACGGCGCCGAGCACCGAGTCGTACAGGCCCAGCATCAGCAACAGGAACGATCCGGACACGCCGGGCAGGATCATGGCGCAGATGGCGATCGCACCGGCGACGAACACGAACGGCAACGACGGGTCCTCCACCGGGCCGGAGCGGAGCCCCAGCACCACGAACGCCACGACGGCGACGCCCACCAACGTGGCGGCCCGGGTGGCGTCCAGCTTCAGGCGCTGGGCGGTGACGATGATCGAGCCCACCACCAGGCCGAAGAAGGCGGCCGCCATGCGCACCGGTTGGGTCTCCAGCAGGTGCTCGATGGTGTGGGACAGGGCGATCACCGCCAGGCCGATGCCCACCAGCAGGGGGATAAGGAACGCCCAGTCGACCGCCTTGAACTTCTCCAGCGCGCCGGAGACGTCGCCCTTGACCGCCGCCCCGAGCACCGAGGCGCCGTCGCGAACCGTGTCGATCAGGTGCGTGTAGATGCCCAGAACCAGGGCGATCGTGCCGCCGGAGACGCCGGGCACGATGTCGGCGCTGCCCATCAGAAAACCGCGGACCACCTGCATCGGAGCGTGTTTCAGCATCCGGCAACGGTAGTGGTTGCCGCACCGCAAGCGGCAGTCGGAGCGGGGCGCCCGCCCGTGCCGGGCCGCGCTCCCTTTTGACGCCGGCGTGGCCCAGCGGCTGTCATAACCGGGTCCTGTGCAATCGGACACGTCGCGACGACGCGCGTGTGACGCCAAGCGACGGAGACGTTCGATGACGTGCTCCCGGAGGAACAGATGACCAACATGCTTGCTGCTGAAGGTGGCTACCAGCTCTTCGAGCTCGGTGGCGCCGAATGGTTCTGGCTGGTGTTCTCGATGGTCGTGGCGCTGCTGGCGCTGGCCGTCGGCTCGCTCAGCATGAAGGGGGTGCTGGCCAAGCCGACCGGCACCGAGAAGATGGGCGAGATCGCCGGCGCGGTGCAGGAGGGGGCGATGGCCTACATCACCCGTCAGTTCCGCACGATCGGCATCATCGTGGTCCCGCTGGCGGTGATCGTGTTCTTCACCACCAGCGAGGTGATCGACGAGGTCAGCGGCGACGGCCTCAGCTTCGCCGAGTCCGGGTTGTTCCGCACCCTGGCCTTCCTGGTCGGCGGCCTCGCCTCGGCCTCGATCGGCTTCCTGGGCATGTGGCTCTCCACCCGGGCCAACATCCGCACCGCCACCGCCGCCAAGGCCCACGACATGAACGACGCCATGCAGGTGGCGTTCCGTGCGGGCGGCACCGTCGGGCTGTTCACCGCCGGCTTCGGCCTGGTGGGCGCCACCGCCATCGTCATGTTGTTCCAGAACACCGCCTCGTCGATCCTGATCGGCTTCGGCTTCGGTGGTTCGCTGCTGGCGTTGTTCCTGCGGGTCGGCGGCGGCATCTTCACCAAGGCCGCCGACGTGGGCGCCGACCTGGTGGGCAAGGTCGAGGCGGGCATCCCCGAGGACGACCCCCGCAACCCGGCGACGATCGCCGACAACGTGGGCGACAACGTCGGCGACTGCGCCGGCATGGCGGCCGACCTGTTCGAGAGCTTCGGCGTGATCCTGGTGGCCTCGATCATCCTGGGCATCACCGCCTTTAACTCGGTGGGCGTCGGCATCGACGAAGCGGCCAAGGGCATCATCTTCCCGCTGGCGATCATGGCGATCGGCCTGCTCGCTTCGGCGGTCTCGATCTTTGCGGTCAAGGCACGGCCCGGCGAGACCAACGCCCTGCCCCCGATCAACCGCGGCGTGCTGCTGGCGTCGATCATCACCCTGGCGGGCGCGGCGATCGTGTCCTTCGGCTACGTGGGCAACCCGACCGATTCGACGATGTCCAACGTGGGCCTGCGGCTCTTCCTGGCGATCGTCGCCGGCATCGTGCTGGGCCAGGTGGCCAGCCGCATCACCCAGTACTACACCTCGAGCACCTTCAAGCCGGTGCGTGACATCGCCGAGTCCGGCCGCACCGGCCCGGCCACCGTCGTGCTCTCCGGCATCTCCTCGGGTCTCGAGTCGGCCGTGTGGGCCGTCGTCGCCGTCGGCGGCGCCATCCTGGTGTCGATCGGCATCGGTGGCGGCGACATCAAGTTCTCGCTCTACCTGGTGGCCCTCGCCGGCGTCGGCATGCTGGCCACCACCGGCATCATCGTCGCCGAGGACACCTTCGGCCCGATCGCCGACAACGCCCAGGGCATCGCCGAGATGGCCGGGGAGTTCGAAGGCGAGACGCAGGTGATCCTCGACGGGCTCGACACGGTGGGCAACACCACCAAGGCCGTCACCAAGGGGTATGCGATCGCCTCGGCGGTCATCGCCGCCGTCGCCCTGTTCGCCGCCTTCCGCGAGATCATCGCCGAGGAGCTGTTCAACGGCGACTTCGCCGCAGCGGTGATCAACATCGCCGACCCGAAGGTCTTTGTCGGCGCGCTGCTTGGCGGCGCCGTCGTGTTCCTGTTCTCGTCGCTGTCGATCCTGGCGGTCAGCCGCACCGCCGGCGTGGTCGTGCAGGAGGTTCGTCGCCAGTTCCGCGAGAAGCCCGGCATCATGAAGGGTTCCGATCGGCCCGACTACGGCCCGGTGATCGACATCTGCACGTCGGCCGCACTGCGCGAGTTGGCCACCCCGGCCCTGCTCGCCGTGCTGTTGCCGGTGGCCGTCGGGTTCGGTCTCGGCGCCCCGGCCCTCGGCGGGTACCTGGCTGCAGCGATCGTGATCGGTGCGCTGATGGCGAACTACCTGTCCAACGCCGGTGGGGCCTGGGACAACGCCAAGAAGTACGTCGAGGACGGTCAGCTGGGCGGCAAGGGCTCCGACGTGCACACCGCCGTCGTCATCGGCGACACGGTGGGCGACCCGTTCAAGGACACCGCCGGGCCGGCGATCAACCCGCTGTTGAAGGTGATGAACCTGGTGGCGCTGCTGGTGCTGCCCGCGGTCTTCACCCTGGCGGACAACGACGCCGCCCGTGCGATCATCACCGTGGCCGCGTCGGCCGTGCTGCTGGGCGCCGTGCTGTTCTCCAAGCGCCAGGGTGGCGACATCACCGAGGAGACCGCCGCCTGATCCGGCGTCGCCCGCTCCAACCGAGGTGGTGACCCGGCGCTGAGCGGTGCCGGCGCCGCCACGGCCGGGCCGGCCACCCGGCCGTCAAGGCGGCCGGTGGATTACCCTCGGGCGGGATTGCCGGATTCGGCGATCGAAGGGGAGCGATGGCCGTGCGCCGGTGGAGGATCTTGGGTGCGGTCGCCGCGATGGCGGTGGCGCTGGGCTCCCCGGTGTCGGTGGCCTCGGCCCGCGACGAGCCCGGCGGTGGCGATGCGGTTGCCGACCGGCAACCGGAGGTCGCACCGGCAGCGTCGCTGGAGGCCCCGGCACCCGGCTTCGGGCCACGGACCGACGCCGCCACCGGGCTGACGCTCGGCCCCGGGGTGGAGACGCTGACGGTCACCGGCGCCCAACCCGGTGAGGCGCTGACGCTGGTCGACGACACCGGAGCGGAGCGCCTCACGCTGTTGGCCGACGATGCCGGCCAGGCCCACTTCGCCTATCTGCCCGACGACCCGACCACCGTCCAAAGCGGCACGGGGGAACCGGCCGGAGTCTCCGGCGGCGTGGTCGAACCGGGTGACTACCGCATTCGGGTGGGCGCCGCCACCAGCGATCCCGTGCGGGTGCTCGCCACCGGCGAGGTGCCCGACGACTCCTTCTACGCCGGTCAGCAGCTTGGCGACGGCTTCGGGTACATCACGATGCGCGACGGTACGAGGCTGTCGGCGATGGTCCGGTGCCGGGCCCGATCGAGGACGGCCCCTATCCGACGGTCGTCGAGTACAGCGGCTACGGCGCCTCCCGACCCGACAGCCCGCAGCCCGGTTCGCGGATCGCCGGGTTTCTCGACTTCGCCACCGTCGGGGTGAACATGCGCGGCACCGGTTGCTCGGGCGGCGTGTTCGACGTCTTCAACCCGGCACAGCACGCCGACGGCTACGACGTGATCGAGGCGGTGGCCGCTCAACCGTGGGTGGCCAACAACTCGGTGGGCATGGTCGGCCTGTCCTATGCGGGCATCAGCCAGCTGTACGTGGCGGCCACGCAGCCGCCGAGCCTGGCGGCGATCACGCCCCTGTCGGTCATCGACGGCCCGTGGCGGGAGCAGTGGCCGGGTGGCGTGTACAACGACGGATTCACCAAGCAGTGGTTGGCCGAGCGCGACCGCCAGGCCCAGGCCGGTGGCCAAAGCTGGGACGCCAAGCGGATTGCGGCCGGTGACACGGTGTGCGCCGACAACCAGCGCATTCGCAGCCAGAACCTGGACTTCGAGAAGTTCGGCCGCGCTGGAGAACTTCCCGGACGCGCTCGAGGCCCGATTCCTCCAGCGCTTGGTGCCACGAATCAACGTGCCGGTCTACCTGTCGGGCGCGTACCAGGACGAGCAGACCGGCGGGCGCTTCGGCTACCTGCTCGACAAGTTCACGTCGGCGCCGGTGACCCGGTTCAAGCTGTTCAACGGCCATCACCCCGACGGCTACAGCCCGATGGTGATCACCGACTGGCACGACTTCCTCTCCTTCTACGTGAAGCGCCAGATTCCCAAGGTGTCCGCCCTGGTGAGCTTCTTCTCCCCGGCGGTGTTCGAGGAGGAGTTCGGGATCCGTCGAGGGTTCGGGCCCAACCGGTTCGATCCGTTCCAGCCCGGCGACTACGCCGGTGCCCGCGCTGCCTACGAGGCCGAGCCGCCGGTACAGGTGCTGGTGGAGTCCGGTGCCGACACCAACCCGCCGGGAGCCACCGGCGAGCGGACCCGCTGGGGATTCGACTCGTTCCCGCCGAGCGACGCCGACGCCTCCACCTGGTACCTGGCCGGGGACGGCGCCCTGCAGTCGTGGCGCCCCACGGTGGACGCCTCCGACCGGTTCACCCCCGAAGAAGGCGCCGGGTCGATCGTGACGACCACGGCCGGGAGCTCCACCTTCCAGCAGCCCGTGTCGGCGCTCAACGCCGAGTGGAACCAGGCGCCGGAGGGCAACCTGCTGGCCTACGACACCGCACCGCTGAGCGATGACCTCGTGGTCGCCGCCCCGGGTTTCTCGACCTGTGGGCCAAGCCGGGATCGGCCGACGCCTCCGTGCAGGTGGACCTCACCGAGATCCGGCCCGACGGCGAGGAGACCTACGTCCAGTCGGGCTGGCACAACCTGGCGCACGCCGGACTCGACGAGTCGCTCACCGACCGGTTTCAGGTGGAGTACACCTACCGGTTGGCGGACCGGGAGCGCCTCGACCCCGACCGCTGGGTGCACCGCCAGGTGCCGATCCCGGCCTCGACGCACGTCTTTCGGGCAGGTTCGCGCCTCCGGATCACCGTGTCGACGCCCGGTCGCAGCCGCCCCCTGTGGACGTTCGAGAACCCGGTCCGTCCACCGGATGCGCCGATCACCGTCGGCCGCGGCGGGCCGCACGTCGTCGCTGGTGTTGCCCACGCTGACGCCGCAGGCGCTGGTGGCCGCGCAGGTCGGGACGGCCGATGCATCCGGCGCCCGCTCGCTTCGGGCCTCGGACGTCCCCGCCGGACGACCGGACTGCGGCACCCTCCGCGGCCAGCCCTGTCGAACGTTTGTCGACGTCGTCAACCCGAGCGACGACCCGGTGGAGCCACCACCCACGACGGTGCCGTCCACCACGGTGCCGTCGACCACGGTGCCGTCGACGACCGGCCCGTCCGCCACCGGCCCGTCGACCACTCCATCCACGGCGGCGCCGTCGACCACCACGGCGTCGGGCTCCGGACCACAGGCGACGACGGGGTCCTCCTCGCCGCCACCCTCGGCGTCGCCGGCGACCGATGGGGCGACCACAACCACCGGCCCCGCCACCGGTTCGGACGCGGGCCCAACCCCGGCGTCCGGCGGGCAGGCCGGCGTCGAAGCGAACGGCGTCGTGCGGCCGCTCGGGCCCCGGTTCACCGGCTAACGGACGGTCACCGTCACCGAGTGCCACCCGGTGGCCCCGTCGGGGTCGGGCCGGGCCGGCTGCGCGGTCTGGGTGGTGCCGTCACCGTCGGTGGCCCGCACCGACATCGTGTGCGAGCCGCTGGGCACGTCCCAGTCCAGCCACCACTGCCGCCAGGTGGCCTCGGAGAGCTCGGGGCCCAGCGTCGCCGGGAGCCACGCCTCCCCGTCGAGGCGCACCTCCACCTTGGACAGGCCCCTTGTTCCGGCCCACGCCACCCCGGCGATCGTCTGGGCACCGGCGTTCAGCGTCGCCCCGGCGGTCGGAACGTCGATGCGGCTCTGCGTCTTGATCGGTGCCTCCTCCGACCAGCCCCGTGGGATCCAGTAGCCGGTGAAGTCCTCCCAGGTGGTCAGCTCGATCGTCTCGAGCCACTTGCAGGCCGACACGTAGCCGTACAGGCCGGGGATGACGAGGCGTGCCGGGAAGCCGTGGTCGAGCGGTAGCGGCTCGCCGTTCATGCCCAGCGCGATGATGGCCGGGGGCGTCGGGTCGCCGTCGGGGCGGTCGAGGTTGGTGAGGGGAAAGCCGCAGGTCCACCCGTCGGTCGACGTGGCGCCCACCTGGGTGATCCGCTCGGCGATGCCGGCCTCGGCGAGGATCGGCGCCAGCTCGACGCCCTGCCAGCGGGCGTTGCCCACCAGGTCGCCGCCGACCTCGTTGGAGACGCAGCTGAGCGTGCAGTCCATCTCGATCTGGTCGCGTGCCAACAGGTCGTCGTAGGTCAGCTCGACCGGGCCGTCGGTGCCGCCGGCGATCGTCAGCGTCCAGTCGGCGAGGTCGATGTTGGGCACGGTGAAGGCCGTGTCGATGCGGTAGAAGCGGTCGTTCGGGGTGATCAGCGACGAGAGGCCGCTCACCGTGCCGTCCGCCGCCGGATCGGCGGGGAGGGCATCGAGCGGTTCGGGCACCTCGGGCAGGGCGACCGCCTGCCGGGCCTCCTGGGCCCTGCCCCGACCGCCGACAAAGCGGATCGCCCCGGCCAGCGCCAGTTGGGCGACGGCGCCGGCTCCCAGCCCGGTCAGCACGGTACGTCGGCGCACCGGGGAGAGCAGCGGCCCCTCCACCCCCGGCGAGGCGGCCGAACCCGCCGGCGATTCGGCGGGGGCGTCGCCGGTGGGGTCGCTCCCGCCGCCGGAGGTGGCCGCGGCACCCACGCCGTCGGCGGCCGCCGCGCGGGTGGCGCCGAAGAGCACCCACATCGCGCCCGCTGCGACCGCTCCGCCAACCAGCGCGCCCAGCCCGGCGGCGAAGCCGCCGTTGCGTCCGGTCCAGGCCGCCGCAGCGCCGATCGTGCCGACTGCGAGTGCGCCCGCCGAAGCCCCGAGCGCCGCCCGTCGGCTGCGGGCGGCCAGCACCCCCATGCCCGCCGATGCCGCGGCCAGGATCAGGATGGTCCCGAGGATCGTGACCGGCTTGTCCTGGGTGCCGAGGGTGGTGATCGCCCACTCCCGGACGCCGGTGGGGCTGAGGTCGACCACCCGGTCGGCCACCGCCAGGAGGGGTGAGCGAATCGGTCCGATCAGTGCGGCCAAGAGCTCACCGGCACCCAGGCCGGCGCCGCCCGCCAACAGCCCGGCCATCCACGGTGGGGTGGCCGACCCAGCGCCGAGGTGGGCGGAATCGTGCCGTGTGGATGCGGGCGGGGATGGCTCGGATGGGGGGGTTGGGTTGTGATAGGACCGCGTCATCGCTATGCAGCTTTTCATCCCGAACGCCCGTCGCGGCGGCACCCGACCCGCCGGCGGGCCGGCTCCGGAGGGGGCGGGGCGGGGCACCGGGGCCCCGTCGCGGAGGGCGGCGGTTGCGGCCCTGCTGTTCGCTGCGGTGCCGGCGGCCGGTTGTTCCTCGGGCCCCGGCATGGACGAGTGGGCCGGGCAGGCCGACGCGATCTGCGCCGAGATCAACGCCGAGGTGGATGCGTTGGCCGACCCGGGAAACGACCTGGCGAGCTTTGGCGCCTACATCGAACAGGTGCAGGGGCTGTTGAGCGAGGAACGGCTTCGCCTCGAGGCGCTCGACCAGCCGGACGGCGATGCCCTTCCGGCGACGATGGCGGAGTATCTCGAGCGTCAGCTGTCGCTGCTCGACGAACTCGGCACCGCCACGGCAGAGGGCGATGCGCCCCGGGTCCGGTCCCTGCTCGACCAGTCCGCCCGGGAGTTGGGGCCGCTGGGACGTGAGGTGGCCGAGGCGACGGGGGTGGAGGAGTGCGCAACCGTTGGCCCGGTGGGGGGCGACGCCCGGGCCGACGAGCCGACGGCGTCGACCTCGACGACCCCCGCCGGCGACACCACCGACCCCGCGGCTCCGACGGAGCCCACGGAACCGACGCCGACGAGTTCACCGGGTGAGGTCGACCCTCCGACGTCCGACGAACCCGTCGTCGGGTAGTAGCTCAAACACCTCGGTGTGCTGGCTGCGGCCCCGCAGCCTGGCCTGCCCCCGGGGTTCGAAGCGGCTGCGCTCCAGCACCGCCCGGCTGTGGTCGTTGACCCGGCCCTCCCTCGACGAGTCGACCACGTCGCCCGCGACGAGGACGCCCATCGACGAGCCCTTCGCCTCGTCGCAGAGGCGGGAGGCGACGTTCACCACGTCGCCGATCACCGTGTACTCGTAGCGGTCGACGGTGCCGACGTACCCCGCCAGGGCGGTGCCGGTGGTGACCCCCACCCCCGCCCTGGGGGAGCCGGGCAGCGCGGCGAGCGCCGCCGGCAGTTCGGCCGCCACCGCCAGGGCGCGGGCGGCGTGGTCCTGCTGGGTCACCGGGGCGCCGAAGATGCACAGCGCCGCGTCGCCCTCGAACTTGTTGATCCACCCGCCGTGTGCGGTGACCACCTCGGACACCGCGCTGAAGAAGCGGTTGAGCATCTCCACCACCTCGTGGGGTGTGTGCGACTCGCTGTAGGCGGTGTAGCCGTCGAGGTCGACGAAGAGCACGCTGAGCGAGCGCTCCTCGCCGCCCAGTTCCTGTTGGTGTTCCAGCGCCCAGTCGGCGACGTCCTGGCCCACCTGGCGGCCGAACAGGTCCTGGAGCAGCGCCCGTTCCTGGAGGCCGGTGGTCATCGAGTTGAACCCCTCGGCCAGGCGGCCGAGGTCGCCCCCGTCGTCGACGGGCACCCGGACGTCGAGTCGGCCGTCGCGGACCTCGCTCATCGCCCGCCGCACCCGCTCGATGCGGCGCCCCACCGACGACGCCGCGCCCCACATGACCACGCCGCCGGCCAGCAGGCCGACGGTCAGCAGCACGCCCAGCCGCCACGGCGACACCGCCGCACCGGCCGGGGCGGTCAGCACCGCCAGCCCGACGCCCATCAACGGGACGCCGCTGCCCATCAGCCAGAAGACCCACAGGCGCCGCTCGACGTCGCGTTGGCGGCGGGTCAGCACCTCGCCGCCCTGGGCCAGGTCGATCAGCGGGCGGATCGGCCGGTCCAACAGCAGGTAGACGAGCGTGCTGGTGACCAACCCGGCGAGCGCGATGCCCAGCCCCACCCTGGGGGAGCCGTTGACCACGGCGAAGATGATTCCGGCCACCACCCACCACAGGAAGTTCTGGATCGACAGGGTCATCGCCAGCCTGAGCACCAGCCCTCGGCGGAACCTGCCCGGGGGCTTGCCCTCCTCCGCCCAGCGAACGGCCAGGTGCATCATGACGGCCTGGATCGGAAGCGACACCAGCGAAACACAGAAGAGGTAGACGAGGAAGATGCGTTCGTTGAGCGTCTCGTTCAACCGCAGGCCGGCGTCGTTCCAGGGGAACAACCACATCAGGTAGCCCCACACGATGACGCCGCCGATGCCGTTGGCGAGCGCCAGGCGCAGCCGGATGGACCAGCGCAGGCCGTCGGCCTGGCGGGCGGCGTTGGAGCGGCCGTTCGTGTCGCCGTGGCGGCCGGATCGACTCGCGTCGGATGACGGCTCCGGCGACGTTGGGTCCGATGTGGTGGTCGCTGCCACGACACCTCCGGCTTCGAGTGCGCCCCCTGGAAGGTGAAACGTCGCACCACACGCGCCCACCCGGAGGCAGAGCATACCGGGATCGCCATCATGGCGAAGCCCAAAGCGGCGCGTCGGCCCTCTATCCTGGAGCGATCGCCTCGGAACCCTCTCGCGCTGGGCGGGTTGGTGGCCGCCCAGCGGGGCTCCTCCAATCTCGGCCCATCCCGGCAACCCGTCGGCCCGCACGCCGCCGTGCGTCGGGCCGACCCGGGTGGACGCTGCGCGCCTCCGGGGTTGCGGCCGTGGTCGCATTGCTGGCCGTGGGTGTGGCCGTCCAACCGGCCGGTGCGTCGCCCCGACAGGACGACGCCGACACGACGGCGTCGACGGAGCCGGCCGCGACCGACGGGGCCACCTCCTCGGACCCGACGGCGACCAGCGCCCCGGCCACCGACGAGGATCCGGCGGCGACCGAGGCGACCACCGCCGCGTCGATCGCACCGTCCACCGACCGCCCGGCGTTGTTGCAACAGGCGGTGGACAAGGCCAACCGCGAGGTCGGCAAGCTGACCGGCGAGCTGACCGCGGCCGAGGAGGCCGACGTGAAGGCCCGCGAGGCCGCCGCCACCCGGGACCAGACGCTGGAGGCCGACCGAGCCGAGGAGGAGCGGCTGGCCGAGCAGGCGGCCAAGGAGGCCGAGACCGCCCGCAAGGAGTCCGACCAGCTGGCGGAGCGCCTGAAGGGCGCCGACGACGAGCGGGTCGGCGCCAACGAGGATCTGATGGTCACCGTCGGCAAGCTCCGCAGCTACTCGGTGGCCGCGTACGTCGCCAACAGTTCCCCGCCCGGGCTCGATGCGATCGACGACGACGCTGCCGTCCGAGCGTCGCGACGACGCGAGCTGTTGCGCAGCTCCGGCCGGGCCCACGTGACCCGCACCAAGGAGGCGGAGGTGGAGGCGGTCGACGCCGAAACCCGGGTTGAGGACCTGGCCGCCGCCCGCTCGGCCAAGGTCGACGAGGAACAGAAGCACCTCGAGATCGAATCGGGCCATCTGGGTCGGGCCGAGGCGCTCGCCGAGGAGCGGGAGGCGGCGGAGACCGCCGAGCTGAACCGCCGACAGAACGCCGCATCGCAACGACTGGCATTGCGCAAGGACCTGGAGCGGGCCAACACCGTGTCGAAGCGGTTCATCGGGCTGACGCTGGATCAGACCACCACGATCAACGGCGAGCCGCTGCTGACCGGCGACGATCTCGCCCGCTGGTTCATCGCCGACGGACGTCAGGCCAACACCACGGTCCCGATCGAGGAGTTGGCCGACCTGTTCATCGAGGAGGGCCAGGCCGAGAACATCCGCGCCGACATCGCCTTCGCCCAGTCGATCCTGGAGACCGGCTCGTTCAGCTACCCCAGCGGGGGGTTGGTCAAGGGGACCGACAACAACTTCGCCGGAATCGGCGCCTGCGATTCGTGCTCGAACGGGTTCGGGTTCGCCGACGCCCGCACCGGCGCCCGGGCGCAGATGCAGCTGCTGAAGATCTACGCCAATCCCGGGCTGACCGCGGCGCAGTTCGCCAACCCGACGGTGCGAACCGACCCGGAGAAGCTCGGCGTGCGCGGCTGTTGTCCCACGTGGAAGGACCTGGCCGGCGTGTGGGCGTCCAACCCGAACTACTTCCCGCACATCCAGACGGTGTGGAACGAGATCGTCACCTGGGTGGCCCAGGACTACGTGCTGTCCTGAGCGGGGCGCCGCCTACATGAACTTGGTCTTGTCGGTCGCCTGGTAGCTGTGCAGGTCGATGGCGCTCACGCCGAAGTCGCCCATGGCGCCCATGAAGGTGGTGAAGTGGTCGGCGACCATGTGCGCGTCGATCGCCTCCTGGCTCTCCCACTCCTCGAAGATCCGGTAGGTGCCGGCCTCGTGCGGGTCGGCGTAGAAGCCGTAGCTCACGTTGCCGGGCTCCTGCCTGGTGCCGGCCAGCAGCGGCTCGAGCGCGGCGTGAAACGCCTCGGTCTTGGCCGGGTCGAGGCTGATGGTTCCGGAAATGAGGATCATGTGGGGTCCCTCCCTTGGAGCGGTCGCCTGCGATGGCGACGTCGAGGTGGAGAACCTACCGGAGGCCTGGGCGGTCGGGAGCCTCACGGTCGTTCAGTCTCGGGTCGCCGACCGGGACGCCGGCTTCCTGAACACCGAGACGTGGGCGGGCGCCCGGGCAGCGTGCGCCGCTACGCCTTGATGCGGGGGAAGAGCGGCGTGCCCTTCTCCACGGGGAGCCCGCCGGGGTAGCCGGCCCAGACCAGCCCGTCCGGCACCGACACGTCGGTCGGGCGATCGGGTTGCCCGTCGGCGTCGGCCAGGCCGATTCGTCGCCACAGCTCCTCGGTCGAGTCGAGCAGCGCCGGGGAGGCGAGCACGGTGACGATGCGCAGCACCTCGAGGGCGTCGCCGAGCACCCGGTCGACCTCCGGCCCGGGCTCGGCCTTCCACGGCTCGTGGTTCTCCAGGTGGGCGTTGGCCTCCCGCACGAGGCGCCAGGTGGCCTCGAGCGCCTTGGGGGGCGAGGTGTCGGCCCAGGCTGCCACCGCCTCGGCGACCGTCTCGGCGGCGATCGGCGCCAGCACGCTGTCGGGGTCGGGCGCCGGGCCCACCCCGTCGCACTTCTTGGCCACCACGGTGGCCACTCGGGCGGCCAGGTTGCCCAGGTTGTTCGCCAGGTCGGTGTTGTAGCGGCCGACCATGCCCTCGTAGCTGAAGTCGCCGTCGGGCCCGAAGGGCTGGTCGCGCAGAAACTGATAGCGGAACCCGTCCACCCCGAAGTCCTCGACCAGCTCGGCCGGGGTGATCTGGTTGAGCGACGTCTTCGACATCTTCTCGCCACCCACCAGCAGGTAGCCGTGCACGTTGAGCTGCCGGGGAGGCGCCTCGCCGGCGGCCATCAGCATCGCCGGCCAGTACACGCAGTGAAAGCGCAGGATGTCCTTGGCCAGCAGGTGGTTCACCGCCGGCCACCAGGCGTCGAAGCGCTCGCGGTCGTCGTGGTAGCCGATGGCGGTCACGTAGTTGATCAGCGCGTCGTACCAGACGTAGAACACGTGGCCCTCGGCCCACGGGACGGGGATGCCCCACTCGACCGCCGACCGGCTGACCGAGATGTCCCGCAGGCCGCTGTTGATCAGGCCGAGCGCCTCGTTGCGTTTGCCCTCGGGCTGCACGGCGTCGGGGTTGGCCTCGTACCAGTCGAGCAGCGGCTGGGTGAACGCCGACAGCCGAAAGAACCAGTTCTCCTCGGCCAGCCACTCCACCGGCCGGTGGTGGATCGTGCAGTGCGGGGTGTCGCCCCCGGCGGGGTCGGGCTCGAGCTCGTCGTCGGTGTAGTAGGCCTCGCACGGCACGCAGTACCAGCCCTCGTAGGTGCCGGAGTAGATGTGGCCGTTGTCGTAGATGCGCTGCATGAACGCCTGCACCGAGCTGATCTGTCGGGGCTCGGTGGTGCGGATGAAGTCGTCGAACGCGATGCCGAGCAGTTCCCAGGCGTCGCGGTAGCGCTGCGCGTTCAGCTCGGCGTGCTCGGCGGGGGTGCGCCCGGCGGCCTCGGCGGCCCGGGCGACCTTCAGGCCGTGCTCGTCGGTGCCGGTGAGGAAGAACACCTCGTCGCCGATCAGGCGGTGCCAGCGGGCGAGGGCGTCCGCGGTGACCGTGGTGTAGGCGTGGCCGATGTGGGGGGCGTCGTTGACGTAGTAGATCGGGGTCGTCACGTAGTAGCGGCTCACGGCGGTGAGGTTACCGACGGTGCGAGGGGCCCCCGAATCAGTTCGCCCGTCGCCGACGGCCGGTAGTATCTGACGGACCGTCAGAAACCGGCGGCGCCCCGGCGCCGCAAGGCCGCCCGCCGGGTGGTCGTCGGAGCTTCGGTCGAGTGTGGGTCGCGAGCAACAGCCGAGCAGAGGTCAACGAGGAGGGGCGATGAACGGCATCATCGGGGAGGGCGAGCTGCTGCGTGGCATCCAGCTGCCGATCCAGTCGAAGAGCCCCACGTTCGTGCAACCGTGGGAGGTCGACTGCGGGCCCGCCGAGTTGGCCCGCATCGTCGACGCCGCCGACGAGGCCCGCATCGGGTACGTCGCCGTGTGCGACCACGTCGCCATTCCGACCGACGTCGACATCAGCTCCACCTGGTACGACACGGTGGCCACGCTGGGCTGGATCGGCGCCCGCTGCCCCAACCTGTGGCTGCTCAGCCACGTCTTCGTGCTCTCCTATCGCCACCCGCTGGTGGCGGCGAAGTCCTTCGCCACGCTGGACGCCCTCACCGGGGGCCGGGTGATCATGGGCGTCGGCGCCGGGCACCTGCAGGGCGAGTTTGAGGCGTTGGGCGCCGACCACGACGGCCGGGGTCCCGCGCTCGAAGAGGCCATCGTCGCCGTCCGCACCGCCTTCGAGGCCGCCAACCCCGGCGACGTCGACGCCGGGTTCTCACTCGACGGCGACCGCTTCCCCGTCGACTCGGTGCGGGTCGGCCCGCCGCCCGCCCGCGCCGGCGGACCCCCGATCTGGGTGGGCGGATCGTCGCCGGCCGCGGTCCGTCGCGCCGCACAGCTGGGCGACGGCTGGCTGCCGCAGGGGCCGCCCAAGGGCGGCATGCGCGCCGCGATCGTACGCATCGGCGAGCTGCGCGAGGCCGCCGGTCGCTCCGAGCGCCCCTTTGCGGTCGGCGTGCTGTGCGAGCCGGTTCGCCTGGGCGCCCCGGTGGACGGCCAGCCCGACCACGTGCTCACCGGCCCGGCCGACCACGTCGCCGAGCGCCTCGCCCGCTACGCCTCCCGTGGCATCAACCAGCTGCAGCTGAGCTTCCTGGCCGCCTCGGCCGACGACTACGCCGAGCAGCTGCTGCGCTTCGGCGAGGAGGTGGCCCCGCTGCTGCCGCCCTCGCCCAGCCCGCCGCCTGCGATCGCCGCGGCCCACCCGACCTGACCCGAACCCGCCCCGCCCAGCCAGGGCCCCCTCGAACCAACCCCCGACCGAGAAACGGACACCCACCGCCATGAGCAACACCGACGCCACCGCCACCGCCACGTCGTCCAACGGCGCACCCGACCCCGACCAGCAGTGGAACCTGGTGATCGGCGGCGACCGTCCGGCGGGCGCCGGGGGCACCTACGACGTGATCAACCCGGCCACCGAGCAGGTGGTGGGCCGGGCCCCCGAGGCGAGCACCGGTCAGGCTGCGGATGCGGCCGCGGCGGCCGCCGAGGCGTTCGACGAGTGGTCGCGGACCACCCCGGAGCACCGCTGCGAGCTGCTGAACCGGGCCGCCGAACTGATCGACGCCCACGCCGCCGAACTGGTGCCGCTGGTGCAGGCCGAGACCGGCGCCACGATGCGCGTCACCAAGACGATGCAGGTGCCCCAGGCCGCCGCCCGGTTCCGCCGCTACGCCGAGGGTGCCAAGGAGTCGACGGTGACCCCGCTGCCCCCGCAGAGCTCGCCGTCGACCGCCCTGGCCCCCGGAGGCGTGATCTCGGCGATCGCCAACCGGGCGCCGGTCGGCGTGGTCACCGCCATCTCGTCGTACAACTTCCCGGTGGTCAACATGGCGGGCAAGGTGGCCCCGGCGCTGGCGATGGGCAACACCGTCATCATGAAGCCGGCACCGCAGGACCCGCTGGGCGTGATCCGCATGGCCGAGCTGTTGGTGGAGGCCGGGTTTCCGCCGGGCGTCGTCAACTGTGTCGTCAGCGAGGACGTCGCCCCCTCCGAGGTGCTCACCACCCACGACGCTGTCGACATGGTGAGCTTCACCGGGTCGACCGCGGTCGGGCAGCGCATCGGCGAGGTGGCCGGAGCACGCATGAAGCGCCTGCTGCTGGAACTGGGCGGCAAGGGCGCCTGCATCGTGCTCGACGACGCCGACCTGAAGGCCGCCATCGGCGGCATCGCCTCGGTGTGGGGTTTCCACTCCGGGCAGATCTGCACCAGCCCCACCCGGGTGATCGCCCAGCGGGGCATCTACGACCAGCTGGTCGCCGGCCTCACGCAGGCCGCCGCCCACATGCCGGTGGGCGACCCCTTGGAGCGGGGCACCGTGGTGGGTCCGGTGATCTCGGCGGCGCACCGCGAGCGGGTGGAGGGTTACATCGAGGCCGGTCGCTCCGAGGGCGCCACGATCGCCGTCGGTGGCGATCGACCCGACCTGGACACCGGTTTCTACGTGGCGCCCACGCTGTTGACCGACGCCACCAACCAGATGACCCCGGTGCGCGAGGAGATCTTCGGCCCGGTGGTGGCGGTGGTGCCCGTCGACGACGCCGAGGAGGCGATCGCCGTGGCCAACGACTCCGACTTCGGTCTCTACAGCTACGTGTTCACCGCCGACTCGGCGGTGGCCCTCGACATGGCCAAGCGGCTGCGCTCGGGCAACGTCGGCCTCAACACGCTGCAGCGCAACCACGAGGCCCCGTTCGGCGGCTTTAAGCAGTCCGGCGTGGGCCGCGACGGCGGCTCCTACGGGCTGCACGCCTACAGCGAACTTCAGAGCATCGTCTGGTCGAGCTGAGCCTCGGCCTCGGGGGTGAGCCACCGCACGAGGCCCGCCAGCACGAGCACGGGCAGCACCGCCGGGCCGACCGGCTGCAGCCCGTCGATCACCAGGTAGGCGATGGCGCCCGCACCGGCGGCCACGCCCAGCAGCGCCGCCCACACCGGCGTGCCGGTCACGGCCGGCGCCAGCAACGAGCGCACCTCCACCGGTGCGGCCTTGCGCAGGATCGGCGTGAGGATCACGGCCAGGGCGCCCAGCCACAGCGGCCGGGTGGCCCACCACAGCCCCGATCCCGGTGTCGGTTGGGCGACGCCCAGCGCCGCGCCGAGCGCCACCAGGCAGACACCACCGGCCATGGCGGTGAGGTGCCACAGGTAGAGGCTCATGCCGGAGGCGCCCACCCGGGTGACCGGCCCCCACCACCGATGGTCGGCCAGGGCGATCCGCAGCCGCTGCCACACGCCGAGGATCAGCCCCAGCTGTGCAACCCCGAGGGCCAGCAGGGCGACGGTGGGCGGCGCCATGTTGGACACCTCGCCGCCCACGCCCACCATCGAGACGTTGTACGGCCCGGCGCCCACCAGCAGGGCGAGGGCCAGGTAGCCGCCGCCGGCGAGCATCCACCAGCGGCGACGGTTGGCCACCAGGCGCTCCCAGCTCATGCCCAGCTGGGTGAGCGCGGTCCAGACGAACACGAAGTTGAGCGAGGCGAGCGCGGTGTCGTGGTCGGCAAAGCGCAAGAGGTCGATGCCGATCGCCGCCGCCGCCCACGGTGCCGCCGCCCACAGGCCCAGACGGGCCTGCAGCCGCACGAGCAGCGGGGTCATCGCCGTCACCACCAGGTAGACGCCGAGGAACCACAGCGGTTTGGTCACCAGCCGGTGCCCGGCGTGGATCAGCGACCGTTCCAGGAACGGCTGGGCGATCGCCACGATCGCCAGCCACACCGCAACGAGCCCGACCGCCGGCGCCAGCAGGCGGCGCATCCGGGTGGCCATCCAGTCGGCCCAGCGGCCGCCCCGCTCGGCGGTACGCGACCACGACACCGCGTTGGCGAACCCGCCGACGATGAAGAACAGCGGCATCACCTGCAACACCCAGGTGAGCCACTGGGTCCACGGGCGCAGCTCGAGCACGTTGGCCAGCTGGAGGTCGTAGGTGCCGCCGCCGTTGGCCTCGGTGCCGATGCCCGCCATCAGCCAGTGCCCCGCCACCACGACCACCAGGCATCCCGCCCGGACGGCGTCGACGACGCGGTCCCGCTCGCCGGAGCCGGTGGGGGCGACGGCGTCGCCGGTGTCGGCTTCGGTGCGACGGGTGCGAGAGTGGCCGGAGCTCGTGGGGGACATGGCTCCATCATGGGGGACCGGGCCGTCGCCGTCCGGGACCGGAATCCCCCAAACACCGGTGGGGGGTCCCCCAAACCGGAGGTTGCTCAGGGTTTGACGGCGGTCACCAGGTGCGCGGCGGCTGGGTAGCGCACCCCCCGGCCGTCGTGATGGGGCGTCAGTTCCTCGGTCAGCGCGGCTCGAATCGGGTCGAGAAGGTCGGGATGGGCCTCCAGCGTTGGCGCCATGCCGGAACCGGACGCGAGGAAGTCGATGGCGGCATCGACCGACCCGGGACCGCCCAGGTACAACTCGTCGGTCAGCGTTCGGAGGGCAACGCCCTCCCAGCCGGCGCTCCGCAACGTCTCGGTGATCCGTTCCGGGTCGCTCATCGAGAACGGTCCGGGGGCGTCCGGGGTCTCGGGCGGCGCCGGGGCGACCGACTCGAGGATGGGTGCGGCGGCGTCCCGTGGTCCGGTGAACCAGGGGTTGTCGTTCAGCGACGCCCAGCAGATGAATCCGAGCCGTCCGCCGGGTGCGGTGGCGCCGGCCAGGTTGGTGAAGGCGGCGGCCGTGTCGGCGAAGAACATCACCCCGAAGCGGCTGGCCACCACGTCGTAGGGCCGTCCTCCATTGAGGGCCGGAAGGTCGGCCACCTGCACGTCGGCGACCGCGAAGGTCGGGCGAAGCCCGCGCTCCAGGCCCGAGACGTCGGCGGCGGCTCGGGCGCCCGCCACCATGGCGTTCGACAGGTCCACCCCGACCGCCGTTCCGTCGGATCCCACGGCGGCGGCCAGCTCACGGGTGGTGAACCCGGTGCCGCAGCCGACGTCCAGCGCCGCCTCGCCGGGCGCCGGCTTCAGCGCGTGCATCAGTTCCTCGGTGTAGGGGCGAAGCTGGCCGTCGTAGGCCACGCTGCGCCGGACCCAGGAGTGTCCCCGGCTGCCGCCCCAGTACTCACGCATGGGCGCGTTGCCGGGGTCGATCGGCGTGCGATCCGTGTGCTCAACCATCCTGCAAGTAGAGCAGGTCGCGTTCGTTCTGTGTGAGGTTTCCGCCGCGCTGGGTGACCGGGCGCGCTGGGTCACCTGGCGCGTTGGGTGACGCGACGCGTTGGGTGAGCGGAGGTGTCGGGGCCGAATGCCCCGTACCCCCCCCGGTGGTCAGGCCGAGCGCTCGCCGGAATCGGTGAGCCCGCCGGCGTCGCGGCGAAGGCCGGGCACGCGTTCCTCGTCGCCGACCTCCGCCTCGGGGATGATCCGGCTGGCCCGGTCGTAGGTGAGGTAGTTCCACGCCCAGTTCACCAGCACGTTGGCCCGGTTGCGGAAGCCGACGAGCTGAACCAGGTGAAGCGCCAGCCAGGCGAGCCAGCCGATCAGCCCGGAGAGGCGCAGCCCGCCGGGCAGCTGGGCGACGGCCGACGAGCGTCCCACCGTGGCCATCGAGCCCTTGTCGGTGTAGTGGAAGGCCTCGGTGTCCTCGCCGCTGAGGCGGCGGCGGATCATGGCGGCGGCGTGTTCGCCGCCCTGGATGGCCACCGGCGCCACCTGCGGCAGGGGCGACCCCGACTCGTCGGTGCCGGCGGCCAGGTCGCCGATGGCGAACACCTCGGGGTGCCCGGCGATCGACAGGTCGTCGGCCACCGGGATGCGTCCGGCGGGCCCACCGGCCACGCCCAGCGCCTCGGCCAGCGGGTTGGCCCGGATCCCGGCCGCCCACACCATCGTGTGGGCGGGGATCACGGCGCCGTCGCCCAGCAGCGGACCGCTGACCACCACCTCGCCGGCGCGCACCTCGTCGACGGTGGTGCCCAGCAACACCTCCACGCCGCGGCGTTCGAGGGTGGCCTTGGCCTTGGCGCCCAGCTTGTGGTGAAACGGCGGCAGCAGCCGGTCGCCCATCTCGACGAGCACCACCCGGGCCCGCCGCAGGTCGAGGCGGGGAAGTCGTGGCTGAGCACGTGGTCGATCAGCTCGGCCATGCCCCCGGCCAGCTCGACGCCGGTGGGGCCGCCCCCGGCGATCACCACGGTGAGCAGGCCGTCGTCGATCAGCTCGGGCCGGGCGTCGGCCTCCTCGAAGCAGCTGAGCACCTGGGCCCGCACGGCCAGGGCGTCGCGCAGCGACTTCAGCCCGAAGGCGTGCTCGGCCACGCCCGGGATGCCGAAGGTGTTGGTCACCGCCCCGGCGGCCAGCACCAGGTGGTCGTAGGTCAGTTCGGATCCGTCGGCCAGCTCGAGGCGACGCTGGGACAGGTCGCCGCCGACCACCCGGCCCATGCGCACCGACGCGTTGGCCTGACGATGGAAGATGCCCCGGGTGGCGTAGGTGACGTCGTCGCCGTCCAGCCCGGCGGTGGCCACCTGGTAGAGCAGCGGCTGGAAGGTGTGGTGGTTGTGGGCGTCCACCACGGTGACGTCCACGGGGGCGTCGGCCAGGCCACGGGCGGCGGCCAGGCCACCGAATCCGGCACCGATCACCACCACGTGGTGGCGGCGCCGGCCCGGGCGGGCGGCGGGCGGTTGCCGAAGCGTTCGTCGGAGGTTCACGGGCTCAACCTACGTCGGTGCGACGGTGGCGGCGGAGGAGTTTCTTGCATCGGCCTCCCGTTCGAGGCGACGGAACGCCAGCGTCCCGAAGGCCGCCGCCGCCAGCGCGCCGAGGCCGCCGATCAGCACCGGGGCCCGGGCGCCGGTGGCGTCGGCGATCACCCCCAGGATCGGTCCGCCGATCGGCGTCGTGCCGATCAGCAGCACCATCTGCACCGCCAGCACCCGGCCGAGCATGCCGCCCTCGGTGCGCAGCTGGGCGATGGCGGTGGTCCCGGTCATGTAGCCGATGCCCATGCCGCCGACGACCGGCGCCACCGCCGCGGCCACCATGGGGTTGGGCACGACGGCCAGCGCCAGCATCGACACGCCCAGCCCCGCGGCGGCGCGGATCACGTTGGTGACGGTCACCGTCGCGCGGCGGGCGGTGACGAGCGCCCCGATCAGCCCGCCGGCGCTGAACGCCGCGTACACCAGCGTGTAGGCGCGGTCGCTGCCGTTGAGACCGTTCACCACGAACAGCGGGAACGTCACCGAGAAGTTGTAGCTGACCAGCCCGATCACCAGCAGCATGGCGAAGGTGATCCACAGCTCGGGCACCTCGGCGATGTAGCGCAGGCCGGCGCGCACCTGCCCGGCGCCCCGGGGCGTTCGTGGCGCCTGGCGCAGCTCGCCGGGCCGCATCAGCGCCAACGAGCTCAGCACGGCCACGTACGACATGGCGTCGATCATGAACGTCCAGCCGAACCCGACGGTCACGATCAGCACGCCGGCGATCGCCGGTCCGGCGACCCGCGCCAGGCTGTTCATCGCGCTGTACAGCGCCACGGCGTTGGCAACGTCCTCGATCGGCACCAGCTCGTTGACAAACGGGCGTCGCACCGGGTTGTCGATCGCCAGCGACAGGCCGCCGACCAGAGCGACGGCGTAGAACGCGCCGATCGGGGCCCGGTCCATGAACGCCAGCGCGCCGAGGGCGGCCGACTGGCACATCGCCAGGCTCTGGGAGGCGATCAGCAGGTTGCGCTTGTTGGAGCGGTCGGCGACGAGCCCCGCCCAGGCGGAGAACAACAGCACCGGGCCGAACTGGCACGCCGAGAGCAGCCCGATCGCCACGCCGCTGCCGGTGCGCCGCAGGATCAGCAGCGACAGGGCCACCATCGTCATCCAGTTGCCCACCTGCGAGATCGTCTGGCCGACGAAGAACAGCCGGAAGTTCCGGGAGTGCAGCGAGGCGAGGATGCGTCGGCGGTCCTGGGGCGGGTCCGCGTGGGTCGATGCCGGGGCGATGCCCCCTTGCTACACCGGTTGGGTCAGGTTCAACCGGTCGGCGCTCGTGGCGATACCGTGCATCACATGGTGCGCCCCTCGCCCTCCTCGGCCGTGATCTTCGACATGGACGGGGTGCTGATCGACTCCGAGCCGGTGTGGGAGGCGGCCGAGGTGGAGGTGTTCGCCTCGGTCGGGGTGCACCTGAGCGAGGCCGACACGGCGACGACCACCGGGCTTCGCGTCGACGAGGTGGTGGAGCACTGGCTCGCCCGGCGGCCCTGGGACGACTCGGCGCCGGGCGCGTCGGTCAAGGAGGTCGGCGAGGCGATCGTCGACCTCATGGTGGCCCACGCCGTGAGCCGTCCGGCCGAGATCGCCGGTGCCGCGGACGTCGTCCAGCGCCTCTCGGGGGCCGGTTGGCGGCTGGCGGTGTGTTCGTCGTCGCCCCGGCGGCTGATCGAGGCGTCGCTGCAGGGCCTGGGACTCGACGACGGCTTCGAGCTGGTGCATTCCGCCGAGGACGAACCCGCCGGTAAGCCGCACCCCGGCTGCTACCTGAGCACCGCCGAGAAGCTGGGGGTCGATCCCGGCGCCTGCGTGGCCGTCGAGGACTCGGTCAACGGTGCGATCGCCGCCGCGGCCGCCGGACACGTGGTGGTGGCGGTGCCCACGCCGTCGATGCGCCACGACCGGCGCTTCGACTTCTGCGCGCGGGTGCTCGACGGCCACCACCAGCTCGACCACCCGCTCATCGAGCAGCTGCTGCGGGAATAGGGCTGCGGCTCAGCTGAAGCGGGGCTCGTCCCACCACGGGTACCACTCGGGCAGGTCGGCGGGCACGCTCTGGGTCCACGTCGGCGGCCGCTTCTCGAGGAACGAGCCGATGCCCTCGGCCACGTCGCTGCCCCGGCCCTGGGCCACCACGGCGCGGCTGTCGATGCGGTGCGCCTCCATCGGGTGCGAGGCGCCCAGAGCCCGCCACATCATTTGGCGGGTGAGGGCGGCCGACACCGGTGCCGATCCGGAGATGAACCCGGCGGCCAGCGCCCGGGCGTCGGCGATCAGCGTGTCGGGGGCGTGCACCGAGCGCACCAGCCCGCCCTCCAGCGCGGTGTCCGCCGAGATCAGCGTGGCCGAGTAGCACCATTCCAGTGCGGTCGAGATGCCGACGATGCGGGGCAGGAACCACGACGAGGCCGCCTCGGGCACCAGCCCCCGGCTGTTGAAGACGAACCCGAACCTGGCGGTGGGCACGGTCAACCGGATGTCGGCGGGCAGGCACATCGTCACGCCGATGCCCACGGCGTCGCCGCTGATGGCGGCGATGATCGGCTTGGTGCACTGATACATGCGCAGCACCACGATGCCGCCGGTGTCTCGGATGGCGTCGGGGCCCTCGCCGCGCAGGTTGTCGACCCCGGCGTAGAACCGGCCCACCGGGTCGTCGACCTCCGGGGCGTCGTCGCCCTCGGCGCCTAACACCTTGTTCGCCCTGGCGGCATAGTCGAACGTCGCGGGCCCGGCGGCCAGGTCGGCCCCGGCACAGAACGCCTTGCCCTCCCCGGTGATGATCAGTGCCCGCACGTCGTCGTCGCCGTCCACCAGGTCCAGCGCCGACACGAGCTCGGCGGCCATCAGCGGCGTGAAGGCGTTCAGCCGGTCGGGTCGATGCAGCGTGATCGTGGCGATCTGGTCGCTGACGTCGTATCGGATGGTCTCGAACGTGGGACTCATCGCCGAAGTCTGCCAGAGCGGGTCCGGGCCTCCCCGGGTGTCAGCGGGCGAGGCGCTCCAGCAACGGCAGGTAGGTGTCGAAGCCGGGCACCTGCAGATCGGCCACCTTGGCCAGGTCGTCCCAGCGGCGCACGGCCACCGCGGCCTCCCACCCGGGCCGCCCCTCGAAGGCCGCCACCTCGTCGTCGTCCATCGGCCCGCCCTGCACGCCCAGGCTGCGGGTCGACGACGCGCTCAGCGACTCCTCGTAGCCGGGTTCGGTGGCGCACAGGTAGCGCTTGGCGGTGACGTGCAGCGCCACCGGCGCGCTGACGGAGGCGGGGAAGTGGCGGGCCAGGTGGCGGGCCCCGGCGCGGTCGTGCCCGAAGTCCTCGGTCAGCTCGTCGTCGAGGGTCACGTTGTCGTCCAGGATCAGGTGGCCGACGTCGTGCAGCAGCGCGGCGGCCACCAGCTCGTCCCCGGCGCCGTCGGAGTCGGCGAGGAGCGCAGCCTGCAACGCGTGCTCCAGCTCGGTGATCACCTCGTCGTAGAGCCGATGGGCGAGCGGGCCGGCGTACAGGTCGGCCAGTTCGGCGACGATGGCGGACGAGCTCGGCGAACCGCTCACGACCGGTCCCGCTCCACCGGACGCCCGAGGAAGTCGTCGCTGATGCTGATACGCACCCGTTCGCCGCCGAAGTCCCCTCCGGCGTCGTCGAACTCGGCCCGTTTGTCGGCGTAGTACTCGGCCCGGAAGTCCCCGGCCGAGGCGGCGTTGTAGGTGAGGTAGCCGGCCCGGCGAGGCCGATCGGTGGTGTTCGTCTCGGAGTAGTGCGGCGTGTAGCTGTCGAAGAACAGCAGGTCGCCCGGCGCCAGCTCCACCGGCCGCCAGTCGAGTTCCTCGGCGACCGCTGGGTCGATGCGGCCCCGCTCGTTGGGCAACACCTCGGTGCCGTCGGGCCTGGGCGCCACGTACAAACAGCCGCTGGCATTCGTGGCCGGGTCGAGGGGCACCATCACCGAGATGTGGTGGTCGACAAACCGGTAGGCGGTGGCGTCCTGGTGGGGCGCAAACCCGCCGCCGCCGGGATGCTTGTAGTTGATCTTCTCCTTGAACAGCGCCGACGGCTCACCGAACAGCTCGGCGAGCACGGCGGGGATCAGCCCCTCACACACCAGGCTGCGCAGCACGGCGGAGTGGGGCACGAAGTCCTCGCTGCGGGCCAGGGCCGGGCCGGCGTCGGTGGCCTCGAAGTGATGCAACCCGGGCCCGTCGGCCGCCGCCCAGTCGGCCAGCGTGTCGACCGCCTGGTCGATCGCCTCGAGTTCCGCACCGTCAAGCGCACCTGGCAGCACCAGCCAGCCGTCCCGGCGAAACGCCGCGGCGTCGACGTGCACGTCGTTCGTCGTCATGGGGCCAGGCTACGGGCGACCGAAACGGCGGACCCAAGGCGAACGTCAGGTGCGCCGTCGCCGGTTCCGAAGGAACAGCCCGAGCATCCACGAGAGCGCCATGGCAACGACGATCCCCACGCACAGGCCGACCACCCGCCAGTTCACCCGGAAGCCCGACTCCGGCGCCCCGTCGGGCACGCGCCCCGGCGAGCGTTCCGTCACCGCCTGGTCGAACAGCTCGGTGGCGCTGCGCCCGTCGGCCGACCCGTCCTCAGGCACGTCGGGCGCCACGTCGGCGGGCAGCACCGCCACCACGGCGGCCTCGTCGTAGGTGCTGACCTGACCGCCGAACCCGATCGTGCCCTCGCCGCGTCGTTCGTTGTCGTTGCTGTCGTTGCGTGGTCGATCGTGACGTCCTGCGCTCCGGGGATGTGGACGGTGCCGGACGACGTCGTACCCGCCGGTGTGCGAAGCGTGCCCTCCAGGTCGGCGTAGCCGTAGTTGTCCTGCGCCCAGCCCAGGCGGGAGACCACCAGCTGGTCGATCACCACCTCGTCGCCGACCCGTCGCGCCGCATCGGGCACCTCGTAGGTGATCGTGTTCACCAGGTCGTCGGTGGCCACCGGCGCCACTCCCGCGAAGTTTCCGGCCTCGACCGTTCGCCCGTTCAGCCGCAGGCGGGTGGCGCCGTCGGGAACCACCAACAGCGTTGGGCATGTCGGGGTCCAGCTCGAAGGCAGCCGGCAGGAACTGGTAGCGAACCTCCACGGTCATCGTTCCGTCGGCGGCCAGCGCGCCGTCCCAGGTCACCCCGCTCAGGTTGGTGCTTTGGCGGTCGTTGGTCGACCCATCGCCGCCGGCCACCCACTCGCCGACGAGGCCCGCAACCAGGGCGATGACCCCGGCCGCCCGAGCTCGCATCCAGGTGTTCGAGTCCCGCAGGAGATGCAGGTTCATGCGCGCCCGTCGACCGCCGGGGCGGCTCCGAGGGCGCTCCTGTCACGCTGCGGGACCATGCCCGCACCCTAACCATCGCTCGGGCGGGCCAAGGCGGTGGCGGCGGTGCCTGGCCCGGGGCGAGACTGCAACCGTCCAGCCATCGGAGGAGACCCATGACCGACGACATTCTCGACGTTGACCTGCTGGCCTTCGAGTCCGGCGATGCGGGCGCCCGCCGGGCCGTGGTCGATGGCGTCATGCGGTCGTTGGAGACCGGGTTCGTCTACACCACCCACGACCTGGGCGAGGACTTCCTCGACGAGGCCTACGGCATGTTGGCGGAGTTCTTCGGCCGGGACGCCGAGGAGAAGGACCGCTTTCGGGCGCCCGGGTCGATGGGGCAGACTGGCTACACGGGCCTGCTGGTGGAGACCGCCGCCGTCAGCGACACGCCCGATTGGAAGGAGATGCTCAACTGGGGCGAGAACGTGCCCGAGGGGCATCCGCTTCGCCGCCGCTACCCGCACCGCTACGCCGACCAAGTGCTGCCGGAGGCGGCGGTGCCCGGCATCACCGACGTGCTCATGGAGTTCCACCGCCGCATGGCCGAGCTGCAGCGGCGGTTCCTTCGGCTGATCGCCCTGGGGCTGGGCGCTGCGGAGGGCTTCTTCGACGAGCTGGTCCGGGACGGGTCCACCCTCACCCGGGCGATCCACTACCCGGCGATGGACCTGGCGCCCGGCGCGGGCCACGAGTGGGCGGGCGAGCACTCCGACATCAACCTCATCACCGCCTTGCCCCGGGCGACCACCAAGGGCCTCCAGGTGCAGGTGGGGGAGTCCTGGGTCGACGCGGTGCCGCCGGCGGGTCACGCCATCATCAACACCGGGATCATGTTGGAGCGGCTCTCCAACGGCCGCATCCCCGTGGGCTGGCACCGGGTGGTGGCCGACCCGGACGATCCGGGCGAGCGCTACTCGGTGGTGCAGTTCTGCCACCCCACCCCGTGGAGCATCCTCTCGCCGATGGCGTCGTGCATCACCCCGGAGAACCCCCAGCGCTACACCGGCATCGAGGCGGGCGATCTGCTCGACCAGGTGCTGTGGCAGATCAACCTGGTCGAGGACGGCCGCCGGGTGTCGTAGCCGCGACTACCGCGGGCAGCTTGGCGAGTTGGCCGAGGTGGTGGAGGCCAGGAAGTCGTCGATGGCGTCCCGGGAGGTTGCGCTCAGCGGGGGCACGTGGCCGCCGTTGTCGACGACGTCCCACACCACGTCCACACCCTTGGTCTGCAGGGCGTCCTTGGTGGCCCTCGCCTGGGCGAAGGGCACCCGGGTGTCGTTGCTGCCGTGGTGGAAGTAGGTCGGCGCATCGTCGGCGCTGGCCAGCTCCGGGATGAGTGCCCCGGCCCGTGACACGACGCTGCACACCCGGCCGGAGGGCTCGTTGCCGGAGGCGTCCTGGCCGTTCATGCCCACGGTCAGGCCGATGACCGCGCCGGCGGACACGCCCAGGATCGAGATCCTGCTCGGGTCGATGCCCGTGCGGGCGGCATCGGTTCGAAGCCAGCGGATGGCGCTTCGCGCGTCGTCGGCCGCGTCGAACACGGTGGCCACCGCCTCGGCGTTGATGTTGCCGAATCCGACGAAGTTCTCGCGCAGCCGGTAGTTGATGTTGGCCACCACGTAGCCCTCCGCAACGAGGCGGCGGGCCTCGCCCTCCATCTGCGACTTGTTGCCGCTGGTGAATCCGCCGCCGTGGGCCAGCACCACGGCCGCACCGTTGGGGTTGGTGGGTTGGTGGAGGTCCAGGTGCAGCACCTCGTACTCGCCCTCGTGGTTCAGGGGGATGGCGTAGGCGACGTCGCGGGTGATGCTGCCCGGCGCGTAGGGCGCCGGCGGCGGCGCGCACTGGGGTGCGCACCCGGTCATCAGCACGAACAGAACAACCACGAGGCGGCGCATGGCCTCGACGGTAGCCCCGGGTGCCGGCCGGTGCTTGAGGTCCGGCCGGCACCCGTGAGCGCTCAGGCGTCGCCCTTGCCCTCGGCCGCCGGCTCGTCGGGTGCCGACTCGAAGCTCACGGTCACGGTCAGCTCTTCGGTCGCACGCACGACGCCGAGGGTCAGGTCGTCGCCGTCGGCCAGCTGTTCCAGCGCCCGGTAGAGGTCGGGGATCCGGGTCAGCTCGAGGTCGCCGGCCGACACCAGCAGGTCGCCTCGCTTCAGCCCGGCCGTCTCGGCGGGCGACCCCTCGTCCACGTCGCGCACCAGGATGCCGTCGCGCTCGGGCAAGCCCACCGACGCCCGCAGATGTCGGGCGGCGTTCGGCGGGGCCACGCTGATGCCCAGGGTGCGGGGCTTCACCGCCTCGCCGTCGGTCAGCTTGGCGACGATCGATCGCAGGTCGTCGGTGGCGGGCCGGGCCAGGTAGAAGCCGTCGCCCAACCGGTGGGTGTTGATCCCCACCACGGCACCGGCCCGATCGACGATCACCCCGCCCGAGGCTCCCCGGGGCAATGGAGCGGTGTGCTCGATGGCGCCCGAGATGGGCCGTCGGTGCGGGCCGCGAAACGTCCGGTCGGTGGCCGAGACGGTGCCCCAGGTCAGCCGCGCGCCCTGCCAGGACGCCGAGGCGGCGAACACCACCTGGCCGAGCGCAGCGGGGCGGTCCGACCAGGCGGCCACCGGACGGTCGCCGGTGTTCACCTTCAGCACGGCCAGGTCGCCGGCGGGGTCGGCGGCCAACAGTGAGGCCTGAGTCGACTCGCCGTCGGCGAAGGTCACCTGGGTGGTTCGGTCTCGCAGGTTGTGGGCGGAGGTCAGCACCCGGTCGGGTGCGATCACCACGCCCGAGCCGCGGCTTCGTCTGCCGATGCCAACCACCGAGTCGGTGATCGGCGCCGCCTCGCCGATGGCCGCCTCCAGGGCGTCCAAA
>JAWKIE010000040.1:0-28776 GCA_041394485.1 Microthrixaceae bacterium
TCGGAGGAGGTCGCGCGTGTCACGCCCGCACCGGCAACACCCGGCGCCGTCGCGGTTGCGCTACTCCGTCGGCTCGTCGCTGCTCTCGTGCACCGACTGATCCGGGTCGCCGTCGTCGCGTGACACGTAGCGGCCGATGCTCACGCAGAACCCGCCCAGGGCGGCCCGCAAGGCCGCCGCGCCGCCCGCCGACTGCACCGCGTTGATCGGCACGAAGGACCCGGCCCAGGTCAACAGGCTGCCGTCGGTGACCGGTTCCACCGTGACGGTCGCCTCGTAGTCCTGCAAGGGCAACCCGGTGAGCAGCTTGTAGCTGAGGGATCGGGGCGGGTCGAACGCCGTGATCTCCTCGCGGCTCTCCACCGGCGCACGCCCCACCTTGCGGATCGCACCGACGCCGTCCGGGTGATCGACGCCCTCGCACTCCCGCTCGGACTCGATGCCGATGGCCCACCGTCCCCAACCGGAGTTGTCGGCCACCAGGTCGAACACCTCCTCCGGCGGGGCGGAGATGAAACGGCGGACGGTGACGGTGCGGCGTGACATGACCCCATCATCGCGCCCCGACGGCGGGCGTCGCGCCGAATCTTCCGAAACGTCGACCCCTCACAGGATCGGCTCCGGTGGAGCGGGCCCGTGGCCACAGCGGTAAGACTGCGACGTGGCCACCACCGACTGGAATCCGCTGCTGCGAGACACCTTCGATGCGCCGTACTGGGCCGACCTGATGGCGTTCGTCGCCGAGGAGCGGGCCGCCGGGCCGGTCTATCCGCCCCACGACCGGGTGTTCTCCGCCCTCCACCTGACCAGCCACGCCGACCTGCGCGTCGTGATCCTCGGCCAGGACCCCTACCACGGTCCGGGGCAGGCCAACGGACTCGCGTTCTCGGTGGGCGAAGGGGTGGCCATCCCCCCGTCCTTGCGCAACATCTTCGTCGAGCTCACCGACGACCTCGGGTGTCCGCCTCCGGCCGACGGCGACCTGACCGCCTGGGCCAGGCAGGGCGTGCTCCTGTTGAACACCACCCTGACGGTCCGCTCCGGGGCGGCCGCGTCGCACCAGGGGCGCGGCTGGGAGACCTTCACCGACCGGGTGATCGCCACCGCGGCCGCCAAGGAGGAGCGGGTGGTGTTCGTCCTGTGGGGTGCGGCGGCACGGAGGAAGCGGGCGCTGGTCGACGCCGATCGCCACAGCGTCATCGAGTCCCCTCACCCGTCGCCGCTGTCGGCGCACCGGGGGTTCTTCGGCTCCAAGCCGTTCAGCCGCGCCAATGCGGCACTGGTGGAGGCCGGGCGAACGCCCGTCGACTGGTGCCTCGCCTGAACTCGTTTCCGGGTGCTCAACCGGCCGGTGCACACTGATGCGGTGAACGGTGACCGAAGCTGGGATGGGGAGATCGTGGCGCTGGCCGTGCCCGCCGCCGCCACCCTGGCCGCGGAACCCGCCTACCTGCTGACCGACACGGCGCTGGTCGGCACGCTGGGCACCCAGGCGCTCGCCGGCCTGGCGGTGGCCAACACGGTCATCCTGGCCGCCTACACCGTGTTCATCTTCCTCACTTTCGCCACCACGGCGGCGGTCGCCCGGCTGCCGGCGCCGAGGGCGCCTGCCGACGCCGCCGAGGAGGGCGTGACCGCCACCTGGCTCGGGGCGATGTTGGGCATGGTCATCGCGGCGGTCGTGCCGCTGGCGCCCTCGCTCACCCGGCTGTTCGGCGCCGAGCCCGGCGTCGTCGCCGGCGCGGTCACCTACCTGCGCATCTCCACCGCCGGGTTTCCCGCCCTGTTGATCGTGATGGCCGGGGGCGGGATTCCGTCGATGGGCACCACGACACCCGCACCCCCTGTACGTCGGGCTCGGCACGGCGATCAACCTGGTCATCGAAGTGGTGCTCCTGGTCGTGCTCGACTTCGGGATCGGTGCCTCGGCGGCGCTGTCCACCGTGATCGCCCAATGGTGCGGCGCCCTCGTCTACGTCGGCCTGGTCGCCGCCGGGCCGACGCCACCGGGTAGGTCTGGCACCGCACCTGGGGCGCATCGGCACCCAGCTGAGGGTGGGCTCGGCGCTGATCGTCCGCACGATCGCGTTGCGCTCGATCTTCCTCATGGCGGTCGCCCTGTCGCCGGGCGCATGGGCACGATCGAGGCTCGCCGCCTACCAGATCGGGGTCGGGGTGTGGACCTTCCTCGCCTTCGCCTACGACGGCATCGAGACCGGGCAGGCGCTGGTGGCCCGGGGAGCTGGGCGGGGGTCGCGACACTGCGAGCGCGCTCGGCGGGACAGCGGGTACTGGTGTGGTCGGTCGCCGCCTCGGCAGTGCTGGGCGCGGTCACGCTGCTGGGCCACCGTGTGATCGCCGACGTGTTCAGTGCCGATCAGGCCGTGGTGGCGGCGGCCGCCGGTGCGTTGATCTGGGTGGCCGCGGGTCAGCCGGTGGCCGGGCAGGCCTTTGCGCTCGACGGGATCCTGGTCGGTGCGGGCGACCTGCTGGTTCCTCGCCGGCGCCATGCTGGTGGTCGCCGCCACGTTTGCCGCCGGATCCCGCGCTGACGCTGGCCTCGGGTGCCGGACTGTGGGCCCTCTGGTGCCTCCGCCGCGATGGTGGTGCGCACCGCCCGCGATGAGCCACCGCTACCGATCCGGCGCCTGGGTCCACACCGGTCCGGCGATGAGCGCCTGAGCGCGAAACTCGATCCGGCGCCTCCCGCCTCGCCGCACCCGCTACGTGCCACCTCGCCGGTTTCACCAAGCCCGACCATGCCTGGCCGGTCGGGCCCGCCACATCCGGTCGCATCCGGTCCCTCGGCCGCTCCGGCCACCAGGCCCGACCCGGGCTCGCCCACCGCCACGTTCACGCCCAACGCAATTCTGGAGAGCGCGAGATGGCATCTACCGCCAGAACCGCGCCCAGAGTCCGGCTGGGCGCGATGGTGGCGGACCCACCAGCGGCGCTCGACCGCACTCGAAGAGACGCCCAAGCTCGTGGGAGCCTGGTCGTCGCACGTCAGGCCGCCGCCTCGGGAACAGGCCTGAACGGACCGAGGCCCCGCCCACCATTGACCCGCGGCCGACCCACCTGGCCTCCTCCACCTTGCACGAGGCCACCAACAGCGGACCGTCCAGACGCACGTCCACCTCGTCGGCGCAGCCGGCATCCTTCTCCATGATTGCTTCGACCGCGCTGCGGTTGGTCTCCGCCGCCTCGGCGTCCTCGTGGATCAACACGGCGGATGCCACCTCGTCGTCGTGGTGAAACCCGGTGCCGACGCCGCCCGCCAGCGCCGTCCCGCCGCCCTCGGGCACGATCGGCTCGAAGAACAGGGCGGCCGCGTACACCTCCGCCTCGTCGAGCGCCTCGGTCACCTTCCGAACGTCGTCGTCGGCCAGGCGGCTCTGCTCGACGTCTTCGGCCAACGCCTCACGGGTGCTCATGTCGCGGGGCAGCACCACCAGCCGGTCCTCCGACACCACGAGCGCGCTGCCCGCCATCACGCCCCGAATGGTCGGTGAGCCTCCGGGGTCACCGTTTCTGCCAACAGCGATGCGGAGATCATCGCCCTCGGGCGCGCTGGTGACCTCGAGCGGATCCGGGCCGGAGGAGCCGTCGAAGAGCGAACGAACCCGCTGCTCGACCTCCTCGGCGTCGAAGTCTCCGAGCAAGACGGTCGCACCGTTGGTGTCGGGTTGCTTGTAGGTGGCCGTCACGGACGCCGGGTCGATCATCAGCTCGTCGGTCCGCATGAGCCGGAGCGCGCTCGTAAACGGCTCACCGGGCATGCCGTCGGCCGATCGGTCCGCGAAGACCTCGGTCAATACCTCTTCTGCGGGCCCCTCCAAGTCGACGCCCGATCCGTCGGCAAACCGTTGAAAGCTGAAGTACTGACCGGTGATCGCCTGATCGGCCGCCAGGGTGCCGACCATCTCGGTGACCGACCCCGGGGCTTCGGAGGCGTCCGAGGTGCAGGCCGTCAGCACCCCCGGGGCCATCGCGAGTGCGCCCGTAGCCGTCAACCCCGCCCATCGCCTCAGGTCCGCCATGGGTTCGACCGTATCAGGACAATGTTCACCTTTCGGGCCTCCGAGGCGACGAGTGCGCGTTCCGTCTCGGCGAGACATCATGGTGTGATGGCGAACTTCACCCCACGCTCGGCGAACCTGGCCGCCCTTGCGCTCGTTGGCGCGCTCCTGACCGGATGCGGCAACGACGTCGGCTCCGAGGCAAAGGCCTCGACCACCACCGAGGGGGCTCCCCCGACGTCGATACAGATCGTCACCAGCGTGGTCACCGTGCCCGACACCCCAGCCCCCGACACCACCGCCACGCCTCCCACGGAGGCTCCCCTGGGCGAACCGTCGGGCGAGGCGTCCCTCGACTGGGACGGCACCCGCTACGACTTCGGACGGATCACCGGGGTGAGCAGCAACGAGAACGAAGACCTGATCACCTTCGACCGCTACCAGCTCTACGGCGACGACGGCGAGCTGCAGTCGGCCGCCGACTTCACCGAGGAGCCCGTCGTCTACGGCAACGGCGACGTGCCGTGGGTCAACGAGAATCCGCAGGAGCGCACCTACGTGCTCCATCCAGAGGCGGAGGTGCTCAGCCTGGTCAACCCCGGCAACGTCGGATGTATCGATATGCCCGTCGAGGAACCCGAGTGGCAGTCCAACACGGTCGCCGACCTGGTCGCGGAGGGCGCCCCCGACAGCGACCAGGTGTCGCTCATGTTCAACGACGACGGGCTGGTCACCCTCGTGCGCATCTCCCAGGGCTGTTAGGCCGCCGCATCGGGCCACTCCCGATGCTCCCGACGAAGCCCCACCGGCAGGCGCTCGAGTTGCCGCATCGACACCGTCGGCACCGAGGTTCGGAACTCGACGACCGACTCGCTCAGCCGTTGCGCCAGCCCGAACGACTCCAGCCGTTTCAAACTGCGACGCAACGGTGACTGTCGCGCCGACCCCACGCCCAGTCCCACCCGGAGCGCCAGTTCGTCGGCGCCGACGTCGAATGCACCCCCGTGGCGGTGCAGCTCCCGGGCGGCCCAGCGCAGCACCCACAGGCTCGACGGTCCGATCACCGGCAGCCAGAACCGCTCGGCGTAGTCGCCGTCCACCGGGTGGGGTTGGGCCGTGGGGGATGCCCATCGGCGGAGGGTCAGCGTGGCGGCAAGGTGCATGGTCCGATCCGGTGGTCTCTGGTGCGGCGCCGTCGGCGGGTTCGATATCGACGGTAGGGAGCCGGTGCACCAAAATCGATGGGGACCGCGACCCGCGGGGCCGTAGCGTGAGGACATGAATCCGGTCGGCCCCGAATGGACCCCGCGGACGCTCGGCCCGGGAGCGCAGGATCGATGGCAGTCGGCCGTGTCGCTCGGGTTCGGCCACACCAAGCCGCAGTACGGCTTCGGCGTCGACGACATCGAGCGGTTGGGGCGACGTGCCTGGGCCGTCGAGGATCACGGTCGGATCGTCGGCACCTCCGGTGACGTCACCTGGGACCTCACGCTGCCCGGCGGCGCCGCGGTGCCGGTCGGGGCGATCCTCAGCGTCACCACCCGCCCTACTCATCGTCGACGTGGTGTGCTCAACGCGCTGATGTCCGCCCAGCTGGGTGCCATGGTCTCGGAGGGGCAGGCCGCCGCCGTACTCACCGCTTCCGAGGGCGGCATCTACGGGCGTTTCGGCTTTGGGGTCGCCACGGTGCAGCACCGGCTGGAGGCGCCAACCGGCGGACACGGGCTGGATCACGTTCCGCCGGGCCGCATCGACCTCGAGGTGGCGTCGGTCTTCCGGGACGAGATGAAGGAGTTCCGGCAGCAGGTGGCCCGGCACCGGCCCGGCACGCTGTCCCGGCCGGACTTCTGGTGGGACCGGTTCGTGCTCGGCGAGCATCGCTCGTTCGAGGGCGGAGGGTCGCAGTTTGCCTCGCTGCACCGCAACGACGACGGCGAGGTCGACGGCTACGCCTTGTGGCGGCGCACCGGCGAGTGGGGCGAACAGTGCGTGGAGATCCGGGAGCTACACACCCTGGATCCGTTGGTCGAGCTGGCGCTGTTCCGTCATTGCGCCGAGATCGACCTGACCGCCACCGTGGTCTGGCCCACGGCACCGCCCGACACGCCGATCCCGGCCGCCACGTCCGACCCCCGCCGGTGCCGCGTGGCGGGGCATCGAGACCAGCTGTGGTTGTGTCCGCTCGACGTCCCGGCGCTCCTGGCCGTGCGCACCTACTCGGCCCCACTCGACGTCGTGCTCGAGATCGGCGGGCTTCGAGGGGTGGATGGGGCCTCGCAGCGGCTTCGCCTGTCAGCCGATGGCAGCGGTGCGGTCGACGTCACCGAGGCGCCCTCCGATCCTTCCGGACGCCCACAGCTGAGCTGCGACCGGGCGACGCTCGGCATGGCCATCCTCGGCACCACCCCGTGGCGCACGCTGGTGGCCGCCGGGCGAGCCCGGGTCTCCCATCCCGACCTCATCCCGGCGCTCGACGCCGCGTTCGCCGCCCATCCGGCCGCCGGTAGCCAGGACTACTTCTGACCAGACCTGCTGAGGCGTGCGTGGTGGCGGCACGGCCGGCGTTCAGCCCAAGCAGCCGCTTTGTGTGTCTACGAGCCGCTGGAGCGGCTCGTAGACGCATGAAATCGAATCCGACGAGTCAGCCGACGGGTGTCTACCCGGCGTCGGGGGCCTGGAACCGCTCCACCAGCCGCAGCAGGGTGCGCACGCCGAAGCCGGTGCCGCCCTTGCCGCTGTCCTCGGTGTCGCTGTCGGTCCAGGCGGTGCCGGCGATGTCGAGGTGCGCCCACGGCATGTCGGCTGGCACGAACTCGGACAGGAACAGCCCGGCGGTCAGGGCGCCGCCGTAGCGGTCGCCGCCGATGTTCTTCAGGTCGGCGATCGGGCTGTCGAGCGCCGAGCGGTACTCCTCTGGCAGGGGCAGCGCCCACACCGACTCGCCCGCCCACTTGGCCGCGTCGGTGATCTGGGCGGTGAAGTCGTCGTTGTTGCCCATCAGCCCGGCGATGCCCTTGCCGAGGGCCACCATCTGCGCCGGTCAGCGTGGCCAGGTCGATGATGGCGTCGGAGAGCACGTCGGCCTCCGCCGCAACCGCCAGCGCGTCGGCCAGCGCCGAAGGCCCTCTGCGTCGGTGTTGAGCACCTCCACGGTCTTGCCGTTGTACGCGGTGAACACGTCGCCGGGCCGTTGCGCGTCCGGGCCCGGCATATTGTCGGTCAGTGGCACGTAGGCGGACACCCGCTGGCGCACCTTCAGCGCGGGCAGAGCGCACATGGCGGCCAGCACGGCCGCACCGCCGCCCTTGTCCATCTTCATCGTCATCATGCCTTCGCCGGTCTTCAGCGACAGGCCACCGGAGTCGAAGGTGATGCCCTTGCCGACCAGCGCCAGGTGGGCGCCCGATCCGTCCGAGGCCTTGGACGCACCGTTGGGCTTGTAGGTCAGCTGGATGAAGCGCGGCGGCTGGGTGGAGCCCTTGTTGACGGCGATCAGGCCGCCCATGCCGGCCTTGGCGATCGCCTTCTCGTCCATCAGCTTGACGCCCAGCCCGGCTGCCATCGCCCGCTCGGCCACTGTCTTGGCCAGCGCCGCCGGGGTGGCCGAGCCGCCGGGCTCGTTCACCAAATCCCGAGCGAAGGCGACCGCCTCCCCCACAACCAGACCCCGCTGGACGCCGGACGACAGCTCGCGGCCCAGCTTGGACACCACCACGATGTCCCGCAGCTTCACCTCGGAGTCCTTGTAGCGGTCGTAGCTGTAGGCACCGCCGACCAGTCCCTCCGCCAGAGCCTGCCCGACCGCACGCGGGTCGAGGAGTTCGCTGACCGTGTCGGGGAAGTCGACGTTGATGCGCTTGAACTTCGCACCCGCCCGGGCGGCGGCGGTTCCCGCCCGCCGGAACGTGTCGGCCGAGATCTCCGCCCGGTCGCCGAGGCCCACCAGAATTCGCACCAGGTCACCGTCGCCGGGCACCAGCACGTGCGAGCCGGCCTTGGCCTCGAAGCCGACCCGCTCCAGGTAACCCCAGTCCACCCCGTCGGCCTCGGCTCGGTCGGTGTCGAGCAGCATCACCAGGGCGTCGGTGCGGATCGGCGGCTTGGCGCTGACCTTGATCTTGGGAACCTCAGCCATCGGTGGTTGCTCCTTCGGTGGCGCTCGGGGGTCGAGCGGCGTCGGTTTCGGTCGGCTGCGGGGATGCTGGCCTGGCGGTCAGCGATTCGCCCTCCACCCAGCGGGCCAGGGTCCACAGGAGGTCGGAGAGCCGATTGAGGTAGGCGAGCACCTGGGCGCCCACGCCGTCCACACCCAGCGCCGAGCGTTCGGCCCGACGTGTCACCGTGCGGGCGACGTCCAGTTGGGCCGCCAACGTGGATTCCCCGGGCACCACGAACTCGGTGGGCGGCTCGAACAACGTCGAGGTGTGATCGATCAGCTGCTCGAGACGGTCGACCATCTCGGCGGTGACCCGGGTGGTGACGTCGCTCAGCTTGTGGTGGTTCTCCGGAGCCGTGGCCAGTTCGGCCATCAACACCCACAGGTCGCGGGCCAACGACACGAGGATCTCGTCCAGAACTCCGTGGCCGCCCGGCACCTGTTCGGTCTCGGCCGCGAGTGCCCTGGCCAGCCCGATGTGGGCCTGGGCCTCGTCGACATCGCCGTAGGCGGCAGGTGCCAGGGCGTCCTTGCGGACCCGGCCGCCGTGAACAGCCCGGTCATCCCGTCATCACCCTTGCGTGTGTACACCTTCACCCGGCGCAGGCTACCGGCGGTGTCGATGGGGCACCCGACTCGCCCGGGAAGCGGACAATCGGCTTCGGGGTGACCGGGCATCGGGCGGTACCCTTGCCATATATGACTGATACTTCTTACGTCACGGCCATCCGTGAGCGGGTCGTGGTGTTCGACGGCGCCTCGGGCACCTGGTTGCAGGGGCAGGACCTGGGCCCCGACGACTTCGGCAGCGAGGCGCTCGAGGGCCACAACGAGATCCTGTGCGACACCCGTCCCGAGCTGATCACCCAGATGCATCGCGAGTACCTGGAGTCCGGCGCCGACGTCATCGAGACCAACAGTTTCGGCGCCTTCGGTGTGCCACTGGCCGAGTACGACATGGCCGAGCGGGCCCTGAGCTGTCGCTGAAGTCCGCCCAGCTGGCTCGGGCAAGCCGACGAGTTCTCCACCCCGGATCGGCCCCGCTGGGCCGGCGGATCGATGGGTCCTGGCACGCAGTTCGCCACGCTCGGCAACATCTCCCCTGCGAGGACCTGAAGAGTTGACTACTACCCACTCCGCCCTCGGGCTGTTGGAGGGCGGCATCGACCTGTACGTCATCGAGACGCAGTTCGATGAGTCTGCTCGGCGCCAAGGCCGCCATGGCCGCCTGTCGCCAGGCGATGACCGAGGTGGGCGCGGGTGCCCATCCAGGTGCAGGTCACCATCAGGCTCACCGGCCGCATGCTGCCGGGCACCGAGATCTCCGCTGCGCTCGTGGCGCTCGACGCCATGGGTCCCGACGTCATCGGCATCAACTGCGCCACCGGCCCGGTCGAGATGGCCGAGCACGTGCGCCACCTGGCCCAGGCCAGCCGCGATGCCGATTGCCGTGCTGCCCAACGCCCGGCCTGCCGTCGGTGGTCGACGGCAAGATGCACGCGACCTGACCGCCGAGCAGTTCGTCGAGCACCAGACCCGGTTCGTCGAGGAGCCGGGCGTCACCATCGTGGGCGGCTGCTGCGGCACCGATCAGCATCGCCCTTGGCCGAGGCGGTCGGCGGGCGGCCCGCCGAAGGTGGGGCCGGGCGAGTTCGAGCCCGGCGCTACATCGATCTACAGCCTGGTGCCGTTCGAGCAGGACGCCAGCTTCATGATCATCGGCGAGCGCACCAACGCCAGCGGCTCCAAGCGGTTCGGGAGGCCATGTTGGAGGGCGACTGGGACACCTGCGTGAAGATGGCGAAGGACCAGGTGAAGGAGGGCGCCCACGTGCTCGACGTGCGTCGACTACGTCGGAAGCGACGGCGTCGCCGACATGGAGGGAGATCGCCAGCCGCTTCGCCACCCAGTCACCGCTCCCCTGGTGCTCGACTCGACCGAGCCCCGAGGTGATGGAGGCGGCCTTCGCTGGATGGGCGGACGGGCGATCACAACTCCGCCAACCTCGAGGATGGCGAGGCCGAGGAGTCGCGCCTCGACCGGGTGATGAAGCTGGCAGTACGGCTCGGCCGTCATCTGCCTGCTGATCGGCGAGAAGGGCCAGGCCCGCGACGTCGAGTGGAAGGTGGCGATCGCCCACCGCATCCACGACCTGGCGGTGAACCGCTACGGGCTGGAGGCCTCGACCTCATCTTCGATGCGCTCACCTTCCGCTGTCCACCGGCGACGACGACCTGCGCGGCGGCGCGATGGCCCTGATCGACGCCATCCGACGCATCAAGGAGGAACTGCCCGGCGTGCACACCACGCTGGGCGTCTCCAACGATCCTTCGGCCTCAAACCGGCCGCCCGCCACGTGCTCAACTCGTGTTCCTCAACGAGTGCGTCAAGGCAGGGCTGGATTCGGCGATCGTGCACGCCGCCCGCATCATGCCGCTGGCGAAGATCCCGAGGAGCAGCTCGAAGTGGCGCTCGACCTCATCTTCGACCGTCGTGGCACCGAGGGTTCGCTGTCCGAGGCGACGAGCAGTACGACCCGCTGGCCAAGTTGCTGGACGTGTTCAGCGACGTCAGCGCCGCCGAGGCCGTGGTCGAGGACCGCACCGACTGGACGATCGAGGACCACCTCAGCCACCGCATCATCGACGGCGACCGGGAGGGTCTCATCGAGGATCTCGGCAGGCAATGGCCCAGGGCATTGCTCCCCTGTCGATCATCAACGACATCCTGCTGGCGGCATGAAGATCGTCGGCGAACGCTTCGGTGCGGCGAGATGCAGCGCTGCCATTTGTGCCGCCGAGACGATGAAGCGTCGGTCGCCCACCAGGCGTTCATGGAGAAGATCGAGGGCGACACCGGCGGGCTCGATCGTGCTGGCGACCGTCAAGGGCGACGTGCACGACATCGGCAAGAACCTTGTCGACATCATCCTCACCAACAACGGCTACACGGTGCACAACATGGGCATCAAGGTCCCGATCACCGAGATGATCGAGAAGGCGCTGGAGACCAAAGCCGACGCCATCGGCATGTCGGGGTTGTTGGTGAAGTCCACGCTGATCATGCGGGACAACCTGCTGTCGTCACGACCTCGACCGCATCCCGGTGCTGCTCGGCGGCGCTGCGCTCACCGCGCCTACGTCGAGCGGGATCTTCGGGAGAACCACAGCGGCCGCCTGTTCTACGGAAGAACGCCTTCGAGGGCTCCGCATGGACCGCCTGATGAAGATCAAGGCCGAGGGTGAGCAGGAGGACGACAAGACGTGGGGCATCGAGCCCGGCGGGCGTGACATCCCCGGGCTGTCCGAGCGCATGGCCGCTGCGCGCCCGGCGGAGCCCGGAGGCACCCGCCGACCTGCCAGCGCGCTCACCCGAGGTGTCAACCGACAACCACGTGTTTGTACCCCGTTTCTGGGCACCCGTGTGGTCAAGGGCACGCCCATCGGCGAGATCACCGGCTGGATCAACGAGACCGCCCTCTATCGCAACCAATGGCAGTTCCGTCCCGGAAGGACGAGGACGACGTGGCGTTCAAAGAGCGGCTGCGTGCCACCCTGCGGTCCGAGTTGGCCGATGCCGCGCCCAGGACCTCTTGGTGCCCCTGTTGCCTACGGCTACTTCGCCGCCAACAGCGACGGCGACGATCTCATCGTGTGGGAGGACGACGACCGCAAGGTCGAGAAGGCCCGATTCACCCTCCCCCGCCAGCACAAGTCCCCGTTCTTGTGCGTCGCCGACTCTTCCGTTCGGTCGAGTCGGGCGAGCCCGACTACCTCGCCATGCACTTGGTCACCATGGGCTCGAAGGTGTCGAGCGCACTGCCGAGTTGTTCGCCGAGGATCGCTACCAGGAGTATTTGCTGCTGCACGGCCTCGGCGTCGGAAATGGCCAGCGTTGGTGAGCGATGTGCCGTGAGGAGTGGGGTTACGCCGATGAGGATCCCGAGTGGGGCGGCAACGTTCCCGGTCGCGGCGCCCTCACCGGCCTCTTCCGCCAGAAGTACCGCGGCGGCCGCTACCTTCGGCTACCCCGCCTGTCCAGACCTCGAGGCCAACGCCGTGCTCGCCGACCTCCTCGACGCCAGTCACTCGGGATCGAGTGCGACGAGGACCGGCTGGCAGTACCAACCAGAGCAAACCACCTCAGCCATCATCTGCCACCATTTCCCCAGGCCAAGTGCTTCGTCGCCCGATAGAGCCGGACGAGGCGCGGCCTAGCCCGCCTGGTTTAGGCGCGGGTCAACGTGGACACTGCGCGGTGCGAGTCATCGTTCGAGGATCCGGGCAACGTCGCGGACGGCGCCTGTGGAGGCCGAGCTGGCGAAGGCGGCGTAGGTGCGGAGGGCTGTGGTGACGGTGCGGTCACGATCCTTGGGTGCCCAGGGACGCTCAGGCGTCCATCTTGGCTCGGCGCTCGGCGAGGACATCGTCGGCAACGGCGAGGTTGAGCCTGCGGCCATGAACGTCGATCTCGATGAGGTCGCCGTCCTCAACCAGTCCGATGACGCCGCCAGCGAGGCCTCTGGTGAGACGTGGCCGATGGAGGCCCGAGGTGCCGCCGGAGAAGCGGCCATCGGTGATGAGTGCACCTCCTTGCCCAGCCCGGCGCCCTTCAGGAACGATTTGGGATACAGCATCTCCTGCGCCTGCCGGGCCCACCGGCAGGACCCTCGTGGCGCACCAGAGCACCTCGCCGGGCTGAATGATCCCCTCGAGGATGGTCTCGACGGCAGCCTCCTGGGACTCGACCACCCTTGCGGGACCGGAGAAGGTGAACAGCTCCTCGTCAATCCCGGCAGCCTTGATGACGCGCAGCCGTCCTCCGGCGAGGTTGCCCCAGGATCGCCAGACCACCGTCGGCGGTGTAGGCGTGCTCAAGATCGCGGATCGGCCCTCGGCGGCGTCGGTGTCGACTTCTTCCAGCGATTGTCAGTGGAGAACGGCTCCACGGTCGGACCGCGGGGGCGGCGTAGAACCGCTCGGTCGCCTGCTCCGGTGGTGGATCCGGAGCGGATGTCCCGGTCTCCGAGCCAGTCGTCGATGCTGGGCGCGTGCACGGTGTGCACGTCCCGGTTGAGCAGCCCGGCACGGTTGAGCTCGCCAGAATCGCCGGGATGCCGCCCGACAGATGCACACGTCCTCCATGTGGAAGTCGCTTGGGCGCCACCTTGCAGATGCACCCGACCCGGCGGCTGATGGCGTCGACGTCGTCGAGCGAGAAGTCGAGCTCGGCCTCGTGGGCCGCAGCGAGCACGTGGAGGACCGTGTTTGTGGAGCCGCCCATGGCCACGTCCAGGGCCATGGCGTTTTCGAATGCGGCCTTGGAGGCCACGTTGCGAGGCAGCACCGACTCGTCGTCGTCCCGGTAGTAGCGGGTGGCGAGGTCAGCGACTGAGGCGGCGGCCTCCTCGAAGAGCGCTTTGCGAGCGACGTGCGTGGCCAGTACCGACCCGTTGCCCGGCCAGCACGACAGCCGAGCACTCGGTGAGGCAGTTCATGGAATTGGCGGTGAACATGCCGGAACACGACCCACAGGTGGGCACGCCGAGCGCTCGATCTCGCCCAGATCGTCGTCGGACACGTCGTCGTTGGCCGACGCCGAGGATGGCGGTGATCAGGTCGGACGGGGCATGGGCGACCCCGTTGAGCACCAGCGCCTTGCCCGCCTCCATCGGCCCGCCCGGCCACGAACACGGTTGGCACGTTCAGCCGCAGCGCCGCGTTGAGCATGCCCGGCGTGATCTTGTCGCAGTTGGAGATACACACCAGTGCGTCGGCGCAGTGGGCATTGACCATGTACTCAACCGAGTCGGCGATGATCTCCCGGCTGGGCAGGGAGTACAGCATGCTGCCATGGCCCATCGCGATGCCGTCGTCCACGGCAATCGTGTGGAATTCACGCCCGATGCCACCGGCCGCGGCCACCTGCTCGGCCACCAGCGCACCCATCTCCTTCAGGTGCACGTGACCCGGCACGAACTGGGTGTAGCTGTTAGCGATGGCGACGATGGGCTTGCCGAAGTCGTCGTCGGTCATGCCGGTGGCCCGCCACAGGGCGCGGGCACCCGCACCATGTTGCGTCCGTGGGTGCTGGTGCGGGAACGAAGCTCGGGCATGGGTCCGAGGCTACCCCTCGATGCCAATTTGGTCCGACGGCGCCGCCGCGCGCCTACAGCCCGCTTCGGGTGGCACACGCAGCGAGAGCTTGGGCATCCCGGCGTGACCCGGGGCCTGGATCAGCCCTTGGACGGCAGGTGCTGTTGCAGCGTGAGCGTCTCGGCGAAGAGGTCGCCGAGCTCCTCGACCCGGGCGGGTACGTCGTCGATGTCGAAGACCAGCGGTTCGCCATCTGCCCCGTCGGCGACCTCGTCCCACGAGATGGGGGTGGACACCGTGGGCGGTCCCACTTGCCCGCGTGGAGTAGGGCGTGATCGTGGTCTTGTGCCGGGTGTTCTGTGACCAGTCGATAAACACCTTGCCGTTGCGTTTTGGCCTTGGTCATCTCGGTGAGCACCCGCTTGGGCTCACGCTTGGCCAGCAGCTGCCCCTTGGCCAGGGCGAAGCTGGAGGTGTGGTCGTAGTCGTGCGGCGTGTTCAGCGGCACGTACAGCTGCATGCCCTTTGAACCCGACGTCTTGGCAAGATCCGACCAGGTCGACCGACTCGAGGATCTCCCGCAGCCACAGCGCCACCTCGCAGCACCCCGAGAGGTCGACGTCCGGCCCGGGGTCGAGGTCGAGCACCAGCATCGTGGGTGCATCGAGGTCGGCACCCAGGGCCATGTGGGTGTGGAGCTCGAGAGTGCGGCCAGGTTGGCGGTCCACACCGAGCGGCTCGTCGAGCGCACAGGCGGCGATGGCACCACGCCGATCCCCCCGGGTCGTCAACGGTGTGCAGCCAGTCCGGCCGGTGCGACGGGCAGCGCTTCTCCGAAAAAACCGTCGGTGCCCACCCCGTTGGGATGGCGCACCAGCGTGACCCCCGACCGGCCAGGTGCGGCAGCATCGTCGGGGCGATCGCCGCGTAGTAGCCGATGAGGTCGGCCTTGGTGGTGCCCGTGGCCGGATACAGCACCTTGTCCAGGTTGGACACCTTCAGATGCCGACCGCCGACGTCGACCACCGACGAGGACTGTCGGGCGCTGGGCTCGGAGTCGGCACCTCGATCTCCGCTGCGCTCAGGCCGATTCGGCGGCGGGCTCGTCCTTGGACTTGTCCGCCTTGCGATTTCTTCTTGGCCGCCGCCACGTCGCCTCGAGCGCCGCCATCAGGTCGACCACCGTGTCGTCGCCCTCCTCCACCGGCGCCACCATCGAGGCCTCCTCGCCGTCGGCCGCGCGGTCGATCAGCTCCAGGATCGCCTCCCGGTAGGTGTCGGAGCGCGAGTGAGCTCGAACTCCTCGGTGAGCGAGTCGATCAGCGAGCTGGCCATGGCCAGCTCCTTGTCAGACACCTCGACCTCCTCCCGGGCTTGTCCATGCCCGGGATCTCCTCGAGGGCGTTCACCTCGTCGGCACACCATGACCGACAGCATCAGCTTGCGCTCGACCGACCGCACCTACCGGTGCTGCTTGGACCGCATGACAAACCGCCCGATGCCAACCTTGTTGGCCTCGCTCAACGCCGTTGCCAGCAGGGCGTACGGCTTGGGTGCGTCGGCGGGCGCCGCCCAGTAGCTCCCGGAGAAGTACACGGGGTCCACCTCGGACAGGTCGACGAACTCCTCCAGCTCGATCAGCCGGGTCTGTTCGGGCATCAGCTGGGCGAGGTCGTCATCGGTGATCTCGATCCACCGGCCGGAACCCAGCTCGTAACCCTTGACGATCTCGCCGTAGGGCACCTCCTCGCCAGTCGACTCGTTCACCGCTTCCTGGCGGATGCGGGCGTGGTTGCGACGATCCAGCTGATTGAACCGCACCGACTGCTCGGACACCGCCGAGAACAGCTTCACCGGGATCGAGACGAGCCCAAAGCTGATCGATCCGCTCCAGATTGCGTGGCATGGCACTCCCAGCTCCGCCCGAGACCACGCACACTACCCCGGTGAGGCCGTCCGCCCACCCACCACGGGCGTGATGTGACCGTCGTCATGTTGCGTTATTGTTACAGACGCGCAACGATCTCTGTTCACACCAACCCCCGGACCACCTCCGCACCCGCTATTCGTGCAATGACCACGATCGAGGTGTCCGGCTGTCTCCGCCCCCACTCCGGAGTTTCGACCTTGGACCCCACCGGTCCCTGCGCGCACGCCACGACGAGCCTGCGCCCGCTCCTCGGCCGATGCTTCGCACCCGGCTGATGGCCGGAACAGTGGCCCTGTGCCTGGCGCTCGTGGGAACCGCTGCGTTCAGCGACCTGACCGCGCCGGACGCCGGTGGAGCGAATCTGGAGACCGGGCCAGCCGCCTCGGCCGACGTGGGCCGCATGATCGAGGCCCAGTCGATCAAGGCCAAGGAGGCCCGCAACGAACGCGCCGCCGCCTTGTTCCAGCGCGGTGGACAGCACCGAGACCGCATCGGACCTGCGCAAGGCGTCGGAGGAACTCCGAGCGTCGCCGGCGGAGCAGCCGACGCCAAAGCCGCCGAGGAGGCCGCCGCCAAGAAGGCCGCCAGGGTGAAGGCGTCGTCGGCGAGCGGGTGGCCGCCGCGAAGGAGACGAAGGCCGAACTGGCCGGGCGCCAGCCCGCCGAAGGCACCGAGGCCTCAACCGCCACCACGACCGAGACGCCGTCCGACACCGACTCGCCTGCAACAACCGACGCAGGACCAACTGCAGCCGAGCGGGCCGCCTCGACCGAGGCAACCGCCGCCAAGAAGGCGGCAGCGGCCCAAAAGGCGGCGGCCGCGCAGGCGGCGGCCAAGAAGGCCGCAGAGGCCGAGGCCTGGATGGAGGCAGCCAACGCCCACAACACCCAGGCGTCCGCTCCGATCCCCCAGCCCTGGGCGGCGCTGGCGGAGTGCGAATCCAGCGGCAACTGGGCGATCAACACGGGCAACGGCTACTACGGCGGGCTTCAGTTCAGCCTCTCCACCTGGCGGGCCTTCGGCGGCCAGGGCATGCCGCACCAGAACACCCCGGCCCAGCAGATCGAGGTGGCCAAGCGGGTCCAGGCCCAGCAGGGTTGGGGCGCCTGGCCCTCCTGCACCCGCAAGCTCGGACTGCGCTGACCCCGGACAACCGGCTGTCTCGGATTCACCGAGGCCAACCTTGATTCCGCCGAGGCGGTAGCTCGCGTCGCGTCAGGCGTCGCCGGGTTCCTCGATGACCGGGTTCTCGAGGCGGCCGACGCCGTCGATCTCGACGGTCACCACGTCGCCGGGAACCAACCAGCGCGGCGGCTCGAATCCGGCGCCCACCCCGGAGGGACTGCCGGTGGTGAGCACGTCCCCGACCTCCAGCGTGGTGGCCTGCGACAGGTAGGCGATCTGGTCGGCCAGGCCGAGCACCATCGACGACGTCGAGTCGTCCTGACGCAGCTCGTCGTTGACCCAGGTGCGAATGCGCAGCGCCTGCGGATCGTCGATCTCGTCCGGGGTCACCAGCCAGGGGCCGAGCGGGCCGTGCGTGTCGAAGCTCTTGCCCAACGTGAAGGTGGGGCTGCGGCGCTGCCATTCGCGCACCGACACGTCGTTGACCACGAGGTAGCCCGCAATCGCGTCGAGCGCCTCGGCCGCACCGACCCGCCTGGTGCGGCGGCCGATCACCACCCCGAGTTCCCCCTCGTAGTCCACCGACGGGGCGTCTCGGGGCACCCAGATGGGGTCGGTGGGGCCGGTGACACACGAGCTCTGCTTGTTGAAGAACAGGGGTGCCTCGGGCGCCGGCATGCCCATCTCGGCGATGTGGGCGGAGTAGTTCTTGCCGATGGCCAGGAACTTGGGCGGGCGGGCGACCGGGGCCAGGAGGCGCACCTGACCCAGATCCAACACCCGCCCCGTGGGCGGCGCCGACTCACCCAGCGGCACCCGATCGGGGGTGTGGTTGAACACGGCGACCCGGTCGCCGTCCACCGACCCGACCCCAACGGCCCCGTCGAACTCGAATCGCACCAACCTCATCGCCCGAACCTCCTCTGGTCGGCCACCTCAGCCGCCCGAGAGCAGCGCACGGGCCACCAGGTCGGTACCGAAGGCCGTCAGGATCGCCAGGTAGAGCAGGCCCGTGGCCGCCATGACGGCGGCGTACTGCCGCTCTCGGAGCGCCGCCCGGGTGACGACCACCAGCCCGATCGTGGTGACGGCGCTCGCCGCCCAGAACCAGCCGAGCATGCCGCCGTAGGCGTCGTCGATCGCCCCGGAGAACACCGAGATCATGCCGGTGGGCACCAGGAACAGCGCCACCTCGACCGGCCAGGTGTAGCCCACCCACCGAACCAGCTCGAGCAGCGGCGCGGGCAGGCCGGGCTGTACCAGGTACCAGTGGCCCAGCAGCATGCCGTCGGACACCGCCCCCAGAAACGCCGCACCCGCCAGCCAGCGGGCGACCGCCAGCACCTGGGCGTCCCCGCCGGTGGCGATCCCGCCGCCCACCAGGGCGACCACACCGAAGATCGCCGGGATCAGATCGAGCTCGGGCGGAAACTCCGGGATCGTCTCGTCGAAGGTCTGCTCCTCCTTGTCGATGCCCGTCATCTCGCTCACCCGCTGCGAACGGGCCTGGCTGCGCTCGCGCTGGAGCGCCACGCCGGCCTTCCGGCGCTGCCACGACACCGCCAGGACCGCCACGGTGGCCAGTCAGCGCCAGCGCGGCCGGGATGTCCCGCACCAGCGTCGGGTTGTAGCGCAGTCCCACCACCACGGCGCCCAACAGCAGGGTGGCCGTCGTGCCGCGGATGGTCCAGCCGTAACCGATGCCCACCTCCCTGCGGCGCCCGGTGAGCCACAGGAATCCGCCCATGCCGGTGGCCCAGGCCACCAGGAACGTGGCCGCGTCCAGCTGGATCATCGAACCACCGTGCCCGAACCGACGCGACCGTCGAGGGGCGTGGTCACGCGTCGGCCAGCAGGCTGCGGGCGATCTGGGAGATCTGGATCTCGTCGGTGCCCGCATAGATCTGCAGCACCTTGGCGTCGCGGGCCAGCTGCTCCACCGGATACTCCGACATGTAGCCGTTGCCACCGAAGAGCTGGACGGCCTCCATGGCCACCTCCGTCGCCGCCTGCGCCGAGTACAGCTTGGCCGCCGACGCCTCGGCGAACCCCACCTGCTTGCCGGCCGCACCCATCTCGATGAAGCGGAACACCAGGTTCTCGATGTTCAGCCGGGCCACCTCCATGCGCGCCAGCTTCAGCTGGATCAGCTGGAACTCGCCAATCGGGCGGCCGAACTGCACCCGCTCCTTGGCGTAGTCCACCGACAGCTCCAGGCAGCGCTCCACGATGCCCAGCGCCATGGCGGCCACGCCGGCACGCTCGATCGAGAAGGTCGCCTTGGAGGCCGACCGCCCACCCGCACCCCGGAAGGCCTCCTCGGACTCGCCGAGCAGCCGATCGACACCCACCCGCACGTCGTCGAGGAACAGCTCGCCGGTGGGGCTGGAGTGGATCCCCATCTTGCGGAGCGGCTTGGACTGGGTGAGCCCCTCCATACCCGAGTCCAACACGAACTGCAGGATGGCCCGCTCCTCGGGCGGGTTGCCCTCATCGAGCTTGCAGATGAACACGATCGTGTCGGCGTGCGGACCGTTGGTGATGAAGGTCTTCGACCCGGAGAGGACGTACTCGTCGCCGTCGCGCCGGGCGGTGGCCTTCATCGATCCGAAGGCGTCCGACCCGGACCCGGGCTCGGTGATCGCCCACGCCCCGATCTTGTCGAGGCTCAGCAGGTCGCGTGCCCACCGCACCTTCTGTGCGGTGGTGCCCTTGGACATGATCGCCGACCCGGTCAGGCCCATCGACACACCCATGGCGGTCACCATGCCCGGGCACACCCGGCACAGCTCGATGATGGGGATCAGCGTCATCGACGGATCCCGCCGACGCGGGGCGTCCTCGTCCGGGCCGGAATCGTCGGCATCGGCACCCTCACCCGCCAGCTCGCGTTCGATGTTGCGGTCGAAGTTGTCGCGGGCCATCTGATCCATGCCAAAGGTGGCGAACAGCCCCCGCAGCAGGTCGTACGGGGGCAGGTCGCCGAACTCCAGCTCGTCGCGTCGGGGCGCGATCTCGGCCTCGACGTACTGCCGGACCGCCGCACGGATCATCTGCTGCTCTTCGTTCCACTCGTACACGTGGTCGCTCCTAGGTGAATGGCTGAGGCACTCGTCGGCCGCCCCAACGCCCTTTGTGGTCCGGTTGACGTGCAGCGTAGGAACGCCCGGGGGGCCGGTCGAGCCTGGCTAGCCTGACCGGACGCAGCCGGTCGAGCGGACGCTACCTCCCGCCGGGTAGGTGCTCTGATCACACCAGCACGAGCGGATCCACACCATCACCATCGACCTGTCCGGGGGGCCGATCATTTCCACATGTGTGAATACTGCGGCTCGACGTAACCCCACAGGGCCCGACACGTCCCGGGATGTCAGGGGGTGGCATGCCGTTCGCTGTTGAGCTGTACTTCGATCGCGAGACGGACGAGGCGATTCGCGGCTTGTGGGGAGCGCTGGACACCAGCGGCTCGCCCGGCCACGGTGAGGACACCGCCCACCCCCACGTGTCGCTGGTGGTCAGCGACGGCCACCAGCCCGGTCGGCTTCGGGAGGACCTGGCCAAGCTCGACTGGGCGTCGTTGCGAACCCTTCGCTTTGGCGCCATCGGCTACTTCGCCGATCCGGGCGTGCTGTACCTGGCGGCCAACCCGTCGGTGCCGCTGCTCAACCTTCAGCAGGACACCTACGACATCGTGGCCCGCCGCGACCCCGCCCAGGTGCGCTCCTACTACCGGCCGGGCAACTGGACGCCCCACTGCACCCTGGCGATGCCGTTGGAACCCCACCAGCTGCCGCACGCCATCGAGGCGATCGGCGGCGGCATGGACACCATCCATGCCCGCATCACCGGCGTGGGCATGTGGAGCCTGGGCGACCATCAGCCCTGGAAGCTGGACCTCGACGGACCGGCCCCGACCGGGTGCACCGAACAGGTGGTGGACCTGCGCGACCGCGATCCGTCGGCCCGGCCCGCCTGGCGCAACCGATAGCCGCTTTCTGCCTCGGCCTGCTGAGGTTCCTGCACGTGGACCATGCCGAATCCTCAGCGGGGGTCGCCGGCACACCCGGGTCGGTCTCCCCGGGGCGCGGCCCCCATGGCGGGCAACACGCCGCACCGGGAGGCTGGCTCGCATGGATCACCCGAGCGTCGTCCGCCTGGCCTCGGAGCAGCACGGCCTGGTGAGCAGCCGACAGGCGCGTGAGCTGGGTGCCGGACGAGGGGCGATCGCCCACGCGGTCGGATCCGGTCGCTGGACCCGCCTGATGCCCGGCGTGCTCGCCGTCGGGGCGCCGCTGGGGACCTTCCACGAGCGGGCGATGGCGGCGGTGCTCAGCACCGAACCGTCCTGGCTGAGTCACAGCTCGGCGGCCTGGCTGTGGGGTTGGAATGTGCGGCACTCACGACCCGAGGTGACCGTCAACAGCTCGCGCCGCGTGTCGCGAGCCGGAGTGCGCGTCCATCACAGCGGCGAGACCTCGTCCGCCCACGTCGCCTGCAGGGCGGGCATCCCGGTGACCACCCCGGCCCGCACCCTGCTGGACCTCTCGGGTCGGATGCCGACCGACGAACTGGCGGCCGCCCTCGACCTGGCGCTCACTCAGCGGGCGATCACGCTTGCGGAGCTGGTGTCAATGCTCGCCGGGCTGCCAACGGGGGGCGGACGGCGCCCCGCCAAGCTGGCGCGCTTGGTCGAGATGCGTCAGGAGGGTCGGCGCGGCGACAGCCACCTGGAGGCACGGGTGATCCGCCTGTTGGATGCCTCCGGGCTTCCGACGCCCGTCTGCCAGCACCCGATCAGCTTGGAGGGCCGCCGGTACCGGTTGGATCTGGCATGGCCCGAACTCAGGCGGTTCGCCGAGACGGACGGCTTCGCATTCCACGGGCACCGCAGCGCCTTCGACGCCGACCGTCGCCGACAGAACGCGCTGGTGGCGGCCGGCTGGGTGGGCGTGCGGATCACCTCGGACTTCACCGATCGCGAGGTGGTGTCCGCCGTCCGAGCGCTGCTGGACGTACCGGCCGGGGGATTGCCGGGGCCCGCTGAGGATCCGGCATGAGGGACGTGCGAGATCCTCATCACGGCCGGGAGCGGTGGGTCGGGGCGATGGGTCGGGAGCAAGGGCCCGGGCGTGGCGGGTCAGGCGGGCGATGGGACGCCGGCACCGGCACCGACCCTGAGCGCCGCGTCGGCGGCCTGGGCGGCGTGGTGGGAGCTTCGGGTGAACGGTGAGGACTCGGCGTGGGCGATGCCGGCGCTGCGGGCCAGGTCGGCGAAGCGGTCGAAGTCCTCCGGGGTCCACCAGTGCGATACCGGCAGGTGCGCAGCGGTCGGGCGCAGGTACTGGCCCATCGTGACGATGTCGACGCCGACCCCCGCCAGGTCGGCCAGGGTGGAGGCGATCTCGGCCTCGGTCTCCCCCATGCCCAACACCATGCCCGACTTGGTGACCAGCCCGGCGTCGGCGGCCCGGGCCAGGACGGCCAGGCTGCGGGCATAGCCGGCCGACGGCCTGGCGACCCGCTGGAGCCTGGCAACGGTCTCGATGTTGTGGTTCAGCACGTCGGGCCGGGCATCGAAGATGACCCCCAACGACTCGGGGTCGCCCTTGCAGTCGGAGATCAACACCTCCACCCGGCAGCCCGGCCGACGCTCACGGATGGCCTCGATCGTGCGGGCGAAAGGCGCCCGCACCGCCGTCGGGCAGGTCGTCGCGGGCCACCGTGGTGACCACCGCAAAGTCCAGCTCCATCGCGGCGACCGCGTCGGCCACCCTGGCCGGTTCGCCCTCATCCAGCGGTCCAGGCTTGCGGGTGTCCACCAGGCAGAAGCCGCACGCCCGCGTGCAGCGCTCGCCGTTGATCATGAAGGTGGCCGTGCCGTCCGCCCAGCACTCCGACAGGTTGGGGCACCCGGCCTCCTCGCACACGGTGACCAGGTCGAGCGCACCGATGCGGCGCTTCAGCGAGGTGACCTCCGGGCCGTGCTCCACCCGGGCCCGCATCCACTCGGGCTTGCGCTGCCGGTAGGGCACGGCCCGGGACACTCCCGCATCGGCCAGGCGCTTGGATCTCCGCGGCGAGAGGGTGACCGGTGACGGGGTGACAGGTGATGGCGAGACCGCAGGCGATGTCGGCTCCGCCAGTGCCGGTGCCGGTGCCGGTGTCGGGGACGGCGTCGGCGGGTTGGCCGACGGGTCGACCCGTCCCATCGTCGGTCGGGTCCCTGCGCCGGCCAAGGCCGCATCCGCGCCGTCGGCAGCCGCCCGGCTGAACGGCGCCAGGTCGGCGACGTCATGGCGCCACACGACGTCGGCCCGATCGGGAGCCAGCCCGCCGCCCCATCGCTCGACCGCCCGGGCGATGAAGGCCTCGGTGGCCTCGGCGAGCGTGACCTCCAGGCCCTCGGCGGCCAGCGAGGTCACCCCGTAGTCGGTGATGCCGCAGGGCACGATGTGTTGGAAGTAGCCGAGGTCGGGGCACACGTTGAGGGCCACGCCGTGCAGGGTGCGGTTGCGCACCAGCCGCACGCCGATGGCCGCAATCTTCCGGGGCCGCTCCCCCGGCGGCGCCACCCACACGCCCGGGTAGTCGTCCAGCCGGGTTGCGTGGCTGAGCCCGAGGTCGCCCAGGGTGTCGATGACGACCTGCTCGACCGCGCGCACGTACGCAACCGTGTCGGGCTTGTCACCTGCGCCGTGCCCGGGCAACGTCAGCACCGGATACGCCGTGAGTTGGCCCGGGCCGTGGAAGGTGACGTCCCCACCACGATCGGCCCGCACCAGTTCGGCGCCCACCGTGGCGGGATCGACGAGGATGTTGGCCGGGTCGGTGCGGACACCCATCGTGTAGGTGGGCTCGTGTTCCTGACACAGCAGCCAGTTGTCGCTCGCCCGTGACGACAGGGCGTGCTGCAGCGCGAAGGCGTCGCGGTACCTGGTACGGCCCAGCCAACGGACGTGCAGGGGTGCGGCGCTCACGACCCGCGGCTCACCGGCCGCAACGGTCCGCGAGCGGGCTCACAGCTCGGCGGTCCAGTCGCGGGTCTGCAGGATCTCCTTCAACCGGGCGAGGAACGCCGCCGCGTAGGCGCCGTCGAAGGCCCGGTGGTCCCAGGACATGGTGAGGTTGCCCATCGAGTGGATGGCGATCGACTCGTGCCCTCGGGCGTCGGTGACGGCCACGGGGCGACGGGTGACGCCGTCGGTCGACAGGATGGCAACCTGCGGCTGGTTGATGATCGGCGCCACAAACAGCGAGCCGAAGCTGCCCGAGTTGGACAGCGTGAACGTGCCGCCGGAGAGGTCGTCGGGGCTGAGCTTCTTGGTGCGGGCCCGACCGGCGAGGTCGTTGATGTCGCGTGCGATCGCCCGCAGCCGCTTGTCGGATGCCTGGCGGACCACCGGGGCCAACAACCCCTCGAAGTTGAGGTCGACCGCCACCGACAGGTTGACGTCGCGGTGCACGATCAGGCCGTCGTCGCCCACCGAGGCGTTCATGAACGGGAAGTCCTCGATGGCATCGACGGCCGCCCTGGCGATAAACGGCAGGTACGTCAGGCTGAAGCCCTCCGTGGCCTTAAAGTCGGCGCCGAACAGCGAGCGGGCGGTCTCGACACCCTCGTAGTCGACCTCGACCGCCGAGATCACGTGCGGGGACGTGTGCTTGGAGTTCACCGTGTGCTCGCCGGTGCGGCGGCGGATGTTGGTGAAGGGCACCTCGGTGTCGCCGTCGCTGAACGACACCGGCTGCGGGGTGGGCACCGACGACGGTTGCGCCCCTTGGGGAGCGGGGCTCGGAGCGGCGGACGCCGCCGGTTGCGGCGCGCGCTGGGCCGGAGCCGGCTGTGCGGCGGGCGCAGGGGCGGCGACCGGCGCCGGGGCCGCGGCGGGCTGTGCCGCCGCAGGAACCGCAGCGGGCCGGGCGCCGCCGGAGCCGCGACCCTCGATGTGGTTGACCGCGTCCTCGCGGGTGATGCGCCCGCCGGGACCGGTGCCGGAGATGGCGGAGGGGTCGACGTTGGCGTCGTTGAGCAGTCGGCGCACCAGGGGCGACAGCAGGGCGCCGTCGCTCGAGCCGGACGGGGTGCCGCCCGAGGCCTGCTCGGACGGTGCCTCCTGGGACGCCTGCGGCGTGGCCTGGGGCTCGGGCTGCGCCTGGGCGGCCGGTGCGGGTTCGGGCTCCGGTGCGGACGTCGGTTCCTCGGCGGGCGGCGGCTCGGCTGCGGCGGGGGCGTCCTGCTGCTCGGCGGCCGGCTCGGGCTCCGGCTTGGAGGCCGCCTCGTCGCCACCGCCGGACTCGCCGCCGGAGGCCGCTCCGTCGCCGACGACCGCGATCACCGTGCCGACGTCCACCGTGTCGCCCTCCTCGGCACGCAGCTCCTGCAGGGTGCCGGCCACGGGCGACGGCACCTCGGTGTCCACCTTGTCGGTGGACACTTCAAGCAGGATCTCGTCCTCGGCCACCTCGTCGCCGGGTGCTTTGAACCACCGCGTGATCGTTCCCTCGGTGACGGACTCGCCCAGCTGGGGCATGGTGACGTCGGACATGGTGTGGCTCCTGTGATGTGCGATCTGGGTTGGTCGGACTGCGAGGGGGGGACTGGGGGCGAAACTACCCGTGGAGGCTGCGGCCGGTGAGCGCCAGCACCGACTCGCCGAAGAGTTCCGACAGGCTGGGGTGCGGCTGGATGTAGTGGGCGATCTCGTCGACGGTCGCCTCCCAGTTGACGGCGAGGTAGCCCTGGCCGAGCTGTTCGGTGACCCACGGGCCCACCATGTGGACGCCGAGCACCCGGCCGCCGGTGCCGTCGCCCTGGTCCTCGGCGATGATCTTCACCAGGCCCTCGGTGTCGCCGATGATCTGGGCCCGGCTGTTGCCGATGAAGCGGTGGTTCGAGACGACCACGTCGAAGCCGGCCTCCTTGGCCGCCTCCTCGGAGAGCCCGGCGAAGGCCACCTCGGGCTGGCAGTAGATCGCCCACGGCACGTTGGCGTAGTCGACCGGCACCGGGTGCTCGCCCAGGATGTCGCCGATGGCGCAGATGCCCTCGGCGAACCCGACGTGGGCCAGCTGCGGGGTGGCGATGCAGTCGCCGATGGCCCACACCCCCTCGACGGTGGTGCGGCAGGTCTCGTCGACGACGAGGAAACCGCGGTCGTCGAGCTCGACGCCGGTGCCGTCGGCCAGCACCGAGTCGGTCAGGGGGCGGCGGCCCACCGAGACGACGACCATGTCGCACTCGATGCTCTCGCCGTCGCCGAAGTTCACCGTGGTCCCACCGGATCCGTCGGGCGTGTGGCCGGTGACCTTTACGCCCGCCCGTACGTCGATCTTCTTCTTCTTGAACGACCGCAGGACCGCCTTGGTGACGTCGGCGTCGAGGCCCGGCAGGATCTTGGGGAGCGCCTCGAGGATCGTCACCTCGGCGCCCATGTCGGACAGCGTCGAGGCGAACTCACACCCAATGGCGCCGCCGCCGATGACCACCGCCCGCCGCGGCAGGTCGGCCAGCTCGAGGAACTCGTCCGAGGTGCACACGGTGGTGCCGTCGGGCTCGAAGCCGGGGATGGTGCGGGGCACCGACCCGGTGGCCAGGATCACGGTGTCGCCGCGCAGCGTGCGGGTGCCGCCGTCGGTGAGTTCCACGGTGACGGTGCGATCCGCGTTCAACGTGCCGAACCCGGCGACCGTCTCGATCTTGCGCTGCTTGATCAGGCCGGACAGCCCCTTGTGCAGCTGGTCGATCACCTTCTGCTTTCGGGTCTGGGTGACCGACCAGTCGACCTTGGGCTCGTCGATCGTGATGCCGAACCGGTCGGCGCCCAGCACCGTCTGGCGCACGTGGGCGGTTTCGAGCAGCTCCTTGGCCGGGATGCATCCGCGGTGCAGGCAGGTGCCGCCCACCTTGTCCTTCTCCACCATGGCGATGCTCAAGCCGGCGCTCGCCCCGTAGAGCGCGGCGCCGTAGCCGCCCGGGCCTCCACCGACGATCACCACATCGAAGTCGTCGGTGGTCTCCTGCTGTGACGCGTCGCTCACGCACCCATCTCCTCTACACCCGCCGGTCGGCCCGGTGCCCCGTCGAGACTACCCCGATGGGCGGCGGCAACCGGCCGGCCGTCCACGGTTCGCTGCGCCGGCAGCGACGCCGTCGTCGGAGCGGCCGGCTCAGCTCTGGCCGGAGGCCAGGACGACCTGGGTGACGAAGGCCGCCACGATCAGAATCCCGCACAGAACCGCGGCGATGATCAGGCGCTTGGTGCTCACGTCGCAACGCTAGCGCCGAGCGACGGATCCTCACATGCCACGAGGCGGCGGGCCGTCGCTGGGCAGCACCGCTCGGGCGGGGTTGACTGCATCCATGGACATTGCGATCACGGGATCCGGCGGACTCATCGGCACGGCGCTGAGCGACGCCCTGACCGAGCGGGGCGATCGGGTGTTGTCGCTCACCCGCAACGCCGATCGGGCCTCGAGCGACCCGGACAGTGCCTACTGGTCGCCCAGCGACGGTGACATCGATTCCGGGGCCCTGGAGGGCGTCGATGCCGTGATTCACCTGGCGGGTGAACCGATCGCCGCCAAACGCTGGACCGACGCCCAGAAGCGGGAGTTGCTGGTGAGCCGCACCGACGGCACCACGCTGCTGGCGTCCACGCTGGCCGACCTGGCCAAGCCCCCGGCCACGCTGCTGTCGGCCTCGGCGATCGGCTACTACGGCGACACCGGCCAGGAGCTGGTCGACGAGACCGCTCCGCCCGGATCGGACTTCCTCGCGGAGTTGTGCGTGGCCTGGGAGGCGTCCACCGGCCCGGCCGAGACGGCCGGGCTTCGCACCGTGCACCTGCGCACCGGCATCGTGCAGTCCACCCGGGGCGGTGCGCTGGCCAAACAACTGCTGCCGTTCAAGCTGGGGCTGGGAGGCAAGGTGCTGCCCGGCACCCAGTGGATTTCGTGGATCACGATCGATGACGAGGTCGGCGGCATCCTTCATGCCCTCGACCACGCCGAGATCGCCGGGCCGGTCAACCTGGTCGCACCCAACCCGGCCACCAACGCGACCTACGCGAAGACGCTGGGCGGTGTCTTGCACCGCCCCACGTTCATCATTCCGTTGATCGGCCCCAAGGTGCTGTTCGGGTCGGAGTTGGCCGAGTCGCTGCTGAAGACCAGCCAGCGGGTGGACGACGGTGTGCTGGAGGCCACCGGGTACACCTTCGCCCACACCGACCTCGAGGCGGCCCTCGACCACGTGATCGATCAGGGCCGGTAGCGACGGGGCACCTCCGGTCCGCGAGACTGTGACCACCCCGGTCCCGGCCACTCCCGACAGCGGGACCCTCACGAAGGCAGGCACGATGGCAGACGAACAGGTATCGGTTTCGAAGACGATCCACGCGACCCCCGAGGACATCTTCGAGGTGCTCGCCCACCCGAACCGCCACCAGGAGA
>JAWKIE010000041.1:0-28184 GCA_041394485.1 Microthrixaceae bacterium
GAGGCGGCTGGAGAAGTACAGCGACGCCCGCTGGATCTGCGTGTACACGTCGGGGTCGATGCCGCAGGCCTCGATGAAGGCCAGGTCGCGGCGCAGGTTGTCTCGCACCTGCGCCCATCGGGCCATCACCTCCGCGCCGCCCGCATCGGGTTCGGTGTCGTCCAACCAGCGATCCGACCGATCGAACGCCGAGAAGCCGCTGGCCACCAGCGCCCGCAGCAGGTTGGCCCGTGCGGCGCCGTCCTCGTCGCCGGCCGTGCCGGAGGCGCCGGCGTCGACGCCGAGCTCGATCACCTTGAGCGTGCGCCGCCCCTCCTCCGACATCGACATGCCGGTCAGTGCCAGCACCAGGCCGAGCGCGGCCTCGAGGTGCTCGGGACGTACCGCCGGACCGCGCACGGCCGCCCGCAGGAACCGGCTGTCACGCCGGGCGAGCGCATCGGTATCCCGTCGAAATCGTTCGAGCTCGTTGGAGACGACCAGCATCGGCTGGACGCTAGCGGTGACCCTGACGGCGGGGCACATGCATTGCCGCCGCTACCCGTCGGCCAGCCACTCCAGCAGCCGGGGACGGCTGGCGTCGATCTCGCGCTGCAACAAGCGCTCGAGCACCGAGGAGAACATCGTGCCGCCATAGCCGAGGTTCATCTCCAGGCGGGAACCGACGGGGTCGAGCCGGGCGACGTGGGCCGAGAGCACCCACGGGCTGTGGTCGCGACCGTCGTGCTCGCGTCGTTCGAAGCGGATGTCGTTCGGCGTCCGGCACACGGTGCGAACCATGCGCAACCGCTTCGAACGCTGGAGCGGCCCCACCCGCGCGCCCAGATCGACCCTCCAGGCGGGGCCCTCGTCGTCGGCGTGGGGCTCGGCCTCCTCCACCCGCTGCACGATGTCGAGCCAGGGGGGATAGTGGTCCAACCGGTCGATCCGTGGGAACAGCGCCTCGGGCGCCAGAGGGGTCTCAACCGACGCGGTCACCTGCACGACCGCCCACTGTATTCGCCCCCACCCGGGGCCTCAGCCCCGGGTCCGGGCCCGTCGACCCAGCGACTGGGCGAGCACGAGGAGGGCCCCGCACAGCATGCCGAGCACCGCCGCGACCAGCGTGCCCATCGCCACCGATTCGGGCGACTGGCGCGACAGCAGCCGACCGACAAGCGTCGGCAGCGTGGGGGCGTCGCCACGAACGACGAAGGTGGACGCCCCGAACTCGCCCCGTGCAACCGCCGCGGCCAGGGCGGCTCCACCCGCGATGGCGGTGGCCGAGGCCGGCAACAGCACCCGCCGCCACCGCTGAAGCGGCCCGAGCCCAGGGACGCGGCCGCCTCCTCGACGGTGCGGGCAGCGCGACGATCACCGGCAGGATCACCCCCACGGCAAAAGGGCAACGCCGCCGAGGACTGCACCAGCACCACGGCGGCCACGCTGCCGCGCAGATCGACGGGGCCGACCAGGGCCATCAACACCACCCCAAGCCCGATCGCGGCAGCCGACACCCCGACCGGCAGCGCCAGGACACCCCTGGTGATCCGACCGCGACCCGCCCGCGCCGCCACGGCGAGGCCGAGGGCGGCCACCGCACAGATCGCCCACGACGAGCGCAACGGCCAACGACCGACCGACCGAGGGGCCCAGCGCGGCACCCCCGAGTGCCGTCGACCCACAGACCGGCAAACCTTCGGGGGTGACCCCGCCCAGCCGGGCGGCCAGTGCGACGAACGGGGCCACCGACGTCGCGGCCACCAGGAGCACGGCGCCGGCGACCCACCCCACTGAGCACCGACCGGACGACGAAGCGAACCGGTCGCCCCTCCGGCACCATCGGCACCGCCCCCGCCACCGCCACCGCCACCGCCCCCGGCCGCCGCCGACCCGCGGGTGCCCGACCCACCCGGCGGCCGATCATCGCCACCCCAGCGCCGACGACGACCACGATGCCCGCCTGCACCAGCGCCAGCGTGGCGGCTCCCCGCAGGTCGAGCAGTTGCGTGCCCAGATACCAGACCTCGGCGTCCAGGGTCGCCCAACGCGGACCCCCCAGCACCAGCACGACGCCCAGCGATCCGGCGGTGAGCAGGAAGATCAGTGCCGCCGCACCGGCCTACCGCCGGCAGCAGCTGGGGCAGCACCACCGCCACGCCGCGCCGCCAGGCACCGGCGCCCAGGGTGCGGGCGGTCTCCACCTGAGCCGGCGGCAACGACTCCAGCCGGGCGCCGACGACGGCGACGACCACGATCAACTCGTAGCCGACGTGGGCGACGACCACCAGCGCCAACGAGGCCGCCGACCCCGGCTGCACCGCCGCCGCACCAAGCGGACCTCCCGGTCCCCACAGCGCCAGGACCCCCGCACCGACCACGACGCTGGGGAGCACGAAGGGCATCGCCACGACGGCGCGCAGCAGTCCCCGGCCGGGAAACCGGTAACGGGCGAGCACCAACGCCACCGGAAGCCCAACGGCCAGCGTGGCCACGGTGGAGGCGCCCGCCTGCACCAACGTCACCCAGCCCGTCCGGGCGAGCCGGTCACCGATGGGAACCGTCGAGTCGATCGACCCCGGCACCCCGCGCGCCGCCCAGGCCAGGGTCGCCAACGGGACGACCACGCCGAGGCCGAGCACGATCCAGGTGGGCGCCTGCGCCACCCACGATCGGACGCGCACCGAACGGGGGTTCACCCGGTGATCGCCCGCCACTCCTCGGTCCAGCGGTCCCGTTTCGTGGCGATCTCATCGGAGTCGAGACGGAGCGGATCCGGAGGCCTTGACCGCGAACTGCTCGAACACCTCCGGCGTCTCGACGTCTTGGATCGGAAACACGAAGTTGGACAACGGAATGCTGCGCTGGAAGTCGTCGCTCAGCAGGAAGCGCACCAGCTCCCGTGCCGCCTCGGGCCGTTCGGTGCCCGCCAACACCCCGGCGTACTCCACCTGCTCGACGCAGGTGGACTCGATGACCGCGCTCTGCGGTTCGGTGCGCTCACCCTCGGAGTAGACGACCTCGGCCGGGGGGCTCGACCCGTACGACACGACCAGGGGCCGGTCGCCGCCCGACACGCTGTAGGCGGCCTCGTAGGCGTCGGACCAGTCGGCGGCGATCCGGACGTCGTTGGCGACGAGGCGCTCCCAGTAGTCCTGCCAGCCGTCCTCGCCGAAGTGGGCGATCGTTCCGAGCAGGAACGCCAGCCCCGGCGAGGACGCGGCGGCGTTCTCGGTGACCAGCAGTCCCCGGTAGCGCTCGTCGGCCAGATCCTCGAGGGTGTCCGGCGGCTCCAGGCCCTCCTCCTCGAACCAGGCCGAGTCGGCGTTGACACACACCTGCCCGGTGTCGACGGCCACCACGCGGTCGCCTCCAGCTCCCTCCACCCGGTACTCCTCGGGCACCAGGTCGAGCACGTCGTCGGGAAGCGGCTCGAACAGGTCGGCCTCCAGCGCCCGGGCCAGCAGGGTGTTGTCGACCCCGAACAGCACGTCGGCCTCGGGGTTGCCGGCCGACAGCACCGCCCTGGTGGTCATCGACCCGGCGTCCCCCTGCTGCAGCAGGGCGACCTCCCGACCCGACTCCGCGGCGAAGGCGGCGGCGGCCTCGTCGTCGAGGACGAAGGCGTCGTAGGTCACCAGCTCCACCGCACCGTCGGCGTCGGAGCCGGCGTCACCCTCGGCGGACGCCGCCCCGTCGCCGTCCCCACAGGCGGCGAGCACCAGTGCGATCGCCGACACGAGGGCACCGATGCGGAGTGCCCGGCGCTTTGGGTGGAGTTCGACTCGGTTTCCGAGCCCTTTTCCACCCAGAGTGCGGCCTGCCGGCAGGGGTTGATGGGGGTTGGTCATGCGGTTGCTCCTGGTTGGGGGTGTCGATCGGGTGCGACCCGGCGGAATCGGCCCGCCGTGGCCGGGGTCGACCCGTCGGGGTCGGTCGGTGCTTCGGGGGCGATCACGGCGACGACGCCGTCGAGCACCTCGACGGTGACCGCCGGGGCCACCGCCCGGTTGCTGAGGCCGAGGGCCGAGTCGGGGCTCAGGGTGGCCGCGTCCAGCGGCCAGCGCAGGCCGACGGCTCGTCGAACGACGGCGGGCGCGCCGACGGCGAGCAGCGAGATCGTCGTGCCGGGGCGGGTGGCCAGCTCCAGGCGCTCGCCGGGCCCCACCAGCCACATCACGTCGTCGCCCAGGTGGGCGGTGACCCGGGCGCCCCGGCGCGCTGCGGAGGCCAGCGCCGCCAGGACGCCGAGCAGGTGATCGAGACGACCGCCTCCCCCGCCGACGACCAGCAGCTCGGTCGACGCCGACGGCACCGGCGCACCGTTGGTACGGTCCGGGCCGGCCGGGGTCAGGGCGGCCTCGATCGCCAGTTCCAGGTCGGTGAGGTCCTTGTCGGCGGGAAACCCGCGAACCTCGACCCCGCGCCGGCGTGCGGCCGCCAGCAGGCCGCCGTCGACCGAGTCGAGGTCGCCGACGATCAGGTCGACCTCCTCGCCCAGGGCCACCGCCAGGTCGAGGCCCGCCGTCGGCGGCGATCCTGATCGTCGGGCCCGCCGGGACCGCGGGCATCACCGCAGGACCCACGCCCGCTACGAAGATGACGCTGACCATGGCTCCTCCGCTGGCATTACCCAGTTCAGGTTGCGGGTCGGCGGATCACATCCGCCCTCTCAGCCCGATCGATCGAGCCCCCGGTAGGAACCGCCAGCATAGTGCGACCCGCTGGGCGCGTCGGCCGCCGGTCATCGGCGACGTCAGGAAGGGCGTAGCCGTCCATGCGGGCCAGCTGTCGCAACATGACCTCGTCGGCGCCGCCGCCGATCGACCAGAGCCGGGCGTCCCTGAAGAACCGGGCCGTCCAGGTCTCCTCCATGTAGCCGATGCCGCCGTGAAACTGCAGGCACCAGTCGGCCACCCGCCGAAGCGGCTGCGCCGAGGTGAGCTTGGCGATCGTCGCCAGCCGGGTCACGTCCTCACCGGCGACGATCGCCGCTGCGGCCCGGTAGTTGATCGATCGCACCATCTCCAGCTCGGCGGTCAGTTCCGCCAGCGTGAACTGCGGGTACTGGTTGGCGGCCAGCGGAGCGCCGAACGCCTGACGCTCCAGCAGGTAGTCGCGGGTGCGCTCGAGCGCGTGCTCCATGGCGCCCACCGCCTGATAGGAGGCGACCAGCCGCTCGTTCTGGAACTGCTGCATCTGCTGGGGGAACCCCCGGCCGATCTCGCCGATCGTGTTGGCGACCGGCACGCGAACCTCGTCGAAGACCAGCTCGGCGGTGTCCGAGCCGCGCATGCCCAGCTTGTCCAGCTTGCGGGACACCGAGAATCCCTCGACGTCGGTGGGGATGATGATCTGGCTCACGCCCCTGGCGCCGCCCTCGTCGGAGGTGCGCACCAACGCACACAGCCAATCGGCCTGCGTGCCGTTGGTGATGTAGAGCTTGGCGCCGGAGATGACCCACTCGTCGCCGTCGCGCACGGCCCGGGTGGTCAGGGCGGCCACGTCCGACCCGGCGTCCGGCTCGGTGACCGCGATGGCGGCCACCGATTGCCCGGCGATCGCCGGGGTCAGGAACCTCGCCTTGAGTTCGGTGGAACCAAACCGGGCGAGCGCCGGGGTGGCCATGTCGGTCTGAACCCCGATGGCCATCGGAATTCCCATGCATCCCGACCGGCCGAGCTCCTCGAACAGCACCAGCGTGTAGAGGTGGTCGGCCCCACCGCCGCCGTCGGCCTCGTCGTACTCCAGGCCCAGCAGACCCAGGTCGCCCAGCTTGGTGAAGAGCTCCTTGGCGGGAAAGCCGCCCTCGGCCTCCCACCGGTCCACGTTGGGGTTGATCTCGGTCTCGACGAAGCCCCGGACCGTGGCCCGGAAGAGCTCGTGCTCGTCGGTGAAGCCGATCACGGCTTGAACACCATGAAGTAGAGGGCGATCACCAGCATCAGGTGGGTGACGCCGGTGCCGGCCGCCAGCTTCGACCGGGCGGCGTCGCCGACCTCGCTCAACGCGGGGCGGATCAGAAACACGCTCGTGCCGAGCGCCACCAGCCACACGACGAGCGCACCGGCGACCCACACGTCGGTCATCTCGAAGGCGTCGTCGGACATGCCCACCAGGCCCATGCCGAAGACCCAGAGCAGGACCATGGCCGGAATCACCATGAACAGGTGCAGTTTGGCGATCTGTGCGGTGGCCCCGGCGCGCTGCAGCGCCGGGTACAGAAACAGCGGCCCGAAGGCGACGACGGCGCACAGGATGTGCAGGACGTTGAGCAGGTTGTAACCAGTGGTGCCGATTCCCATGGGCGGGCAGCGTAGTGGTGCGCGCCGACCGATCGGTCATCGGTCGGCGACCCCGAGCGCCGGATCCAAGCTAGGGAAGGATGAGCACGCCCTGATCCAGTCGGGGCCGATCCTGGGCCCCCCGGTCGGCTCCCGCCCCGACCGCTGCGGGCCGGTCGATCCGGGGCGGCCTGGCGGCCCATTCCCGGGCGCGTCCCACCGAGTTCGCCTGACGCCGCTGCGCCAGGGCGACCAGTGCGGGGTGGCGGGGCAGCGCATGTTCGTCGCAGCCCGAGCGGATCAGCACGTCGCGATCGGCCAGGTCGGCCAGGCGGGGGGGCCCCATCGTGGCGCCGGGCCCCGGGGCGGTCAGCGTGAACCCCAGGATGATGGCGGAGCGGCCGCGGTCGGTGGAGCAGCCCTCGACCAGGCTGGAGGCGAGCACGATCGTGTCGACGTGGGCGTGGGCGAGAAACCCGAGCGAGCCCACGGTGGAGGCGAACCGGTCGATACCGAAGAGCACCCCGAGGTCGTTGAGCGCCTGGATGTTGGCCAGCACGTCGTCCTCCAGGCTGAGCTCGGCCTCGTCGACCAACAGCTCCAGCCGGCCGGGCGCCACGCCGGTGGCGGCCAGGAGCGCCTCGATCCACTCGACGAGGCCCTGGGTGGACAACAGCCCACCGCTGAGCCGAACCGAGCAGCGGTCCCGGTGCCGGGCGGCGTCGGTGATCGCCGCCCTGATGATCCACCGGTTCAGCGACAGCATCAGTCCGGCCTCTGCGGCGATCGTCTCGAGCTCCCCCGAGGACTGCTCGCCGTCGTGCCAGTGGGCCTCGTAGCAGCGGGCCGTGACCGTTCCGCCGTTGATCGACATCCTCAGGCTGGTTCGCAGCAGCAGGTCGTCCTCGCGCAGGGCCTCCGCCAAGCGCTCCCGCACGCCGATCAGCGTGTTGTCCTCGCCCTCGTCCGCCACGCTGGTGCGGTTTCGGCCGTCCCGCTTCGACCGGTAGAGCGCGGCGTCGGCGCGACGCAGCACGGTCAGCGGATCCTCGGCGCCGTCGTTGGTGGCCACGCCCATCGACACCTGCACCCGAAGGCGTTCACCCTCGATCTCAAACGGGGCCTCGAGCGCACTGCTGATGCGCTGGGCGACCGCGGCGGCAAGCGTCTCGACGCACAGGCCCTCGACGAGCACGAGGAACTCGTCGCCGCCCAACCGGCCGGCTCGCACTGCACCCTCGCCGATCGCCGAGCGAAGCCGCTCGCCGACCCGGGCGAGCAGGATGTCGCCGGCGGCGTGTCCGAAGGTGTCGTTGATCGACTTGAAACGATCGATGTCGGCGTAGATCACGCCGACGCCCGACGGGCGGCCGGCGCAGCGCCGAAACGCCCCCTCGAGGGCGGACAACACGCGCGATCGGCTCATCAGTCCGGTGAGCGGATCGACGTCGACGGCGGTGTTCATCGCCGTGTACTGGTGTCGGAGCACCGCCCGCTTGGCCGCGGCGAGCACCTCCGCCGGATCGTTGGAGGCGATCACCTCGTGGGCGCCCGCCGCCAAGGCGAGGTCGCCCTCGAGGCCGAGTCCGGTCGTGTCGACGACCAGCACGCCGACCGCGGCCGCTCCGGAGCGGACCTGGCTTGCCAGCGTCGTGACCGCCGCATCGCCGGGATCGCCAACGATGACCACGGCCCCGAAGGTGCCCCGGGCGAGGACGTCGTGGATCTCGTCGGTCCTCACCACCTGCACCGAACCGGGCAGGTGTCGGCCCAGCGATTCGGCCAGTTCGATGGCGGGCTGCCGCTCGGACGGGTCCACCAGGGCGAGTCGCCCGGCGGACGCGTTCTTGGTGCGCTTCGGGGTTCCGGTGGCCTCCATGTAGGACCTATCGGCACGTTCGAGGTCGAACATGAGCCGTTTGGCACATTTCGGTCCCGATCGATGGGCCAGGCGGCCCGTGCCCTGCCGGGCGGGTCGGCTCAGCAGAGCATGCCGTTGGCCGTCCGACCCACACGTCGCTGGGCCGTCTGGTTCAGGTGGATGCCATCGCCGTGCTGCTCGGCCGGGTCCAGGCGGTCGCCGAGGGGATGAACGAAATCGACCGCTCCGGGCGTGGCCAGCACGGCGGCCTTCCAGCGGGCCCAACCCTGGGTCATCCTCGTGGTCGCCCAGTGTCCGGGGCCCACCGGCGGCGGCACGGCAAAGCGCACCGTGGTCGCCCCCTCGGCGCGGAAGTCGTCGGCGATGCGCTGGTAGCCGGCGGTCGACGGCGGCGGGCCCAGCATGTCGTTGGTGCCCAACATCACCACCACCCGATAGCCGCGGTGGTGGGCCATCACCTCGCCGATGCGATCTCGGAGCGCCGGGCCGGCCTGACCGGTGCGGTTGACAAGTCCCAGGCCCGACTTGGCCCACGTGGCGTCGGCACAGGTGACGTCGGCCGCCCACGACGAGGCCGCCGCGGTGTTCGAGTCGCCCACGATCAGCAGCGGCGCACCGTCTTCGAACGACCGGGCGGAGCCGCCCGACCCGGTGGCGACGCATCCGGTCAGGCCGATCACCGCTGCGGCCGCCGCCAGTGCGCCTCGGCGCACACGACCGGTCGTCGGTCGGTGACCGCGTCCGGGGCGGACGGGGCCGTGCCCCGCAAGGTTGGTGGTGGAGGTGGTCGCCGTGGTCATGCACCCGCAGTCGGCAACCGAAGGATCGTCGTTGACCGGCCGTCGGCCGATCGGGCCCGACGGCCCACCGGATCCCGGTCGGAACACCCCGAAGTGGGGCGAACGGTCCGGGCCGATCGTCTTGGCTAGCCCGTCGGGGTCAGGAGGAACCCGGCCAGGCGATCGAGCGCCGGGCGGTGCTCCCGCAACACGGGCACGGCCTGAAAGACGTGGGCCATGTGTTGCCACACCTCCAAACGCACGGCGACCCCGACCGCCAGCAGTCGGTCGGCCAGCAGTTCGCCCTCGACGCCGTCGACCGGCCGAACCGACCTGGATCATCGTCGGCGGCAGGTCGGACAGGTCGCCCACAGCGGCGGGCAGGCTCCGCCACCCGCTCGCCCGCATAGGTGAGCGCTGCCGCCTGGACTCTGGTCCGCCGCATCACGACGTCGGTGCTCCGGCAGCTCCTCGATCGCCTCCGGGATCGGACCGGTGAGGTCGACCCACGGGGAGATCAGCGCCAGGCGCTCGGGCGTAGGCGCACCGGCGGTCGCGCCGATCCGCCATCAAGGCTGGCGGTGGCCAGACCTCCGCCTTGTCGCGCCGACCACCAGCGAGTCGGGGCCGACGTCGAGGATCAACCGGTCGTACACCGAGCGGGCGTCGTCGAGGGCGGCCGGGTACCGGTGCTCCGGGGCCAGCCGGTAGTCGGGAACAAACGCCCGGCCCCCGAATCGCCGGACCAGCGCGCCGACCAGCGCCCGGTGGGTGTGGGGCCCGCCGGCGATGTAGCCGCCGCCGTGGAGAGTACAGCAGGGTGAGCGGGCTCGTTGCCTTCTTGGCCACCACCCACTCGCCGGGGACGCCGGCCACGATCGCCGACCGGGTGACCACGCCGTGGGGCCGGGGCTGCAGCCGGGCCAGGCGGTCGATCGTGTTCCGGATCTCGAGCGGGTCGGTGTCGTTTCGCGGGGTGGCCAGGCGCCGGGCGCCTGCGTTGACCAGGCGGAGCCGGGCCCTCGACGATCGCGCGAGCACCTCGGTGGACCTCGGCGGCCGACCGGAGGTGCTCGATCGATCGTGTGATCGCTGGGCCGGGGCACCCGGGCCGGACTGCGCGACGCCTGCCGCTCCCGCCTGATCGGCAATGTCGGTCATGGCACCCCCTGGTGAACGTCGGCCGGCGAGGCTCCCGCCAAACCCATCGGACAAAGCCCGACGTTGGTGAGCGTCGCCACCACCGTGTGCGCCTCGGGGTCTGTGAGTCATCCTCGCCCTCCGCGCCCCTGGGGCGTGGGTAGTTAGCCTCCATGGCCACCCATGAGGTCACCAACCAACCGCCGCCGTTGACCGGCTACAACGTGTTCGCCGCAGACCCGGCGCTGGTCGAGTCGCTGCATCGGGAGGCGCCGGCGGTGCCGCCGCCGACCTCGAACAGCAGGCGCACTCGCGGCGAGGCCGAGCGCAGGAGTCAGGGCCGCGCTGCCAAGCGCGAACCGCCGGGCTGCTGACCCACGACCGATTCGGTCACCGCATCGACGAGGTGCGCTTTCATCCCGCCTACCACCGCCTGATGGAGGTCTCGATCGGCGAGGGGCTCGGCGCCGTGCCCTGGGCGGGCGATGCACCGGGGCGCCACGTGGCCCGCTGTGCCAAGGTGATCGTCTGGTATCAGGTCGACGGCGGCCACATCTGTCCCACGTCGATGACCTACTCGGTGGTGCCGGCCCTCAGACACGCTCCGGCGCTGTTCGATCGGTGGCGCGACGGGTTGACCGCCGGCAGCTACGACCCGCGCTTCGTCCCCTCGACGGAGAAGTCCGGCCTGACCTGCGGCATGGCGATGACCGAGAAGCAGGGCGGCAGCGACGTGCGCGCCAACTCGACGGTCGCCCGCCCCGTCGGCGGCGACGAGTACCTGATCACCGGGCACAAGTGGTTCTGTTCGGCCCCGATGAGCGATGCGTTTCTGACGCTCGCGCAGACCGATGCGGGCCCGACGTGCTTCCTGCTCCCCAGGTGGCGCCCCGACGGCACCCGCAACGCGATCGCGATCCAGCGGTTGAAGGACAAGCTGGGCGATCGCTCCAATGCGTCGAGCGAGGTGGAGTTCGACGACGCCTGGGTGCAGCGGGTGGGCGACGAGGGACGAGGGGTGGCCACGATCATCGAGATGGTGAACCACACCCGGCTGGACTGCGTGCTGGGGGCGACGGCGATCATGCGCCAGGGCACCGCCCAGGCGATCTGGCACGCCCGCCACCGTGCCACCTTCGGCACCACCCTGGTGGACCAGCCGCTGATGACCGCCGTGCTGGCCGATTTGGCGATCGAGTCGGAGGCCGCCACCACCTCGGCGATGTGGTTGGCCGGGCTGTTCGACGCCGCCTCGCGGGGCGACCAGGACGCCCGGACGATCGCCCGGCTGGCCACGCCGGTGCTGAAGTACTGGATCTGCAAGCGGACTCCAACCCACGCCGCCGAGGCGTTGGAGTGCTTCGGGGGCAACGGCTTCGTCGAGGAGTCCCCGATGCCGCGGCTGTTTCGCCAGAGCCCGCTCAACGGCCTGTGGGAGGGGTCCGGCAACGTGATCTGCCTGGACGTCCTGCGGGGCATGGCCCGCTCGCCCGAGTCGCTGGCGGCGCTCCTGGCCGAATGCCGCGGCCCCGCCGAGTCGTCGCCCAGCCTGGGCGCGGCGCTGGGCGAGGTGCAGGCGCTGATCGAGGGGGACCCGGCCGGGCTGGAGGCGCAGGCCCGTCTCGTCGTCGAGCGGCTGGCGCTGGTGCTTCAGGGGGCGCTGCTGGTCCGTCACGCGCCCGAGGAGGTGGCCGAGGCGTTCCTCCACGCCCGCCTGGGCTCGGGAGGCATGACGCTGGGAACCCGGGTGCCCGCCGGGCGGGCCGGGTCGATCGTGCGGCGTTCGCTGTTCATCGACGGCTGACCGCCGCCGACCAGCGCCCCCGTTGGCCCAGGCGGGCGCCCCCGGCCAGGGCCCGTTGGTACAACCCCGCCGGAAGCCGCGAGACGACGTCGAAGGCGACGGCGTCCGGCCCGATCAGCGCCCGGCGCCGGTTGCGTTCCACCGCCTTCACGATCTGCGAGGCCGCCTTCTCCGGTGTCGTTCTCAAGAACCGGTCGACGTCGCGCTGGGCATCCTCGGCGGAACCGGTGAGCTCCTCCATGCTGTCGTCCACTCTTGCGTTCTTGGCGATGTTGGTGGCGATGCCCCCCGGGTGGATCGTCGTCGACGACACCCCACACGGTTCGATCTCCAGCTCGATGCGGAGCGCGTCGGTGAATCCCCGCACCGCGAACTTGGCGGCGTTGTAGGCCGACTGCGACGGGATCGACACCAGCCCGAACACGCTCGAGATGTTGACGACATGGCCCTCGCCCGACGCCTTCAGGTGGGGAAGAAAGGCCTTGGTGCCGTGGACCACTCCCCAGAAGTTGATGTTCATCAACCACTCGAAGTCGTCGTAGGACATCGACTCGACCGTCGCACCCAGCGCCACCCCGGCGTTGTTCACGATGACGTTGACCTTGCCGTGATCGGCGACGGCGCCCTCGGCCCAGGCGTCGACGGCGTCCCGGTCGGCGACGTCGACGGCTCGGGAGGTCACCGTGACACCGGTCGTCGAGCATCGGGCGACGGTCTCGGCCAGGCCGGCCTCGTCGACGTCGGAGAGCGCCAGGTGGGCACCACGACCGCTCAGATTTTCCGCCAGCGCCCGGCCGATACCCGACCCGGCCCCGGTGATGGCGACGACACGTCCGTTGAAGTTCTTCATCAGGCCACCACTCTTCCACGGGCCTCGGATCGTTCGCGGACATCCGGGCCGCCGGGATCGTCGACCCGTCCGGTGCCGATCTCGGGCAGGTGCGGCGGATTGGAGAACTCCATCGCCTCGTCGGCCAGGCCGCTCACCTTCATCGCGCGATAGTCACGCAGATAGTTCTGGTACCTGCCAGGGGTACCGGGTGCCCTGTCGGGGGAATCGATCGGACGCCCGGGTGATGTAGCCGGAGGTCAGACCCAACAGGGGCGCCGGCGAGATCGTCGAATCGTGGTTGTGCGGCGTCGCCTGCCGCAGCCCGGCGGTGCGCAGGTGGTTGAGCACCCGGCACGTACTGGCAGGTCAGCTCGCACTTCAGGGTCCAGGAGGCGTTGGTGTATCCGATCGCCAGGGCCAGGTTGGGCACGTCCTCGAGCATCATGCCCTTGTAGGTCAACTTGTCGGGCAGGTTCACGTCCTCGCCGTCCACCCGCAGCGTCATGCCCCCGGCGAACAACAACTCCAGGCCGGTGGCGGTGACGACGATGTCGGCCTCCAGCGTCTCGCCCGAGCGCAGCGTGATGCCGGTCTCGGTGAACGATTCGATGTGGTCGGTCACCACCGACACCTCGCCCCGCCGGATCGCGGTGAACAGGTCGCCGTCGGGCACGACACACAACCGCTGGTCCCAGGGGTCGTACGGCGGGGTGAAGTGGGTGTCGACGTCGTACCCGTCCGGCAGCCGACGGGTGAGGTCGCGGCGCAGCGAGGCCTTGACCACCTTCGGCCAGCGGCGGAATAGCGTGAAGGAGGCCAGCGTGCCGAGGGCGAAGATCCAGCGGACCAGCGGCCCCGACAGCCGTTTGGGCAGCACCTTGCGGAGCACGTTGGCCAGCGGGTTGGCCGCCGGCAGCGAGGCCACGTAGCCGGGGTGCGCTGCAGCATGGTGACGTGCTCGGCCTCCCCGGCCAGCGAGGGCACCAGCGTCACCGCGGTGGCGCCGCTGCCGATCACCACGACCCGCTTGTCGGCGACGTCGAGGTCCTCCGGCCAGAACTGCGGATGCACGACCTCGCCGCCGAAATCCTCGACTCCGGGGAAGTCGGGCGTGTAGCCCTGGTCGTAGCGGTAGTACCCGCTGCAGGAGAACAGGAAGTCGCAGGTGAGGGCGAGGGGCTCGGCGGTGCCGTCGGCGCCGAGCCGCTCGGCCTCGACGGTCCATCGCGCGTCGGTCGTCGACCACTCGGCGCTGAGGACCCGGTGCCCGAATCGGATGTGGTCGTCGATGCCCTCGCTCGCGGCGGTCTCCTTGATGTAGCGGAGGATCGACTCGCCGTCGGCGATCGCCTTGCGCCCCTCCCACGGGCGAAACGAGTAGCCGAGCGTGAACATGTCGGAGTCGGAGCGGATGCCCGGGTAGCGGAACAGGTCCCACGTCCCGCCGATCACCTCGCGCGCCTCGAAGATGGCGTAGTCGGCCCACGGACAGTCGGTCTGCAGGTAGTGCCCGGCCGAGATTCCGGACAGGCCGGCACCGATGACGAGCACGTTCAGGTGTTCCACGAGGATTCCTCCCGAGTCGGATCGGTCAACGATTTGAGCTAAACCGACATTTTCTCAAGTTTGGGACACGTCGAGGAGGCTGTCAACCCCGGGGCCGCACCGGGCTCAGCTTGAGAGCGGATCGATGGAGTGTGCGGTGATGTCGAATGACTCCTCGAACCGGACGTTCCCCACGGGTGTGGAGGCGTTCACCTCGGCGTCCAGTGTTCGGCGCAGAATCACGCCGTCGTCGACACCGAACCAGAACTCGGCGTCGTAGACGCCGTGGGTGGGGTCCGCCTCGGTACCGACCTGGGAGGTCAACGCAACCCGGACCGCGTCGTGGCTTCCCGCACCGGAGTCCACCTGCTCCACGCCGATCACCTTCCGCGTGACGACGGCCTCCACGCGTCCCGACATGTTCCCCTCGGCGGTGCAGTCAACCGACGTCGGCGTGGAGTCCACGTCGTGCCCGATTCCCGGCCACCAGAGGTCGATCGCACCGCACCGGTCGGTGACGGTCACGTCGGCCACGCCGACGAACTCGTGGCGGGTCTCGAATCGTTCGAGTTGCAGCGCTCCGTCGTCGCCCCAGCACAGCTCCAGCACGTCCGAGCGCTGCTCGAAGAGCTTGACCTCGATCGTCTGGCCGCACTCGGTGTTGGTGACGCTCTGGGCGACCTGGTCCGGGAACTCGTGGAGCGGGCCGCCGAGGATGTCGACGTACTCGGTGCCGGACGCCGAGTAGGACCACACGCCGACCGGGAGTCCCGTCGCATCGGCCCGCGGCGAGGCCCCGGCGGGACTGTCGAAGTCGGCCGCCAGGTCGGCCACGTCCACGGGATCCGAGCGGTCCCGCCATTCAACGACCAGCTTCGTCACGCCCAGCGTCGCAACGATCACCAACGCCGCAAGGGCGAGCCGTTTGGCCCATCGGCTCACGTTGGCGTCCCCGCTCGATCGACCACTGATCAGCGCGTCCGGACCAGCGACGGCACGACAAACGTCGACAGGTAGTGCCGCAGGAGTTCGGGATCGTCGCTCACCGGCCCGAACCCTTGGATGAGGGCGAGCCCGATCAGGACCAGGTGGTCCACCGCGGCATCGAGCTCGACGTCCTCGCGCAGCTGCGTCGCCCGCTCCGGCCCGGCCGCGTCGAGAATCGAACGGGCAAATCGGCGCGCCCGGTCCTTGATGTCTCCGCCGGTGCCCACCACCCGCCCGGCGGCCGCCCTGCCCCCATCGGAGAACACAGCGACCAACGACGGGTCGCTCCGCACCATGACGACCACGTGCACCATGGCGTCCTCGATGAAGTCCCCCAGGGACTGCGCCGTGTCCAGCCGTCCGGCCAGGTCGGCCGTCAGCGCGTCGGTGATCCGGCCGATCACACCGGTGAGGATCTCGTCGCGTGAGCCGAAGTGGCGGTACACGAGGCTGCGCGACACGCCGGCCTCATCGGCGATGTCGTCGATGGTCGCCCGCTCGAACCCGAGGCGCCCAAAGGCCCGCTCCGCCCCATCGAGCACCAGCGCGTTGGCCTCCTCGGCCGACATGCCACCGCCCTTTGGCCGCCCCACCCCACGGGTCGAGGGGCTCACGCGGCAACGCCGCCCGAAGCGGTGCCGGGGTACGGCTCATAGGAAGTCTCCATCGCCTTGGCGAATCCGTAGCGAAAGCTCGAGTGTGGGATGCCCTGTGGATGTGCCGCCTCGGTCGGGGCGATTCCCAGTCGTTCCCGAACCCGCTCGATGGGTTCCGCCAGCAGTTCCTCGTACGGGACGACGAGCAGGTTGTTGGCTCGCCGGCCGCGCGTTCGTGCCTGCGAGAGGTAGGTCTTCCACGCCCCCGTCGGTTGCCGCCCGGAATGGCCCGCAGTATCCCGGCGATCACCCCGATACCTGCGTCGGGGATCTGCCCGTAGGTGAACGCCATCACCCCGGCCTCGCCCGCCCAGTCCGGGCCGTACCCCCCAAGGGTGTGCCACAAGTCGTGGAGCTGCAGACCACGTGCGATCACGTACAGCAGGTCGTCGTCCCAGCCGAGGCGCCGCGCCATGCCGTCGAGATCGTGGCCCTCCTCGAACGCTGCGGCATCGAAGCGATAGCGGCCCGTGAAGTCCAGATACGCTCGCCCGAAACTCCCCTCCGGCAACGAGGCCAGGGCCTCGCGGTCCCCCAGTACCGATCGAAGGTCGGGCCGCTCGGCCAGCAGGGCCTGGCCATCAGGGTCGGCCCGGAAGGCCTCGTAGTGGGCCTGCAACGAGGGCCCGCCCAGCGCCAGGCTGAACTCCATCAACTCCGACACATACCTGCTGGGCGCAACCAGGGCCGGCGAGCACTGCACCGCGCGTTTCCAGTTGCGCCGAATTCGGGCAGGTCCGGCGGCTCGGCCTGCCGCTTCTCCCAGGTCGTTGCGCACTTCGCTCTCCCTTCCCCAACGCTCCCACCTCGAGCGACCTCGTCGGACATGGTCGCGTAATTAGATACAGGACGCAAGGCGTTTCATATTTCATACGGCCGGCACGCCGAGCGCCTTGGACCGTTCGCCCCGGAACGCGCCCGACGAGATGCCTCGCCACCACCTGGAACACCCGTCGCTCGGGGAGGCCGGTTCGCGCTCGGTCCGCAGCACTGGGCGTCGGTCCCCGCACGCACCAGCGAGGGATCGGGCGACGCCGGTGGGCGCCGTGCGGCACGTGGTGGGCCCAAGAGGACTCGAACCTCTGACCTCTGCCGTGTGAAGGCAGCGCTCTAACCAGCTGAGCTATGGGCCCCGGAGCGGGAAACCATACCCGGGCCCCCGGTTCGACGCCAAGGGGAACCGGGCGGCCGCGAGCCCGCTACGACTCGACGCAGTACTCGGCGGCCAGGCTCACCAGGCGGGACCCGGCCGGGCAGTCGTCGTCGCCGTCGGCGAGCCCGACGATGCGCCCGTCGTTGGGCTTGTCGCAGCTCACCAGGGTGTTGCCGAGCACACATCCGGCCACGCCCGGCGACGTCCCGTTGCCGGTGTCGCCCGAGTCGTCGATGCCGCCACCGGCAAACGCTGAAGACGACGATGGCCAACAGCACGCGCCCATCATCAGCGGAACCACCCGGGAGAACAACACCCCGTGGACCCCGTCGCCCGCGACCGGGACGAGGTCGTCGGGTGCGTCGTTATGCCGAGCGACCTCGCGCCGCCCCCCAGGTCCCGGGCCCCCGTCCGGGCGCTTCCGCCGGGCGGCGGGGCCCCGGTCCGCGCCACCGGAAGCGGGCGGCGGCCGCTCCTGGCGGGCGTGGTCGTACGCTCGGCGCCTGGCGGGTTCGCCGAGCACCCGAAAGGCCTCGTTGACCTCCCGGATGCGCCGCTCGGCCACCCGCCGTTCCGCCGGTGAGGGCTCGTCCCCGGCGACGGCGTCGTGCCGATCGGGGTGCAGGCGCCACGCCAGGTCGCGGTACGCCTCACGAATGCGGGTCCCGGTCGCCGCTCGATCCACCCCCAGCACGCGATAGTGGTCGCGTTCCGCGGGCCGATCGTCCGATGCCATCGTCGCCCAGGCTAGAACGCCCGACGCGTTTGTGACGCATGACCGACCCGGTGGCGGCGTTTCGGCCCGCGCCGGCGCCGGGGTGACCTACCATCCAATTGGACACCGTACGTTTTTGATTGGTTTGGTCCCCGGACGGACCCTCCCCCACCTGATGACCCCACCGAGCGCCGACACCGACCCCCACCCGTCGCACGACGGGGCGCATCGGTGGGCGGGGGCCGAACTCCCGACCGAGGTGAAGGACCCGACCGCGTGGTCGGAACCGACGCTTCGGCTGCGCGCCGACCGCGGGCCCCAACCGGCATCCGGGAACGAAGATGGCGACACCAAGCGTCACGGCACGGTTGCGGCCGCCCTGGGCCACCAGCAGTTCCGGCGGGTCGCCGCAGGCGCATTCGCCTCCAACATCGGCACGTGGATGCAGAACGTCACGTTGATCGCGCTGGCCAACAACCTGACGCACTCGGGCGCCTTCGTCGGGCTGGTGACCTTCGCCCAGCTGGGGCCCATGCTGGTGGCCTCGCCGGTTGGCGGGGTGCTGGCCGACCGATTCGACCGTCGTCGCATCATCATGACCGGATCGGCCGTCCAGGGCGTCCTGTCGATCGTGCTCGCCATCGTCGCCTGGAACGGCTCCCCGCCACCGTGGGCGCTCGTGCTGATCGTGCTGGGAATCGGCCTGGCCAACGCGCTGGTCGCCCCCTCCAACGGCGCCCTGTTGCCCCACCTGGTCGACCGTCGGGACCTGTCCGGCGCCGTGGCGGTCAACTCGGCCTCGATGAACGGCTCTCGCGTCCTCGGACCGCTGCTGGCCGCCCTCACCTCCTCCCTGGGCACCGGGTGGATCTTTCTCATCAACGCGGCCACCTACCTCTTTGTGATCGCCGCGGTGGCCGCTGCCAAGGTGGTGCTCCCCGAGCCCGACACCGCCACCGTCGGCCCCTGGCAGCGCTTCGCCGACGGCTTCAACACCGCCCGCCGCAACCCGGTGCTGCGGCGGGTGCTGACGATCATCAGCGCCTTCTCGCTGTGCTCGCTGGTGTTCATCTACCAGCTGCCCGGCCTGGCCGACGACCAGCTGGGCATCACCGGCAGCGCCTTCTATCGGCTCTTCGCCGCCTTCGGGTTGGGAGCCGCCGGGGGTGCGATCGTGCTGGGCACGCTGTTCGGCGGCCGCACGCTGGATCGCGTCCCGTTGTTCACCCTGCCGGCCTTCGCCGCCGCGCTCACGGCGTTTGCGTTGAACCACAACCCGCTGGCCGCCCACTTCATCATCTTCGTCCTGGGCTTCTTCTACTTCACCCTGGTGACCGCGTTGTCGACCACGTTGCAGGAGGAGGTGGACGACGCCCACCGCGGCCGGGTCATGGGCCTGTGGATGATCTGTTGGGCCCCTGGTACCGGTGGGCAGCCTGTTGGCCGGTCCGGTGATCGACCAGGTGGGCGGCACCCCCGTGCTGCTGTTCGGCGCCGCGGTGGCCCTGGGGTTGACCACTATCGGGAACCTGGATCGGAATCCGCTGGTTGCACCACTCGTTGCACCAGACGCTCCAGCCCCGCAACCCGGCTGCCCTTGACCAGCGCCGCCTCGTCGGCGGTCAGCGACTCCAACACGTCCGCCGCCCGGTCGAGCCCGATCGGCTCGACGCCGTAGGCGTCGGTGCCAACCGCGAGCACCTCGACACCCAGCTCGCCCGCCAGCTCGACGACCTCCAGGTGCAGCGCCCGGGCGTCCGGGCCCAGCTCGGCCATCTCGCCGAGCACCGCCACCCGTCGCCGAGCGGGAAGGGACGCCAGCGCCGACAGCGCGGCGCCGGTGGAGGTGGGGTTGGCGTTGTAGGCGTCGTTGATCACCGTGGCGCCGCCCGGTGTGAGCGCCATCTCCATGCGCCACGGGCTGATGCCGGCGGTGCCGAGGGCGTCGGCGACCAGGTCCACCGGCACGCCGGCGTCCAGGCCCACCGCGGCCGCCGCCAGCGCGTTGGTCACGTGATGCTCCCCCGCGATCGCCAGCCGCACCTGAGCGGCCCCCCACGGGCTCTCCAGCCGAAACGACGCCCGCAGATCGTCGCCGAGCCTCACCGCTTCGGCACGGACGTCGCCCCCGGAGCGCCCGAACGTGAGCACCTCGGCGTCGCTGCGCTCGGCCATGGCCGCCACCAACGGGTCGTCGAAGTTCAACACGGCGGTGCCGTCGGCCGGGAGCGCTTCGATCAGCTCGCCCTTGGCGACGGCCACCCCCGCCAGGTCGCCGAAGCACTCGAGGTGGGCACCGGCGACGACGGTGACCACGCCGATCTGCGGTCGGGCCAGCTCGCAGAGCGCCGCCACGTGTCCCGGGCCCCGCGCACCCATCTCGACGACGAGCGCCTCGCAGTCCCCGGGGGCGTTGAACACGGTCAACGGCACCCCGATCTCGTTGTTGAACGATCGCTCGCTGGCCGACACCCGCAGGCGGCGGCCGAGCACCTCGGCCACCAGGTCCTTCACCGTCGTCTTCCCGACCGACCCGGTGATGCCGACCACCCGGGCCGATGTGCGACCGCGGGCGAACCGGGCCAGGTCGTCGAGCGCCGCCGACGTGTCGGCGACCACCAGCGCGCCCGCTCCGTCGGGGAGTTGCAACGCCCCGGCGTCGCGCGACCACAGCGTCGCCGTCGCCCCGCCCGAGAAGGCCGAGGCGACGAAGTCGTGGCCGTCGCGCTCGGCCACCAGCGGCACAAACAGGTCCCCCGGGCGGGCCTCGCGGGAGTCGGTGACCAGGCGCTCGATCGGGGCGTCGGAGCCGAGCAGCGTCGCGTGGAGCGGCCCGGTCAGCGCGGCGAGGGGGACGTGCATCGTCGAAGTCTCCCACGAGGCCGCCGGGTCGATGCCAACGGTCCCGACCCGGGTAAGGTCACCCGGTGGCGGGTTGGCTGACCTCCCGTCCCGACGTTCACCGTTCGCCCACCCACCTGCGGAGCGCCACATGGCCGACCCTCGAATCGACCCGGGCGCCGACGTGGCCGACCCGTCCGTCGCCACCCCGGTGCCCCGGACCTCCTCGGTCGACCTGCCCCCTCGAGTCCGCCTGGTGGTGCTCTTCGGCGGTCAGTCGGCCGAACACGACGTGTCCCGGACCACCGCCCGCAACGTCCTGGCCGCGCTCGACCCCGACCGCTACGACGTTCAGCTGGTGGGCATCTCCAGAAGCGGCCGATGGCTGCGGGTCGAGAGCGGCCCCGCCCTGATCGGTCGACCCGTCGCCGACGCCTCGACCGGCGCGATCGAGGTCGCCGGCACCGACACCGAGTTGACCACCCACCTCAGCACGGCGGCGGACGACGGGCTCCCGCTGGTGGTGCTGCCATTGCTGCACGGACCCAACGGCGAGGACGGAACCGTGCAGGGCCTGCTCGAGCTGAGCGGCCTGCCCTACGTCGGGTCGGCCGTGCTCGGCTCGGCGGTCTCGATGGACAAGGCGGTGGCCAAGGAGCTGTGCGCCCACGCCGGTGTGCCCCAGGGCCGTTGGATCGCCCTCCACGAACGCGAGGTGACCGAGGCCGCGTTGAGCGATGCGGTCGACACCCTGGGCCTGCCGATCTTCGTCAAACCGGCCAACCTCGGCTCATCGGTGGGCATCTCCAAGGCCGCGAACGCCGACGAACTGGACGCCGCCGTGCGGACGGCGCTCGACCACGACGAGTGCGTCGTGCTCGAGGAGGCGATCGACGGTCGGGAGATCGAGCTGGGGGTCCTCGGCAACGAGTCGCCCCGGGTGTCGATGCCCGGCGAGATCGTTGCGGGCGCCGACTTCTACGACTACGAGGACAAGTACCTGACCGGTGCGGCCGAACTGGTGATCCCCGCAGCGCTTCCCCCCGACGTGGTCGAGGAGGCCCAACGCCTGGCGTTGCGGACGTTCCGGACCCTTCGGGGGGCCGACCTCGCCCGGGTCGACTTCTTCTACGAGTCGCCCGGACGGGGCCTGTTGCTCAACGAGATGAACACGCTGCCGGGTTTCACGCCGGCGTCGATGTACCCGAGGCTCTGGGAGGCCAGCGGCGTGCCCTACACCGAGCTGATCGACGAGCTGGTGCGCCTCGCGCTGGAACGCAGCGCCCACCGGGGCGGCCGCCGCCGCTAACCGACTGAGGTGTTGCGAGCGACAGCGAGCCGGCGCGCCGAAGGCGCACGAGGCCCTACCGGTCGGCGAAGCCGAGGTCAGTCGCCCATGTTGTTGACGATGTTCATGAACGCCGGGGCCAGGATGACGATCAGCAGCACCGGGAAGATGAACAGCGTGATCGGCAGCAGCATCTTCACCGGCGTCTTCATCGCCTGCTCCTGGGCCCGCTGACGACGCTTGATCCGCATCTCGTCGGCCTGACCCCGCAGCACCTTGCCGATCGAGATGCCGTAGGCGTCGGCCTGGATGATCGCCATCGCGAAGGTCTTGATCTCCTCGATGCCCACCCGCTCGTCCATCGCCCGCAGCGCATCGGCCCGGCTGGCGCCGGCACGAACCTCGCCCATCATGCGGGAGTACTCGTCGGACAACTCACCGGGAACCGAGTCGATCACCCGCTCGAGCGCCTGCTCGAAGCCGAGCCCGGCCTCCACCGAGATGGTCAACAGGTCCATCGTGTCGGGCAGTTGGCGCTGGATGTTGGTCTGCCGCGCCTTGACCGAGGCGTCGAGGCGCTTGTCGGGCATCACGGTCAGGCCGAACATCACCGCTCCGCCGAACACGAACTTCATGAAGCCCGAGAACGGCGAGATGCCGAAGATGAAGATCGCCACCCCGGCCAGCCCGGCAGCGATGACGGCCATGGCCTTCAGGGCGAGAAACCGGTCGACCGAGTCGGCCTCGCCCTTGCCGGCGTGGACGTACTTCTGCCGGATCTCGTCGGCGTAGCCGGCGGGCGAGAAGCGTCGGACCACCTCGCTGGCACGGAAGATGCCCGGCGAGATCACCCGTTCCATCAGCGACCCGGCGGTCGGCTCGGGGCTGACGTAGCCCTCGGTCTCGTACCCGTCGAGCATGCTCAACGATTCACGGGCCACCTGTTTTTCCTGCAGGTGGGCGAAGAGCACCCAGGCGGCGACGCCGACGGCGCAGGCGAGTAGCAGTACTGGCAACAGCAAAGTCACGGTGTCGTCCTCACACTTCGATCGTGATGATCTTCTTCATCCACGCGAACCCGATGAGCATCGAGACCACGGAATAACCCAACAGAACCTTGCCAAGCGTCGTCTCCAGCAGCGGGTCGAGATACCCGGGGTTGGAGACGTACATGAACGCCATCATGCCGAGGGGCAGGGCGCCGAGCACGATGGCCGACATGCGACCCTCTGCGGTGAGGCCCTTGACCTCACGGCGGAGCCGCTCGCGCTCCACCATGGTGGTCGCCACGGTGTCGAGCAGCTCCGACAGGTTGCCGCCGACCTCACGCTGGATGCTGATCGCCAGCACGGTCCAGGCGAAGTCCCGGCTGGTCAGCCGCTCGGCCACGCCGGTGAGCGCGTCCTCGATCGGTCGACCGAGTTGTGCTTCGGACATCGCCCGCCGCAGCTCGCCGCCGAGCGGATCCGGCACGTCCTCGGAGACGGCGGTGATCGCCTGACCGATCGAGTAACCGGCCCGCAGGGTGCCCGCCAACAGGGTCAGTGCGTCGGGCAGCTGCCGCTCGAAGGCCGAGCGCCGCCTCCCGGCCTTGACCGACACGGCGCCGATCGGCACCGCAAGGCCGAGGAGCGCCAACATCAACCCGCCGGCGATGCCGAACAGGCCCAGCCCGAAGAACCCGGCGACCAGCGGGATCACCGTGAGGGCGAAGGCGGCCTCACCGGCACGGATGTGCAGGTCGGCGGCGGTCAGCTGCGCCTGGATCTTGGCCAGCAGCCCCCGGTCCTCGGCGAAGTGCTCCGTGGCCTCGACCGCCTTTCGCACCACCTCCGACGACCCGAAGATCATGTCGGAGTCGGCGGCGTCCTCCGGGGACAGCGCGTCGGCGCCGGAGTAGGCCCGAAGGCGGGCGTCCACCGAGTCCTCGGAGTGGGTCATGAACTGCATGGCGGCGACGCCGATACCCAGCAGCGCCAGCAGCACCATCGCAGGCACGGCCAGGCGAACCAGCGGGTTGTCCAGGCGGGACAGCAGGCTGCGTCCGGCCAGCGGCACCGGCTTGAGCTGCGCCGGCGTGGTCAGCAGCGAACCCGGCTGGACCGAGGCCTCCGCGGTGGCGTCGGAGAGCACCACCGACACGTTGGAGCGGTCGTTGGTCAGCTCGACGGGCGCCGTCAGGCTGTAACGACCCCCCAACCGGGCGTTGACCATCGCCGTCGCGTCGAGCAGCTTGTTGGGGGCCGAGGCGACGTACACACCACCGGAGTCGGCCGCCCATCCGGACAGCGTCGCCGCGTCCGGGCTGTTCGGGGCGGCGTCGATGACCGACAGCGTGACGTGGGAGTCCATCAGCGCCCGCCGGACCGAGGCCACCGTGTTGCCGGAGCCGTCCTCGGCACCGGTGCGGATCAGCACGATCTGCCGGTCGAGGGTGGAGCTGGCCGCCAGCTCGGTGCCCAGAACCAGACCGTCGAAGATGGCGTCGCCGTCCTCACCGGCCAGACCGAATCGGGCGATGTCGGAGTCGAGGCGGGCCGAATCGCCGCTGAGCGGCATGACCGTGCGCGCCGTGCCGCCGGTGGACACCAGCGCCATCTGGTCGCGACCGGCCTCGGCGTCGGGGCTGAACTCCCCGACCGCCTGGGTCACCAGCTGGGTGGCTGCGTTCTGCGAGGCCTCGTTGTTGTCGGCGACGACGATGACCGCCTGTCCCACCGGATCGGGTTCCAGCTGGGCGGATCCTGCGGGCTCGCCGTTGAGCAGCAGGTCGGCCTTGGTCGCCTTCCCGGTGTACACCAGCTTCAGCTGGAGCGCCTCGGGGTCGGTGGCGTCGGCCTCGGTAATCGTCAGCGTGCCGTCGGAGGCGGCCTCGTCCTGTGTCGGTGCCGCCGAGGCGGTGCCGCTCATCGCCGAGACGATCAGGCAGACGACGACCAGACAGGCCGAGAGCGCCCACCAGCGGCGAAGCAGCTCGGAGGAGCGGAGGGAGCTTGCGCGGCCGCTCATCGGCCACGCCCCACCGCTCGCTGGCCGCCACCCTGGGGCGAGAAGATCTCCGGGCCGAGCCGGATGCCCTGATCGGCCAGCTTCTGGGCGAACTTGGGACGAACGCCGGTGGGCTTGAGGAAGCCCTTGTACTTGCCGTGCTCGTCGACGCCCAGGGAGTAGTCGAAGAGGAAGACGTCCTGGAGGGTGATGATCTCGCCCTCCATTCCCTGCACCTCCGACACGTGCGTCACCCGGCGGCTGCCGTCGCGGAGGCGGGTCAGCTGCACGATCAGGTCGACCGCTGACGACACCTGCTCACGGATCGCCTTCACCGGCAGGTCGAAGCCCGACATCAGCACCAGGGTCTCCAGACGGCTGAGGCAGTCTCGAGGCGTGTTGGCGTGGATCGTGGTCAGCGAACCGTCGTGGCCGGTGTTCATCGCCTGCAACATGTCGAGCGCCTCGCCGGAACGGCACTCGCCGACGACGATGCGGTCGGGCCGCATACGCAGGGTGTTCTTGACCAGGTCCCGAATCGTGACCTCGCCCCGACCCTCGATGTTGGGCGGGCGGGTCTCCAGGCTGAGCACGTGCTCCTGGTGCAGCTGGAGCTCCTTGGAGTCCTCCACCGTGATGATCCGCTCGTCGGCGGGAATGAACGAGCTCAGCACGTTGAGCAGCGTCGTCTTACCCGTACCGGTACCGCCCGACACGATCACGTTGAGCTTGCCCACGATGCACGCCTGCAGGAAGCGGGCGGTGTGTGCGTTGAAGGAGCCGAAGCGGATCAGGTCGTCCACCTGAAGCGGGTCGGTCGAGAACTTTCTGATCGTCAGGAACGGTCCGCCCATCGCCAGCGGCGACACGACCGCGTTCACCCGGGAGCCGTCGGGAGACGGGCGTCCACCATCGGCGTCGACTCGTCGACGCGCCGTCCGACCGCCGAGACGATCTTGTCGATGATGCGCCGCAGATGGTCGGCGTCGACGAAGCTCGCCGCGTCCCGCTCCACCTTGCCGCCGCGCTCGACGAAGACACAGTCGGGACCGTTGACCATGATTTCGGTGACGGCCTCCTCGTTGAGCAGCCGATCGATGGGCCCGTAGCCCATGATGTCGTCGGCGACCTCCTGGATCAGCGTGTTGCGGTCGGCGCTCGACAGCGGCGCCCGCTCGGAGGCGAGAGCGCTGGTCAGGCTGTCGTGCACCTTGCGACGCAGCTCCTGCTCGGGCAGGCGCTTGTCGTAGAGCACCGGCCCGAGTTCGTCGATCAGCTGCTGGTGGATCCGCTTGCGCAGCTCGTCGAGAATCGGGTCCGAGCCCTTGTTGGCCGGAGCGTCCTCGGTTCCTTGGGCTGCGTGCAGTCGTTGGTAGAGCGACACGTTCTGCTCTCCTTACGGTGGGGCGGATGGTGACGTGCAACTACTGAGTCGGCCGGGCGGAACCAGCGATGAGCGCTCGGGCCCCGGGTGGGCCGTTGGGCCCATGGCCGGAGATTCCGACGGCGCCGCAACGGTGGCTGAACGCGGATCGGAGGCCGACCGTTTGGCCGACCTCCGTCACCTCGATTCTCGGACCGGCGCCACTCGACGCCGGTTGCGGGGGCGTGCGTCGCGTCAGCGGCGCTGGGGTTGCGGGGCCACCAGTTCGGCCAGCGCGTTGATCGCCTTGCTCACGCCCGAACGAGGGGCGTGCATCACCACCGGGACGCCCTTGTTCACCGCCTGGGGAACGACGATGTCGGACGGGATGAGCGAGTCGGCGGTCAGCTGCAGGGTGCGCTCCACCTCCCCGACGTCCAGCTTCACCTTGGAGTTCGCCCGGTTGAGCACCAGGCGCACCTTCTCGAGGGGTGCCCAACAGGCGCAGGGTCTGGAGACCGATCTTCACGTTCTTGATGTTGGGGATGTCCATGCCGCCATCAGCAGGATCTCGTCGGAGATCTCCACGAGACCCAGCACGACGTCGTTGAAGTAGGCCGGGGTGTCGACGACGACGACCGAACAGAACGTGCGCAGCATCTCGACGATCTGCACCATCTCGGCCGCACCGATCTGATCGGCGAACGCCGGCTCGAGCGCGGGAAGCACGCGCAGCCCGGACGGCTCGTGCGTCATCAGGAGCTGCTCGAGGAAGTTCGGGTCGATGCGATCGAGTGCCGCCACCGCGTCGACGATCGTGTGCCTCGGCGTCAGCTTGAGCATCACGGCGACATCGCCGAACTGGAGGTCGGCGTCCACCAGACAGACCGGCCCGGAGGACCGTTGTGCCAGCGACACCGCCAGCGAGGTGGCCAGCATCGACTTGCCGGCACCGCCCTTGGTGGAGAAGACGGTGACCACCTTGCCCAGGCCTCCGCCGCCGCCCCCGGAGGGGTCGCCGTCGAAGCCGCCGCCCGATCCCGGGTAGCCGCCGCCCGGTGCGCCGCCGGCGTTGAACTGGCCGGCATCGAACTGGGGTTGCGCCTGGCTCTGCGTGGGAGGGGGCTCCGGTGGCGCCTCCTGCTGCGGTGGCGGGGGCGTCGCCCGAGGGCTCGGCCCGCCGGGCGGCACCTGCGGGCCGGGCTGCGCCTGGGCGTTGCCGTCCAGGGTGAGGGCCACCCGCCGCACGGCGTCGGAGAGCTCGGCGGTCTCGTTGCCCAGCTCGATCACGTCGCGGATCCCCGACCGGAGCGCCGTCTGGAGCGTGTCCCGATCGGACTGTTCGGCGATCAGGATCGCACCCAGGTTGGAGTTCGCCCGGACCACCCGCTCGGCGGCGGTGAGGTCGGTCGGGTTGTTGCAGGACGGTCCGAGCACCATGACCACCGGCACGTTGCCGGTGAGCCGTGAGGCCAGGTCCGCCATCGAGCCGAAGGGGGTGCCCCCGTTGCCCAGCAACGAGACCAGGTGATCCCGTGTCGGCTGGTGTGCCTCCACGATGGCCACCGAGACCCGGATGGTCGGTTTGGTTGTTGATTGATCAGCCACTTCAGTGTCCGTTTCGGTTGGACTTCTACCGTGAGAGATCGCGACCACCGCTAGCCCTCACCGTTGTCGTTGCCACTCTCGTCGCCGGCCTCCTGGGCGGGGTCACCCGGAACCTCAGGGTACGGGGTCAGTGCGTCAACACCAGGCGGCTTCACCGGGCTCGGCACCACCGGCAGGGGAACCGGCTCGTAGTCGGGGCGAACGAGGGTCAGGTACAGGCCCCCGGAGCGCTCGGCGGCGATCACCAGCTGGCTCGCCTCGGCGGGCACCTGCACCACGATGACGCTGGAGTCGACCGGCTCCTCCGGCGCAGCCTCCTCGCCCTCGGCGGGAGCCGCGG
>JAWKIE010000042.1:0-27821 GCA_041394485.1 Microthrixaceae bacterium
ACTGTCCACCAACGGAGGTGGAGGGTCCAATGAGCGGGCCGTTTGGCGGAGTGAGTCGACCGCCTCAAGCAGGACCGCCTCCGTTTCCGGTCCGACGTTGATTGTGACCTTCGTCCTCGTCTCTACGAAAAAGATCGCCGCCTGGTCGCAGGCATATCCGTTGTCTCGAAGGAGGTGGGCGAGTGCGATGATCTGCATGCGCTCAGGAGGCCAGATCCGATCCGCCGTCGGCGCCGGGCGCCCGCGCTTGACGTCGACGGGAACGACTGAAGCCCCGGTTCCGTGGATCACATCGGCCTTGCCGATCAACCCCAGCCGCTCCGACGACAGTGACACCGAGGTCGCCTCGCGCCATTGGTCTTGAAACTCGGGGCCAGGCGCGGCACCACGCTCGGCGTCGACCGCCCGATGCTGCCACCTGCCGTCGACGGTGTAGTCGTTGTCCACGAACTGGCCGCCCACCCACTCGAGGTGAAACAGGCGGGGGCAGTAGACATGCTCGTTCAGCATCCGAACTGGAACCAGTTCAGGGAGATCCGACCGAGCAGCGACTAACGTCATTCAAGTATTGTAGTGTCCGGATGGTGAGACGGGTGTCACTTCCCTGGGTCAACCAGATGCCAGCGAGCACCTCGCCCGTGACCGGTGAGGCGCAGCTCACCCGAGTCTCGTGCCGCGTTGAGTGCAGTGGTGATGGCGTGGGGAGAAAGCGCAGGAAGCGCACGGCGGGCCTCGGCCATCGAGAACCCGGGCGGTGCCTTGGCGCGCAACCAATCGTGCACCAGCTCGGTTGGGTCCATGAGGCCGCGTCGCACGGTTTCGGTGAAGGTGTCGTACGCCATCGCCAACATGTCGACGAAGAAGGAGGTCCACGGCCACACATCGTGAGTGGAGTCGTGCCAGTTGGCTGTGGAGGCCCCGAGTGCCGCCTTGTACTCGTCCCCCCGCTCGGCGATCAGCGCCTCGATGGGCACGTATCGGCCGACCTGGTAGTCGTCCCGCTCGAGCAACGCCGTGGTCATGATCCGTGCCACCCGTCCGTTTCCGTCCTCGAAAGGATGGATCACCAGGAAGTCGAGCACGGTCGCTGCGATGAGGATCAGGGATGGTGTCGCCCCGCCACGCGAGCCTGCTCATATCGGTCCGCCAGCTCGGCCAACATCATTGGCGTCTCGGCCACTCCGACCGGTTGAAATCGCGGGGTCTCGGTGCCATCGGCCTTGCGGTCGACCACGGCGTTCTCGAACACCTTGAGCGATCCGGCGATGTCGGGCCGCGAGGCGCGCAGCAGGGTGCGATGCCAGGCGAGGATTCTCGGCAAGGTGAGGCGGTCGATCGGGTCGTTGAAGACGTCGTCGCAGAGCGCTTCGGTAGCCGGCCAATTCCTGCTCGTCTCGGGAGGTCGGCTCGTGCCCCGCAAACACGGCTGCGGCGCGGCCTTTGGGTACGACGATTCCCTCGATCGCGCTGGAGGCCACCACCGATTCGGTGCGGGTATCCACCCGCATACGTTCGAGCACGCGGGGAGACCGGCCGGCTGCCCACTGCTGACGGCCCTTTCCGGCGTCGACCTCGCCGATTCGACGCACCAGCGCGGCCGGGACCAACTCGAGAACGGGGCCTTCGGCGAAGCTGCGCACCCGCCAAGAATAGCCGGTGAATCGGCCCAAAGAGAGGCGCCATGGCTTCGAAGGGTATTTACGAGTTCACGAGTCCCAACTACTCTACTATCGAAGCTTAGAGAGGGCAGCATTGAAGGGAGAGAAGCGTCGTTGACGAATCGCCTCCTGCGAAAACTCCCCCTGGCTTCGTTGTCACACCCGAGTGAGATGCTCGGACGGTTCCCGCCACCAGCAAAGGATGACCATGACCCTCGACTACTCGGCCCTGCGTGCAGCGGTCGCTTCGAACAACGTGGGCGTGCGTGCCCGCACCCGGCTTCAACCCCTCGGGGGCCGGACGACAAGGTGTTCCCGCCCACCTACGAAGGGGGCAGGTACGCCACCGAGACGCGCCGCATCAACGGCGAAGCGTGCGAGGCGGTGGTCCTGGACTCGGTCGCCTCCCAGGCCAACCGCCAGGAGCTGGCGCTGCTGGTCGAGAAGAACGCCGGCGCACCGATACCCACCGTGGCCGTGGATTTTGGCGAAACCGATGTACCCGACCTGGACGCCGTGACGGCGCTCGAGGGCGTCACATCGCGTGTTCGACGCCGTCTTCAGGGACTCGCTGAATGGCGACACGCTGTTTCGCTTGAGCCCGGAGGGCCGTGCCATCACCGAGGCCACCCCCAAGAGCGCCGCACCGCTGTTGGCGTACTCGCCAACCACCTTGTTGTTCGGCGGTTGGGACAGCACCGGGCCCAAGGGCGGGCTCGGTGCCAGGTACAGCGGGCCATGACCTCTGAGATCGTCGCCATCGGGGTCGAGGCAGGTACCAAGACCTCCTCGCGCATCGATGTTCTGGGGATCGAGAAGTCGGCCGGGCCGGTGTTTGTCGCGGCCGATCCCGACCAGACCTGGGAGATCGACGAGAGCCTGGCAGCCACCGACAAGAAGGGTCCGTGCGCCTGGGGAAGAGGATCGGATCTGGGTCGTCCTCTCAGGTCAACCACGGCAACATCGTCCCGTCGATCGACCGGCAGGCGGGCGGCGTGACCGCGGACGAGATCATCGCTACCTCGGTGCTGTCGTTTGTGCAGCTTCGGCGACTTCGGTTTCCCGTCGGGGCCGATGGCGTGCCGCTGGGGTCCGAGGTGCGTGCCGACGCCGAAGCGGCGGCTCGTACGGCGCTGGCCGCGCTGGGTCTGCTCGCCCTGGTATCGGCCACCGAACAGGGCTACGACCTGAGGTCTCGGTGTGTGCTCGTCGCGGAAACCGGCCTGGAGCTGGAGCTCGTCGGTCGCACCCTCGATGACACCACCAGCTTCACGCTGACCACCGACGAGGCCCGCTCGCTGCTCGAGGAGGCGGTGAAGGCCCTGGAAGGAACCGGTTTGCAGTGGCGAGGGGACGACCTCGTTCTCACGCCGACCCCGAAGCTGGTGGAGTTGATCCTTCGCAGTCGTGAGGTGGCGGCCACGGCCGATCCCGACGAAGCGGACGACTGATGTTGACCATCCGAGTCGACCTGCTGGTTGGCACGTACTACGCAACCGCCTTCAACGACCGGGACCGAGGCGAGTGGCCGCCCCACCCGGCGCGCCTTTTCTCGGCGCTCGTGGCGCAGTGGGCCGACCAGGACCCCCAGGATGACGACGAGCTTGCGGCGCTGATGTGGTTGGAGCACCAGGGCCCACCGGACTTGGTTTGTGATGACGAGGCCCGGGTGGCGCGCCGGGCGGTGCTGACCAATTTCGTCGCGGTCAACGATGCCTCCAGCGTCGGCCTTCTGGATCGTCAGTATCAGAAGCTGGAGGCGGCCGAGATCGAAGCGCTGGCCAACTCGGGGAGCGACCGGTCAGCGGTCAAAGCACAGAAGGCGCTGGCGAAGGCGGCCTCGGCGTCGGTGACCGCGTCTCAACGGGAGGCGACGAAGCCCGGAACGAGCCGTGTCGGACTTGAGGTGTTGCCGGACGAGCGCGGCAAACAGCCGCGAACCTTCCCGGCGGTGACGCCCGAGCTGCCCACCGTGCGCTTCGTCTGGCCCGCCGCCGACCCCAGCCCCGACCAGCTGAGGGTGCTCGATGCACTTCTGGGACGAGTGGGGCGGCTCGGCCACTCATCCTCCCTGGTGGCGGTATCGCTTGAACAGACCGATGTTGGGGAATCGGCCTATCGACCCGACCCTGCGGGTGATGTCTCCCTGAGAGTCCCGGTGGCCGGGTTGACCGAAGCGCTCCGAAGCGCCCACCAACAGCATCAGGGGATTCATCCCCGTGTGCTCCCAAACCAGGTGGTGACCTACAGCGGCGGCAAGGCGTCCCGGCCGGTCCCCACCGGGAGCTACGAGGATGGGTCTTGGGTGGTGCTACGCATCGTGCCACCGGAGGGAGGCGATGAGGCCAACGAACGGGCGCTGTTGCGGGACGTGCCGTTGACCAAGTCATTGCCTTGGTCCCGCTCGATTCGCGGCGCGATCCTGCGGCATGCCTCCTCCGAGAACGCCTACCTGGGGGGTCACGATGCCGAGACGGGCAAGCCCCTGAAGGGCGACCACCCGGCCGTGGTTGCTCTCGGGTTCGTCGACCACGAGCACGCCGATGGCCGGGTCTCGGCCTTTGCGGTGATCCCGCCCCGGGACATCACCGATTCGCAATGGGCCGCTTTGGGCGCCGCGATGGTGGAGTGGCGACGAAAGGGTCTCCGGTTGTACACCGGCCGTGGCGGCGCGGTGCAGCTGGAGGTGGTCGAGGCCGACCGGGTGTCGTGGGCGGCCACCCCAGCTCGATGGACCCAAGCGGGACGGATGTGGCGCAGCGTGACGCCGGTGGCGCTGGACCGGTTTCCCAAGGGCCTGCGAAGCGACGACCCGGCGAAACGCAGGCGGGGGGAGGCGCAGGCCTCGGAGACCGTTGCCCGTGCCGTGACCCAGCAAGGCCTTCCGGCTCCGGCACGGGTGTGGTGCCACTCGGCCTCCGGCATGCGGGGTTCGGCGCCCTTCGACCGCTTCGTTCCCTACCGCCACGGCGGCTCAAAGGGTCGGCAGCTGCTCTCGACCCACGTCAGCGTATTGTTCGACGAGCCCGTTGGCGGACCCCTGCTCATCGGCGCCGGTCGGCACCTCGGCTACGGCCTGATGGCCCCGGTCGCCGAGACAGCCGACGAGTTGGAGGCCTCGTGATGGCCGACGGTCACGAAGTCCCATCGCTGTCCGTCGACGACTTTGACGCCTACTTCGACGACGTCCACGGCCACCCACCGTTCGGTTGGCAACGCGACCTCCTTCGGCAGGTCGACGCCGACCGGGCGTGGCCCGAACTGATCGACCTGCCCACCGGCGCCGGCAAGACCGCGTGCCTCGACGTGGCGCTCTTCGCCCTGGCCCTCGATGCCGGACGGGCGCCGGAGGAGCGGTGGGCACCTCGGCGCATCATCATGGTGGTCGACCGGCGGGTGGTGGTCGACCAGGCCCACGATCGCGCGTCGCACATCGCCTCGGTGTTGGCCGACGGCGGAGCCCCAGCGGTGGCGGCCCGCCTGCGTTCCCTGAGTGCCGGGCCGATCGTCGGCGACGACGCACCGGCCATGCTGGCCGGTCTGCTGCGGGGTGGCGTCTACCGGGACAATCGTTGGGCCGGGCGGCCCGACGTGCCCGCCATCCTGTCGGCGACCGTGGACCAGGTGGGCTCGCGCCTGCTGTTCCGCGGCTACGGGGTGTCGACCCGAACCGCCCCGATCCACGCCGGGCTGATGGGCAACGACGCGCTGTTTCTGTTGGACGAGGTGCATCTCAGTCGGCCCTTCGAGGAGACCCTCGACCAGGTGGCCGCCCTCGAACCGGCCCGGCAGGTGCCGGCGAGGTGGGCCACGGTGAAGCTGAGCGCCACTCCCGGCACCCGTACGTCCAGGCGATTTCCCGAACGGCCCCTTCGCTCCGATGCGGTCGAGGAGGTGCTGTCCGAGCGGCTTCGTGCCCGAAAGCCTGTCGAGCTGGCGGCGGTGGCGCTCCCGGGAGGTGTGGCCGCGGACGCGCGGTTCGCTAGCGAGCTGAGCGACCGTGCTCGCATGCTGCTGGAGGACCCCCATGTCGGCCTGCTCGGCGTGGTGGTGAACCGCGGACACCGCCAGGCTCGTGGCCGAGCACCTCACCCGCAAGCGGGGAGGCGTCGGCGATTCGGTGGAGGTGATCCTGCTCACCGGCCGGATGCGGCCAGTGGACCGTGACGGTCTGACCAGGCGCTTCGAGGCCCAATGGCGGGACCGTGACCTCCGAGAGGGGGCGCCGCGGCAGGTGGTCGTGGCCACGCAGTGCATCGAGGCCGGCGCCGACATCGACTTCGACGCCATGGTGACCGAGTGCGCCTCCATCGATGCCCTGCGGCAGCGGTTTGGCCGGGTCGATCGCCGCGGCAGGCTCGGGGCGATGGGGCGACACGCCCGTGGGGTCGTGCTGTTGCGGGGCGAACGGGCGCCCGACGACGATCCGATCTATGGCGGAGCGCTCGCCGCCACCTGGGCATGGCTGTGTTCGCAGGATCCGGTGGACTTCGGCATCGAACGCCTGGAGGAGCCGCCAGCCGACTGTGTGGTCAACCGGCCGGGCGCCCCCGTGCTGTCCGCGCTTCACCTCGACGCGCTCGCCGCCACCTGGCCGCGACCGACCGTGGACCACGTGCCGCCCGGTGGCTTCACGGCGACCAGCCGTCCTCGCCGGTGGTCTCGGTGGTGTGGCGCGATGAGCTGAACGACGTCGCCGAACGGCTCGAGGAAGCCTCAATCGACGCCGCCCTGGAGGGCGAGCTGAGCGAACGGCTGGGCTTCTGTCCGCCGATGTCGCGAGCGTGGACGTACCCGTCTATGCCGCCCGTGCGTGGTTGACCGAAGGATCTGAAGCGGAGATCGCCGACACCGAGTTCGTCCCCACGAAGACCACGACGACCGTGGGCGAGCGACCCGGGCCGGTCGTGTGTCGTCTGGCGAAACCGGCGGGCGCAGTGCGTTCCTCCGGGACGTCTGCGACCCGGCGACACCGTGGTGGTACCCAGCGGTTGGGGTGGGCTGGCCGAACCCGGGCGCGGCGCGCTCGGGCGCAACTGGAGTCCGCGGTCCCGGCAGTCCGTCGAGGACGTGGCATCGGAGTGTTCGATTGCGCTGCGGCACCGCGAGATCCGACGGTTCGGTCCATGGCTGACCCCCTCGCAGGGCACGGAGGGGCGCGAACCGTCCGACGGCCGGCCAGCCACGGAGGACGCGTCGATCTATCGGTCGCTCGTCGAGCAGATCCGGAACCGACCCGACGAACCGGTTGAGGACGTGGTGCGGTCGGCGCTCTCGGGGATGGCACCCTGGCGCACCGCTCGCCCCAAAGACCTGCAGGTGGTGATCTCCCCGCCGGTCGGCCCGGACAACGGCGCCGCCTGGGCCGGGTTTATCGGAGTTTCCCAACGCTCGACCGGCGAACGCGAGGTGGTGCCGTCGACGGGGGCGGCTGAAGACGACTCGTCGTTCACCGGCCGGGACGTGGCTGGACGAGCACCTCCTGGGTGTGGGCGACATCGCCGAACGCTTTGGGCGCAGCCTTGGGCTCCCGGGCGACCTGGTGGAGGATCTCCGATTGGCCGGTGAGCTGCACGATCTGGCAAGCTCGATCCGCGGTTTCAGCGGTGGCTCACCGACGCGCTGCCGCCGGATCGGCCGTTGGCGAAGTCGGCCAAGCCGTCATGGCAGGTGCAGCGCAATCGAAAGGCTCGTGAACGCTCCGGCTATCCGGCGGGAGCTCGTCACGAGGTGATGAGCCTGCACATCGCCGAGACCCAAAGCCTCCTGAAGGATGCCGCTCACCCCGACCTCGTCGCACATCTGGTGGCGTCGCATCATGGGCACTGCCGTCCACTGGCGCCGGCGGTGCCCGATGCCAGGCCGGTGAGCGTGCCTACGGCGATCGGCTCAGCTGGCTCGGAGGTGTCGAGTGACAGCGGTCTGGCGGCGTTCAACAGCGGACTGGTCGAGCGATTCGCACGGCTCTCCGATACCTACGGGCCACACGGGCTTGCCTGGCTGGAGGCGTTGCTGCGCCTCGCCGATTGGAAACGATCCGAACTGGAGGCCACAACATGGCAGCGATGACAGCGACCTCATCGCCCCGCGCTCGATGGCGCCCACCGGAGAACGAGAGCTGATGTGTTCGGCCCTCGTGGGCTCCAATCCCTGGGCTTCCTCGCTGCGCTGGGGCTGATCGATGTGTTGGCGCGCAGTGCCGACGCCCAGCCGACCCTGCGCTGGGAAGGTACCCTGCGACCCCAGGCGGCAGTCGGTGGGTTGGGGGAACTCGACCGGGTGGTCGAGGCGGTGATGACCGACCGAGACCGCTGGAATCGCTCGGTGGTGTTGGAGGGCCCGGACGGCGAGCGGCCCCTCGACATCAAGCTGGAGGTCGACCAAGTAGGCCCGTGGTTCCGGGCGGCCGCAACCTCGGAGCACCCCGGCGACCTGCCGTTGCTCCACGGCCTGATCAGCGAAGGGGCGGTTGCCGGCAAGGGGACTCCAAACCCACCCATCTCCACTTCACCGCGGGCAACAGAAGTTCCTGGCCATGGTGCGAGACCTGCGCGACAACCTCACCGACGATCACGTGGTGGAGGCACTGATCGGGCCATGGCGCTACGAATCGGCCCTGCCGGTGCTCGGATGGGACGGTGACCGATCCGAGCGCCTTCACGCCCTGTCGCGCAAGTCGCCGGCCTCGGAGAAGAAGCTCGGGGTGCCGGGTGCCGAGTGGTTGGCCTTTCTGGGCCTGCGCTACCTACCCGTTGCGACCACCGCCCGCCTCGAACTGGTGACCACCTGTTGTGCGCCCGCCTGGAAGGCGGGCGGGCACCTCACCTGGCCGCTCTGGGAACGGCCGGCCGGCGATGCGGCGATCGCAGCGCTGCTGCGCAGCGACTTCTTCGGGCTCGACCCCGATCAGCGACGCGAACGCGGGCTCTCCGGCGTGCTTCGGGCTCCGATTCGTCGGGCCGACCAGGGCGGCTACGGGTCGTTCGGGCCCACCAGCCCCGTGTGAGGCTTCCTGGTTGCTACTCGGCGCCCTTGGAGGTGCGCAGCTCGTTGAAGGGGAGCGTCTTGTCGTTGCGGGGCTCGGAGGGAGGCCCAGGACGCGCTCGCCGATGATGTTTCGCTGGATCTGGTCGGTGCCGCCGTAGATGGAGGGGCCCGGTGCGAAGAGCACCATCTCGGTGACGGCGCCGTCGTGGGGGGCGGACTGGCCGGCCAGCTGTCCGGCGGGGCCCAGGATGCGGGGCCCGAGGTCGACGACGGCCCGCATCATGTCGCTCATCATCAGCTTGGACAGGTTGGCCAGCCCGGGGATCTCCACGCCGATCGCCTTGGCGGCCTTGGCCCGCTTGTTGGTCATCTTGGCCAGCTCGACCAGCGAGTACAGCTTCATCAGATCGTCGCGCAGCACCGGGTCGTGCAGTGCCGCACCGGTGGCGGTGGCCATGCGGAGGATGGCGCCCGGACCACCACCGGCCATCGCCGCACCGGAGCCCGACGAGTCGCCCCTGATGAAGTCGCCCACCCGCTTGTCGAGGTGGCCGTGCACCGTGCCCGGTACCGCCGAGCTGGCCGCACCGGTGCCGCCGGCGCCGAGGCCGGAACGCTCGAACATCAGAGTGGTGTTGGCGACGGCCCAACCCCGGCCCTCGCCGCCGATCAGCGCATCGTTGGCCACCCTCGCATCGGTCAGGAACACCTCGTTGAACAGCGCACGGCCGGTCATCTCCTTGAGGGGCCGCACCTCGATGGCGTCCTGGTGCATCGGGATGGCGAAGTAGCTGATGCCGCGGTGCTTGGGCACGGTCGGATCGGTGCGGGCCATGAGCATGCCCAGATCCGCGATGTGGCCAGCAGAGGTCCACACCTTCTGCCCGTTGATGATCCACTCGTCGCCGTCACGCAGCGCCGAGGTGCGGATCGACGCCAGGTCGGACCCGGCCTCGGGCTCGGAGAACAGCTGGCACCACGCCTCGGAGCCGTCGACGATCGACGGAATGTAGCGCTGCTTCTGCTCGTCGGAGCCCTGGGCGATGATCGTCGGCCCGGCGAGCAACAGGCCCAGACCCCCGGGCGGGCCGATGGCCCCGGCCTTGGCGATCTCCTCGGCCACCACGACCGATTCGCCCCGTGACAGGTCCCGGCCGAACCACTCCGACGGCCAGGCGGGCACCGACCAGCGGGCGTCGCGGAGCTTGGTCCACCATTCGCCGACGGTCAGGTCCGGATCCCAGTTGGCGGTGACCCATGACGACACCTCGGCACGAAGCTCGGAGTTGTCGTGCTTGGGGGCGTCGGCGGATGCATCGGTGGAGGTGGCGGCGTCGCTCATGGCACTGGATGCTAACGCCGTCCGGCGGCTTGGACTAGACCGCGCGGTCAAGTGGCTCGGGCTGAACGCGGCGCCGGTACGATTCGTCGTTGTGACCTCGCCACCTGCGGTACCGATGCCGCTCGCCGGCGACGAAGTGCGACGTCGGGCCGACCTTCGGCGCATGAAGGCGGTGGCGGTCGGGCTGCTGGTGGTGGCGTCGGCGGTGTTCGTGCTCTGCGCGCTGGCGGGCGAGGACGCGCCGACGTGGGTGGGCTACGTGCGTGCCGCCGCCGAGGCGGGCATGGTCGGCGGCCTGGCCGACTGGTTTGCGGTGACGGCGCTGTTCAAGCATCCGCTGGGGATCCCCATCCCGCACACGGCGATCATCCAGAAGCGCAAGGACGACATCGGCGTCGGGCTGGGTGCCTTCGTGTCGGACTACTTCCTCACCCCCGAGGGCATCTCCGAACGGCTGGGCGAGGCGCACGTGGCCGAGCGGCTCGGGGCCTGGCTGGCCGAGCCGGCCAACGCAGACCGGCTGGCTCGCCAGCTGCTGACCGTCGGCTCCAGCGTGCTCGACGCCGTGCGGGACGACGAGGTGCGCGACGCCATCGAGGATGCGGTGGTGCGTCGGCTGCGGACCACTCCCACCGGGCCGCCCGCGGCGCGGGTGCTCGAGCTGGCGGTGGACGAGGGCCGACATCAGGAGCTGCTGTCGGTGATCCTGCGACGCCTCGGCGAGGTCCTGGAGGTGAACCGGGAGACGCTCCGCACGCGCATGTACACCGAGTCGCCCTGGTGGGTGCCCAACACGGTGGACGACGTGGTGTTCGACCGGCTCCACGACGTGGCCACCCGCTACCTGTTCGACCTGGCGAGCGACTCCGAGCACGAGCTGCGTCGATCGATCGACGTGCGGGTCGAGCAGCTGGTGATCGACCTGGCCCACGATCCCGCCACCGGGCGCCGAGCCGACGAGCTGCGGGACGAACTGCTCGACCATCCGCAGCTGCGGGAGTGGACCAACTCGATCTGGTTCGACCTGAAGGAGCGCATCAAGGCGACCGCCGCCGACCCCGACGACGAGACGCTGGCGCGCATCGCCGCCACGATCGCCGGGTTTGGCAGGCGTCTGGTCGACGACCCGGCGCTGAGCGCCAAGGCGAACGAGTGGGTCACCACCACGGCGGTGTCGCTGGCCGACCAGTCCCGGGATGAGATCGGCAACTACATCGCCACCACCGTGCAGCGCTGGGACACCTCCGAGGCGGCCGAGCGCATCGAGTTGCAGGTGGGCCGGGACCTGCAGTTCGTGCGCATCAACGGCACGGTGGTGGGCGCACTGGCGGGCCTGGTGATCTACAGCGTCGGCCAACTCCTCGGCTGACGCGGACCTACTTGGCCATTACCGCTTGCCCATGCGGCTGCGGATCATGTCGCGGCGGCGGCGGAGTTCCTCGTGGGTGAGCGGGTTGGCGTCGTCCTCGGCGATGCCGAAGGCGGCACGAACGGCGGTCTCGTCCACTTCGACGACCTCGCCGGGGGCAAGGCCCATCTGAGCCGCCAGGGTGTCGCCGTGGCGTCCGGCCATCGACATCCACAGGTGCATGATCTCGGCCATGATGTCCAGGTCGGGTGCCAGGGTGGCGATGGCACCGTCGAGGAACACCAGGTTCTTGACGTACAGCATGAGGATCTTGGGGAGGCGGGCCCCCATGCCGAGCAGGGCCTTGGTCAGCCGCTGAAGCTCGGCCATCATCTCCTCCTGGCTGAGCTGCGTGGGGTCGACCACCTCGCCGTCGAGGTGCAGCTCGGAGATCACCCAGTCGAGGTCGACGTCGTCGGGCAGTGCACCCAGGTCGCGGAACGCCGCCAGCTGGCCCTTGATGTCGCCGGTCGCCCCGGTGACCATCATCTTCAGGAAGGCCAGGCGCTCCTTCTCGGTCATGCGGGCGGTGATGCCGAAGTCCAGCAGCGCGATGCGGCCGTCCTCGAGGACGAAGAGGTTGCCGCCGTGCAGGTCGCCGTGGAAGATGCCCTGCACCATGGCGCCCTCGGTGAACCCCACCATGCCGGTGCGCACCACCTCGTGGCCGCTGATACCCGAGGCGACCATGCCCTCGATGTCCTCCCAGCCGAATCCGGAGAGGCGTTCCATGACCAGCACCCGACGGGTGACCAGCGTGGGATGGGGACGGGCCACGACGAACCCGCGCTGATCCAGCTCGGCGAACGCCTCGGCGACGTCCAGCATGTTCTCGGCCTCCAGGCGGAAGTCGAGCTCCTCGGTGATCGTCTCGGTGAACAGCTCGACGAGGGCCGGGGGATTGGCCAGCGCCGCGACCGGGATCCGGCCGATGAGGAACGGCGCGAGCCACGCCATCACCTCGAGGTCGCGATAGACCACACTGCGGATGGTGGGCCGCTGAACCTTGACGACGACCTCCTCGCCCGTGTTCAGCGTGGCGACGTGCACCTGGGCGATCGAGGCGGCCGCCAGCGGGGTGGGGTCGAAGGTGGCGAAGGCCTCCTCCAACGTTCGCCCGAGGTCGGCCTCGACGACCTCGCGCACCACCTCGAAGGGCTCGGCGGGCACCTTGTCGCGGAGCAGCGAGAACTGGGCGACCAACTCGTCGGGAAAGATGCCGGTGCCCGAGGAGATGATCTGACCCAGCTTGATGTAGGTGGGGCCGAGGTCCTCGGCCGCCTCACGAAGGCGACGGGAGAGGCCCTCCATGCGGACCGACGGGTCCGACGAACGCCGCTCGCGCAGCACCCACCCCGCCAGCGCCCACAGCAGCCGGGCGGACACCCTCGCCAGCCTGCCCAGCGGGGGGAGGCGCTTTGGCGTGGTCAGGCGCGGCACCTCGCGTGCCAGCGCACTCCGGATGACACCGAGCCCGACGTCCCAGTCGAGATGGTCCCGGTCGACCACCCAGGGGGCCTCGTCGGTGAACGCAAATCGGTCGGTGTCGGACGCGGGCGAGGCGGGCTCCGATGACGACGAGGCGGACGGCTGGGCGGGGCTGGCCATGCCCCATCTTCCCCCGAGCTGGGGTGGGGTGGCGAGGCGGGCCCTACAGTTCTCCCATCATGGCCAACGACGACGACCATCTGCTGGCCCACAAGTTGGCGACCGAGGCGGGCGTCATGCTGGTGGAGCTCCGCGCCAAGCTGGCGGCGGAGGGCGCCTACCCGGGCACGCTGAAGGCCCAGGGCGACCGGGCCGCACACGTGCTGTTGATGGAGGCGTTGGCCGCCGCACGCCCCGACGACGCGGTGCTGTCCGAGGAGGGGCGGGACAACCTGGCCCGCCTGAAGGCCGAGCGCGTGTGGATCATCGACCCGCTGGACGGCACCCGGGAGTTCTCCGAGGTGCCGCGGAGCGACTGGGCGGTGCACGTGGCGCTGGTGGAGCACGGCGAGCCGACCGCCGGTGCGGTCGCACTCCCGGCGCTGGGCGTCACCCACTCCACCGCCGAGCCACCCGAGATCCTCGGCACGCCCAACGACCCGCCGCGGCTGGCCGTGTCACGCAGCCGACCGCTGATGGAGGCGATGGCGTTGGCCGAGGCGCTGGACGCCGATCTGGTGCCGATGGGGTCGGCGGGCGCCAAGTCGATGGCGGTCGCCGCCGGATTGGTGGACTGCTACCCGCACGCCGGCGGGCAGTACGAGTGGGACAGCTGCGCGCCGGTGGCCGTGGCCCGGGCGGCGGGCCTGTGGTGTTCGCGCCTCGACGGCTCGCCCCTGCGCTACAACCGGCCCGACCCGTGGCTGCCCGACCTCCTCATCTGTCATCCGGGGGTGCACGACCGGGTGGCCGACACGCTGGCCAGGCTGGGCTGGGGCTGAGCACCGTCCGACCGCCGGTCGGCGCCGGAGTGCGAGGTCGTTAGCCTTCGGGCACGACGAGACCGGAGGGTTGTTTCGGATGAGGATTGTGGTCGGAGTTGACGGGTCGGGGGCGTCGGCGGAGGCGCTGCGCTTTGCGGCGGCCGAGGCGAAGGCACTCGGCGCCGAGCTGGAGGCGGTCACCGTGTGGGAGCTTCCGGAGCTGGCGGCCGGCCACGTGTCCCAGGAACAGGTCGACGAGGCGATGGGTCCGTGGTTGGCCGAGTTCGTCGGCGAGGTGCTGGGCGATGAGGGCGCCGGCATCGTCCAGACCGTGCGCGGTGGCTCGGGTGGCGCCGTCCTGCTCGAGGTGGCGGAGAACGCCGATCTCCTCGTGGTGGGATCCGGCGGTCACAGCGGCATCGCGGCGGTGGTGATGGGATCGGTCAGCCATCAGCTGGCCAACCACAGCCCGTGCCCGTTGACGGTCGTGCCCGATCGTGACGCCGCATCGAACGGGGGCGGGGCCGAGCCGGGGCCGATCGTGGTCGGGGTGGACGGGTCGCCCCACGCCGATTCGGCGTTGGCCTGGGCGGCCCGGCGCGCCGAGCGGAGCGGACGCGCGCTTCGGGTGGTGCTGGCGTGGCGCGGCGAGGCGTCGGGCTGGATCGCCGGGAGTCCCCTGGGTGCGGGGCTGCCCCCGGTGTCCGAGCTGGAGCAACAGGCGCACGACATGTTGCGCGAGCTGGTCGACGGCGCCGGATTGCCCGACACCGTGCAGCCCGAGCTGGTGGTGGGCGAGGGGTCGCCGGAGGCGGTGATCCGCGAGGCCGCCGCCGACGCGTCGATGCTCGTGCTTGGCGCTCGGGGACGGGGCGGTTTTCTCGGGCTGCTGTTGGGATCGGTCACCAGCCGGATGCTGAACGACCTCGCCTGTCCGACGACCGTGATCCCCACCTCCGGGTCCACGGCCGCCGCCCCCTCGTAGCCCGACCTCAGGGTGCGGTCGGCCCGGCTCCGTCGACCGACCGGATGCGACCGGTGAAGAACCTCCCGCTCGGCCACCAACCGGTGTTCCAACCCCAGCCGACCTCGCAGTCGTTGGCCAGCAGGACCCCGTCGCCGGTGGCGAACTCCGAACCGAACCGACCGCCGAACGGCTGCGGTTGCGGTGGCTTGGCGTCGCTGTTCCAACGCTGCAACCCGACCGAGCGCAGGCGCCCCTCGTCGTCGACCTCGACGTCGACGCTGGTCGTGCCGCACGGTCTGCGAAGGGTGACGGTGGCGTGGCGGTCGTCGATGGTGGTCCATCTCGCGCCGGACTGCGGGGCCAACGCCTGCGGCAACCACGCCACGGTCTCGGCGGCCAGGCGTCCGGCCGCGCTGCGGGCGATGTCGGGACCCGACGAGCGGACCACCGGAATCAGCCCCAGCAGCCGAAACTCCATGCTCGACCCGGCGGGCTCCATGACGTCGGCGCCCGAGAAGCGCAGGAACCGGCCGCCGACCTCGGCCGACCAGACGAACCCGGTGGAGGCCGAGAGAATCTGGCGGGCCTGGAAGGGAAGCCAGCGCGAGCCCACCTTGAGCTCGCCGGACATCTCCAACCGCACCACCGTGGCGAGCGGGGTCCGTGGCGGAAGGACCCGCTCGAGATGACGCTGCGCCGGTGGGGGCAGGCCGATCAACGAGTCGACGTCGAACAACGGAGGGGTTCGGGGCCGGCGGGCGAGCGTCTTCCAGGCCGACGTGGCGGCGGTTGGCCTCACGAGGGCGCTCCGGCGGACGGGGTCACACAACGGCGCATGACCCCAAGGTGACCGTTGCGCCATGATGGCACCAGGGACGAAGGTCCCTGGCGGCGGGGGTGGCGCACGACGGATGATCGACGAGACGGTGACGGGAGACCTGATGGGTGTGATCGACGGCCGGACGATGCTGGAGCGCCTGGGCAACCACGAGTGTTGGGAGCTGTTGCGGTCCCGACAGACGGGCAGGATCGGCCTCCTGACCGGCACGCACCCCGAGATCTTCCCGATCAACTACGCGGTGATGGATCGCCGGATCGTCTTTCGGACCGCTGCGGGCACCAAGCTGCGGGCGTTGGAGAACCACGCGGCGGTCTGCTTCGAGATCGACCACAGCGACGTCGAGAGCCGCACGGGGTGGAGCGTGCTGGTCAAGGGCCAGGCCGCCGAGCTGAGCCGTGACGAGGACCTCCGGCGTGCGGCCGAGCTGCCGCTGGACCTCTGGTTGGTCGGTCACAAGAACCACTGGTTTGCGATCCGTCCCAGCGAGGTGACCGGCCGCCGCATCGCGCAGCCGGCCGGGCCGAGCGCGGGAACACCGACCCAACCATGACCGATCCGCCCGCAGCGGTCCGAGCGGTCGAGACCCACCTGTCGTGGGTGTTCATGGCGGGGGACCGCGCCTTCAAGTTGCCGAAGCCGGTGTCGATGCCCTTCCTCGACCTCTCGGAGCCCGAGCTGCGCATGGCCGCCATGCGGCGGGAGCTGGAGTTGAACGCCCGCATCGCCCCGGACGTGTACCTGGGGCTGGCCGACGTCATGGAGCAGGGCGAGCTGACCGACCAGATGATCGTGATGCGCCGTCTGCCCGCCGACCGGCGGCTGTCGCAGCTCGCCGGCACGTCCGAGTTCGCCGGGTGCCTGCGCGCCGTGGCCAGGACCGTCGCTGCGTTCCATGCCGGCCAGGAGCCGATCCTTCACCACGAGGCCTCGACGTCGCAGGCGCTGGAGCGGGATTGGAACGACAACTTCGAGGTGACCGAGGCGCTGGTGGATGCGGGCGTACCGGCGGAGGTGCTCCCGCGGGTCCGGGGGCTGGTCGAGCGCTACCTCGCCGGGCGGCGACCGTTGTTTGAGCTTCGGTCGGCCGAGGGGTTCGTGCGCGACGGCCACGGCGACCTGATCGCCGACGACGTGTTCTGCATGGACGACGGCCCCCGCATCATCGACTGCCTGGCCTTCAACGACGACTGGCGCATCGGGGATGTGCTCGCCGACATCGCCTTCCTCGTCATGGACGTGCACCGGGTGGCGGGTCCGGCCGAGGCGCTCGCACTGCTCGGGTGGTATCAGGAGTTCTCGGGCGAGCACCATCCGTCTTCGCTGGCCCACCACTACGTGGCCTATCGGGCCCACGTGCGGGCGAAGGTGGCCTGCCTGCGGTGGCGCCAGGGCGACGACGACGCCGCCGGGCTGGCCAGGCGCTACCACGACCTCACGCTGCACCACCTGGAGCGGGGTCGCGTGCGCCTGGTGTTGGTCGGGGGCGGCCCGGGCACGGGCAAGACCGTGCTGGCCGACGGGCTCGCCGACGAGCTGGGTTGGGCGGTGGTGCGAACCGACGACCTTCGGCGCGGGGTGGCGTCGGCGCAGGGCACGACCTCCCGTGAGGCGGCGCCCGGGGCCGGGTTCTACGACGAATCCGGCAAGAACGCGGTCTACGAGGAGCTGCTGCGTCAGGCCGCCGCGCTCCTGGGCGCCGGCGAGAGCGTGGTGCTCGACGCCTCATGGACCGACGAGCGGCACCGCCGGGCGGCCCGCGAGGTGGCGGAGACGTCCTACGCGGAACTGGTCGAGTTCGAGTGCCGGCTGGATCCGGCGGAGGCCAAGCGTCGCATCGAGGCCCGCCGCGCCACCGGCGTCGGCAACTCCGATGCGACGGCGGAGGTGGTCGACCACCTCCGCGGGCGCCGGGACCCATGGGATGCGGCTACCGGGCTGGACACCTCTCAGGCGGTCGTGGCCGTGCTCGACCAGGCGGTCCGCACGCTGCACCACCGGACCGAAGGCCGTTCCGATGCGCCGAACCGCTAGCCGCGGCGCTCCCCCGAGTCGATCGGGCCCTTGTCCTCTGGTCGCGGTCAACCGACTGCCCCAGGCTGGGATCAGGCAGCCAACCAGGGGAGCGAGATGAAGATCGTTGTTGGAGTGGACGACTCGGAGCCGTCCAAGGCCGCGCTGCGTTTCGCCGCCGAGGAGGCCGCCGTCGGCGATGCCGAGCTGGTGGCCGTCACCGCGTGGGACCTCCCGCCCCTGGCGTTGGGCTACGTGTCGCCCGGCGACGCGAGGGAGTCGATGGGGCCGTGGCTGGACGGGGTCGTCCGGGAGGTCCTCGGCGCCGCCGGCGACTCGGTGACCAAGGTGGTCGAGACGGGGTCGCCCAGCGGGGCCCTGCTGCGCACGGCCAAGGACGCCGACCTCCTCGTGGTCGGGTCCCGAGGCCACGGCGCACTGCTCGGTGCGATCCTGGGGTCGGTGTCGCATCAGGTGGCCAACCACACACCCTGCCCGTTGACCGTGGTTCCCCACGAGGACGACGAGGCGGCACGGACCGGGCCGGTGGTGGTTGGGGTGGACGGATCAGCCAACTCGGCCGAGGCGCTCCGCTGGGCCGCCGCCAGGGCGCTTCGGCTGGGCCGGCAGCTGCGGGTGGTCATGGCCTGGCGGGGTGACCCGGTGGGCTGGTTTCCCCCCTCCGACGTGGCGTCGACCTGGCCCGACAACGACGACTTTCACGCCCAGGCCCGCCAGATGCTGGCCGAGGTCGTCGAGGAGGCGAGGCTCCCCGGATCGCTCGCGGTGGAGCAGGTGTTGGGCGAAGGGACGCCCGCTGCGGTGATCGGCGAGGTGCTCGACGACGCCTCGATGCTGGTACTGGGGGCCCGCGGCCGTGGTGGGTTCGTCGGCCTCCTCCTCGGGTCGGTCACCGCCCACCTGCTCAATCACCCCACGTGCCCGATCACGGTGGTTCCGAGCGGGGACGCCCGATGACGGCGCACGGCGGCGACGTGGTGGTGGGCGTGGATCCGGCGGCGATCGGCATGGCGCCGCTGTTCCAGGCGATGGAGGAGGCCAACCTTCGGGGATGCCGGTTGCGGGTGGTCTCGGTGTGGTCCTATCCGCCGCTCTCGACCGAGGAGCGGTTGTTGACCACCGCCTCGGCATTGGAGGCCGAGGCCATCGACCGCGTCGGTGCGGCGGTGGCGCAGCTGCGCGACGGCGACGACTCCCGACGGTCGACGGTCGAGGTCGACGTCGTCGAGGGACCCCCGGCCAAGGTGCTGATCTCGGAGGCGAGCGGCGGCGCCCTGCTGGTCGTCGGTCGTCGCGACCGGTCGCGGTTGCGTCACCTGTTGCTCGGGTCGGTGGCCGACCAGTGCGTGCGTCATTGCCCGGAGCCGGTCATGGTGGTGCCCTCGGAATGGGATCCCTCGCAACACCAATCGGGGGACATCGTGGTGGGCATGGACTTCTCCGAGATGTCGCGGGCGGCCCTGGAGTGGGCGCTCGAGGAGGCCCGGCTGCGGGGCGTGTCCGTGCGCGTCGTGCATTGCTGGGAGGAGCCGATGATCTTCGGTGGCGACCTGATGATGGAGCTGCCCGACGCGGCGCTCCTGGAACGCTCCGCTCGGGAACGACTCGACGGGCTGGTGGCGTCGCTCGACCCGCCCGACGGTGTCACCGTCTCCGCCGAGACCGTACGGGGTCGTCCCGGCCCGGCGCTGACCGAAGCCGCCGAGGGTGCGGCGTTGACCGTCATCGGCACGCGCGGCCTTGGAGGGTTCTCGGGTCTGCTGTTGGGGTCGGTGGCCCGTCGGGTCACCCACCTGGCGGCCGGCCCGGTGGTCGTCATCAGAAGCTCAACCAAGGAGTAGCAGACCTGTGCAGGCACTTCAGCTCACTCAATGGCAGCACCCGCCCGAACTGCGCGAGGTGCCCGACCCCGAGCCGGGTCCCGGACAGCTGGTGATCAAGGTGGGCGGGGCGGGCGCCTGCCACTCCGACCTGCACCTGATGGACGACTTCGTCGAGGGGATGGTGCCCTTCGAACTGCCGTTCACCCTCGGCCACGAGACCGCGGGCTGGGTCGATGCCCTCGGCGACGGAGTCACCGGCCTCGAGGTGGGCCAGGGCGTGGCCGTGTACGGCCCGTGGGGCTGCGGCCGGTGTCGGCGCTGTCGCGTGGGGATGGAGAACTACTGCGTGCATCAGGCCGAGCTCGGTGCGGCCGGTGGCGGCCTGGGGCTCAACGGTGGGATGGCCTCCCGCATGTTGGTGCCCGACGCCCGCCTGGTGGTGCCGCTGGGCGACCTCGATCCGGCCGAGGCCGCCCCCCTCACCGATGCCGCGCTCACCCCGTATCACGCGATCTTGCGGTCGATGCCGCTGCTCGGCGCCGGATCGACCGCCGTCGTCGTCGGTGCCGGAGGCGGTCTGGGGCACATGGCGGTGTCGATCTTGGAGGCTCTGACGCCCACCACGATCATCGCGGTCGACCGCAACGAATCGGCTCTGAGCCTTGCGACCGGGCGGGGAGCGGCCCACGGGGTGTTGATGGGGGACTCGGCGGCCGCCGAGATCCAGTCGATCACCGGCGCCGTCGGCGCAACGCTCGTGCTCGACCTGGTGGGCAACGACGCCACCCTGGCGCTCGGCGCGGCCGTCGTCGGCTCGCTGGGCCATCTGACCGTGGTGGGCATCGGCGGCGGCAGCCTCCCGGTGGGATTCTTCACCGTCCCGTACGAGGCCTCGGTGGCCACCACCTACTGGGGTTCGGTGACGGAGCTGATGGACGTGATCCAGCTGGCGCAGCAGGGCGTCATCGCTGCGCAGGTCACCCGGTTTCCGCTGAGCGAGGGCGCGGAGGTGTACGCACGATTGCGCGACGGCAAGGTGCGTGGCCGTGCGGTGGTCGTGCCGGAATGAACCGGTCGTGTCCGTTGTCGATTGCCCGCCGGGCTACGAGCGACGTTGGCGTTCGTCGAGGCGGGCGGCCAGCGCGGCCGCCTCGGTGCGGCGCTCCATGCCCAGCTTCATCAACACGTTCGAGACGTAGTTCTTGACCGTCTTCTCCGCCAGGTACATCGACGCGGCGATCTGTCGGTTCGACATCCCCTCGCCGATCAGCTCGAAGATGCGCTGCTCCTGGGGGCTGAGATGATCCACCGCGTCCTGATGGTCCGAGGCGCTCTTGACCCGCTCGAGCGCCCGGCGCACGGCGCCCGGGTCCAGCAGCGACGCGCCATCGGCGACCCGACGGATCGCGTCGGTGATCTCGTCACCACGGATCTGCTTGGAGATGTAGCCGTGGGCGCCGGCCATCGCCGCGTCGACCAGGGCCTCGTCCTCGGCAAACGAGGACAACATCAGGCATCGGACCTCGGGGTGCGACGAGCGGATCTCCCGGCACAGCTCGATGCCGGAACCGTCCGGCAGCCGAACGTCGAGGACGGCGACGTCGAAGCGAAGGTCGGCGATCGTCGCCATGGCCGAGACGAGCGAACCGGCCTCGCCGACCACCTCGAGGTCGTCGGTGCTGTCGAAGAGATCGGTGAGGCCGCGCCGAACCACCTCGTGATCGTCCACCAGGAGGATCCTCACACGTCCGTTGCGCACCATCGGCTCCATAGTGGAACACGACCGGGGTGTCGTGCAGGGCCCAAAGTCCCTTGCTCGCCGACACGAGGCCGAGCCGGTCTCGCCAACGGCCGCCTCGTTCCGCTTGACGAGACGCCACCGGCCCATGAGCATCCCAGTCGTTGCGTCGAGCGGGACCACCTACCGAACTGCGGGAACTCATGACTTCGAACGAACACACCGGGGCCGGCGCGTCGGAGCGGCCGGAGCCGAACTCGCCCACCCTGACCGACCTCCCCGAGCTTGCCCTCCGGTTGATGGACGCGATGCCCGACCCGGTGATCGTGGTCGACGAGGGCGGTCGCATCGCGTTGGCCAACGCAGAGGCCGAGGCCATGTTTCACTACGAGCCCGGCTCGATGTTGGGCCTGTCGGTGGAGGAGCTGGTGCCCCACGGCCTGCGGGAGCACCACCGGGTGCTTCGAGGCGACTTTCAGGAGGAGCCCAGGCGCCGCCCGATGGGCAAGGACGGCCAACGCCTGGCCGCGGTCACCAGCTACGGGGCGATCATCCCCACCGAAATCAGCCTGAGCCCCTACGAACACGCCGGGGCCTCCTACGTGGTGGCCTCCGTGCGAAACGTCAGCGATCGGGTGCAACTGGATCTGGCCCACCACCGGGTGCTCGAGAGCCTCGATGCGCTGCCGAGCCTGGTGGTGGTGGTCGATCCGAACAACCTGTGGATCGGCTACGCCAACGACGGGGCCCGCAACCTGTCGGGCTACCCGGTGGACGAGCTGACCTCGATGACGCCGCTGACGCTGTTGCCGTCGGTCGGCCGGGACGACCTGACGGCGTTGGTGGAATCGGCGAGGAACCATCGGGAGGCGTCGATGGAGACCGAACTGCTGCGAGCGGACGGACAACGCCTTCCGGTCGAGATTCGGGCGGCGTTTGTCGGTGGCGGGGACTCCGGCCGGTACGCGGGCGACACCATCGGCGAGGCGTCGCCGGTGTGTGTTCTGTTCGGCAGGGACCTGTCGGAGCGAAACCGCGCCGAGGAACGACACCGTGCGGCGCTGGACAAACTTCGGCGCGTCGCCGTGGCGGCCGACATCTCGATCTGGGCGTTGGATCCCGACGGGGCGGTCACCTTCGCCCAGGGGGCCGAATGGACCCACGTCGGCCTGCTCGGCGATGCCGGCGGCCTCGAGGTGGGGGACGTGTTCGGTGGGTTCCCCACGGTGGTGGCCGCCTACGAGGCGGCGCGGGCCGGCGACGAGACCTCGGCGGTGGTGAGCGTCGGTGACGAGACCCGCCAGTTCACCTTTCAGCCGGTCACCGATCGCGGCGGCGAGGTGATCGAGGTGATCGGCACCGCCGTCGACGTCGGCGAACTGGAGGCGGCCCGCCAGGTCGTGGCGCTGGAACGGGATCGGCTGAGTTCCATCCTCCGGTCGATGAGCGAGGGCGTGTTGATGGTCACCTCCGATGGCGAGGTGTTGGAGGCCAACCCGGCCTTTTGCGGCCTGGTGGGCAGGTCGCGTGCCGAGGTGCTCAGGAGCCGTCGACCGCACGCCTTTCCCGGTGCCCGGGAGGGCACGCCCGAGATCGACGAGATCTGGGAGGCCATTGCGGACGTGGGTCACGCGGAGTACCGCACCGAGCTCACCCGACCCGACGGGTCGGAGGTCCCGGTGCTGCTGACCGCCGACCGGGTGTCGGGCCACCCCGACCAGGCGCTGCTGTTGTTCTCCGACCTGTCGGCCAGGCAGCGCTTCGAGGCGGACCTCGACTCGGCCAACGCGGTGCTGGTGGCGGCCGACGAGCGGGAACGCATCGCCCGAGACCTCCACGATCGGGTGATCCAACGCATCTTCGCCACCGGGATCACCCTGCAGAGCACCCAGAACCGCACCAACGACCCCCGCGTGGCCGCCCGATTGGGTCAGGCCGTCGACGAACTCGACCTGGTCATCCGCGAACTCCGGACCTCGGTCTTCGAGCTGCACCAGTCACCGACCGGGGACACCTCGGGGGTTCGGCGCGACGTGCTGGCCGTGATCGACGAGGCCACCCGGGTGTTGGGGTTTCGGCCGGACCTGCGATTCGACGGGGTGATCGAGGACCTCGACGTCGACCTCGAGACCGACCTGCTGGCCGTCCTTCGGGAGGCGCTGACCAACGTGGCCCGTCACGCGGCCGCCACGTCGGCCTCGGTGGCGATCACGGTCGACGGGGAGTCGCTGGAGCTCGTCGTCGACGACAACGGGCGAGGCGTCGAACGGTCGGTCTCCACCAGCGGGCACGGCATCCGGAACATGGGAGGCCGCGCCGAGCGTCGGGGTGGCTCCTGCGAGTTGGCCTCCGACGGGCCGGGCACGGGGTCGACGTTGTGCTGGCGGGTGGCGCTGGCCGGCGGGGCGCCTCGACGGGCCGGCACTCAGGCCGGCGGCGGGGGTGCCTGAGGAACGTGGCCCTCGGCCTCGGCGATGTGTCGGCTGACGTCGGCGAACGCGTCCGGCGTGACCGACACCGAGTCGATGCCGGCCTCGACCAACAGCCGGGCATAGGCCGGGTCGTTGCTCGGAGCCTGCCCGCAGAACCCGACCGGCGTGTTCGCCGCATGGGCGGCAGCGATCAGTTGGCGGATGAGGCTGAGCACGGCGGGGTCGTCGGCGCCATACCCGGCCGCCAGCTCGGCGGAGTCGCGGTCGACGCCGAGCGTCAGCTGGGTGAGGTCGTTCGAGCCGATCGAGAACCCGTCGAAGCGGTCGGCGAACTCGTCGGCCCGGATCACGTTGGCGGGGATCTCGGCCATCACCTCCACCTTCAGCCCGTTGACGCCCCGCTCCAGGCCTTCCTCGGCCATGACGGCGAGCACTCGGTCGGCCTCCTCCGGCGTGCGACAGAAGGGAATCATGACGATCACGTTGGTGAGGCCGATCTCGTTGCGGACGCGGGCCACGGCGCGGCACTCCAGCGCGAACCCGTCGCGATAGCCGGGGTGGAAGTAGCGCGACGCGCCCCGCCATCCCAGCATGGGGTTGGCCTCCGTCGGCTCGAACTGCTCGCCGCCCAGCAGCGAGGCGTACTCGTTGGTCTTGAAGTCGCTCATGCGCAGGATCATCGGACGATCGGCCCACGTCGCCGCCAGGGTGGCGATTCCGGAGGCCAGGCGATCGACGAAGTACTCGGCCGGGGTCGCGTGGCGAGCGGCGAGGTTGTCGATCGCCCGACGTACCTCCGGGTCGCTCAGGCGCTCGGGATGGGCCAACGCCATCGGGTGGGCGCGGATGTGCTCGCCGATGATGAACTCCATGCGGGCCAGGCCGATGCCCGCCACGGGAAGGCGCCACCAGCTCAAGGCGGCGCCCGGGTTGGCCAGGTTCACCATCACGTCGGTCCGGGTGGAGGGTACCTCGTCCAGGGTCAGCTCACGGGCGGTGATCGAGGCGCCGCCGTCGAACACCCGGCCGACGTCGCCGCCGGCGCAGGAGACGGTGACCAGTCGACCCTCGGCGAGCGTCGAGGTTGCGTCGACGGTGCCGACCACGGCGGGAACGCCCAGCTCGCGGCTGACGATCGCCGCATGGGAGGTGCGGCCGCCCCGGTTGGTGACCACCGCCGCGGCCCGCTGCATCACCGGCACCCAATCGGGATCGGTCGCGTCGGCCACCAGGACCGCACCCGAGGGGAACCGGTCGCCCTCTGCGGGGGAGTCGAGGCGGCAGACCTCGCCGGTGGCCGCTCCGCCGCCCACCGACAGGCCCTCCAACAGGAGCGGGCCGTGTTCGGTGACGTCGTAGGTGGTCATCGTGGCGCCGCTGCGCCTGGCCTGCACCGTTTCGGGCCGGGCCTGGACGACGAACAACTCGCCGCTGACGCCGTCCTTGGCCCACTCGATGTCCATCGGGCGGCCGTAGTGGTTCTCGATGATGACCGCCCACCGGGCCAGCGTCAGCAGGTCGGCATCGTCGAGCACCAGGCGGTTCCGCTCCTCTTCGGTGGTGTCGACCGTGGCGGTCGGGCCGCCCTCGCCGCCGTCGCCGTCGCCGTTGACGATCTTGAGGCGCTTGCGGCCCAGCGACCGCTCCACGATGGGGACCAGCCGATCGTCGTCGAGCAGCGGCTTGAACACGCGGTATCGATCGGAGTCGACCACCCCGGACACGACCGCCTCACCCAATCCCCAGGCGGCGTCGATCAACACGTGGTGGGGAAAGCCGTTCTCGGGGTCGATGGTGAAGATCACCCCGGCCGAGCCGGTGTCGGACCGCACCATCCGTTGAATGCCCACCGACAAGGCGACGTCGAGGTGGTCGAATCCGTTCTCGGTCCGGTAAGCGATCGCCCGGTCGCCGAACAGCGAAACCACACAGCGGTGATAGGCCTCGACCACCGCGTCGGCGCCGCGCACGTTCAGGAAGCTCTCCTGCTGGCCGGCGAAGCTGGCCTCCGGCAGGTCCTCGGCGGTCGCCGACGATCGAACGGCCACGGGAACATCGGGCTCGCCCGAAGCGTCGCAGAGTTCCTCGTAGGCGGCCCGGATCTCGGCCTCCAGCGCATCGCCCACCGGCGCCGAACGGAACGCCTCCCGCACCCTGGCGCCCACCGACCTCAGCGAGGTCGCTGCTCCGGTCGTTGCGCCGACCGCCTCGATCGCCGGCCGAAGATCCTGCTGATCGACCAGGTGCCAGTAGGCGCGTGCGGTGACCGCGAACCCGCCGGGCACCCGCACACCGGCGGCGCCCAGGTGGCGGATCATCTCGCCCAGCGAGGCGTTCTTGCCGCCGGCGATGCCGACGTCGTCGATCGTCAGCTGGTCGAGGGGGATGATCCATCCCGATGGGTTGGTCGCCATACGCTCGCTCCTGGGCTCGGTCAAGCCATCCAGTGTCTGCGCCGCGATGCGCCGGCGCCTAGGGGAGAAGGTCCGCGCGCCACCTAGAGCACCAGGTCGCGTCGTTGAAACAGCGGGATCGAGGCGACGAACACGACGAGCCCGACGGCGGGCATGGCGAGCACCGTCGGCGGCAGGGTCGGGGCCAACGGTCCTCCCGAGATCGCCTGGTAGAACGGCGAGAACTTCACCAGGGGCTTCAGCGAGTCGAGCAGTTGGCCCGCCACGTACATCAGATACGAGGCACCCGCCAGGCCGGAGACCACACCCACCGCCAGGCCGCGCCGGCCGGTGGCGGCGCTGACCGCCAGCGCCGCCAGGCCGAACTCGGCGCCGAGGAGCGTCATGGCCACGGCCCCGTTCACGCTGTCGAGCAGCCCGATGTCGAGGCCGAACAGCGCCGACGACGCAACGGTTCCCGCCAGCAGCGACACGCCCAACAGCGTGACGCCGACCACCAGACCACCCGCCTTTTCGACCAGCATGGCCCGCCGGGAGATCGGCATGGAGGCCAGCACCTCCAAGGTGCCGTCCTCCTCCTCGGCGCCAATCAAACGAGCGCCACGTCCGATGGCGTAGACGGCGAACATGATCGGCAGCATCAGGCTGAACACCTCGGCGTTCAGAAACCCGATCGCGTTCGACATGTCGGCGACGTTGAACACCTCCATCAAGCCCTTCGGGTACTGAGCCATGATCGCGTCGAAATCGATGTCGGAGAACGACGGCCACATGGCCGACATGATGAACACGGTGCCGCTCACCCCGGCACCCCAGCCGATCAGGCCCCGTCGCTGGTCGGCCAGCGTCTTGGCGAACACGATCCCCGAACTGCTCATCGCCGCTCCTCGGCGGTGTCGCCCTCGTAGTACTGGAGGAAGACGCCCTCCAGGTCCACCTCGTTGGACACGACCCGCTCGATGCCGTACGGCGCCGCAACGCGCAGCAATTCGGCCATCGACCCCTCGACCACCACCTCGACCGCCGAGCCCAGCGGGGCCACGCTCACCACACCCTCGACCGCCTCGAGCCGTGTCGTCGGCGGCTGGGAGCTTCCGGAGAAGCTCAGCTCCAAGCGTCGCCGGGTGCGGGCCTTGAGGTCGTTGACGTCGGTCACGGTGGCCAGGCGCCCCTCGCGGATGATGGCCACGCGATCGGCCACCTCCTCGACCTCGGCCAGGACGTGGCTGGAGAGCAGCACGGTGCGTCCGGCGGCTCGATGCTCGGCCAGGAGCTCGAGGAAGACCCGCTGCACCAGTGGATCGAGGCCCTGGGTGGGTTCGTCCAACACCAGCAGCTCCGGTTGGTGCATCATCGCCTGAACGAGGCCGACCTTCTGGCGGTTTCCGTGGGACAGCGTTCCGATGGGCCGGTCCAGCCGCAATCCGAACCGCTCGGCCAACTCGAGCACCACGTGCTCGTCGACGCCCCCGCGCAGATCCCCAAGGAACCCCAGGTACCGGCGGGCGGTCAGGTTGCGGTAGGCCGCAAAGTCCCCGGGAAGGTATCCCACCCGGCGATGGACCTCCTGGCGCTGGTCCGTCGCATCGAAACCCAAGACCGACGCAGAGCCTTCGGTGGGGTTGATCAGGCCCATCAGCAGTCGGATGGTCGTGCTCTTACCGGCGCCGTTGGGGCCCAGAAACCCGAACACGCACCCGGGGTCGACCCGCAGGTCGAGGTGGTCGAGCGCCAGGGTGTCGCCGAAGGCCTTGGTCAGGCCGGACGCG
>JAWKIE010000043.1:0-25981 GCA_041394485.1 Microthrixaceae bacterium
ATGTTCGACGGCACCTCGTAGCGGGTGAAGTCCGACTCGGCGGCGCCCCACACCGCCTGTGAGGCCAGGGTCGGTGCGCCGATCTCGCCGTTGGGCATGTTCTCGGCGACCACGGGCACGCCGTTGATCCACACGGTGGCGCCGTCGTCGACGTTGAGGTCGACGGTGAGGTAGTCCACCTCCGCCGGGTCGGGGACGTCGAAGGACCGTCGGAACAGCGCGCTGGTGATCGGCTGCCCGCCGACGGCGTTGGGAACGACGGTCGCCTCGTCGCCGTCACCGAACCCCAGCTCGGAGGCACCCGCCGCCCACCCGGAGTCGTCGAACGCACGGGTGGTCCAGCCCGCCGGGTGGGTGTCGTTGGACAGGTACCGCCACCCGTCGCCCGGTTGGATCAGCAGGTCCTCGGGGAGCGGGTCGCCGGGGCGCACCAGCGACGGCACATTGTGGGGCAGGGGTCCGGCGGCGTCGCACATCCGGGCGAAGTTGCCCACCCAGCGCAGGCCCGCCGGATGGTCCTTCAACGAGGTGGTGCCCCAGAACTCGCCCCCGAGCCAGAGGCACCCGTCCGGCGCCTTCGCCGTGCCCCACCCCCCGTCGCCCGAGCGAAGGTTGCCGGTGATGTCGGTCAGCTCGGTGCCGGTGTTGCCGTCGATCACCCGCATCTGCTTGCCGGGGCTGTAGTTGCCCCGCCCGTCGCAGTGGCAGCCGATGTAGACGCGGCCGTCGATGACGTCGACGCTCTGGGTGTCGTTGGTCGACGGCGCCAGCTTGAGGGAGGCCCCGGTGGTCGAACTCCGCATCTCCCAGAAGTGCTCCGCGCCGGCGACGAACAGGTTGTTGCCCACCACGCCGATGTCGTAGACGATGCCCCCCTCGGGCCAGACCGGGTGCTCCGACCAGTTCGGGCCGCCGTCCCAGCCGGGGACGCTGGCGCCGTCGGTGGCGTTGACCGTGGCGAGCAGCTTCGAGTCCGGCTGGCCGTTGACCGACGAGAACTCGCCCCCCAGGTGCACCCGCGCGCCGTCGGAGCTGGTGGTGATGCCCCAACCGGATCGGCCCTGAATCTGGGGTTTCCACACCGTGTCCGGCGTGCCGTTGTTGGCGTCGACACGAGCGGCCTTTCCCACCTGGGTGCGGAGGCCGTTGGGGCCGCCGTTGACGTGGCTGAAGTTGCCGATCAGGTACAGGTCGTCGCCGTCCCGGTACAGGTCACGGATCACCGATTGGGCGGTGGTCCAGGGACGCTCGACCCCCGCATTGAACTGCGGGTCGATCTCACCGGTCCGGGCGTCCAGTGCCACCAGGTTGCCCCGAGGCTGCCCGTTGACAGTGTCGAACTCCCCCGCCGCCAGTAGCCGGCCGTCGGCGGTCTGATCGAGCGCCCACACCGGTGCGTCCAGCTCCGGGCGCCACCAGTCGATCCACTCGCCCGAGGTGGCGTCGAAGGCGGCGAGGAACGGCTGGGGGATCTCCGGCCACGACCCTCGGGCCTCGACCACGTTGAGGAACTTCCCGGCGACGTACACCGTGTTGCCGATCACCTGCATGTCCCAGATCGGCGAGGACACCGTGTTGGTCGTCGGCCCCGTCCATTGCCCCGACACGCCGTCGGTTCGATACACCGTCGGCGCGATCTCCGCAGTCGCGCTGGTCAACGGACCGACCACGGCCAGGGCCAGGAGCCCGGCCGTCAGCCCCGCCAATCGTTTCAGATGCTTGTTGATGTCCCGCCGCCTTGATCGTGGGCCCCGCCAGGTCCGCACGCCCGACGGTACGGCCGACGGTGCGGCGAGTCAATGGGAGCCGGTCGCCGCGGGCCCGGGCGCCGCTACCCGACGGGCGGGCCGACGATCCGGCACGCGTAGTCGCCAGCGTGGCGGACCAGGGCCTCGAGGTCGGGCTCGCCCGGCTCGGGCAGGCCCGGGTGCGTTGCGGGCTCACCGGCGGCGATGTGAAAGCCCTCGAAGCCGCCGGCTGTGTTGATCTCGAGCAGCCGGGTGTCGTCGGCGTCCACGCGGAACGCGTGGGCCACCCCCCGGGGGAGGAACACGGTGTCGCCGGCGGTGACGACGTGCTCGGTGCGCTCCCCATCGGGTCGAGCCACGCCGTGATCCGGCCGGCGAGGACGTGCAGGGTCTGGTCCTCGTTCTCGTGGAGGTGGACCGGCGTGCCGTAGCCCGCCCGGTGCGTCTGTTTGCACACCGACAGCGCCCCGTTGGAGTCCTGCCGACAGCTGCACCTCCACGAGAAAGCCGTCGAACCAGAACGACTGTCCGGTGGGGTTGTGAATGGTCTGCACGATGTGCGTCTCCCTCGTTGCTGTGGGCAGGTTGCCGGTCGGTTGGTGAGACCATTGTATCACGAAAGGGACGGCTCGCAAGACACTTGTCCCACGAAGGGCTACCGTGAGGTGATGGCGACGCGAACCGAACAGAAGGCCCGAACCCGGCAGGTGATCGTCGACGCAGCCGGCTAACTTCGTCGCTGCCGGGTGGCGGACCCGTCGATGGACGACATCGCCGCTGCCGCCAAGGTGGGCAGAGCCACCGTGTATCGCACCTCGACAACGCCATCGACGTCCTGTGGCAGGCCACGTCCGACCGGGCGCTCACCGACATCGCAGCGCGCGCCGAATCCGGCAGGGGATGATCTCGTCGAGCGGGGTGTTGGCCGCCGAGGACGTGATCAACGGCTACCTGTTCGGCGACATCGACGGGGCCCGCGCCTTCGAGCACGCCACCCTCGACCGCCGGCTTCGAGGGTGGGTCTCGACGACGATCGCGGCCCGGCGGCTGATCGCGATCGACGCAGCGCTCACCCCGATGGCCGGCCGGTTGACCGCCGAGGACCTCGCCCGCGCCCGACAAGGCTAAGCCCTCACCCTAGCGGCACCACGCCACGCTCGCCATGGTCGACACCTGCCGCCTCGACGCCGACGGGATGCGAGGCAACCCGGCTCACCGCCGCCTGATCGCCGAGGAGGCCCTGCGGTTGGCTCGCCAACGGCCGGGTCGGGAGCGGTGAGGCACCCGATGGCAGGCGACGCCGTCACCGGGGAAACCACTGGCGCTCGGGCGTCCCGACACGGCGGTCGAGACACCTGGAGCGCCGCCCGAGGTGGAGGCGATGGGACTCGAACCCACGGCCTGTTGCTTGCAAAGCAACTGCTCTAGCCAGCTGAGCTACGCCCCCAGGTGGGAGGTGACCATGATACTCGGATCGGCTCAAACCGCCCCGGCCGGAGGGCCGGGTCCGTCTAACCGGCGGCGATCGGGTGCCCCTCGGAGGGCTGCACGATCACGATGCCGTCGCCCTGGAACGTCAGCTGCACGGCCTCGCCGGAGCCCAGGCCGATGGCCGCCTTGGCCTTCATCGTGCGGTTCAGGCTGGTCTGAAGGCTGGAACTCCAGGCGACCACCGTGCCGGTGTCGACGAACGTGGGGTCGGTCCGGAGCACCACCGGGTCGCCGTCGGTGGTGATCGCCACCCAGCCACGGCCCTCCAGCTGCGGTTGAACAGGCCACCGGCGGCCATGCCGGCGCCCTTCACCCGCTCGATGTCCCAGGTGAGGGTCGGCCTGAAGGCCAGAATGCTCCGGCCGCTGACGGTGAGACCGCCGCCCTCGAGGTGGATGATGTGCACCTGCTTGCCCTGGTCGGCCAGGAACAGCTCGGCCTGGCCCTTGCAGCGCATCAGCTGCAGGCCCTCGCCGGTCACCGCCTTCTTCATGAACTTGCCGAGGCCGGCGCTTTCGTGGTCGAAGTCGACCTGACCCTGAAAGGCCACCATCGACCCCTGCTTGGCCAACAGGTCCTCGCCGAGCACCACCTTCAGCAGTCGGCTGTTCTGTTTGATCACGCGCTGGCCGGACCCGACCTCGGCGTAGCGGTTGTCGGACAACAGATCGGTGCGGATGCCGCCCACGGCGCTGCCGTTGGCCGACTGCCCGGCTCCCGCCGCCGGTTGGGCCGCCGGCGGCTGGGCCGCTGCCTGCGGTTGGGCCGCGTCCTGCGGCTGGGCCGCCTCGGACCGAACCTCGGCCGGATGGGTCTGCTGGGTCCATTGGGAGCCGTCCCAGTAGCGCTGTTGCGCCGCGTCGGAGGGATCCGGGTACCAACCTGCTGGGGTGCTCATGTGGCCAAGATATCGGCCCGATCAGGCGCTCCCAACCGGCCGAACAGCCCGCAGTGCGGCCCGCCCCGCCTCCGGGTCGATTCCCGGCGGTCGTCGGGGCCGGACCTTTGGGACGCGGCCGCCGCCTCGGTACCGTCCCCGGTATGGATCGTCGGACCGTTGGAGCCATCGCAGGCGCACTGGGCCTCTCGGCCGTCGCAGCCGTCACCGGGCTGCGGGTGGCCGGCCACCGAATCCGGGAACGCACCCGACCCGACATCGATCCCCTGCTGCGAACCCCCGGTGGGCTCTCCCATCACCAGATCGCCACCAGCGACGGCGGCAGCGTCCACGTGGTCGAGGCCGGCCGGGGGCGCCCGGTGGTGCTGCTCCACGGCGTCGTCCTGCAGTGGTGGGTGTGGAACCCGCTCTTCCACCTGTTGTCCGACCGGTTCCGGGTGATCGCCTGGGACATGCGCGGCCACGGCGGCTCCAGCCCGGGCACCGACGGCATCTCGATGGAGGCGATCGCACGAGATCTGGCCGAGGTGCTCGACCACCTCGAGCTTCGCGACGCCGTCGTCGTCGGCCATTCGATGGGTGGCATGGCGCTAGGCCGCTACGCGGTCGATCATCCGACCAACTGCGCCAAACACTCCTCCGGCCTGATGTTCCTGGCGACCGCGGCCACCGAGCTGACCCCGCAGCTCATCACCCCGTACCTGGGGGCGAGCGCCGGTGTGCTGGCCGGCCTGGCCGACCGGGCGGACCTGCCGGTCGAGTGGCTGTGGCGGCCCGGCAACCTGTCGGCGTCGCTGGTTCGCATCGCCTTCGGGAAGGACCCCTCCGCCGCCGCGATCGAGGCGACCCGCCAGATGGTGGCCGAGGTTCGGCCGGCCACGTCCATCGAGGCGGGTCGCGCCATCCTCGATCACGACCTGACCGACCGGCTGGGCGACTACGACGGCCCGGCGATGGTCGTCGTCGGCACCGACGACCACCTGACCCCGCCCCGGCTCGCCGGGCGACTCGCCGGGCTGATCGGCCAGGCCGAGCTGGTGGAGCTGCCCGACGTGGGCCACCAGGTGATGCAGGAGGCCCCGCAGCGGCTGGCCGAGCTGATCGAGGGGTTCGCCGACGCGGCGATCACCGCTCGCGCAGGGCGCCCTCGGCCAGCAGCTTCTCCAGCGTGAGCTCCGGCTGGTCGGCGATCACCCGGTCGAGCCAGTAGGGGCTCTCGAACAGCGCCAACAGCACCCCGTCGGAGCGCTCCAGCACGGCGACACCCGACATCTGGCGCAGCCGGGCCGCCGACTCCTCGTCGGTGCGGCGGGCCACCTGATAGGGCGTGGACTCCAGGAAGGCCGGGGCGCCGAACTCCTGCTCCAGGCGCCACTTGACCACGTCGAACTGCATGGGGCCCACGGCCGCCAGCGTCGGGGCCTGGTCGCCCAGGTCGGCGTCGCGCAGCACCTGGACGACGCCCTCCTCGTCCAGCTGCCCGATGCCACGGCGGAACTGCTTGAACCGGCTGACGTCCTGCGGGCGGGCCACGCGGAAGTGCTCGGGGGCGAAGGACGGGATCGCTGGGAACTCCACCGGCTCGTCGATGTAGAGCGTGTCGCCGACCCGCAGATCGGTGGCGTTCACCAGGCCGACGACGTCGCCCGGGTAGGCCTGCTCCACCGTCTCACGATCGGATCCGAAGGCGGTGTGCGCGTACTTGGTGGCGAAGGGCTTGCCCGTGCGGGCGTGGGTGGCCACGTCGCCGCGCTGGAACCTGCCCGAGCAGATCCGCACGTAGGCCACCCGGTCTCGGTGGGCCTTGTCGGTGTTGGCCTGCACCTTGAACACGAAGCCGGACAGCGGGGCGTCCAGTTCGCGGACGCCTCCGTCGGCCACCACCCGCGGCCGCGGTGAGGGCACCAGGTCGATGACGGCGTCGAGCAGCTTGCGGACCCCGAAGTTGGTCATCGCCGAGCCGAACAGGGTGGGAGTGGTGATGCCGGCCAGGAAGGTCTCGACGTCGAACCCCGAGCCCACCTCGTCGAGCAGGCCCAGCTCCTCGGTGGCCTGACGCCACAGGTGGCCGTCCAGCTCCTCGGCCTGGGCCGGATCCACCTCCTCCTCAGGGGCGATCCGCGCCCCGCCCGTGGTGCGGGTGAAGCGGGTGTAGGAGTCGTCGCGGCGATCGATGACCCCGCGGAAGTCGGTGTCGGCACCCACGGGCCAGGTCAACGGCGTTGCGATCAGCCCCAGCTGACCCTCGATGTCGTCGAGCACCTCCAGCGGTTCGCGGGCCGGTCGGTCCCACTTGTTGACGAAGCTCAACAGCGGCAGTCCGCGGTCGCGGCACACCTCGAACAGCTTGAGCGTCTGCGGTTCGATGCCCTTGGCGGCGTCGAGCACCATGACGGCGCCGTCGCACCCGGCGAGCACCCGATAGGTGTCCTCGGAGAAGTCTCGGTGGCCGGGCGTGTCGAGCAGGTTGACCACGCAGTCCCGGTAGTTGAACTGCAGCACCGTGGAGGTGATCGAGATGCCCCGCTGCTGCTCCATGGCCATCCAGTCGGAGGTGGCGGAACGACGGCCGCCCTTGCCCTTCACCGAACCGGCCTCCACCGCCAGGGCGCCGCCGTAGAGCAGGAACTTCTCGGTCAGCGTGGTCTTGCCCGCGTCCGGGTGGGAGATGATGGCGAACGTGCGACGTCGGGCGGCTTCGCTGACGATTTCGGACATGACGATGACACCTTGCGTGGGGAGCCGAGGGAGGGATGCGCCCCGTGCCCGGTCGATGGTACCGGGCCGGGGCCGGTGGCCCCCGCCGGAGGGTGGCTACTCGCCCTCCGGGTGCCGCACGGTGAAGGTGGCGGAGGCCGTGACCTCGCCGCCGCCGGACACGGTGGCGATGATGCGCAGCGTGTGCGCACCCTCGGCGAGCGCGCCGACGTCGAGGGGCGTCGAACCGGAGGTGAAGGTGAACGGCGCCGACGAGTCGGTGCGATCGGGCGACCCGCCGGTCGACCGGTCGAGCCAGAAGCGCACCGACGTGGTGCCCTGCGGCGGACGGACCGCCAGGTGGATCTCGTCCCACACCAGCGCGCCGTCGAGGTAGTAGGCGGGGGTGAGCGACGAGTTCAACGAGACGGTGAGGATCGGTGCCGCAGGCGGCGTGGTGGGACCGGTGCCCGACGTGCCGGTGGTGCCCCCGCTGGTGCCACCCGTGGCGGTGCCGGTGGTGCCGCCGGTCGTGCCGCCGGTGCCGGTCGTGCTTCCGGTGCCGGTGGTGCTCCCAGAGCCGCCGGTGCCGGTGCCGGTGCTGCTCGACCCGCTCGACCCGGTGGCGGCCGTCCCGGGCTGGTCGCCACCGGTCGTGCCACCCGTCGGGTCCGCGCCCGGGGTTGCCGGGGCCTCGCCGCCTGAGGGGTCGGGTACGGGCGTACCCACCACGCCGCCCCGCTGGGAGGCCTCCGTCGTCGGGGTCACCCCGGAGGTCGGTGCCGGATCGTCGGCGGCAGGATCGTCGCCGGATGAGTCGTCGGCAGGATCGTCGGCTGGGTCGTCAGGTGTGGGATCGTCGCCCGGAGGATCGTCGGCTGGGTCGTCGGGTGTGGGATCGTCGCCCGGAGGATCGTCGGCGGCGGGATCGTCACCCGGGGGGTCGTCGGCCGGAGGGTCGTCGGTGGCGGGCGCATCCGCGTCGGCGGCCGCGTCGGGCGTACCGCTCAGGCCACCGGCCGGCGGTTGACCGGACTCCACCGCAGCGGCCTCGCTGGAGCGGGCGCTCAACGCCTGAAGCGCCAGCGGGCCGGCCACCCCGGCGGTCACTGCCGACGAGCTCATGAAGGCCAACGCCACGCGCACCGAGAACACCGCGGCCACCGCTTGCAGCATTCGTTGTGGAAGTGAACTCATGAGAACTCGTTGGTCACGGGTGGGGGAATCCTTCCAGAGTCCTGTCGGCCGAGGGGCGCCCAACCCCATGGGCAAAATCCGCACCCCACTGGGTGAAAGCGCCCCCCTCAGTCATCGGCGGGATCGAGGTGGATAATGCCCTTCCGAACCGCGGAGAGCACGGCGTGGGTCAGGCTCTGGGTGTCCAGGCGTCGGTAGATGGCGTTCAAGTGGTTGTGCACGGTCTTGTGGGTGATGCCCAACTCCCTCGCCACCTGCTTGGTTCCCAACCCGTCCGCAATCAACTGCAGGATCTCCGTCTGGCGCTCGGACAACAGGGTGGACTGGTGGCCGTTCTCGTCGGCCGCCCGCAGCATCGACATGGCCAGCTCCACCGACAGCACCGTCTCACCCGCGACCACCCCACGGATCGTGTCGATCACCTCGGTCATCGAGGTGCCCTTGGTGAGGTAGCCGACCGCTCCGGCCGACAAGGCGGCCCGGGTCCGGGCGACGTCCTCGTGCATCGTCAACACGACCACCAGGGTCTCGGGAAAGCTCGCCAGGATCCGTCTGCAGGACTCGACGCCGTCCAGGACGGGCATCTCCAGGTCCATCAGCACGACGTCGGGCCGGGTCTCGGCGACGACGGTCACCGCCTCCTCTCCGTCCCCGGCCTCACCGACCACCTGCTCCCCGGCGTCCTCCAGGCTTCGGCGAATACCGTCGCGCAGCACCTGATGGTCGTCGACGAGAACGATACGAGTCATGAGTTGGGTCCTTCGCTGCGGTGATCGGCCGTGGAGACGGTGATGGTGGTACCCGATCCGGGCTGGCTGGCAACGTCGAGTCGGGCGCCGATCGCATCCGCCCGCTCGCGCATTCCCACCAAACCATACGAGCTGTCGCGAACGCTGTCGCGCGTTTCAAAGCCCCGTCCGTCGTCGCGGACCGTCAAGACCCCGGCGCCGTCGGCGACCGACCAACGGATGAGCACCTCCGACGCCTTCGCATGCTTCTCGACGTTGTTCAGCGCCTCCTGCATGATCCGCAGGATCTCCGTCTCCACCGGCGGCGTCAGTTTCTCGTCGGGATCGGTCACCTCGAACACCAGCTTCAGGTCGCTTCGGGCCTCCAGCCGGCCGATCAACTCCTGCGCCTCGCCGACGAACGTGCGCCGGTCGTCCACCTCCGAGCGGAGCTGACGCAGGGTCTCCCGCAGCTCGTTGAGCGCGTGGTCGGCCTCCTGGCTCAGGCGCAGCAGCTCCGGGTCGTCGTCGGACCGGCTGCAGACCCGCTCGAGCTCCAGCTTGAAGTAGGTGAGCCATTGGCCAAGGCGGTCGTGCAGGTCGCGGGCGATCCGGGTTCGCTCGTTCTGCGCTCCCAGGGTGCGCAGGTGCCCAAAGCGGCGGGCGTTGTCCAGCGTCAGCGCCGCAAGGTCGGACAGGCCCGACAGCAGGTTGACCTCTCGCGCCCCGTAACCGCCGGGTCGGGTCGTCTCGATGCCGACGACGCCGACGACCTCGTTCCGGGCCCTGAGCGCCGTGTACACGCCACTGGTCGAGCCGTCACGCAGGCCGCTACCGGGTTCGAGGGAGGCCGCCAGCACCGGCGTCTTCCGGTCGAGTGCGTCGGCGAGCCGGGCCGGCAACTCGTCGGTGTCGGTGTTGAGCGAGAATCGGGTTCCCTCGGCGAGCCGAGGGGTCCATCCACCCTGGGTGTCGCGTTCGAGCAGGGCGATCACCTGGGGGTCGAAGCTGTCGATCAGCTGCCGACGGATCGAGTCGACGGCGTCTCGAAGGTTGAGCGAGCCGGGCAGCGTCCTGGCGATCGAGTTGAGGGCGCTCAGCAGATCGTTGGTCTCGTTCAACGAGCTGACCCGGCGGCTCAGGTTCACCCGGCGCGCCTCGGCGTCGAGCAGTCGACGGCGGCCGAACCCGACCAACACCAGCCCGGCGAACATCCCCGCTGCCGGGATCATCGACTGGTCGTTCACCGGGGTGAAGGGTTCGCTGGTCAACACCATGCCGAGGGCGACCATCGCCCAACCCACCCCCGAGCTCAGCAGCGCCAGCGGCGTGCCCCAGCCCATGGCGGTGATCAGCACCGCGACGACCAGGCAGCCGACAAACATGCTGGTCGAGCCCCCCGAGACCCCCATGGCGACCCCGAGCACGGCCGCGTCGAACAGGGCGGGGATCCGGGCCGACCAGGCCGGGCTCCCCAGCCGCAACGGGATGACGGTTCGCCAGGTCGTGAGGAACATGCACAGGCTGAGCCCGACGACGACGGCCAGGTCGCCGTCGATGGCCAGGGGCACCGCGTACACCAGGCCGAATCCCACGGCGCCCCATCGGAGCGAGTTGGTGAGCGGCCCCAGGTTGGCCCGCAGGGCGGGGGGTACGGCGAGGTCGCGGTTGGAGTCGTCGACACCGCCGTGGGGCAGGGTGGCCCGCAGGGTGGCCAGTTCGGAGAGCTCGAGCGGGCGCGCGCCGTCCGATCGCGTCGCCGTGGATGCTGCTGAGCCCCGCCGCTCGGCGGAAGCGACGACTCGCGGCTCGGGTCCGGGCGGGTCCGGAGTGGTCATGGTTGCTGCCTCGGGTCGCTTCGAGAGTAGCCCTCCAGCCCGCCGCCACGGTGGTTTCACACCGATTCCGCAGGGCTGTGACCCCTGGCGGACGTTTGGTTCGGCGCGACTCCGTGCCGCACGGCTAGACACACACGCACCACCACCACTGCACGACCGAGGTTGCGACGTGAGCGAGACGCCAGATGAACCACCCGCCGGGGGCGACGGCGAGGGGCCGACCTCCGTTCCGCTCACCGCGGAACAGGCGGGCGCGTTCCCCGGCGCGAGACGTCCCGATCGCCGTCGCCGCGTGGACTCCTCCGGCGTCGGCATCTCGGTGGTCGAGTGGGGTGATGCCGACGCCCCGCCGCTGCTCTTCGCCCATGGCGGATTCGACTTTGCCGAGACCCTGAACGTCGTCGCCCCGATGCTCGCCGAGGACGGGTGGCGGGTGGTCAGCTGGGACCAGCGGGGCCACGGCGACTCCGACCACGCCGAGCTGTACTCCTGGCACGCCGACACCCGGGACGCGGCCGCCGTGGTGCACAGCACGACCGACCGGGCGATCCCCTGGATCGGTCACTCCAAGGGCGGCGTGCTCACGATGCAGCTCTCCGAGGTGCTGCCCCACCGGGTCAGCCACCTGATCAATCTCGACGGACTGCCCTCGAGGCGATTCGTGCCCGACGTGGCCGAGCAGCGCAACGCCATGATGTCCGAGGCGGCGCTGGGGTGGCTCAACCACCGGGCGACGTTGGAGGGCAAGCAACGCCGGCCGGGCACCATCGAGGGTCTGGCCAAGCGCCGGGCCCGCATGAACATCCGCATGTCGCCCGAGTGGTTGCAGTACCTGGTGACCGTCGGGGCCCGCGAGGACGCCGACGGGTGGCGCTGGAAGATCGACCCCACGCTCCGCATGGGCGGGCTGGGCCCGTGGCGTCCCGAATGGTCGATGGCCCGCCTGCCGGGGCTGGGGGTTCCGTTCCTCGGGGTGCTCGGTCTACAGATCGAGGAGATGGGCTGGGGAACGCGGCCCGGCGACGTCGAGGCCTACCTGCCGCCCGGCGCACGGTTCGAACAACTCGACGGAATCGGCCACTTCGTCCATAATGAGGCCCCCGGTTGGTGGCCGACCTGACTGAGAGTTCCCGTCGTGAGCCACTTCACCTCCCCACGCCACACCACGATGCTCCGCCACGGACGCAACGACCTGGCGCTCCACCGCCTCGTCGACGGTGAGGGCCCGAGCCTGCTGCTGCTGCACGGTCTCGGCGAGGCCACCCCTGCCGAGCCGCCGCCTTCGGTGGCCGGGGCCTGGCGGGGTCCCATCTACGGGCTGGACTTCACCGGCCATGGCGCGTCCTCGATCCCCCGCGGCGGCGGCTACACCTCGGAGACCCTGGTGGCCGACGCCGACGCCGCGCTCCGGCACGTGGGCTCGGCGGTGCTGATGGGACGCGGGCTGGGGGCCTACGTGGCGATGATTCTGGCCGGGCTTCGCACCGAGGAGGTGCCCGGCGTGGTGCTGGCCGACGGGCCCGGCATCGCCGGTGGCGGCACCGAACCTGGCAGCCCGTCGATCGTGGCGCCCGCCCAGATGTGGGAGGGAACGCCCGACCCGTGGGCGCTCGCCGAGTTGGCCACCGACGTTCGCCCCCAGGACTATGCCCAGGCGTTCGCCCGCTTCATCCTCACCGCACACCCCGGCCGGCATCCCCTGTGGGTGTGCGCCCACGTGCGCCCACCGTGGCTGGAGGCCGTGGTGGACGAGGCGGGCGTGCTCGAGGGGTCGATCGCCGACGCGCTCACCGACCTGGAACGCAGCCTGGCGTAACGCCAACCGCTGCGGTCGCACCCACGGAAGCCCGCACCAATCGCGCCCACACCCGAGGTGGGCGCGATTCGCGCCAACAGGTGGACAACATCGCGCCCAGCTCCACCGTGGGCGCGATCGTGGCGGGCCGGTGTTCGACCGATCGGGCGCCGACCCGACGCCGTCCTGGCGCCGTCCTGGCGCCGACGTGCGCCTCCTTCTATCCGGCCGGGTCCTCAGGAACGAGATCGGCGACCAGCTCGTCCACCCGCAGCCTGGTGCCGGCGATGCGATCGCGGCACACCGAGATCAGCCAGGCCGCCCGCTCCACCCGGTCGGCCAGTACGTCGAGGTCGACGTCATCGCGTTCCAATTCGGCGAGGATCGTCGACAGCTCGCCCATCGCATCGGCCCAACCCGGCTCGGCCGGTTGCTCGGTCGCCTCGCCCTCCGGCCCGTCGGTGGGCCTGCTGTCGGGTGCGGGGTCGCTCATCGGTCGTCTCCGGGGTCGGTTCTGGCTGGTTCGGTGGGGGTGGGGTTCGTATCGCCGGCTTGGGCGACGGCGGGTTGGGCGAGGGCGGGGTCGCCGGCGGTCACCTCGTCGGCGGTCACCTCGTCGGCGGTGACCGCCACCGAGCCGTCCACCAGGCGGATGCCCAGCCGGTCGCCGGCCGTTACATCGGCGATGCCGCGCACCAGGCGCCCGGTCGTGTCCGGGCCGGCGGTGTGCACCATGGCATAGCCGCGAGCCAGGAGCCGGACGGGATCGGCCGCCGACACCCGCGCCTCGAGGTGATCGAGGCGTTCGGTGGCGCGGTCGAGATGGCCGCCGACACGGCCGAGCCGTCGACCCGGCTCGTCGAGTCGAAGCTCGGCGGCGCGAAGGGCCGCATGGGCCAGCACCGGCACCCGGGCGGCGGCCACCTGCACGCTGCGTTCGCTCTGGGTGACCGAGCGACGGGCCGCCGCCGCCACCCTGGGGAACGCCGCAACAACGCGGGCGTCGGCCACCTCGGTGGCCCGCACCGCCGCCTCCCGCACCCGTCCGCGCCGGTCGACGAAGGAGCGTTCGCATCGAAGCAGGGTCGACTCGGCGGCCCGCCCAAGCCGGGCGGCGCACTCCTCCACCTCCTGGCGACGGGCGGCGACCGACTCGATCAGGGCACCCGCCACCGCCGTCGGGGTCTTGTAGGCGCCGTGGGCCACCTGATCGGCCACCGAGGTGTCGACCTCGTGACCGATGCCGGTGAGCACCGGGTGGGCGCAGCCGGCGATCGCCCTGGCGACCACCTCGGCGTCGAAGGCCGCCAGGTCGGTGCGGGCACCGCCGCCGCGGATCAGCACCACCGCGTCGACGGCCAGCGAGCGGGTCATCGACAGCGCCAACGCCAGCTCGTCGGGCGCCTCCACCCCCTGCACCCTGGTGTCGAGGCGCGTGATGCGAAAGCCCAGGCCGCTGAGCTCCAGTTCGTGCAGGAAGTCGGCCTCGGCGGCCGACCCGCGGCTGGCGATCAGCGCCACCCGCAACGGAAGCGGGCTCAGCGTGCGGGTGGCGTTCGTTCCGAGCAGGCCCTCGCGTTCGAGGCGCCCCAGCAGGGCGGCGCGCTCCGCCGCCAGGCTGCCCAGCGTGAACGTGGGGTCGATGCCCACCATCACCAGCTGGAACGAGCCGCTCCCCGGGTAGATCCCCACCGTGCCTCGCAGCCGCACGCGCACCCCGTCGTCCATGCGCACCTGGCCGTGCGCCCGCCGCAGGTGCCGGTTGACCCGATCGCGTGCCTTGTTGAACAGCGCCACGTTGAGGGTCACGTTGTGGCGGCGCCCGGTCACCGGGTCGGTTCGGGCCTCCACCAGGCTGAAGTAGGTGTGGCCGGCCGCCGACGGGCGCCCCTTGTTGTGGATTTCACCCTCCACCCACACCTCGCCCGGGAAGGTGCCCGTGAGGGCCAGGTTCGCCTGATCGACGAGTTCGCCGACCGTGAAGGTGGGAGCGGCCACCGCCGGACTCTAGTGCCGCGTGGCCAACCCGGACCGTGGGGCGGCGACCCCGGCGACGGCTACGGGGCGACCGGCTCGACCTCGGGCAGCAGCCGTTCGGATCCCTCCACCAGGGTGCGGTAGAGCGCCGCATACAGGCCGTCCTCTGCCAGCAGGTCGCCATGGCGGCCCCGCTCGACCACGCGGCCCTCGTCGAGCACGAGGATGAGGTCGGCGCCGACGATCGTCGACAGCCGGTGCGCGATCACCAGCGCGGTCCGGCCCCGAAGCGCCGCACTCAAAGCCCGCTGCACCGCGGCCTCGGACTCGGTGTCCAGGCTGGAGGTCGCCTCGTCGAGGATGACGATCGACGGGTCCTTCAGCAGCATGCGGGCGATGGCCACGCGCTGCTTCTCGCCGCCGCTCAGCCGGTAGCCACGCTCGCCGACGACGGTGTCGAAGCCCTGCGGCAGGGCCTCGATCACGTGCAGCACCTGTGCTGCTCGGGCCGCCTCGCGCAGCTCGTCGTCGGTGGCGTCGGGCCGGGCGTAGCGAAGGTTCTCCGCCACGGTGACGTGGAAGAGGTGCGGGTCCTGGGGCACGACACCGATGGCCGCCCGCAGGCTGTCCTGCGTGAGCGACCGGACGTCGTGGCCGTCGACCGAGATCGACCCGCCGGAGACGTCCCACAGGCGGGGGACCAACGACGCCATCGTGGTCTTGCCCGCTCCTGAGGGACCGACCAGCGCCACCGTCCATCCGGGCTCGACGACCGCGGAGACGTCGCGAAGAACGGGGCCGCCCTCGCGATGGTCCTCCCCGACCGCCTCGAGCGAGGCGATCGAGGTGGCCTCGCTGCCGGGATAGGAGAAGTCGACGTGGTCGAACTCGAGGCCCCCGGCGGGTGCGACCAGCTCGACGGCGTCGGGCCGGTCGGTGATCGGGTTGGGCAGGTCGAGCACCTCGAACACCCGGTCGAAGCTGACCAGCGCGCCCATGACGTCGACGCGGGTGTTGCTCAACGCGCTCAGCGGTTGGTAGATGCGCGGCACCAGGATGGTGAGCGCCGCCAGGGTGCCCAGCGTAAGGCCGCCGTCCACCACCAGGAGCCCGCCCAGCCAATAGAGCACGCCGAGGGCCACGGTGCCGACCAGCTCCAGGCCGGTCATGAAGGTTCGCACCGTCATCGCCTGGCGCACGCCGATGTCGCGCACCCGGGCGGCCTGTCCGTCGAGGGTGGCCTGTTCGTCGTCGTAGCGGCCGTAGAGCTTCACCAGTTGGGCGCCCGACGCGCTGAGGCGCTCGGTGAGCCCGGTGTTCATCTCGGCGTTGAGGTTCATGCCCTCCAGCGTGATGCCGGCCAGCCGTTTGCCCACCCTGCTGGCCGGAATGAGAAACATCGGCAACAGCACCAGCGACAGCAGCGTGAGGCGCCACTCCAGCGCAAACACGGTGATCAGGGTCGCGGTCAGGGCCGCGCCGTTGGAGGCCACCGAACCGAGCGTGCCGGTCAGCGCCCGCTGCGCGCCGATCACGTCGTTGTTCATGCGGTTGGTCAGCGCACCGGTTCGGGTGCGCGTGAAGAAGCCCACCGGCATGCGCTGCACATGGTCGTGCAACGCCGTACGCAGGTCGTAGATCAGGCCCTCCCCGATGCGGGCCGACCACCAGCGTTCCAGCAGCGACAGCGCGGCGTTGGCGAACCCGACGAAGATCACCACGCCGGCCAGCAGCGCCAACTGCCGGGTGTCCTCGTTGGGGATCGTGGTGTCGATCAGCTCGCGGAAGATCAGGGTGGGGATGAGGGCCAGCACCGCCTCGAGGACGATGACGCTGACGAAGGCGATGAGCTGGCGGCGGTACGGGCGGGCGAAGGTGAGCACGCGACGGACGGTCTGCCGGCTGGGCCGCTCGTTCTCGTCGATGCCCATCCGGGCGTTGCGCATGTAGCTGAAGGTATGCATGTTGTTCGGCTCAACCCGCCGGGCCGGGCGTCTGTTCCCGGCGCCGTGCCATCACCGCGGTCACCGTCGGTGCAGCCAGTCCCAGGTGCCGATGGCGATGTGGGGCGAGTGGGCGGCGTCCAGCCAGCCGAGCAGGCGACGCATGGGCGTCTGGTCGATCGCCACGCACCCCGCGGTGGTGCCGCTCGGGGCGCGCTGATGGGTGAGGTGGAGGAAGATCGCCGAACCGAAGTTGGGGACCGCTCCGGTGTTGAAGCCGATCGACAACGCCAGCCCGTAGAAGTCGGAGGTGCCCACGCCCGACACGGTACGAAGGTGCTCGCTCTCCCGGGGGTCGAACCTGCCGCCGGGGTCGCCCTCGTACCAGCGGTTGTACCAGGACGAGTCACCGTCGCCCACCCAGTAGGAGTCGGTGGTGATCGGACGCCAGGGAACCTTCAGGCCGGAGGGTCTGGCGAAGTGCCCGAAGGCGGTGGCGTCGGTGGTGCCCAGCGTGAAGATGCCGGCGGGGGTGGTGCCGTCACCCTCGGTGCGGCTGGGATGGATGCCGCTGCGACCGAACCGACACGAGGTTTCCAGCACCTGGTTCCAGCCCCCGCTCGAGCGCTGCCAGGCGCGCAGCACGCCGCTGGTGGCGGTGGTGCGTCCACCTGCGTTACCCACCGCCGTGGCGGTCACCAGCTGGTTGGCCGCACCCGGCACCCACGGCCCGGGGGCGATTCGACCGCTCGGGGCGGGCGCCACGGCGCAACCGCAGCCGGCGGCGGTGGCCCCGAAGGCCGCCGTCCCCAACCCGACCAAGGCGGATCGCCGGCTCATCGGCGGGCGGCGGCCCCCGGCCGGGCGGTCGAGGTCGTCGTGGTGCAGCGTCACGACCAAAAGGCTAGACGCAGGCGGCTCGGGCTCCACCCCACCTCCGGGCGGAGTTCGCCCAGAGGTGCCTACCCCCCAGCGGTGGCGGCCTTGGCCAGGTTGGTCGCCCACGGGTAGTCGGGCTTCCCGCTCGGCGATCGCACGATCTCGTCGGTCAGCACCAGGTGGCGGGGCACCTTGTAGCGGGCCAGGTGCTTCCGGCAGTGCTCGGCCAGCGACTCCAGGCTGGGCGGAGCGTCGGCGTCACGGGCCTGGACGACCGCGCTGACCGCCTGCCCCCACCGGTCGTCGGGCACGCCCACCACCAGCGTGTCGTACACGTCGGGGTGGGACTTCAACACCCCCTCGACCTCCTCGGGGAAGATCTTCTCGCCACCCGAGTTGATACACACGGACCCTCGGCCCAGCAGCGTGATCGTGCCGTCGGCCTCCAGGGTGGCGAAGTCTCCGGCCACGGCGTAGCGGTTGCCGTCGCCGGCGGTCACGAAGGTTGCCGCCGTCTTCTCCGGGTCCTTGTAGTACCCAACCGGGATGTTCCCACCCCGGGCCAGCTTGCCGATCACGCCGGAGCCGGGCGCCACCGGGTTGAGGTCGTCGTCGAGCACCACGGCGTCCCGACCCGCCTTGACGGTCGGACCGCCGCCGCCGTGGGTGGCGGTCTCACCCTTGGTCTGCACCACCATTCCGTTCATGCCGCTCTCGGAGGATCCGATGGCGTCCACGATGATGATGTCGGGGAGCAGCTCCAGCAGTTGCTCCTTCAGCGAGGGGCTGAACACGACCGCCGAGGACGACACGACAAACAGCGACGACAGGTCCCAGCGGTCGGGGTGCTCGATCAGCGTCTCCACCAGCGGCCGGGCCATCGCGTCGCCGGTGATCAGGATGGTGGTCACCCGGTTGGCCTCGATGGCGTCGAAGACCGCCTCGGCGCTGAAGTTGCGGACGAACACGACCGTGTTGCCCTCGAAGAGGAACCTCAGCGCTCCCCACTGCGCGGCGCCGTGCATCAGCGGCGGGGTGTTCAGCGTCACCATCGGCGCCTCGGAGGCCCGGGCCTGGTCGGCCAGCTGCTGCCCGTGGGTCACCCGTTCGTTGGTGTAGGCGTCCACGCCCCCGCCGAGCGCGAAGAACACGGCCTCGTGACGCCAGACCACCCCCTTGGGCATGCCGGTGGTGCCGCCGGTGTAGAGCACGTAGTGGTCGTCGCCGGACCGCTCCAGCTGCGGACGCTCGCCGCTGCACGATTCGATGGCGTCGGCCCAGGCGATCGAGCCGATCGACGTCGGGTCGGCGTCGCTGCCGTCCTCGATCATCACCAGGTGCCGCAGGCCCGGCACCTGTTCGGTGACCGCGGCGATCCGGTCGGTGTAGCTGCGGTCGTGCACGAGGGCCACAAGGTCCGCGTTGTCGAACAGGTAGACCAACTCGTCCTCGACGTAGCGGAAGTTGATGTTGATCGGTACGCCACGAATCTTGAACGCGGCCACCATGGCCACCATCCACTCGACCGAGTTCTGTGCGTAGATGCCGATGTGGTCGCCGGCACCGATGCCCTCGCCCATGAGGTGATGCGCCAGACGGTTCGCCTCGGCGTCGAACTCGGCGAACGTCAGCGAGCGGTCTCCGCAGACCACCGCCGTGCGCTCGGGGACCGCATCGACGGCGCGTTCAAAGAGGTCGGCAATGTTGAAACCCATCGGAGGGTTTTAGCATCGGAATAAGAACACGTTCTCGTTTTGGGCTCGCCGGTACGGCGCCCACCCGTCGCCCGCCTACGTGTTGGTGTCGTAGCGGTCCAGGAACACGGCCATCTGGCCCCGGGTCACCGGGGCGTCAGGCGAAAACACCCCGGGAGCGGTGCCCTGGGTGATGTTCGTCTCGACCAGCCAGGCCACCGGCTCGGTGTAGAACCGGCCCGAGGGAACGTCGCCGAAGCCCGGGGGCCCGGCCGGGGTGGGGGATCCGGCGAGCCGCCAGAGGAACGCCGCCATCTGGCCCCGGGTCACGTTGCCGTCGGGCGAGAACCGCCCCGGTGCCGTGCCGCTGGTGATGCCGGCCTCGACCAGCCACGACACCGGCGTGTCGTAGAACGACGTCGGGCCGACGTCGGTGAACCCGTGGGTGCCCTCCGGAGCGGGGCGACACTGGAGCCGCCACAGGAACGTGGCCATCTGCCCCCGGGTCACCGGATCGTCCGGTGCGTACCGGCCGGGCGCCACCCCGGAGGTGATGTTGGAGGCGACCAGCCAGGACACGGCGTCGTTGTAGAACTTCCCGGCCGACACGTCGCCGAACGAGTGGGCCTCGGCCGGTCGATCGGCGCGACACGGGTAGGGGTCGGCAACGGCGACCGTGGTGCCCGGCCCGATGTCGGCGGCGGGCGCCACCGGGGTGCAGTCGATGGTGATCGGCTGGGTGACCGAGCTGGCGCCGAAAAACGTGGACACCCGCCCGTAGAGCGTCGCAACGATGCGCACCGGCCCGGGCCGGTAGGCGATGACGCCCTCGCTCGACGGCGTGGTCGACCCCGAGATGGTCGCCCCGGCGGCCACGCCCTCGGCGGGCGGGTTCTTCAGGTCGAGCGGGCTCCACGCCGGGATCGGAAACGCCTGCTGGATCGAATCGGGCGACACACCCGCCCCGCTCAGGTTGATGGTGCCGAACCCTCCGGCGTTCACGGTGAGTGTCGCCGCCTCCACGGTGACGCCGTCGATCGGGGGGATCTCGAAGGAGGGGATGAAGGCCTCGACGCCGAAGCTGGGGTCGGTGGCCAGCGCCTGGTTGGGCTCACCGGAGTCCGGGGTGTCGTAGTCGAGGTCGACCGAGATCGGCTCCTCGGCCAGCGCCGAGTCGATCTGGGACTTCAGCTCGTCCCGCAACGTGGTGCCGAAGAGGCCCGTGGTCGACCCACCGGTGTAGGTCGCCCCGCACTGGTAGGCGATCGATGCCGTGCCGGTGTCGGCGGCGGCCGGTGACGCCAGGGCCAGGCCGAAGGCGACCGGCAACAGGAGCACGGAGACGAGCTTGCGCATGACGAAGGGTCCTTGCCTCGGAGAGACCCCATTGAAGCGCATGCCGAACGTCACACGGGTCGCAAATGAGAGTTCCCAGGCAGATCCCTGGAACCCCCCATCGGCCCGTTCCGCTACGAGGAGGGTGCGCCCGAGTCCAGCCCCGCGCGCGCGGCCAGGATGGCGAGACACGCGTCGGCCGCCTCGCGTCCCTTGCCCACCAGATGGTCGGCGAAGAACCGCTGATGGTCGTCGTGCTCGTGAAAGTGGTGCGGGGTGAGCACGCAGGACAGCACGGGCACGCCGACGTCGAGTTGCACACGCATCAGACCGCCGATCACCGCGTCGGCGACGAACTCGTGGCGGTAGATCCCGCCGTCGACCACCAGCCCGGCGGCCACGATCGCGTCGAACCGGCCGGTCTCGGCCAGCGTTTGTGCGTGGAGGGGCAGCTCGAACGCGCCGGGCACCTCGAAGGTCTCGACGACGGCCCGTTGGCCGGTCGCCACCTCGAGGAAGCCCTGCTGGGCCCGATCGACCAGCTCGGCGTGCCAGCCGGCTCGGACGAACGCCAACGTGGGAAGGGAATCGGTGGGATGGGCTGCGCTCATGGGCGCCAACCGTAGGACCTCAAATCGGCGCCGACGACATCGTTGCGCCGCTGCCCGAGGCGTTCAGGAGGCCGGGGGCAGGAGTTCCGAGAGCAGGTCGCGGACCCGCCGGTCGATCTCGTCGCGGATGGGGCGCACCGCGTCGACGCCCTGCCCGGCGGGATCCTCGAGCGCCCAGTCGAGGTACCGCGTACCCGGGTAGAACGGACACTCGTCGCCGCAGCCCATCGTGATCACCACGTCGGAGGCCTGCACCGCCGCGTCCTCGATCCGCTTGGGGCGCGCCCCCGCGGCCAACAGGTCGATTCCCACCTCCGCCATCACCTCGATCACCGCCGGGTTGATCGACGCCGCCGGCGCGGTGCCGGCCGATCGAACCACCACCCGGTCGCCGCCGTGATGGGCGAGCAGCGCCGCCGCCATCTGGGAGCGGCCGGCGTTGTGCACGCAGACGAACAGGACCTCGGGTTGGCGATCAGTCATCGGAGGACTCCGGGTGGGGGTAGAAGAGCAGGATCAACCCGTAGGCGACGAGTGCGCCCAGGAGTTGCATGACGATGAACATCGGAGCCGACGCCGGGGCGATCCCGGCGAAGGAGTCCGAGAGCATGCGGGCCACGGTGACGGCCGGGTTGGCGAAGCTGGTGGAGCTGGTGAACCAGTAGGCGCCGCCGATCCAGGCACCGACGGCGAAGGGCACCGCGTTGGCGCGCCCGGTGCGCACGCACCCCTGGATCACCAGCACCAATCCCACCGTGGCCACCACCTCGGACAGCCACAGTGCGGGAGACGACCGGTCCGTGGTGGCCAACGAGACGGCGGGCAGCTCGAACATCAGGTTGGCGACGATCGCTCCGGCGCACCCGCCGACGACCTGCGCCACGATGTAGAGCACCGTGTCCCGGGTGGTCGTGCTGCCGAGCAGCCGGTCGGTGATGGTGACCACCGGGTTGAAGTGGGCGCCGGACACGGCGCCGAACATCAGGATCAGCCCGATCAGGGCCCCGGCCGTCGCCGCGGCGTTCTCCAGCAGTTGCAGCCCCACGTCGGTGCTCAGACGCGACGCCATGATGCCCGATCCGATCACCGCCACGATCAAAAAGCCGGTGCCCAGCGCCTCGGCGGCAAGTCGCCGGGCGAGGTCCAGGCGAAGCGCCCCGGTGCCGGTCTCCACCTCCAGCGAGAGCTCGGAGGCGGTGGGTGGTTTGGCGCCCACGTTCACGACGCCAACCCGACCGGCGCCACCGCGCTGCGGATCCGATGGCGCAGGTCGTCGACCGTCGCGTCGAAGGCCCCGTCGCTCCCCTGCGGGACGGGATCGGTGACCGACCAGTGCACCCACGACCCGTCGGGGGCGAGCTCCTCGTGCGCCCGGTCGCACACGGTGACCACCACCGGTGGAAGCGACCGGTCGGGTCCGAGCGCCCGGGGCGTGGCCTTCGACAGATCGAGTCCGGCCCGCTTCGCCGCGTCGATCGCCGCCGGGTGCACCCTTGCGGCCGGGTGCGTTCCGGCGGAGTCGGCCGGGGCGCCGGTGAGGCTGGTCCACAGCGCCGCGGCCAGCTGGCTGCGCGCCGAATTGGCCGAACACACGAACAGCGCCGGGGAGGCGCTCAGCGACCGGCGGGGCACGAGTTCGTCGATCGCGTGGTGCCGCAGACGGACGTAGCGCCGCCGACCATCGCCGCTGGAACGGGTCCGCTCGACCAGGCCCGCCTTCGACAGCACGTCGAGGTGGTGGGCCAACAGGTTCGACTCCGAGGTCAACCAACCGACGCAGCTCACCGGTGCCCGGTCGGAGACGCTCAGCTCGTCGACGATGGCCAGCCGGACCGGGTCCCCAGCGGCGTGGCGTTCGGCTCGAAGCCGGAGGGAGGGTCGTTCCGCTTCACGCCGTGGCCATGCCACTCAGTACTCGTTGAGTCAATTTCTCACGAGCGAGTGACGCAGGGCTGCGGCCCGCTCAGCCCTCGGAATAGATCAGGTAGCGGCGGCGTACCTCGGCGAATTCGAGGAGGTCGCTTCGCCACCCCGCGACGATCTCGTCGGCGGGCATCCGGGCGTCCAGTTGTTGGCGCACCGACGAGGTCCCGGTGAGCAGGTCGAGCATCTCGGGACGATCGACGATCGGCGGCCTGCCACGGGTCCGGGCCTCGTCGGCGAACACCTCCAGGAGGTGGACGCCGGTTGCCGATCCGTCGAAGGTCGCCGGGTCGGTCACGACCACCTTGACCCCACGAACCACCTCCCCCTCGTACGGTGGGTCGATGGCGATCTCGAGGTCCCTCGGGACGAACTCGACCGGCTCGAACCTCACGCCGGTCAACGACCGGGCGTTCAGCCGCTCGGTGACCGTCGCCGGGTCCACCCAGGGGGCGCCGACCAGGGTGAAGGCGTCGAAGGTGCCGCGCCCGTAGCTGAGGTTGGTCGCCTCGACCACCACCGTGGCCGGATAGCTCAGCGCGTTGGCCAACTCGGGGAGACCGGGACTGGGCGGAATCCAGGCAAGCCCGGTGTCCGGCCACGGGCGGGAGCGACCCCACCCCTCGACTTCGACCACCTCCAGGTCCAGTCCCTCGAGCCCGGACAGCCAGCCCTCGCCGACGATCGCCCTGGCGAGTTCTCCGGCGGTCAGGCCGTACTGCGACGGGATCGGGTATCGGCCGACGAACGACTCCTGGTCGGCGGCGCGCACCGGGCCGGTCACGACGTCCCCGCCGGCGGGAACCGGGCGGTCCAAGAGGACGAAGCGGGTGTCGGTGGCGGCGGCGGCCTGCATCGCCAACCCCATCGTGGAGGCGTAGGTGTAGTAGCGGGCTCCGAGGTCCTGCAGGTCGTACACCAGGACGTCGAGGTCGGCGAGCATCGCGGCGGTCGGCGCCTTGGTGTCGCCGTACAGGCTGTGGATCGGCACTCCGGTGGCGGTATCGGTGTCGTCGTCGACCGCCTCGCCCGCATCGGCAGTGCCCCGAACCCCGTGCTCCGGGGCGAAGATGGCCGCCAGCTCGACCGCGTCGGACTCGGCGACCAGATCGATCAGGTGTCGGCCGTCCACCACCGAGGTCTGATTGACGATCAGCCCGACCCGCGCCCCGGCGATGGGTGCGAAGCCTTCGTCGACCAGCACCCGATCGCCCGGACGCACCGCGTCGGCGGCTTCGGCCGGTGGGGGCGCGGCGGCGCCCGACGTCGGTGGCGAGGAGGTCGTCGTCGGTGCCGTGGGTGGCTCGGTCGTCGCCGCCACCACCGTCGAGACGGTCGGCGTGGCGCGCCTGGGCATGTCCGTGGACGACGGTCCGGTCGGTGGCGCCGCAGAGTCCCCGTTGTCGTCGGACGAGCAGCCGGGGCAACGACCATGGCCAGGGTCGTCATCGCTGCGACGCATCGCCGGAGTCCCCGAGGCCGCTCCCACCTCACCAGTGTGGCCGCTTCGCGCCCAGGCCGGTCGACGGTTCGGCGCACCCCCGGCGATGGCGCTCCCCATCAGGGGGCTAGCACGGGACGAGCAGCGCACCCCCGCCCTGACTCTTGATCTCGTAGGCGGCCTGGTCCGCCAGCCTGCAGTGCCAACTCGCTGTCGATGTCGGCTCTCACGGGGCTGATGCCGATGCTGAGCCCGACGTCGACCGTGATGTCCCCCACTTGGATCCTCCGCTTCACGGCGTCGACGAGGCGCTCCCCAAGCCTGGCGGCCGTGTCCGGGTTCATGTGTGTTCGTGCCAGTACGACGAACTCGTCGCCTCCGACGCGAGCGACCAGGTCGTCGTCGCGACAACAGTCCCGGAGCCGCTTGGCGACCTCGACCAGCACGGCATCGCCCACCTGGTGTCCGTGTTCGTCGTTGATCGCCTTGAACCGGTCGAGGTCGCACACGAGGGCGTGGACCCCGTCGTCGTAACCTTCCGCCAGTACCTCCAGATGACGCTCAAGCAACAGCCGGTTGGGCAGGCCGGTGAGATGGTCGTGGGTGGCGCGGTGGCTGAGTTCGACGTTGTCCTGTCGAAGCTGTTCCTCGACGCTGACGCGTTCGGAGATGTCGACGACGTTGGCCACGAAGTGCTCGGGCCGACCGTGATCGTCCTTGACCACCGCCACACGCAGATCAACCCAGACGACGCCACCTCCCCAGCGGAGGTACCGCTTCTCCATTCGGTAGGAGTCCCTGGTGCCGGCGAGCAGTTCGGCGACGTACTCCTCGTCGACGTCCAGGTCGTCCGGGTGGGTGATCATGGCGAAGGTCGAACCGACAAGCTCGTCGGCCTCGAATCCGGTGATGTTGGAGAACGCCGGGTTGACGTCGACGAACTCGCCCTGCAACGACACGATCGCGATGCCGGCCTGCGAGTGGTCGAATGCGGCCCGGAACGTGGCGTTGGCGCGAGCCCGGTCCCGGATCGAGGCCAGCTCGTCGGTGATGTTCTGGACCGACACCAGCAGGTGCCCACCATTCGGATCCTGGCTGGCCTGCACTCGGAGCGACTTGTCCCCCATCGACACGACCACGGGTTTGGGCAGCCCCTCCTCGCCGATTCCGGCGGACGCCACGAGGTGCTCCAACACGTTCAGCACGCCGTGTCCGCGGCGCTCCTCGGCCGTCGTCGGCCCCACCTCGACCTCGGCGTCGCGGAGAAACGCCTCGTTGGCCCAGAGAATCGCATGTCGAACCGAGTACACCGCCAGGCCCACCGGCGCGGCGTCGGCCAGCGAGAACCCGTCGTTGGCGACCTCGCCGGTTTTGAGGCCGTCACCATCGACCAGTTCCGCCGCCAGCACGGCAAGCGCACCGTCGCCCGCGTCGGCCAGACCAACACAGGTAACCACCGCGTACTGCCACCGGTCGGGATCCTCCACACGCCGCATCCGCACCCGCACCTCGGCCCCGGCGCCCTCGACACCCGCCACCGACCGCCAGGCGGCGAGCACGGCATCCAGATCCTCGGGATGAACTCGGGGCGCCAACGGTGTGCCTTGCACCATGCCATCGACCGCCTCGGACGATTGATCCCCCAAGCCAACCCGACGGAGCGCCACCCCGTCGGCATCGAGGACCAACAACACGTCCGCCGCATGACTCACCAACGCGGCCTGGGCACGCTCCACCAGATCGTTTTTCACGGGCGAAGACGGTATCGGGCAAACCAACAAAACCA
>JAWKIE010000044.1:0-24714 GCA_041394485.1 Microthrixaceae bacterium
CGGCGACCTGCCCGACGAGCTTGAGGGGTTCATCCCCCACCTCACCGAGGACTCCTTCCCCGGCCTGCTGACCAACGTGATCTCGGGGCGGATCGCCAACCGGCTCGACCTGGGCGGCGCCAACTACACGGTGGATGCGGCCTGCGCGTCGTCGCTGACCGCACTGGATGCGGCCTGCAAGGAACTGATCGCCGGTGGCAGCGACATGGTGTTGTGCGGAGGTGCCGACCTGCACAACGGCATCAACGACTACCTGTTGTTCTCCAGCGTGCACGCGCTGTCCCCCACCGGACAGTGCCGAACGTTCTCCGACGACGCCGACGGCATCGCCCTGGGCGAGGGCATCGCCTGTGTTGTACTCAAGCGCCTCGATGACGCCCGGCGCGACGGCGACACGATCCATGCGGTGATCAAGGGGGTGGCCGCGTCCTCCGACGGGCGGCACCTGGGCCTCACCGCTCCGCGCAAGGACGGCCAGGTGCGATGCCTGGAACGGGCCTATGCCAGGAGCGGGGTCGACCCGGCCGAGGTGGGCCTGATCGAGGCGCACGGCACCGGCACGGTGGTCGGCGATCGCACCGAGTTGGCCACGCTCACCGAGATGTTCGGCGCCGCCGGGGCCACGGCGGGCTCGACCGTCCTGGGCTCCGTGAAGTCGCAGATCGGCCACACGAAGTGCGCCGCCGGGCTGGCCGGGCTGATCCGGGTGGCCCGGGCGGTGTCCACCGGCGTCCGGCCGCCCACCGGCAACATCACCGCCCCCAACGACTACTGGGAACGCGAGACCAGCCCGTTTCGCCTGGACAACGTCGCCACCCCGTGGCTGGACGAGCGCCGCACCGCCGGCGTGTCCGGGTTCGGGTTCGGCGGTACCAACTTCCACGCCGTGATCCAGTCGGACGACGAGGCACCGGAACCGAGCCACGGCCTCACCGCCTGGCCCGCCGAGGTGTTCCTCTTCACCGGCGCCACCTGGGAGGCCGCCCGCGTGGTCGTCGAGCAGCTGGCCGACCACCTCGACCACCACGGCCCGGTGGCCGCTCCGCTGCGCAACCTGGCCGCCACCGTCTGGGCCCGCCGCTCGGGCGACCCCCGGGTGTGTGTGATCGCACGCGACCGGGCCGACCTGCGGGCCAAGCTGACGACGGTGCTCGAGTCGGCGTCGACCGAGCCCGGGCACCGACCGGCGGTACCAGGCATCCACTGGCCCGATCCGTCCACCGAGGACGGGCGGGTGGCCTTCCTCTACCCGGGACAGGGCTCGCAGCGCCCGAGGATGCTCGACGAGCTGTACGTGGCGTTCCCCCGGCTGCGTCAGGTGCTGCGCGACGGCCAACGTTGGGCCGACCTGCTGTTCCCCCCGACCGCCTACGACGCCGAGGGTCGGGCCGCACAGCTGGCGGCGGTGACCGACACCCGCGTGGCCCAACCGACGTTGGGCATCGCCGGCATCACCCTGACCCGCCTGCTCGCCTCGCTGGGGGTGAACCCCGACCTGGCCGCCGGCCACAGCTACGGCGAGCTGGTGGCGCTGTGGGCCGCCGGGGCGCTGCCCACCGACGGCTTTCTCGAGCTGTCCGAGGCCCGGGGCGAGGCGATCCTGGCCGCTGCGGTCTCCGCCGACGACGATGACGGCTCGGGCGGCCTGCCGGGCTCGGCCGGGTCGATGGCGGCGCTGGCCATGGGCGCCTCCCCGGCCGAGGCGCTGATCGACCGGCTCGGGCTGTCGTGCTCCACCCTCGGCGATCGGGGCGTGGTGGTCGCCAACCACAACGCCCCCAACCAGTCGGTGGTGTCGGGCCCCACCGAGGCGGTGGAGGCGGTGGTCGAGGCCGCCACCGAGGCGGGCGAGCGGGCGACGCTGCTCAACGTCGCCTGCGCCTTTCACAGCCCGCTGGTGGCCGACGCGGCCGACACGTTCGGGGCCCGCCTGGCGGAGGTCGACCTGACCGCACCCCGCTTCGACGTGTACTCGAACGTCACCGCCCGCCCCTACGCCGGGGTGGACGACGTCGCCCGACTGCTGGCCGCCCAGGTGGCCGAACCGGTTCGGTTCACCGACGAGATCGAGGCGATGTACGCGGCGGGCGCCCGAGTGTTCGTCGAGGCCGGGCCCGGGCGGGTGCTCAGCCGCCTGGTCGGCCTGACCCTGGGCGACCGCCCCCACCGGGCGATCAACTGCGACGTCGGCGGCGAGTCGAGCCTGACCAACCTGCTCGAGGCGATCGGGCAGCTGGCCATGGCCGGGGTGCCGGTTGCGCTCGATGCGCTCTTCGACGGCCGAACGACCACCGTCGAGTTGGCCGCCAAGGGCGCCGTGCCCGGCTGGAGCGTCGATGGACACCTGGTGCGGGCCCGCGACGGCTCGCCCGTTTCCGGCGGGTTGCGACCCGCCACCGAGTTTGTGGAGGCGCACCCGATGGGATTGCCAGGCAACAACTCCGGCGGTCACGCCGCCGGGGACCACTCCGGGGCCGACCCGGCGATGATGGAGTACCTCCAGGGCATGCGCGAGCTGGTGGCCGCGCAACGCGACGTGATGATGTCGTACCTGGGCGTCGAGGTGGCCCCGGGATCCCCGGTGATCGACGCCTCGGTCGCCCCTGGGCCGGCCTCGGCCACGACGCTGCCGCCGTCGTTGACAACCGCCGACCGCAACGATCCGCCCACCGGGTCGCCGTCGGCGGCCGACACCCGCACGCCGCCGAGCGCCGCCGAGCTGGAGGCGATGATCACCTCGATCGTCGCCGACCGGACCGGCTATCCGGCCGACATGTTGGACCCCGAACTCGATCTGGAGGCCGACCTCAGCATCGATTCGATCAAGCGGATCGAGATCCTGGGGGAGCTGGCCGAGCGGGCGAACCTGCCGGGCGCCGACGAGGGCTCGCTCGACGAGTCGGTGGTCGAATCGCTGGCGATGATCAAGACCATCCGCGGCATCGCCACGTGGATCGTCGAGGAGCGCGACGGCGCCGACACGCCCCCACCCGGGGCGTCCGGCCCCGGGGAGGATCACACCGACGACCGGCCCATCGATCTCACCGACCTGCCTGCGTCCGGCACCGAGGCCCCGGTGCCGGACGAGGCGTGGTGTCTGGTTCCGCAGCCGGTCCCGTTGGAGGCCGAGGCGGCCGCCGCGTCCGTCGACGGGTTGACCGTGTGGATCATGACCGGACCGACCGCCGGCCCGGTGGCCGAACACCTGGCCGACGAGGTGACCGGGGCGGGCGGAACGCCGGAGGTGTTCACCCGGGACGCGGTCGTGCCCGACGGAACGCCGCACGTGCTGATCGACACCTCCGGCCTCGATGCCGCCACCGAGGCGGCGGGCGACGCACCGGCTGCCGGTGGCGACTCGAACGCGTCCGATTCCTCCCGGCAGGGGGCGGTGGGCTCCTACCCCGCGGTGCGCGCCGCGCTGATGCGAGGCGCCCGCCACGTGGTGCTGGCCACCGGCGACGGCGGCCGGTTCGCCCTGACCTCTGAGCACGGATCCGTCGCCGGCGACTCCGACGAGGCCCGCGCCGTGCCGATCGGCGGCTTCCGCGGCCTGGCCCGCGCGGCGGCACGTGAGTACCCCGACGTGGGGGTCCGCAGCGTCGACCTCGATCCGAGCGAGGATCCGGCCGAGCTCGCCGCGCACCTGCTGGCGGAGATCGGGCCACCCGACGCCGACGACGCCGTCATCGGCGTCTCGGCCGGATCCCGCGTCGGTCTTCGGTGGTCGAAGGTGGGTGCGGGCGGCGGGTCCGCCGCGGAGTCGGCGACACCGATCGGACCCGACCGGGCCGTGTTGCTGACCGGCGGCGCCCGGGGGATCACCGCCAAGGTGGCCGTCGGGCTCGCCCGGCGGTTCCGGTGTCCGCTGGTGTTGGCCGGCCGATCGCCCGAGCCGACGGGGGCGCCGTCGCCCGAGCTGGCCGACGACCCCGACGACCGGGAGCTGCGGCGCCGCCTGATCGACGGCGGGCTGACCAACCCTCGCGACATCGAGCGGCGGCTCGCGCAGCTGAACGCCGAGGCCGAGGTCCGATCCACCCTGGCCACGCTGGCCGAACTCGGCGTGCCGGTGCGCTACCTGCAACTCGACGTCACCGACCCGCACGCGGTCGAAGCCGCGCTGGCGACCGCCGCCGAGGACCTGGCCCCGGTGGGCCTGATCGTGCACGGCGCCGGCGTACTGGCCGACCATCTGATCGCCGACAAGCCGCCCGAGGAGTTCGACCGGGTGTGGCGAACCAAGGTCGACGGCGCACTCGCCCTGCTCCGTCACGCGCCCGCCGATGCCGCCATGATCGCCTTCGCCAGCATCTCCGGTGCGGTCGGCAACGCCGGACAGGCCGACTACGGCGCGGCCAACGACGCGCTGGACCTGCTGGCCCACTCGACCGGCGGGCGGCGGGTGTGCGCCATCGACTGGGGGCCCTGGGCCGGCGGCGGCATGGTGTCGCCCGAGCTGGAACGCACCTACGAGCGTCGGGGTGTGGGGCTGGTCCCGGCCGAGGACGGGGTGCAGTTGGTGTGCCGGCTGGTGGCCGACGGGTTGCCGTACCGCCAGGTGATGTACGTGCGGGCGGAGCCGGCGGCCCTCGGCGCGCTGGAGGCGGACTCCCCCCGGACCGCTCCGTCGAACACCACCACCGGCGACCGGACCTGAGCCTGTGAATCCGGCCACCCCGACGACGCCGGTCGGCAACGACGCGTCGCCAGACCGCCCGTTTCCGGTGGCCATCGTGGGCATGGCCTGTGTGTTTCCGGGGGCGGCCGACCTCGGGCGGTACTGGTCGAACATCGTCTCCGGGGTCGACGCGATCGGCGAGGTGCCGCCCGGACGGCTAGACCCGGGGTACTTCGCAGTCGATCCGACCCCGGGCGCCAAGTCGGCTCCCGACCGGCTGGCGACGGCACGCGGCGGGTTCGTCGACGACCTGGCCCACTTCGACGCCGCCTCGTTCGGGGTGATGCCGGTGGCCGCCGACGACGCCGAGCCCGACCAGCTGCTGGCGCTGCGCCTGGCCGCCGAGGCGGTCGCCGACGCCGGCGGCATGGACACCCTGGGCGACACCGACAGGGTGGGGGTCATCGTCGGCCGAGGAGGCTACCTCACCTCCGGAACTGCCCGGCTGGATCAGAAGACGCGGGTGGCCCAACAGCTGTCGGTGGTGTTGCACCAGCTGGTCCCCGAACTGGGCGCCGACCGCATCGACGAGATCCGCCACGCGTTCCAGGCCGAGGTGGGGCCCGAGCGGCCCGAGGCCACCATCGGCCTGGTGCCCAACCTGGCCGCCTCGCGCATCGCCAACCGGCTCGACCTGCAGGGGCCCGCCTACACGGTGGACGCCGCCTGCGCCTCGTCGTTGGTGGCGCTCGACCACGCGGTGCGCGACCTGGCGTCGGGCCGATGCGGCACGGTGATCGTCGGTGGGGTGCACCACTGCCACGACATCACGTTCTGGTCGGTGTTCTCCCAGCTGGGGGCCCTGTCCACCAGCGGGCGGATCGCCCCGTTTAGCCGGCACGCCGACGGGCTGCTGATCGGTGAGGGCTCCGGCATGGTCGTGCTCCAACCGCTCGACGAGGCGCTGGCCGCCGGGCGCCGGGTCTACGGGGTGGTGTGTGGGACGGGCGTGGCGGGCGACGGTCGCGAGTCGTCGCTGCTGCGCCCCCGCGTGGGCGGCCAGCTGCTGGCGGTCGCCGAGGCTGGGGCACCCGGCCGGCATGAACCCGACCGAGGCCGGGCTGGTCGAGGCCACGGCACCGCCACCGCCGCCGGGGACAGCACCGAGCTGGCCACCGTGCGGGCCGCCTTCGGCGACGAGGGCCCGGAGCTCGCGATGGGTTCGGTGAAGTCGATGATCGGGCACTGCATGCCGGCCGCCGGCATGGCCGGGCTGATCAAGGCGACGCTGGCGCTGCACCATCGGGTGCTGCCGCCCACCCTGCACGCCGAGGACCCGCACCCCGACCTGGCCGGCAGCCGCCTGGTGCTGCCCTCGGAGGCGACCGACTGGCGGGCCGACCGGCCGCGGGTGGCCGCCGTCAACGCGTTCGGGTTCGGCGGCATCAACGCCCACGTCGTGCTGCGCGAGGCCGAGCACCCGCCCGCCGAGACCGCCTTCGCCACTGCGCCGCCCGACCAAGGCCGCCGAGGCCTCGGCCACCGCCGTCAGAGCCGGACGGCACGGCCACCTGGCGGCCGACGGGTCGACCGTGCTGGCTGCGTGGCCGGGCCCTCGGCGTCGGAGGTGCTCGCCTTCCTCGAGTCGGTGAGCCGGACACGGCGGTGCACCGCCTGGACCCCGGCCCCGTGCGGGTCCTGATCCTCAACCCCGACGAGCGGCGCCTGAACCTGGCCCGCCGTGCGCTGAGCTCCGGGAAGGATTCAAGCGGCGCAGCGACGTCTGGGTGGTGCACGACGGGCTGATCGACGGCGGCGGCTCGTCGTTGTGGATGTACCCCGGCGTCGAACCCACCTTCGCCCCGCAGATCGCCGGGGTGGCCCAGCACTTCGGTCTGCCGCTCCCCGACATCTACCTCGACCTGGGCGACCCCGAGGCGCTGGGATTTCAGGGCGCCGCCATCGTGCACCTGGGCCGTTTCCTCACCGAGGTGATGGGGCGCCTTGGTCACTCCGGCGACCACATGGCCAGTCATTCGGTGGGCGAATGGACGGCCATAGCCACCTCCGGCCCGATCCCGCCCGACGAGATGGAGCGCCTGCTGATCGACATCGACCCGGCCGACCTCGACGTGCCGGGGTGCAGTTCGTCGTGCTGGGATGCAGGGCCGAGACCGCCATCGAGCTGGCCTCCACGGCCTGCCGGTGTCCTTCGACCACGACAACTGTCCACCAGGCGATCCTGTGCGGCCCGGAGGCCGACGTCGCCGGGTGGTCGAACGGGCGAGGTCGCACCGGGTGATGGCCGGTGCTTCCGTTCACCAGCGGGTTCCTCCCCCGCCTTCGAACCGTACCTGGCCCAGGTCAGCCGCCATCTCGACCACCTCGAGGTGGCCACCCCCTACGTGCCGCTGTGGTCCGCCACCTCCCTGACCCCCTACCCGTCGGCGCCGGACGCGGTGCGACACTGGCCAAGAAGGACCACCTGGTCAGGAAACCGTCCGCTTCCGGGCCCTCGTCGAGACCCTCTACGACGCCGGGGCCAGGTGTTCGTTCAGCTGGGCGTCGGGTCGCTGCCCTCCTTCGTCGACGACACCCTGAAGGGTCGGGCTCACGTGGCGGTGAGCGCCGCGTCGGAGAAGCGACCGGGGCTCGAGCAGCTGGTGCGGCTGACCGGCTCGCTGTGGGCCGAGGGCGCCGACATCACACTGGGGTTGCTCGGCCTCGGTGCCGTGCCGGCGCCGGTCGCCAGCGAGGAGGCGCCCGCCACCGACGACCACACGGGCACCACCACCGGCGGCGGGCTGTTGTCACTGGGCGCACCGTTGGTGCGGCTCCCGGAGGACCTCGTGGCCGCGGTGCGGGCGGACCTCGGGGCGCTGCAGCGCCCCGACCGGGCCGCCGACGCCGCGGCCGGGGTTGGTCGCAACGGTTCGGGCCCGACCGTCGATCCGGTGCTGGCCCGGATGCAGGCCCTCGCCGACGAGGCCACGATCGCCTCCCGGGAGGTCGTCGACGCCTTCGAGGCGGCTCCCGGGCCCCGATCCCCCGGGCGGATCCGCCGGGGCGGCGGGTCCGAGTCGCCCGGCGGCGAGGCCGGGGCCGACCCCGCCGACCCGGGTGTCCGGACGGTCGAGGTCTCCCTCGACACGATGCCCCACCTCGTCGACCACTGCTTCTACCGCCAGCCGGCCGACGGCATCGGGTCCGACGTCGAGGAACAGTTCCCGGTGGTGCCGATGACCGAGATGATCGAGATGATGCGTCAGGCGGCGCTCGAACGGTTCCCAGGGCGCGTCGCGCACGCGGTCGGCGACGTTCGGGCACTGCGATGGCTGACCGCGGCACCACCCACCGACGTGACCGTGGTGGTGGGCGACCTCGTCGCCGACGGGGACGAGGCCGGTGGCCGAGACGGTGCGGTGGGCCGGGTGAAGGTCTCGCTCGAGGGCTACGCCCGGGGCACGGTCCACCTGGCCGACCGATATCCGGTGCCGGACGACCTCGACCCCACGGGGGACGCCCCCGGCGCGCCCGTCACGCCGACGATCAAGATCGACGACGTCTACGGCCGTCGAATGATGTTCCACGGCCCCGCCTACCAGGGCATCACCGCCCTGACCGACCTGACGACGTCGACCATCTCCGGCGAGGTGGCGGTGCTCGAGCGCACCGGTGCCATGTTGGACTCGGCGGGCCAGCTGCTGGGCCTGTGGGTGATGCAGTGCCTGGCCCACGACGTGATCATCCTGCCCCAGTCGATCGAGCGGGTGGAGTACTTCCGCGACCGCCCCGTGGGGCCGATGACCTGCACGGTGCGCATGACCGACGTGAACCGCAGTCGGTCGCCGCCGACCTCGAGCTGATCGACGCCGAGGGCCCTGGTGCCGGATCACCTCCTGGGTCGATCGGCGCTTCAACAGCGACGACGTGCTGTGGCCCTTCCTGCGCTTCCCCGACGAGCGCACCGTGGCGCAGCGCCAACGCTCGGGCTGGTGGCTGTTGCTGGAACGCTGGACCGACTCGGCCTCCCGCGAGCTGATGGTGCGGCGCTACACCGACGCCGACGAACGAACCGACTACTCGGCCCGCAACCCGCTGGCCCAACGGTCGTGGTTGCTCGGCCGGGCCGTGGCCAAGGACGCGGTCCGCCAACACCTGTGGGCAATGGGCGCGCCGCCGATGTACCCGGTGGAGGTGCAGGTGGGCCACGACGACGCCGGTGCACCCCACGTGAGCGCCCCCACCGAGGCCACCGGGCTCCACCTGTCGATCGCCCACTCCGCCCACGTGGGCGTCGCCCGACTGTCGACGGAGGGCCCGGTAGGCATCGACGTCGAACAGGTGAAACCGCGCGGCGAGGGATTCTCCGCGCTGGCGTTCACCGACGCCGAACGCAGGATCCTCGCCCGCGCGTCCGATCAGCAGCCGGGGGACCCGGTCGCGGCCAACGACGACGACCCCGACTTCGACGTGCGGCTGACCGCCATGTGGGCCGCCAAGGAGGCCGCGGCGAAGGCGGCGGGCACCGGCCTCCAGGGGCGACCCGGCGACTGGATGATCACCGAGGCGGTCGGCGACCGCATCCGAGTCAACGACACCTGGGTGGAGGTCGAGGTGCTCGACATCGCACCGCCCGGGGGCAACCCCAATCGCACCGAACGAATCGAACCCGACACCTACGTGGTCGCCTGGACCGCCGGCCCGCAGGTTCCGGCGGCCGACCACCCCCACGACCGCCCGTCCCAACGACCGGGAGCCCTCACATGACGCAACCGCACACCTCCCCGCCGAGCAGCCGGCCGGGCGCACCTCCGGCCACCACCGCCGACGCCGCCGATCCGTCCGGCGAGCCCCGACCCGGCGAGGTCGTCGCCACCGTGGCCCAACTCGTCGGCGAGGTGATCGGCGAGGAATACGTGGCCGACCTCGACATCGGGCCCGACACCTCGTTCTCCGACGACCTCGAGATGGAGAGCATCGAGTTCGTCGCCCTGGCCGAGGCCCTGCAGCTTCGCTTCGGCGAGCGGGTGGACTTCGTCGCGTGGTTGGCCGAGCTGGAGCTGGACGACCTCATCGACATGACCGTCGGACGGGTCGCCGCCTTCATCGAGGACTGCCTCTCGCGATGAGCCCGCCCGCCGACACCGTCCCGCCGGGCGCCGCCCTCGACGGCACGCCGTCGCTGCACGTCCGCCGGATGGGACGTGCGGACGGGGGTGCGCTGCCGGTGGTGATGCTGCACGGCGCAGTGAGCGGATCGTTGGCCTCGTGGTGGATGACCTGCGCCCCCAGGGTGGCTCGTGCCCATCCGGTGGTGCTCTACGACCTGCGCGGCCACGGACTCTCCGAACGCCCGGCGACCGGCTACCGGTTGCGGGATCATCTCGACGACCTCGCCCGGGTGACCGCCCACCTCGACGCCTTCGCCCTCGTGGGGCACAGCTTGGGTGGATGGATCTCGGTCGAGGCCGCCCGGGCGTGGCCCGACCGGGTGGCGGCGCTGGTGGGCGTCGACGTGCCCCTCGGGGGCATCCGACCCGAGCTCTCCCTGGACGAGCCCGACCCCGTCGGTGCACCGGGGGCCCGACGGCGACGCCGGCACCCGATCAGGCTCTCGCACACCAGCTTCCGGGCCGACCTCGAGGCCGAGACGCAAGTGGACGCGCGATCGCTGGCAGGGGTGCGCTGTCCGACCCTGATGACCTTTGGTCGGCACTCGCCCTTCCTCGCCGGCGCCGAGATCGCCACGGCGGCGCTGGGCGCCCCAGCGGTTCGGGTGTTCGACGGCGGCCATGCGCTCCACCTCGACGCCACCGACCAACTCTCGGCCGCCATCGTCGAGTTCCTGTCGCCGACCACCGCCCCGACCGACGAGGCCTCCCGTGGCTGAGGTCGAGGCCAACGGCGTCCGGTTCCACGTTCAACGGCTGGGCACCGCCACCGACGACAACCACACCGTGGTGATGATGCACGGCATGGTGATGGACAACCTGTCGAGCTTCTATTACACGCTCGCCAACCCCGTGGCCCTCCAGCACGAGGTGATCCTCTACGACCAGCGCGGCCACGGCCGCAGCGAACGCCCACCCACCGGCTACTCGGTGGCCGACTCGGTCGCCGACCTCCGGGCGCTGCTCGACGAGCTCGGCGTCGAGCGGCCGGTGGTGCTGGTGGGCAACAGCTACGGCGGCACCGTGGCGATGGCGTACGCCCTGGCGTTCCCGGAGGCGGTCTGCGGTCTGCTGCTCATCGAGGCCCACATCGCCGTCGAGGGTTGGGGCGACCACATGGCCGGCAGCCTGGCCCTGGCCGCCTTCGGGCTGGACGACGACCAGGTGCGCGGCTGGCTCGCCGACCAGGGCGGGCGCAAGGTCAACCGGCTGGCCAAGAACGCCGAGGCGCTGATCCACCGGACGACGATGCTCGACGACCTGGCCACCGTTCCGGTGATGACCGAGGCGCAGCTGGGCGGCCTTCAGGTGCCCGTGCTGGCGCTCTACGGTGAGCAGTCCGACATCCTCGACGTGGCCCGGTCGATCGAGCGGTCGGTCCCCCGGTGCCGGCTTCAGGTCATGGCCGACACGACCCATTCGCTGCTCCTGGAACGCACCGGCGAGGTGCGGGCCGCGCTCGACGGGTTCCTCGCCGACCTGCCCACCGCCGACCGGGGCGACGCCTGATGCGCGTCCTGTTCGTCGTCCCCCCGCTGACCGGTCACACCAACCCCACGGTGGCCGTCGGCGCCGAGCTGATCACACGCGGACACGAGGTGGCCTGGTGCGGCGACCCGGGTCACCTGGCGGCGCACCTCCCGGAGGGGTCGACGATCATCGCCGCGGCCGGCGATCTGCCGGCTGATCTGGTGCAGGCGATGACCGAGCGGGCCCAGGGCCTCCGCGGCGCCGCAGCGCTGAAGTTCCTGTGGGAGGACTTTCTCGAGCCGCTGGCGCGGGCCACGCTTCCGGGCATCGCCGCCGCGGTCGACGCGTACGACCCGGACGTCCTCGTGGTCGACCAGCAGGCGGTGGCCGGAGCGATCGTCGGCCGCCGCTCGGGACGCTTGTGGGTCACCTCGGCCACCACCTCCGCCGACCTGGTCGATCCGTTTGCGGCACTGCCCCGACTGCGCGACTGGGTGGACGAGCGATTGGTCGAGCTGCAGGTGACGGTGGGAACCCCGGCGTCGGAGGCCGACCCCGTGCACCTGCGCTTCTCCCCGCATCTCGTGCTGGCCTTCACCACCGAGGCACTGATGGGCTCGGTGCCCGATGTCGGGTCGCCGCTGGCCTGCGTCGGTCCGGCGTTCGCCCATCGACCGTCGACGATCCCCTTCGACTGGGGGCGCTTGGACGGCCGCCCCCTGGTGCTGGTGTCGCTCGGCACGGTCAGCGCAGGATCCGGCACCCGGTTCCTCGCCGCTGCGGCACAGGCCCTGGGCGACCGCCCGCACCTCCAGGGCGTCGTGGTGGGCCTCGAGCCCGACGAGGCGACGCCGGGCAACGTGATCGCCGTACCGAGGGTGCCGCAGGTGGAGCTGCTCGAGCGCTGCTCGGCCGTCGTCTCACACGGCGGCCACAACACCGTGTGCGAGACGCTCGCCAACGGCCTCCCCCTGGTTGTGGCACCGATCCGCGACGACCAACCGATCGTCGCCGACCAGGTGGAGCGGGCGGGTGCCGGGATCCGGGTTCGCTACGCCCGTACCGGCGCCGAACAGCTCGGGGCGGCGCTCGACACCGTCCTGGGCGATCCCTCCTATCGAAGCGCCGCCGAGCGGCTCCAACGATCCTTCATCGACGCCGGCGGGGCACCCGCCGCCGCACAACGACTGGAAGCACTCCTGTGACCGACCAGCTGACCACCCTCCTCCGTCATGCCCGAAGCGACCGCCGCACCACCGCCGTCGGCCGTGCGGTGGCCCTGGCCACCGCCGGGCTGGTGATCGGCAACGGGGTTCGCCTTCGCCGGCGGGCCGCCGCCCTCCCCGCCCTGCCTTACCCGACGCTCGACGCCTCCCACCCGCCGGCGATGCCGCCGAACGCCACCGACGCGCCGCAGGACTCGGTGGACGAGTACGTCTTCTTCGTGGCCGAGGGCGTCACCTTGGACGACGCCACCAGGCAGGCCGCGATCGCCCACCTGGAGACCACGGCGACCGACGTCGTCGACCTCATCCCCGCCGATCTGCCCTCGCTTCGGGCGCTCGACCTGCTGCGGATGGTCGACCCTCGGAGCTTCGGCGGGTCGCCGATGGCCCAGGGCCGGGGCGCGTTTCAGGTGGTGTGTGCCAGGGCCGAGGTGGCCGACCGGGCCCGGCTGACGCCCGGCTGCGGGATTTCGTTGCAGCGGATGGTGCACGCCACCCTCGAGCTGAAGCGACACGCCCCGCGGGGCACGCACCACCTGGTCGCCTCCCACCTGAGCGCCGCCCCGGCCACGGCGCCGCGGCGGGCCGAGGTGGCCCTGGCCGTCTTCGGTGCCGCCACGACCTTTGTGTACGCGGTGGGGATCGCCCGGTTCGTGGTGCTCGCGGCGTTGGTGGTGGTCGCGCCGGGCGCCGCCCTCGCCGCGCTTGCCGCGCTGATCGTCCAGCCGGCGCTGGTGTTCGGTGGCGAGGGGCCCCTGGCACCCCGTGATCTCGGCCTGCCAGGCCTCCGACGGCCGGTGAGCGAACCGGTCGAGGCCGTCGCCGCCCTCGCCCGTGTTCCCGCGGCCAGGCGCGCCTCGAGTTCCCCGATCGACAAGCGTCGCCGTGACCCGTCGGTGCGGGCGGCCTACGCCGCCGATGCCGCCGAGGGCACCGACCGATTCTTCGAGGCCACCCGCACCACCTGCCCCTGGTGCGGGTCGGCCGCGCTCACCGGCCGGCTCGACACCGTCGACCTGTTGCAGCACAAGCCGGGGGCGTTCCACCTCGACGGCTGCGACGAGTGCGGGCACCGCTTCCAGAACCCGCGCCTGACCATCGAGGGGCTCGACTACTACTACCGCGACTTCTACGACGGTCTCGGCGCCGACAGCGCCGACTTCATCTTCGGGGTCAGCGACACCTCCTACGTCGACCGGGTGGGGATGGTGATGCGCCACTGCGAGGTTCCGCCCACCAACTGGTTGGACGTCGGATGTGGCCACGGCCACTTCACGCTGATCGCCGCCGGCGAGCTGCCCGACACCACCTTCGACGGGCTTGATCTGTCCGACGGGGTCGACGACGCCGCCCGCCGCGGCTGGATCTCCACCGGCCACCGGGGCCTGTTCCCCGAGCTGAGCGCCGGGCTGGCCGGGGGGTACGAGACGCTCAGCATGCACCACTACCTGGAGCACACACGCGAGCCTCACGACGAGCTGGCCGCCGCCGCCGAGGTGCTGGCGCCCGGCGGGCTCCTGCTCATCGAGGTGCCCAACCCGGAGTGCCTGCTCGGCGGGGTGCTCGGCAAGTACTGGGTGCCGTGGTTCCAGCCCCAACACCAGCACCTGATCCCGCGCAGCAACCTGTGCTCGGCGCTGGAGCGTCTGGGGTTTGAGATCCTCGACCAGGAGGTGGCCCCGGCCCACCAACCCGTCGACTTCTCGCTGGGTGCCTGGTTCGCCGTCAATCGGTTGGCGCCCGAGTTGGACCTGCCGTGGATGCCACCGTCGGGGCCGCTCGACCGGGCGAGGCGCACGCTCGGCATGACCCTGGGGGCCCCGCTGATGGTGGCCGGGCTCGTCGCCGACCAGATGGTCGCCCCGATCCTCAAGCGCTACGACGGCGGCAACACCTATCGGGTGCTGGCCCGCCTCCCCACCGCCGGGTAGCCGCTCAACCGTCGGCGGTGGTGCTGGTCGCGTCCGTCGTGGCCGTTGAGTCGGCCGTCCCCGTCGTGTCCGTGGTGCTGCTCGTGCTCGTGCTCGTGGTGCTGGTGGCCGCCGGGCCGATGCCCTCCTCGATCTCGTCGCCGATGAAGTCGGCGTTGTCACCCTGACGTATTACGTCGGTGATCACGCGGCGACGAATCTGGAGATCGCCGGCGGTACCGACCACCTCGAGGTCGTCGATCGCGGTCAACTCGCCGTCGCGGAACCGCAACAGCGCGGCGGTGGCGGGCAGGTCGTTCTCCACGAGCAGCGAGCCCAGCCCGGTGGCGCCGGTGGAGCCGACCGTCCACACGATGGTGCCGTCGCGGGCGCCCAGTTGGGATCGATGCCCGTGTCCGGCGATCGCCACCGGCACCCTGCCCACCAGGTCGCGCAGGATCACCGGGTTGTGCACGGCCAGCACGTCGGGCTGCTCCCGTTCGAGCAGGTCCGCAACCTCGGGGGCCGCCGCATACTGGGTGGCCTTGCGACGCTCCTTGGGGACGGGGTTCGCCGTCGTGATCACCGGGTCGTCAAACCCGGCGATCCTCACCCCCTCGACGTCGACCGCGATGTTGTCCAGCGCCGTGATCCCCGGCGTGGCCTTGATCGCCGCCCGGTTGGGCCGGCTGTCGTGGTTGCCTGCGACGAACAGATAGGGAACGGGGAAGTCGGCGAGCGCATCGGCGTAGACGCCCTCGAAGGAGGTGCCGAAGGACGTCGTGTCGCCGGTGTCGATCACGGCGTCCACCTCGAAGGTGGTCGCCAGGCGGCGGGCCAGCTGGGCACCGATCGGGTTCAGGTGCAGGTCCGAGATGTGCAGGATCACCACCTCGCCCTCCGTATCGCCCAGCGATTGTGTGATCGTGGCCGAGTACAGGCCGGCCAGGCGGTCGGTCAGGGCGGTCACCCGCTGGCCCAACGGCCCCTCGGTGGTGGAGATCGACGACATCATCTGTCGGCCGGCGTCCAGCGGGCCCTCGTAGGTGAGCTCGTCGAAGCGTTGGCTGTCGAAGCCGGGCAACGCCGACGCCGCCAGCAGCAGCGCCACCAGCCCACCGCCAAGCGCACCCAGCGCCACCGTGCGCTTTCGGCGCCAGGGCAGCGCCGCCACCGTCACCCCGCCGATGACGGCGGCGATCAGTCCAAATCGGATCACGGCGGAGATCAGCGCACCGCGGGTGTCGCGTTCGATCGACGACCTCAGGGCCGGGGTGTCGATGCGGCCGTCGTCGCCGATCAGACGGGTCACGTCGATCGAGCGCAGCTCCATCCGCACCTCCACCGGCCCGGGGTGGGTGGAGGCGTGCGCCTCGCCGAGCGGCGGCAACCCCAGGGTGGTCTGCCCGGACTCGCTCGGCCAGAACCCGATCGACACCGACCCGGGCCCCACCCGGTGCTCGGAGGAACCCAGGCGCGGCCCGATCAACAGGGCCGCCGCCACCACCGCACCGACGGTGACCAGGGCGCGGACCCAGCGCAGCCGCGACGGCGACGTCGGGTGTGGCGGACCCGGGTTGGTCATGGGCAGATCGTACCGTCGCCGGGGACTGGGCTTGCCGGGGGTCGTCACCCGATCCGTCGCCGACGCCTTCATGCGTCCGGGCGGCCGATCGCCTGACAGAATCGGGCCGAATCGCCACCTGGAGGGGGAGCCCGATGAAACGAACGGCACTTGGACGTGGACTGCTCGCACTCGCGCTGCTCACCGCCGGTTGCAGCGGCTCCGGCGACGACACGGCGACGGCCGACGCCGACGGGCCGGCCGGCTCCACCACCACCACCGCTGGCGACGGGACCGGCACCACCTCGGCGCCCGAACGGCCCGACGGCCCCGCTGCGACCTTCGGCCAGGAGCTGACGGGCGGCAACGGCATCTCGCTGCTGTCGGCGGCCGAGGTGCCCGACGCGGTCGAGTCCGGCTACTCCGAGGCCGAGTATCCGGCCGCGGGCACGGCGATCGGGTACACCGGCGAGTTGCCCACCGACGGCCGATTCGAGCTGACCGAGGAGGGCTCCGGCGACTTCAACACCCGGGTGCTCGTGCGCCGACCCGTCGACGCCGGCGACTTCAACGGCACCGTGGTGGTGGAATGGCTCAACGTCAGCTCCGGATCCGACTTCTCCCCCGACTACACCTATCTGGCCGAGGAGATCCTCCGGCAGGGCTACGCCTGGGTTGGGGTGTCGGCCCAACACATCGGGATCGAGGGCGGACCGGTGGCGGTGCCGACCCCCGCCGGCGAACTGACCGGCGCCGGAGAGGGTATCGCCAACTTCGACCCGGAACGCTATGGCGACCTCAGCCACCCCGGCGACGCCTTCAGCTACGACATCTTCACCCAGATCGGCCGGGCGCTTCGGACCGACGACGAGGCCAACCCGCTGGGCGACCTGGCGGTGGAGCGGCTGCTGGCCGTCGGCGAATCGCAGTCCGCTTTGCCCTCACCACCTACGTCAACGGTGTTCAGCCCTTGACCGGGGCATTCGACGGCTTCCTGATCCACAGCCGGGGCGGTGCCGCCGCGCCGCTGGGCGAGCCCGGCGAGGGCATCGACATCACGGCGACGTTCGTCGGCGAACCGACGACGATCCGAACCGACCTCGACGTGCCGGTCATCACGGTGCAAACCGAGACCGACGTGCTGGGCATCCTCAACTCCTTTCCGTCCCGCCAGGAGGACAACGACCGGTTCCGTCTGTGGGAGATCGCCGGCACCGCCCACGCCGACGCCTTCCAGCTGGGTGCCGCCGAGGCGGTGCTGGAGTGCCCACAGCCGATCAACCGGGGTCAGCAGAACTTCGTGCTCCGCGCCGCACTTCGCCACCTCGACTCCTGGGCGCAGGGCGGCGAGGCGCCACCGACCGCCGACCGGCTGGGCGTGGACGAGTCGGGTGACCCGCCGGTCTACGAGACCGACGAGGTGGGCAACGTCACCGGCGGGGTCCGCACGCCGGCGGTTGACGCACCGGTGGACGTCCTGACCGGACTGGCCGCCCCCGACTCGACCATCATCTGCCTGCTGATGGGTTCCACCGCACCGATTCCGGACGACCGGCTCAGCGGGCTGTATGCCTCGCCGGACGCCTACCGTTCGGCCTACGAGGACTCGGCCGATACGGCGATCGAGTCCGGTTTTGTCCTGGCCGATGACCGCGACGCGCTGATCGCCGATGCCGACCCGGAGCGGATTTCGGGGTGACGCCACCGCCCGCGGCGAACCCCGGGTGAGGCATCGGATGAAGAAACCGCTCAAGTCGTCGGCGCGACGACCGAGAACCAACGCAGACGTAGCGATCGGCGGATGCGAGGGGTTGGCCCATGAGACAGGCACTGGGCCGCAAGCGGTCGGCCCCGGCCCCGGCGCCACCGGTTGGCGCCGAGGAACCGGTCCTGCCCACTCGGGAGCACTGGGACGAGACGATCCACCGGGCGTTGACCGGGGAGGGCGTCACCACGGTGTTCCAGCCGATCGTCGACCTCCGCCACCGCCGGGTGGTCGGCTACGAGGCCCTCACCCGCTTCCAATCCCCCGACGGCAACGCCAAGGCTCCCGACCGGGTGCTGGCCGCGGCCCACGAACTGGGGGTCGGGCAGCAGCTCGACGCCGTCTGTCTCCGCTCAGCGCTCTCGCGACGCTCCCAGGTCCCCAAGAACTGTTTCCTGTCGCTCAACCTCGACCCGGAATCGCTGCACTGTCCGCCGGTGCGCAAGGTGCTCGCCTCCCAGGGCCACCTGGGTGGCCTGTTGATCGAGATCACCGAACATCGACCGTGGGACTGGGACGACCTGGCGCCCGTCGTGCGCAGCCTGCGCGCCGATGGTGCCCGCTTCGCCGTCGACGACGCCGGATCCGGCTACGCCGGCCTCAAGCAGATCCTGCAGCTGCGCCCCTCGATCCTCAAGCTCGACCGCTCGCTGGTCGAGGGGGTCGAGCGCGACGAGACCAAGGTGTCGTTGATCGAGATGCTCGGCATGTTCGCCGGCCGGATGGACGCCTGGCTGCTGGCCGAGGGGGTCGAAACCCTGGCCGAGGCCCAGCGTCTGGTCGACCTCGAGGTTCCCCTGGCGCAGGGCTACTACTTCGCCCGGCCCGAGACCAGCTGGGCGGCGATCGACCCGGCCGCCGACGGGGCGCTGGCCCGGTTCTCACAGGCCCCGACCGACACGCTGGCGCGCCTGCTCGATCCGGTGGCCACGGTCAACCAGTACGACGACCTGTCGGCCGGTTGGGCCGAGTCCAACGAACCGTGGATGGCGGTGGTGGACGACCAGCGGCGACCCAGCGGGCTGATCGACAGCGAGGCCGGGTTTCGCGGGGAACTGGTTCCGACCCTGGTCGTCGGGGTTCACCTCAGCCCGCTCGACGTCCTCGGGCGCCTCAGCAACGCCGCCCCCGAGCCCCACGCCCCGGTGATCGTCACCGACAACGCCGGCCGATACCTGGGCCTGATCCACCTTCGCCGCCTGCTCGCCGCCGTCTCGGGCACCGACTCCGGCCACTGAACCGCTCCGGCGCCCACCCCATCCCACTGCGGGGTACCGTCGCACCATGGAGAACGACGTCGACGAGCCGCTGGTGCTGCGAACCGACCGCGACCACGTCGCCACGCTGACCCTGAATCGGCCGCAGACGCGCAACGCGCTGTCGACCTCGATGTTGGAGGCGCTGGCCCGACGGTTGGCCGACGTCGACGGCGACCACGACGTGCACGTGGTGATCCTGGCCGGGTCGCCGCCGGCGTTCTGCGCCGGCCACGATCTTCGCGAGCTTCGCGCCACCGAGGACGAGGGGTTTCGGCGACGGCTGTTTGCGTCCTGTTCCGAGGTCATGTTGCAACTGACCGGGCTGCGCCAACCGGTGATCGCCCAGGTCGCCGGGGTGGCGACGGCCGCCGGGTGCCAGCTGGTGGCCAGTTGCGACCTGGCGGTCGCCGGCAAGTCGGCCCGGTTCGCCACACCCGGCGTCAACATCGGCCTGTTCTGTTCGACCCCGATGGTGGCGCTGACCCGAACGGTCGCCCCCAAACACGCCCTGGAGTTGTTGCTGACCGGCGACGCGATCGACGCCGCCGAGGCGTTTCGCATCGGCCTGATCAACCGAGTGGTCCCCGACGGTGAACTGCATGCGGCCACCGAGGCGCTGGCGGCCAGGATCGCCGCCAAGTCGCCGTCGACCGTCGCCATCGGCAAGGCGGCCTACCGACGCCAGCGGGACCTTCCCCCGGTCGAGGCCTACGAGCACACCGCCGCGGTGATGGTGGACAACCTGGCCACCGCCGACGCCGCCGAGGGCATCGGGGCGTTCCTCGAGAAGCGAACGCCCACCTGGACCGGCACCTGACCGGTGGGTCCTACCGGTTCGCCCACCGGTCGGCGAGCTCGGTGACCCCGGCGACAAACGCGTCGACGTCGTCGACGGTGGTGTCCCAGGCGGTCATCCAACGAACCTGATGCTCCTCGGCGTTCCAGTCCCAGAAGAAGCTCCACGCCTGGAGTGGTGCGATGACCGACGGCGGCAGGCTCGGGTAGATGCTGTTGACCACCGGAGGTGCCCCGGCGTCGACGGCGGGCAGACCGGCCACCCGCTGGTGCAACAGCCGGGCCATCGCGTTGGAGTGCTCGCCCAGCTCCAACCACAGGTCATCGGCCAGCGCCGCGGTGAACTGGGCGGCGAGGAAGCGCATCTTCGACGGCAGCTGGGTGATCTGCTTGCGGACGTACTCGGACCCCTCCGCCGCCCGTCGGTTGAGAAACACGACGGCGTCCGCACCCAGCAGGCCGTTCTTGGTACCGCCGAAGGAGACCGCATCGACCCCGGCGTCGATCGTGAAGGCGCGCAGGGCCTCGCGGGTGCCGCCCAGCGACGCAGCGGCGTTGGCGATGCGGGCCCCGTCGAGATGGACGAGCATCCCCAGCTCGTGGGCGGCGTCGCACACTGCCGCGATCTCGGCCGCCGTGTACAGCGTGCCCAGCTCGGTCGGTTGCGTGATGCTGAGGACGCCCGGCTGGGCGTGGTGCACCACGCCGAGGTCGTGGCCGACCGCACGCAGCCGCTCGGGCGTCACCTTGGCGTCGTCGCCGGGCACGGCGATCAGCTTGGTCCCCAGAATGCGTTCCGGGGCGGCGGTCTCGTCCACGTTGATGTGGGCCCAGCTGCTGCACACGACGGCGTGATGGGGTCCGGGCAGCGAGGCCATCAGCGTCGCCAGGGCCAGGACGTTGGCGCCGGTGCCGTTGAAGGCCAGCCGGGTGACGACGTCGGCATCGAAGAGTTCGTCGAAGGCGGCCTCGCAGCGGGCCGTATGGGGGTCCTCGCCGTAGGCGAGTGCGTGGCCGGCGTTGGCCGCGGTGACCGCTTCGAGGATCGTCGGGTGCACGCCCGCCGCATTGTCGCTGGCAAAGGACCGGCCGGGTGGAGTCGCGGTGGGGCCGCCGGTGGTGGTGGGCGCCGCGGAGGAGGTGTCGGCCCGGTCGTCGCTGCTGGTCACCCGGCGAGCCTACGGCGACGCCGTACCGGGCGATCCCAGGCTGTCGAGGATCCCGTCGATGAATGCCGCCGACTTCTTCGACCACAGGTAGCCGACGTGGTTGCCCGGAAACCAGCTGATCGTCGGCCGCTGCCAGTGCTGCCAGAGCGCCTGGGTTTGGGCGGGGACGGCCATGCGGTCGCCCAGGCCGGCGAAGATGTACCGCCCCTCCGCCGGGGTCAGGGTGGGCATGGCCAGCGGCGACACCACCCGGTACACCCACTCGGCGTTGCCGTCGAGGATGCCGTGTTCGATCGATCGCTCACGGACGTGTTGGGGCGACTGGTGGGCGAACAGCGCGGGGAAGTCGCTGATGGGAATGCCGGCGATCACCGCGTCGAGGTCGCCGTCGAAGCAGGTGGTGAGCGCCGTGACGTACCCGCCAAGCGAGACACCGTGCAGCACCAAGGAGGTGGGCTGCTGCCTGCGCACCCAACCGAGCAGCCTCCGCAGGTCCCACACCGACTGGGCCAGGGCGTGCACTCCGTTCATCATGTCGAAGCCGAGGAACTGCTCGCCCCCAACCATCGAAGGCCGGCGGCTGCCGTGCACCGGCAACACGAGTGCGGCCACGTTCCAGCCGAGATCCTGGTGCAGGCGCTGGGCACGAAAGGTGATCATGTCCGCCACGGGGGCGCCGGTGCCGAAGCCGTGCACGCACACGACCCACGGACGTGGGCCGTCGTCGTGCTCCAGCACCCAGGCCGAGGCGGTGCGGTTCCGCTCGAAGGAACGCCAGCGGTCGGCGCCCGGCTCCTCGCTTCGGGGTTCGTAGCCGCTGTCCCAGGTGATACGCCGATAGCCCCGGCCGAGCGCCCACCCGGAGCTCGACTCGACCTCGGCGAGTGGTTCGGGGTTCCGGTGGTAGCTCGACGGATCATCCAGCCAGCCCCGCTGCTCGAACAGCGAGCGGGCCTCGTCGAGCTCGGCGGACACCCGGTGGTAGTCGGCCCGGCGGGGGAACCTGCTGGGGCCCTGCATCAGCGCAACGACGGCCTCGTCCATCGCCACCTGCGAGGCGAGCGCCGCCGTCATGCGGATCCGGGGGGCGCCGGGTATGCGACCGGCCTCGGTCAACCCGGCCTGGAGGGCCCATCGGGCGGTTCGCGGGCCCACGGTGGTCAGCCGCGCCAGCGGCATACGGGCCAGCCCCTTCTCCACCCGCCTGATCAGCGTGATCGATCCGGCTTCGTCCTCCTCGTCGACCGCCGGCGGGTCGACACCGTCCGATCCCTCGTCGAGGCCCGCAAGATCGTCCGGCGGGGCGTCGCAGTCGGCGCTCCGGGTCACGGCCGGTTCGCCTTCGTGTTCTGGGCCTTCGTGTTGGGGGCCTGCTTGGCGCCCGGAGCCCGCTTCGCCGGCGCCTTCTTGGCCGGGGACTTTTTCGCTGCGGCTTTTCTGGTGGGCGCCTTCTTGGCAGCGGCTTTTCTGGTGGGCGCCTTCTTCGCCGCGGCTTTTTTGGCGGGGGCCTTGTTCGCCGAGGCCGGGGCGGCCGCATTCCCGGTGCCCTTGGGGCCCGAACCCTTCGCCTGCTCGGCGACGGCCGCCTGCCGCAGCACCTCGACGGCGGCGACGAACCCGTCGCTCACCTCGTCGACGTCCGGCGCCACGTCGGGGCAGGCGATCACCCCGACGTCCATGTTGCCCATGTTGGACAGCACCGTGATGTTCAGTCCGGAGCCCTCGATCAGCGGGCCGAAGGGGTACATGCCCACCAGCTGCGCCCCGGCGATGTACAGCGGAAACGGTGGCCCGGGGACGTTGGACACCACCAGGTTGTGGATCGGCGCCAGCCGGTCGGCCAGGTGGGCGGAGCTGTAGAGGCGGCTTGCCAGGTTGAAGATCGCGGGCGGCGTCACCTCGGTGACGTCGCCGATCATGTCGGCGCCGATCGCACCGTGCACCGCCTTGGCGTCGCGGGTGTCCACCCGAACCGCCCGAAGCTGGTCGACCGGATCGGCCAGGTGAACCGGCAGGCGCACGAACATGTTGGACACCTGGTTGGCCGACGACCCGTCGGTGACCTGGCCGCGCACCGACACCGGCACGCTGACCACCAGCGGCCGCTCAAACGTCTCTCCCCGCTTGGCCAGATAGCGCCGCAACGACTGGGTGCAGGCGGCGAGCACCACGTCGTTCACCGTGGCGCCGAAGGTGCTCTTGACGAACTTCAGGTCGTCCAACGGGCACTTGGCGAACGCCACCGAGCGACGCCCGGTGATCGACTTGTTGAACAGGGTGCGCGGCGCATCGAAGGGGCGGGCCATCGTCGGCCCGTCGGCCTCCCCGCCACCGACGTTGAGCATCACCCGACCGACCGACGCCAGGCCGCGACCCAGCGCCCGTGCCCCCCGCAGCGGGTCGGTCACCCGCGACGCCACGGCGCCGGCGATCAGTGCGGGCCCGTTGGGAACCGACCCCTCCGGTTCGAAGGGCGGGGGCTCCTCCACCTCGAACTCCCGCGTCAGGTCGACCAGCTGCACCATCAGATCGGTCCCGCTGGAGCCGTCGACCAGCAGGTGATGCACCTTGGACACCATCGCCACCGTGCCGTCGGCGAGGCCGTCGAGCAGCACCATGTCCCAGAGGGGGCGGTCGCGATCCAGCGGCTCGGCGGCGTACTCGCCCACCCACGCGGCCAGGTCGTCGCGGGTGCCCCCGGGGAGGGGCCGATGGTGGAGGTGGTCGTCGAGGTCGAAGGCCGGGTCGTCCACCATCACCGGGTGGTCGATGCCGAAGGGAACGATCTTCAGGCGGCGCCGGAACGGTGGGATCCGGTGCAACCTCGACGCCACAAAGGTTTGAAACCGCTCGAAGGAGAAGCCGTCGGGGGCGGTCGACGGGTCGATCACCATCACGCCGGTCACGTGCATGTGCACCACCGGGTTCTCCATGTACAGGAAGGAGGCGTCGGCGGCGGTGGTGCGTTCCATGGCCGTTCAGTCTGCCGGCGCCCCCGTCGTCGTGGCGGATGAAGAATCGGGGAGGCGGATGAACACGACCAGCTGCCAGCTGGGCCGGTCGGGGAGGGTCAGGCGGTGCTGGTCGAAACGAAGCCGGCCGGCCGGGGCGTTGACCACCCGTACGTGGGCCGCGGCGGGGGCCACCTCGTGTTGTTCCCAGGATGCGTCGAATTCGGGGTGGGCGGCGCGCAGCTCCGATGCGAGCTGATCGAGTTCGTCGTCGGGGAAGTTGGCGAGGTGAAACCGGAACTGCCGGGTGAGGCGATCGATCTCCTTCGACCAATCGTCGATCACGCTCCGCAGCTCACGTCGTTCCAGAAAGAGCCGCAACAGGTTGGGCCGGTCGGCCGCCCCGAAGTCGCGCAACAACGGGAACAGCTCCAGCTCGGCGTCGTTCCATGCCACCAGGTTCCAGTGGTGATCCAGCAGGTAGGCGGGGTTGGGGTCGAGGCCGTCGACCAGGCGCCGCAGCGGCCCGTCCAGGGGCGCCGACCCGGGATCGGGGTTCAGGTGAACCTCGGCGAGCGTGAACAGGTGGGCCCGCTCGACGGCGTTCAACCGAAGCGCCGACGCCAGGGCGTCGAGAACCTCGGCCGACACGACGTTGGCCCGGCCCTGCTCGAGGCGCGTCAGCCAGGACACGCCGATCCCGGCCAGCACCGCCAACTCCTCGCGCCGCAGCCCGGGCGTCCGCCGGTTGCGGCCCTGCGGGAACCCGACCGACGACGGGTCGACCCGCTCGCGCCGGGTCCGGAGGAA
>JAWKIE010000045.1:0-24699 GCA_041394485.1 Microthrixaceae bacterium
CTTGACCCCGTCGAACAGCGGCGGCTGCTCGACGATTGGCTGGCCGCCCACCCGTCCCCCACCGCCCGCCAACTGGCCGAGGCCGGCCTGGTGGCGCCCCACTGGCCACGGCCGTGGGGGCTCGACGCCGACCCGCGCCTGCAACTGGTCATCGGCGAAGCGTTGACGGCGGCCGACGTGGCGGTTCCGGCGAACACGATCGGCATCGGCTGGGCCGGCCCGACGATCCTGGCGGGTGGCACCCAGGCCCAGCAACGGCGCTGGCTTCCGGGCGTGCTGGCGGGAAGCGAGACGTGGACCCAGCTGTTCAGCGAACCGGACGCCGGGAGCGACCTGGCGTCGCTTCGCACCAGCGCCGAACGCGACGGCGACCACTACGTCATCAACGGTCAGAAGATCTTCTCGACCTGGGCGAACCGGGCCCAGTGGGGCATCCTGCTGGCCCGCACCGACGCTGCGGCGCCCAAGCACCGCGGCATCTCCTACTTCGTCGTGGACATGGCAAGCCCCGGAGTCGAGGTCCACCCGACCATCGAGATGACCGGCGGCAACCACTTCAACGAAACGTTCCTCACCGACGTTCGGCTCCCCGTCGAGCACCGCATCGGTGCCGAGGGTGACGGGTGGCGCCTGGCGACGGTCACGCTGGGCAACGAGCGCATCGCGCTGAGCGAAGGAGGCGTGCTGTGGGGCATGGGGCCGTCATTCCAGGAGTGCATGGACGAGATACGGCGAAGGTCGGCTGCCGGCAGCCCGGTGAATCGTCAGCGGGCGGCCAGGGTCTATAGCGACGCCTTCGTGACCGACCTGCTCACCCAGAAGATCGTCGACGCTCTGGTTCGGGGGGACGATCCGTCGCCCGTCGCCTCGATACGCAAGGCGAAGACCGATGCCAACGCCCAGGCGGTGCTCGACCTCATCTGCGACCTCGCCGGCCCCGCCGGAATGCTCGGCATCCAGAACGAGGAGGCCGAAGCGGTCGATCCCTGGCATTGGGCCTATCTCTTCAGCCGAGCGCTCACCATCGGCGGCGGCACGTCGGAGATCCAGCGCAACATCATCGGCGAACGCCTCCTGGGCCTTCCTCGTGAACCACCGCCTCCCGCACCCCCGACGGCTGCGCCGAGGCGGCCGACTCGCTGATCGCTGGCGAGGCGAACCGGCGGCCCCTGCGCCTACGTTGTTCCCGTGCCAGGACGAACGCAGCGGGTCGACGTGGTGGTGGTCGGAGCGGGCACCGCAGGCGCCAACGCCGCCGGTCAATTGGCGGCGCGAGGGCGTTCGGTCGCGCTGGTGGATCGCCGGCCCGCCGAGGCGGCCGGGGCGCAGTGGCACAACGGCGTGCTGCCGTGGCAGTTCGCCGCGGCGCAGGTCGAGCCGCCCGTTCCGGTCGATGGGTCGGCGGCCGCTCCGAGAACCGCGCACTTCTTCGGGCCCGACGGCCGCCACTCGGCAACGGTCACCGACTCGCCCGTGGTTCGGGCAGACATGGCCGGACTGGGTCGGCGCCTGCGCACTCGCGCGGTCGAGGCAGGTGTCGAGATCCTCGACTCGAGTGACGTCCTCGACGTTGAGACCGACTGGGCCGGACGCCTCTGCGCCATCGAGATCGGTCGCAGCCACGGCGACGGGCCGGGTCGCCGGCTGCGCCTGGAGGCCGCCCTGTTCGTCGACGCGTCGGGCCGACACGGCGCCCTTCGTGGAGCGGCGCCGGCGCTGACGCCGTGGTGCCCCGATGTCCGCGACGAGGAACTGTGCTCCGCCGGGGACCACGAGTTCCGCGTCGGCGACCGCAACGGAGCCCGGCGGTTCCTCACCCGGCACGGGGCCGAGGCGGGGCAGGCGGTGACGATCCTCGGCCCGGCCGGCGGCTGGTCCACGCGGGCGGTCACCGTGGCCAACGATTTGCGGTCGGCCGCCGTGTTGGTGGGTTGTCTCGCGTCCGGCCCGCGCCGCACCGCCCCGCACCTTCAGGCCAGCGCCCGCGCCGATCTGCCGTGGCTTGGTGAGGTGCTCTCTGGCGCGTTCGGGGTGATTCCGTTGCGCCGGCCCTTCGCCCGCTTCACCGCGCCCGGCCTGGCGCTGGTGGGCGATGCCGCCTGCCAGGTCTTCCCCGCCCACGGATCGGGCATCGGCCTCGGCCTGATGGCCGGCACCATGTTGGCCGAGGGCGTGGCCGACGCAGATGACTGCGGCGACGAGTCCGTCTTGTGGGGCTACCAGTACGAGTATCAGCGCTCCTACGGCGGAACGCTGGCCGCCTTCGAGAGCCTCCGACGCATGAGCACCGAGCTGGGCACCAGCGGGGTGCGCGACATGATCCGCGCCGGCCTCATGGACGCCGAAGCCATGCGGGCCGGCTTGGAGCAGCGCTGGCGCCCTCCCAGCCCGGCGTCCGTACCCGCCGCCGCCCTTCGCCTGGCCAGCGTTCCCTCGGCGGCCGCCACGATGGTGCCTCGGATGGTTCGGGCGCGGGCGCTCAGCGCCGTCGGCGCCAAGCATCCCGCCGGGGTCGACCTGGCGGCTCTCGAGCGGTGGGACGCCAAGGTCCGACGCCTCCTCGGAACCCTCCCGCGCCCCTCGGCTCGGCCGGAGCAGCCTTCGCGGAGGCTACGTTGAAACCGTGGCCGACTGGAACGAACTGACGACGCGTGTGAGCGATGCCACCTACGAGGCGTGGAACGCACACGACCCCGACGCAGTGGCCGCATGGTTCACCGACGACGCCAGAGTGCGCGACGCGTCGTCGAGCGATTGGGAGATCGGACCCGGTCCGGTGCGCGACCGCGCAGCCATGATGTGCGTCGCCCTCCCCGACCTCACCCTGACCCGCCAGGTGCTGGTCGTCGACGGGCCTCGTCACGCCGACCGCTGGGTCATGGCGGGCACGCACACCGGCGAACTCCTGGGCGTGGCCCCCACCGGCGCTCAGGTCCGCTTCGAGGGGGCCACCTTCACGATGATCGACGAGGACGGCATGGTCATCGAAGACATCCATCACGTCGACTACGCCACGCTGTTCGGCCAGATCGGCGTCTCGGGCTGAGCTGGCACGACATCGGGTGACGGGCTCGGATGGGCAACATGGAATCGACCTGGCCCACCGAACAGCCGCTGCTCAGCATCCCCGGGCGAAAGGAGCACCTGCGTCCATGGCGCGCCTCTGATGCCGACGCCCTGCTCACCGCCTGCCAGGACCCCGAGATCCCTCGCTGGACGACCGTCCCCAGCCCGTATGGTCGGGCCGACGCCAAGTCGTTTCTCGCCGGCGCGGCCGAATGGTGGAGCACGCAAGAAGAAGCGGCCTTCTGTATCTCCGACGAGCAGCATCGAGTGTTCGGCTCCATCACCTGGTTTGCGGCACAGGGGGAACTCGGCTACTGGCTGGCCGCTCCGGCCCGTGGGAGGGGGTTGCTGACCGCAGCGGCAGAATCCCTCCTGGACTGGGCGGCGCGGCAGGGCGCTCGATCGATCGGGATCGCCGTGTTGGTGGGCAACCTGCCCTCCATCAAGGTGGCCCGCCGGCTCGGAGCGCACCACACCGGGGTGCGCCTGGCGCCGTGCGGACCTCACGGCGATGCGTTGCAGCATCGGTTCCAGCTCAACCTGCGCGGCTGAAACCGGCGGCGTCGCCCGCTCGGCCCGACTGCAACATGCGACACGGACCTAGGGTGTCCGAACATGGGTGTTGCACCAACTGACGTCTCGCTTTCGACCGACGGGCTCACACTGGCTGGGAACCTCCGGCTTCCTCCTGTGGCGTCTGGCGATTGGCTGCCGGCAGTCGTCATCGCCCCCAGGAAGATTCGCCCTCCGTCCGATCCCGCCGTCGAGCGGGTGGCCGGCTGGATGACCGAGTACCTCTGACCGAACGATCTCGGTTCAGGACCGCTTGACATGCGCCTCGGAGTTGCCCACCACCTCGGTTGGGCGGTCGTCGTTGCCGCCGGCGACGACCACGAGGTCGTCGACCGGAGGAGGATCGAGCTGGTCGAGCCGGGGGTGTCCACCGCGCCGATTCATCACGACGGCGGCCCGCACGAGCTTCATCGTGTGGGTCCGCCGCTGGGCGATGCCGCCCTGGCCAAGCTGGTGGCCGAGGTGCGGGCGTCGGCCGGGCGCGCCTCCTCGGCGTCCCTGGATCGACTCGAGCGCGAGTTGGACGGGCCGATCGTGTCGCTGTCCGTCCGGGACTGGCCCCAGGACCATCCCTCCGACCTCGCCACCCTCCGACGCGCTCCCTACGAGAGCCGGGCCGACTCGGTGATGTACTGCCAGGTGCTCGCCGAGCTTGCCCGGGACCGCGGGTGGGACGTCCACCGGTTTGATGCGAAGACGGTGGAGGCGGCCGCCACCGAACGCCTGGGCGACCGGGCCGAGGCGGTGCTGCACGGCCCGCGATCGGTCCTGGGCCCGCCGTGGGCCAAGGACCACCGCGTCGCGCTGGCGGCGACGGTGATGGCGGCCAAACCGGCGGCGACGGACTGACCGATGAGGTCCGGCGCCTACCCCGCCGACCTCACGCCGAGGTCGCGGAACGGGCGCCACAGGTACCCGTCCGGGTCGGCGACGACGAACTGACGGTTGCCGGCCTCGGTGGGCCCCTCGACCATCAGCTCCATGCCGTCGCGTTCGAGGTACGTGAACCGTTCGGCCCGCCGTTGGAACACCACATCGAAGCCGAGGACGTCGGTGTAGAACCCCAACGAGGCGTCGAGGTCGGTCACATCGAGTTCCGGGACGAGCACCATAACCGGACCGTATCGGTGCGGCAGCAGGTCGTCCCGGGGCTGCTCCCCGGTTGGCGGGTTCGCGCCCGAGGATCGCACCGCCCGGCGGCGTGCGACACTCTGGTGATGAGCGCAGCGCCGCATTCTCCGGTCGCACGCCGTCGAACGTTTCTCGCCGCCGCCGGACTCGGGGCAGGCGCTGCCTGGTTGTCGGCGTGCAGCGGCGACGACACCGAGGAGGGCGCGCCGACGGGTGCGGGGCCCGCTACCACCGCGACGGACCCCGCCGGGGCGGCGGACACGGAGGCGCTGACACCCGCAATGTTCGAGGCGCTCGCGATCTGTGCCTTGACGCCGGGCTCCTCCGGCGGGCCGTTCCCGTCCAGGGAGCAACTCGATCGCCGCGACGTCACCGACGGCTACCCGGGCCATCCGCTGCGGCTCGGTCTGCGGGTGGTCGACGAGGGCTGCCGGCCGGTTGCCGGATCTCAGGTGGAGATCTGGCACACCGACGCCACCGGCGACTACTCCTCCTACGTCGACGACGGCAGCGGGAAGGACGAGGGCGAGGGCACCACCTTCATGCGCGGCTTCCAGACCTCCGACGCCGACGGCCTCCTCGAGTTCCAGACGATCTATCCGGGCTGGTACGGCGGACGGGCCGTGCACATCCACGTGCGGGCGCGCGTCGAGGGCACCGAGGTGCTGACCGCCCAGCTGTACTTCGATGAGGACTACACCGAGTCGGTGTTCCGCACCGGCGAGTACGAGCGGTTCGGCCCGCCCGACACCGGCTGGGCCGACGACGGGCTGATCGGCGACCCGGCGGTGGACGGCACCGGCATCGCGCTGACTGAGGCACCGACCAGCAAGGGGGCGGGCACCCTGGGGCTCGTCAACCTCGGCGTGCCGGTCGCTCGATAGCGCGTCGGTACAGGTGGGTCAGGACTTGGCCTGGCGGAGCGACCGCTTCACCTGGACGAGGGCCGGCCGGTCCTCGTGGGTCTTGTAGAAGTCGTCCAGCGGGTAACAGCCCGACACCAGCCCGGCCCGGGGTGCGGTGGTGCAGTCGCTGAAGGTTCGGCAGATCAACCGGCGCTCGGTGGGGTTGCCGGCGAACACGTCGGCGGCCAGCTGCGGGTACGAGAGCACCATGCGGCCGAGACCGACCATGCCGACGTCCCCGGCGCCCACCACGGCCTGACCGACGTTGGCCAGCCAGTCCTGGAGGTAGGAGTAGCCGGAGCCGATGAAGGTGACGTCCGGGTGGGCCCGGACGAGCTCGGCGGTGGCGTGGATCTGGCGGGCCACCCCGACCAACGGATCCTCGGGGGGCTGGTAGCCGTCCGACGGCGGGAAGTAGGCGGGCCGCTGAATATGCGGGTTGTAGTACGGGCTGCCTGCGGTCGCACACACCAGGCCAACCCCGAGGCTGCGCAGCAGGTCGACGAAACGGTGCGTCTCGCTGAGGTCGATGCCAAGGCCGGACTCGGTGGCGCCGAACGGGCGCGGCAGGCCGTCGGCTGCGACGGGAACCCCGGTGCCCTCCGGGCCGGTCTCATGCGGCAGGAAGTCGAAGATCGACAGCCGGACCGCAACGGCGATGTCGGGCACCCGCTCGCGGATGCCGCCGATGACCCGCCGCACGAAGGCGGTGCGTCCGGCCTCGTCGCCGCCGTAGCGGCCGTCCCGGTCTCGGCCGGAGAGCAGCTCGTGGAGGAGATAGCCGTGACAGCACTTCACGTCGACGAAGTCGAACCCGGCGTCTCGCGCCAGGCCGGCCGCCACGATGAACGACTCGGCGAGCTCGTCGAGCTCGTCGTCGGTCAACAGCGAGGCCTCGTCGGCGTCGACCCGACGGTCGAGCTCGGCGTGGGGTTGCCCGGTTCTGGGTGCGGGTGCGCCCTCCGGTCGGGCCCACCGGCCGGAGTGGGTCAGCTGCAACCCGGCCACCTGGGTCGGGGCGAGCAGGCCCCGAAGCTCGGCCAGGCCCGCGACGGTGTCGGGGTTGATCATCAGCTGGTGTGGGTTGGCCCGCCCCTCGGGTGCCACCGCGGTCGCTTCGGCCCAGACCAGCCCGCAGCCGCTCTCTGCAAAGCGCGTCCACCGGCGGCGAACCAGGTCGGTGGGTTGGCCGTCGGTCGTGCCGTCCCAGCCCTCCATCGGCAGCACGGCGAACCGGTTCGGGATGGTGTGCTCGCCGGTGGCGCCGTCGGTGAAGGTGATCGGTTGGGCGAGCGCACCCTGCGGGTCCACCGTCTCGTCCACCGGCAGGTCGACGCCGATCCCGGCGAGGTGATCGCGCAGCTCCTGGGGGGTGCCGAGCTTCTTCACCTGCGTGTAGCGCGTCATGAGAGCTCCTCCACCTTGGCATTGATCCGGTTGGCGATGTCGGCGAGCACCGCCCGATCCGACTCGGGGCGTCTGGGCGCCCCGGGCGGGATGGCGTCGGAGGCAATCCAGCCCCGCAACTGCAGGAACGTGGCGGCGTTGTGGCGGTAGCCGGGCACCGGGTCGCGGAAGGTGAAGAACCCGAGGTACTGAAGCAGGTCGTTGACCTCCCAGAACCGGGCGTCCTCCTCGGCCCACAGCCGATCCCGGATGGCGAAGAGGTCGGGCGCCATCGTCGACAGGCCCAGGAGGTAGTCGGAGCCGTACACGATCATGTCGATCGCCAGGTCGTTGCCGGTGAACACCGAGAAATCGGGACGGGTTCGGTCGCGCAGGGCGAGGCGGTCCCACTCGGCCGCTCGCGACAACGACGAGTGTTTGGCCCCGATACAGGAGTCGATCGCCATCAGCGCGGCGTACGCATCGAGTGAGTAGACCCGGCCGTAGGGGACAAACATCGCACCCAGCTCGAACCCGATGAACCGGTCGACGGTGGCGCCCACCTGCTGGAGGGCGGCCACCCAGCCGTCCTCGTCGAGCCCGTTCAGGCCGTGCGACGGGAAGATCACCGGCGTTCCCCCGGCGTCGGCCACCCGGAGCGCCGCCCGGTTGAGCGCCGCCTGATCGAAGGCGTCCCCGGCGGCGTCGGGCACGAACGCACCCGCCACGAAGTTGGAACCGGCAAGTTCGTGGGTGGTGTCGAGCACCCGCTGATGGGTCTCGTCGTCGATCAGCTGCACGTACCCGGTGTCCATGTTGACCGCCGGGGCGAGGCCCGCCTCGGTCGTGCGGCGGACGTGGGCTTCGAAGCCGGCCCAGTCGACGTCGCCGTCGTCGGTGAAGGGCAACAGGATGGCGGACATGCCGGTGGGAGCGCGCCCGGGGAACTGCGTTGGGATCGTTGTCACCGGGCAAGTATCGCCGTTCGGCCCCGGTTTGGCAAGCGCTTGCCATATCGGTCGGTTCGCCGTAGGGTCGACGGTGTGACCAACCGGGACACCGCCACCCTCGACGACGTTGCACGGCGCGCCGGTGTCCATCCCGGCACGGTGTCGCGCGTGCTCACCCGACCCGGTCGGGTGAACGAGAAGACCGCGGCGCGTGTGCAGGCGGCGGTGGCGGCGGTGGGTTATCGCCCCAACCTGGCGGCGAGGCAGCTGGCCGGCGGGAAGACGTCGCGGGTGGCCGTGATCGTTCCGGACATCACCAACCCGTACTTCGCCGAGATCGTGCAGGAGGTGCAACTGGGGGCACGTCAGCGGTCGGAGTCGGTGCTGGTCGCCGACAGCCGGCAGGCGGCACCCGACGAACTCTCGGCGGTCGAGTCCCTCTCCCCCAACGTCGACGGCCTCATCGTGTGCTCGCCGGTGGCCGCGCTTGGGACGGTCCGAGATGCCGCCGACGGCAGGCCGATCGTGTACGTGAACCGCCGCGGTCGCAACGTCGCCGCGGTGCACGTCGACCAGGGCGCCGTCGTCACCGTGGCCGTCGACCACCTTCGCTCGCTGGGGCACGACCGGATCGCGGTCGTGCGGGGACCCTCGGCGTTCTGGTCGGCGGAGCAACGCTCCCGCCTCGCAAGGAAACTCGGCGTGGCCCAGTTGGGCCCGGTGAGCCCCACCTACGACGGCGGGCTGGCGCTGATCGACGAGATCGTCGACGGAGGCTTCACCGCCGTGGCCACCTTCAACGACGTCACCGCCTTTGGGGTGCTCGGCGGAGCCGCCGCCCGCGGCATCCGGGTGCCCGACGAGCTCAGCGTGATCGGTTCGGACAACATCCCCTTCTCGGCGATGACCAATCCCCCGCTGACCACCGTCGACGGGTGTGCCCGCCGGGTGGGTCGGGCGGCGCTCGACCTGCTCGGGTCGCTGCTCGCCGGGGACCCACCCCGGGTGGTGGTCGTCGACCCCGCCATGGTGGCCAGGTCGAGTACCGGGATCGTGTCGTGACACGGGTGTTGCTGGGCACGGTCGCCATCGAGCCCAACCGGTGGGGCACGATTCGATCGGACCAGTCCCCCACCACCCGCGTGCACGAGCACCTCGCAGCGATCGCCGCCGCCGGGTTCGACGGCATCGAGCTGTGGGAGGGCCACCTGACCCCCGATCTCGCCGACCAGGCGCGAGCGGCCGGCGTTCCCCTCGAGATCTTCAACAGCTACGTCGGCTTCGACGACGGCGACGATGGAGCCCGCCTGTCCGTGGCGGCCAACGTCGCGGCCACCGGCGCGCGGGCCGTGAAGATCAACGTCGGCAACGACCCCGCTGCCGAGTCGGCCTACGCCGAGCGCCTCGGCCGGTTCGTCGAGGCGCTCCCGGACGGGTCCGCCGCACTCTGCGAATGCCATCGGGGCATCTCGATCGCTGAGGATCCCGTGGTGGCCGCCCGCATCCTGACCGCCGCCGGGCCCAGGGCCCACGCGCTGGTCCACACCCACGACGACGACGCCCAACTTCGAGCCTGCTTCGATGCCTACGGTGACCGCATCTCGCACGTCCACGTGAACCTCCTCGACTTCGCCACCCTGACCCACCCTCGGTTGGAGCAGGTTGTCGACCGGCTCGGCTCGACGGTGGAGACGATTCGCTCGCAGGGCTTCGATGGGTCGTGGACCATCGAGTTCGTCGCCGGGCTGCTGACCGACCTCGACGAGCCCGTCGGGCTCGTCGATCAGGCGTCACGAGACCTCGTGGTGCTCCGTTCGATCCTCGACAAGGACCCCACATGAACCGACCCGCCATCGTCCTCGCCCACCTCGACGGGATGGAGTGCTTCAACTCAGAGGACCTCGCCGCGCTCGGGGCGGCCGGTGAGGTGCTGGACGCCGAAGCCCTCAGCCGATGGGACGATCCGCGGGCCGACGCCTTGTTGGCCCGCGCCGAGGTCATCGTCGGCCACTGGGGCTGCCCGCCGATCGATGGGGGGCTGCTCGACCGGGCGCCCAACCTGGGGCTGATCGCCTATGCCGCCGGCACGGTGAAGGGCACGATCGCCCCCGAGGTGATGGACCGGGTGCGGGTCACCTCCGGTGCCAACGCCAATGCCGCGCCCGTCGCCGAGTTCACGCTGGCCATGATCCTGCTCGCCAACAAGAACACCTTCATGGCCCGGGACCTCATCCGGTCGCCCGAGCACTTCGACGCCGTCCAGGACCCGGCGCACCCGGTGGGCAACTTCAACAAGACGATCGGCATCATCGGCGCCTCGCTGATCGGGCGCCGGGTGATCGAACTGCTCCGTCCGTTCCCGGCGTTGAACGTGGCGGTCTACGACCCGTTTCTCTCAGCGGAGGAAGCCGCCGAGCTCGGCGTGGCCAAGATGGAGCTGAACGAACTCTGCGCCTCCTCCCAGATCGTGTCGATTCACGCCCCCGACCTGCCCTCGACCCGCCACATGGTGGGCGCCGAGCAGCTGGCGGCGATGCCCACCGGGGCCACGCTGATCAACACCGCCCGGGGTCGTCTGCTGGACCACGACGCGTTGACCGCCGAGATCGCCGCCGGCCGGCTGTACGCCATCCTCGACGTGACCGACCCCGAACCGCTGCCGGACGGGCACCTGTTGCGCTCGTCGAGCAACGTGTTCCTGACGCCGCACATCGCCGGGTCGCAGGGCACGGAACTTCGCCGGATGAGCCAGTACGCCGCGGAGGAGATCCGCCGCTACGTGGCCGGCGAGCCCGGCATCAACGTCATCACCCGCGCCCAGCTCGACCGACTGGCGTGAGCCCACCCGGGGCCGAACTCAGGCCCACTGGCGGCGCCGGCGGGTGACCCACCGGAGCGGCGATCGGCGCTTCAGGCGCCGACCGGCCCGATGTCTGGCGGTCGCGGATGGCCGAGCGCAGCGCCGCCGCACCGAGCGCCCCGACGAGCACCCAGGGGTTGGCCACCGCCCAGGTCTCCAGCGGGGTGAAGGGGCTCCCCCACAGGCCGACCCGTTCGACGACCCATCCCAGGGAGATGGCGAGCGCCGCAACGCCGGCGCCGACTCTGAACCGTCGGTAGCCACGACCCCGGCTGAGGACGTACAGGGAGGGAAAGACGAGGGCGATGGTGACCAGTTGGGCCAGCTCGACGCCGACGTTGAATCCCAGCAGTGACATTGCGGTCGCGCCGGAGCCGAGGCCGTAGTTGTCGAGGATGCCGGAGAAGGCCAGGCCGTGGATCAGCCCGAATCCGCCGGCGATCAGGGCCTCGCCGTGGGCCACGATCGGGCGCAGGGCGTGTACGGCACCGACCCCGATGGAGACGGCCACCAGCACCTCCACCGGTCCCGACGGCACCGAGATCCAGCCGACGGCCGAGGCCACCAGGGTGAGCGAATGGCCCACCGTGAAGGCGGTGGCCACCTGCACCACCCGGGCGAACGACGCCCCGGGCGACCCGGCTCCTCCCCATCGCCGCCCCTCGCCCAGCAGTAGCGGCGCCGGAATGAGCAGCACGATGAGGAAGACGAGGTGGTCGGCACCGTCGAGCACGTGGTCGAACCCGAGGGTCACCATCGACGGAAAGGACCCGGACGGAACGGATCCGGACGGCGCCGTGGCCTCGATGTCGATGCTGCTCGCCGCGTGGCTCAGGGTGCCGACGACGACCCGGTCGCCGCCCTCGGGCTGGGTGGCCACCACGATCTCGTGCGACAGCAGAAACTCCAGGATGACGTCGTAGTCGAGCGTGAAGTCACCGACCACGCCGCTTGGTGGCGTCAACGTGGCCGGGGCGATGAGGTGGTCGACCCCGTCGATCGTCGACAGTGACACTGTGCCGATGCTGACGTCCCAGGGCTCGCCATCGTCACCGGACGCCGCCACGTGATCGCCGATGTAGGCGGTGAGCATGGCGCCGTAGGTGTCGACCACCTCGCCGGGAGCGTCGGTCAGCGGCTGATCGACCGCGATCTCCAGGCGGTCGAGCGGCAGTTGCAGCTCGGCGGCCACCTCGGTGTCGCCGACGTCGAGCAGCACCGCGGACATGCCCGGTTCGTGCGCACCGGCCGGCGAGGCGCCCAGACACAGGCCCACCGCCGCCACCAGGGCGACGATGAGCCGACGGGTCCGCTGCATCACCCGGCGTTGCCGTAGTCGTTGGTCTTGTTGCGGTAGATCGAGTGGTAGTGCACGTCGGCGCCGCCGACGCCCGACTGGATCGCCACCTCGATCCAGGCGCTCGGTCCGTCGATCCGGGCGTAGGCGCCTTGGACGGAGGGGTCGGTGGAGACGGCCCAGGCGAAGGAGGTCTCGTCCAGCTCGGCCTCGACGGTCGCCATGGCGTCGTCGGCGATCGACGCATCGAAGTCGTCGATCCAGGTGCGGACCGAGGTCAGCACCAGCTCCTTCTGGTCGTCGCTCAGGTCGCTGCCGAGCACCCCCTCGCTGTCGGGGAACGTGTCCTCCCCGGGGCCGAGCAGCACGTCGTCGAACGCCCCGTCGATCTCAGCGGAGGACAACTGGTCGTCGTCGAGCGACGTGAAGATGGAGAAGATGCCGTCCACCTCGTCGTTCAGCGGCTCCACGGTTTCGCCGTCCACCTCGAAGCTGGTGGGCTCCACGCCGGTGAACGCCGGGGTGATCGTGGCGACGTCGCCGGTGTAGGTCATGATGCGGGCGTAGTGGTGGCCGCCGAACATGATCGCCCACTCGTCGGTGTCCGACGGCGTGCCGTAGAAGGCCAGGTAGTAGCAGTCGGAGTCCCAGGTGGTCTCGCCGCCGCGCCGCCGCCATCGGCGCCGAGCACGTCGTCGGCGGCGATGATCTGCGTGTACTCCAGGTAGCCCTCGTCGCTGAGCGCGGCCTCCGACACCGCCAGCGCGGCCGCCAGCTGGTCCTCGGACAGGTCGCCGTAGGCGATTCCCGGCCGGGCGGAGTCGCCGCATGCCGGCAGGTTGGACCAGGTGGATGCCAGCGACGCGTCGCCGAATTCGAACTGGAGGGAGGCCAGCTCGTCGTCGGAGAGCGTGGCCATGAGTGCCTCGGCCGCGGCGACCACCTCATCGGTGTTCGCCGTACCCGATGCGGTGGTGTCGGTATCGGAATCGGCCTCGGTGGCCTCGGAGGTGTCGCTCGGCTCGGCCGCCGTGGTGGCCGTGTCATCCGCTGCGGTGGTGGTCGATTCGGCGCTGTCGTCGGTGTCGGAGCCGCAGGCTCCGAGCGTCAGGGCGACGACCAGCGCGAGGGCCAGGCCCCGGGTTCGGGTGGTGGGCATGTGCTGTCTTTTCATGGGCGGCCGGATGGCCTGGGGTTGGGGGGAGGGAGGGTTTGGGTTGGCAGAGTCGCTCGGCGGCGGTGGGGCGCCGCGGGTGGCGCTCGGCTACCGGACCAACAGCAGCTGCAGCTCGAGCGTGCCGAAGTCCTCGACCGACACCACGATCTGGCTCTCGGGCACCTCGACTCCGTAGTCGCTGAAGGTGATGTCGGTGGAGCCGACGATCACGATGGTGCCGTCCACCAGCTGGGCCTCGAGATCCATCTCGATCGGCTGGGTGGTGCCGTGAATGGTCAGGTCGCCAACGGCCGGGGCGGCGAACGCATCACCGGCGAGCGCCTCGTCGGTCAGCTCGATGGGTTCGGTCAACTCGAACGTGGCGGAGGGGAACTCGCCGGTCTCCAGCGCGTCCTGCACGTTGTCGTCCCGCCGGGACTCCTCGGTGGTGATCGTGGTGACGTCGATGTCGAAGCTGGCCTCGGTGACCGAGGTGCCGTCGACGGTGATGCTGCCCTCGATGTCGCCGGTGCGGCCCACCGCCGTGGTGGATCCGATGCCGGCGAGCTCCTCCTCGATGCGGAAGCCCACAAACGATCCCGTGGCCGACTCGTAGTCGAACTCCCCGGTGGTTGTGTCCACGTTCCAGACCCCGCTGAGATCGGTGTCGGCCGTGGTGTCCGCGGAATCGGAGCCGGCGCCGTCGGTCGTGTCGGCGGCGGTGGTTTCCACCGACCCGGTGGCTGCGTCGAGGCTGACCTCGTCCACCGGGTCGCCGCCGAGGAACCACCACACTCCTGCTCCGGCAAGCACCAGCAGCAGGGCGGCGATCACGGCGATGGGCTTCCAGCTCTTCAGGTTCATGGCCGCAACGTACCGACCGAGTCTGTGAGGTTCCTGTGAGCGCCCTGGTAGGTCGATGAGGGTGGTCGGTCCGACCCGTCGTTCCGGCCGCGCGTCGACCGCCGGCGCTGTACCTTCTGGCACAGCGACCCCCCCATCGCCCCGTCCGATCCACCAACCCACCAACCAGGAGCATCCACGTGCCCATCGCCACCGAACCCGTCGGAAGCGTGCCCCGTCCGCCAGAACTCCAGGAGGCCATGGCGTCGCACGCCAACGGCGCGATCGACTCGGCGGCGTACGAGGCGATCCTGGACGAGGCCGTCAGCGAGACGATCGCCCGGTTCGAGGCGACGGGTTCGCCGATCGTCACCGACGGCGAGCAGACGAAGTCCAGCTTTGTCACCTACCCGCTCGAGGGGCTCAACCTGTCGCCGGACGGTGTGGAGATCCCGTTTGACGACGGCCACGTGCGCCAACTGCCCGTCCTCACCGAGGGACCGTTCAGCTACCAGATGTATGCGGGGAGCTACCTCGAACGGGCGCGCAGGTTCACCGACCGTCCGCTGAAGCAGGCGGTCATCGCAGCCTCGGCGATGGGCCTGTTGTACCCGCAGTCCGGCATCGAGGGATACGACCACGATCAGTTCACCGCCGACCTGATCGATGAGGCGGCGGCCGATATCCGCAGCTGCTTCGACGCCGGCGCCGAGAGCGTGCAGGTCGACTTCACCGAGGGACGGCTGGCGCTCAAGCTCGACCCCTCCGGGGGGCTGCTCCAGCAGTTCATCGACCTCAACAACTCGGTGTTCGCCCGTTTCAGCGACGAGGAGCGGCAGCGGATCGGGGTACACACCTGCCCGGGCGGCGACCACGACGCCACCCATAGCGGCGATGTCGACTACACCTCGCTGATCCCGCAGTTCATGACGCTGAACTGTGGTCGGTACTTCATGCAGATGGCGAGCGAGGCGGATCCGGCCCCCGCCCTGGCTGCGGTCGCCCAACACCTGAGTTCGGACCAGCAGGTGTTCATCGGGGTGATCGACGTGTGCGACGAGACCGTGGAGACGCCCGAGATCGTGCGAGACCGGGTGCTGGCGGCGGCCGAGTTCATCCCGATCGAGCAACTCGGCACCACCGACGACTGCGGGTACTCCCCGTTCAGCGACGACATCGCCACCAGCCGCGACACCGCCTTCGCCAAGATCGCCGCCCGCGTCGAGGGCACCCGGCTGGCCTCGGAACAACTCGGGGTCTGATTCCCACGTCGCTCCGCAGACCTCCCCGGATCCGGCCGGTTTGGTGGTTCGCCGCCGGGCCGTCGTGGGTACCCGCTCGTGTGGCTCCCATCGATTTCACGGTTTCCCATCGGTTCGCGGCCCCGCCCGAGGCGGTCTGGGAGGAGATGACCGACTGGCCAAGCCACGGCAGGTGGATTCCCGCCACCCGCATCGAGGTCGACTCCGAGGACTCCCGGGTGGAGGGCGCCACCTTCACGGGGTACACCGGGTTGGGCCGGCTGGCCCTGGTCGACCGCATGCGGATCTCGACCATCGACTGGGACCCGGCGGCCCGGCGGGGAACCTGCGAGGTGGAGAAGCTCGGGCCGGTCCTCCAGGGCGCGGCCGGTTTCGTGGTGGCTGCGGACGGTGACGGCTCCACCGTCGACTGGTTCGAGCGGGTCACCGTGCCGTACCTCCCGAGGCTGCTCGCTCCCGTGGTGAACCGCCTGAGTGCACTGGGTTTTGCGTACGGGATGCGTCGCCTGGCGAAGCTCGTGGAACCGGGGCGGCCCGTCGACCGACGCCGGGTGAACGGCTGATCCGTGGCGCAGCTCGACACGGTCTGGGTGCTCGGCGACCAGCTCAACCGAAACGTCGGGGCGCTCGCCGACCGCCGGCCCGGCGAGTGCCGGGTTCTCCTGGTGACCAGCGAGGCCAAGCTCGACGAACGCCGCTGGCATCGCCAGCGGCTTCATCTGGTGCTCTCGGCGATGGCGCACTTCGCCGAGGAGCTTCGCCGGGAGGGCTTCGAGGTGGACCACCGCCGGGCCTCAACCCTGACCGCAGGGTTGCGCGACCACCGCAACGATCACGAGGTGGGGCGGGTCATCGCGATGGAGCCGATGAGCTGGGACGGCCGGGTCATGTTGGAGGACGCGGAGGTCGAACTGGTCGCCAACGACCAGTTTCTCTGCCACTACGAGGAGTTCGCCGACTGGGTCGGCGATCGCAGCACCCTCCGGATGGAGGACTTCTACCGGTGGCAGCGGGGCAGGCTGGACGTGTTGATCGAGCCCGACGGCGAACCGGTCGGCGGTCGCTGGAACTTCGATCACGACAACCGGGAGCCACCACCGGACGACGGCCGGGACTGGCCGCAGATCACCCGCTTCGACCTCGACGATCTCGACCGGGCCGCCTGCGACGACCTCGGGTCGAACCTGTGGGGCGCGGAGCCCGACGGAACGTGGCCGGTCACCCGGGAGCAGGCCCTCACCCGGCTCGAGGAGTTCGTCTCGACCGGCCTGGACCGGTTTGGGACGCACGAGGACGCCATGCTTGCCAACGAGTGGAAACTGGCCCATTCGGCCCTGGCCTCGTCGATGAACCTCGGGCTGCTCCACCCGGGTGAGGTCGTGGATGCTGCGGTCGCCGCGTATCGCGAGGGCGATGCGGCGCTGAACTCGGTCGAGGGATTCGTGCGCCAGATCATCGGCTGGCGGGAGTACGTCTGGGGGCTGTATTGGCTGTGGATGCCCTCGTATCGGGAGGCCAACGAGCTCGACGCACACCGACCGGTGCCCCCGGCCTTCACCGGCGAGTCGCCAACCTCGATGGCCTGCGTCGCCAACACGATCGGCCATGTCGAACAACATGGGTATGCGCACCACATCGAGCGGCTGATGGTGCTCGGCAACCTGGCGCTCACGGCCGGAGTCGATCCGCAGGCCATGACCGACTGGATGTGGGCGACCTTTGTCGACGCCGCCGAGTGGGTCATGGTGCCGAACGTCATCGGCATGGCGCTACACGCCGACGGAGGTCGGATGGCCACCAAGCCCTATGCCTCCGGCGGCGCCTACCTGAATCGAATGAGCGACTCCTGCACCGGGTGTCGCTACAACCCCAGGAAGCGGGTCGGGGAGGACGCCTGTCCGTTCACCACGCTGTATTGGGACTTCCTCGCCCGTCACGAGGACCGCTTCGACGACAACCACCGGCTGGCCCGGCCGCTTGCCGGGATGCGCCGCCTCAGCGACCTGCCTGCGGTCCGGGAACGCGCCGAGGAGGTGCTGGCGCTGCTGGACTCCGGCGAGCTGTGAGCCCTTCGGTCGATGGAACCTGCGGGATGGTTGACGCGGGCCGGATGAGGGAACTCCCCCATGCCCAGCAGGTCGCTTGGCGCTCAACAAAGGACTCCCTATGAAGACCATCGGCAAGATCGGCCAGGCCGGATCGGCACTCTGGATTCTCAACGTCTGGCTCCACAGGTTCAACAAGGACACCGGCTATCGGGGTGGGGACGCAACCAACATGCGGGAGGAGTTTGAGGAGTACGGGCTCCCGGCGCCGGTCATGTACGCCGTCGGCGCGACCAAGGTGAGCCTCGCCTCGATGATGTTGATCGGGCTCGTCAAACCAAAGGTCGCTCGTCCGGCGTCCTCCGCGCTGGCGGCGCTCATGCTGGGCGCCATCGGCATGCACGTGAAGGTGGGTGATCCGCTGAAGCGTTCCGTCCCGGCCATGTCGGTCTTCACCGGCGCCGCACTGGCAGCGACCCTCAACGGGCCGGACCTCGACGAGCACTAGGACGATTCGGCTCCGGTCGCCCAGTTCGGGCCTCGGCTGCACCACCCGACACAAACGGCGGCCACAGAACCAGACGGCCGTCAGTTCGTTGACTGCGACGTTCTTCAGCCACTGCGACCTCTCACGCACGGTCGACACCACCACGCCCCGGCGCTCATCGGGGAATCGTGGCGATATGGTGCCCATACGCACCGTGAGTATCGGTGACTGACCGGGCGCCTCGATCTTCGGGGTCGAAACCGTCGAAGGAGAACATGATCGGACGAGCCTCCGTCAAACTGCTGGCCGCCACGCTGGGACTGCTCCTGGCCGTCGCCCCCCTGCCTGCCTCGGCCACGTCCGGGTTCGGTGACGTCGCAGCCGACCGGTACTTCACCGAGCCGATCCAGTGGATGGTGGACGAGGGGATCTCGACCGGCACCTCATCGTCCTGCTTCTCGCCCGCCGATCCCTCCACCCGAGGTCAGACCGCCGCGTTCCTGTGGCGTATGGAGGGTGAACCCGTCGCGGACCCGCATCCGTTCGACGACGTGGTTGCGCCCTGGCAGCAGGGGCCGGTGTCGTGGCTGTTCGCCAACGGGATCACGACCGGTACGACGGCCAACACCTTCGCCCCCGACGACAGCGTCACCCGCGGCCAGCTCGCTGCGCTGCTGTATCGGTTGGCGGGCGAGCCCTCCGGCTCGGCCGCGCATCCCTTCGAAGACGTGGCGGCCACCTGGCAGCAGGAGCCGGTGTCGTGGATGTTCGACCTGGGGATCACCACCGGCACCAGCTCCACCGAGTTCTCGCCCGACGAGGCGGTCACCCGTGGGCAGGTCGCAACGTTCCTGCATCGCTTTCAGGGCGAACCGGCGACCGAGGTCGACCCGGCCCACCCGACCAACCCGTGGTGCCATCAGCAGGTGCTCGGCCCGGTCACCGGCTACCACTCGCTGTTCATCGGCCACAGCTTTTTCATGCCGATCGCCTCCAAGATGGATGAGCACGCCGCCCTCCTCGGACTGGAGGGGCATTCGCAGGAAGAGGTCTTCTCCGGCGGATCCAGCGGGTCTCCCCAAGCGCTCTGGGAGAACTCCGCCAAGCGGGCGGAAATCCAGGCCGTGCTCGACGGAGGCGACGTCGAACTCTTCGGCATGACCTATCACCCCGACTATCCCTCCCTGGAGGGTTACGAGAACTGGGTGGACTACGCCCTGGCACGCAACCCGAACACGGTGTTTTTCGTGGGCCTGCCCTGGTTGACCAACCCGGGCTCGATGGACGCCGCGACCTACGCCTCGACGTGGCATTCGGCACACGAGGCGATTGGGCACGGGATCATCGACGACCTTCGAACGGAGTTCCCCGACGCCGACTTCTACGAGATCCCGTACGGGCAGGCGGCGGTCGAGTTGTACCAGCTGTACGAGTCGGGCGATCTGCCCGACGTCGACGAACTGGTCAGCCCCTCCGGCGATGGGCTGTTCAGGGACTCGTTCGGACATGGCGACTCGATCCTGTTGGACCTGGCCGAACTGGTGTGGTTGCGGGCGATCTACGGCGTGCCGAGCACCTCCTACACGGACCCCGGCTACGACACGGACCTGCGCCCGCTGGCCGACGCCATCATGGACGGGCATCCCGCCGCCTACAACGCACCCTGAATCGACGGCCGCCGAGCCCTCGGGTGTGGCGTCCGGCGCTCGGCGTCGGTGAGGTCGCTCAACAATCGGGCAACTCGTCCGATTTGGGACGATGCGGCGGAACTTGAACCCAGTTGTCACCTTGATCGTCGGCTGTCTGCTGATGGCGGCCTGTGGTGGATCCGGAGGCTCCGATCCCGGTGAGGAGGCGGGAGACTCACGGGTGACCATCGAGTGGTTCGTCGGGCTCGGCACCGGCGGGCAGCCCGAACAGTTCGCCGCCCAGGAGGACGTCGTCGAGCGGTTCAACTCCTCGCAGGACGACATCAAGGTCGAGCTGACCATCTACGACCCGGACCTCGCCTACGACGAGTTCCGCCGCAGGATCGACGCCGGTGATCCGCCGGACATCGTCGGGCCGATCGGCATTCGGGGGGCGAACGAGTTCAGCGACGAGTTTCTCGACCTGTCCCCGTTCATCGACGAGGAGACCTTGGCCGACTACGACCCCGAACAGGTGGCGGTCTTCGAGGAGGACGGCAAGCTGACGGCGCTGCCGTTCGGCGTGTTCCCCTCGATGATGTTCTACAACCGGGACGTGTTCGACCAGGCCGGGCTCCCCTACCCGCCCACCGAGTTTGGTGAGGAGTACCAGGGCGAGCCCTGGACCATCGACGCGATGACCCGGCTGGCGGAGCAGCTGACCATCGACTCGAACGGACGCAACGTCGCCGACCCCGACTTCAACCGGGACCAGGTGATCCAGTGGGGCTTCAATCCGCAGTGGCTGGCGGATCCACGGGCGCACGGCACCCTGTTTGGAGCAGGGTCGCTGGTCGCCCCCGACGGCACCGCACAGGTGCCCGAACACTGGTTGGCCGAGTGGGAGTGGCTGCGCGGCAACGTCGAGCGTGGGGTCTCCCCCAACCGGACCGAGATCGAGAGCGCGCTGTTGGGAGAGGACAACGCGTTCGGCAGTGGCCGGGTGGCCATGGCGTTCACCCACCTGTGGTACGCCAGCAGCATCGTCGACGAGAACGAGAAGGAACTCGACTTTTGGGATCTCGCCGCCGTCCCGGCCTACGAGGGCGAGGTGACCTCCAAGCTCCACGCCGACACGTTTCGCGTCGTCGCCTCAACCGATCACGCCGAGGAGGCCACCACGGTGCTTCGCTACCTGCACGGTGAAGCCGCGCCGGACCTCCTGACGGCCTACAGCTCCTTCCCGGCCCGGGTGGACCAGCAGCCGGCCTTCCTGGACGACCTCGCTCAGCGGTTCCCGCGGGTGCAGAACTGGTCGGTGATCAACGAGAGCCTGACCAAGCCCGACGTTCCCAGCCACGAGAGCCTGCTGCCGGGCATGCCCGAGTCCCAGGACGTGCTCGACGACTTCGAGGAGGCCCTGCGCGGCGAGGCCGAGTTCGACCTCGAGGCGAGTGTGGAGGACCTCCTCGGGGACCTCGACGAGGCCTTCGGGTCGCCGTGAGCCGGTCCGCTGGGGACCACGGAAGGCCGCTCGACGGCACGCTCAAGATCACGCTTCGCGTGTTCACGATGCTCGCCGTGCCGCTGGCGCTCCTGCTGGGTACGACGATCAGCTCGTCGATCGAGGCGTCGGGGCGTGCCGAAGCGGCCGCCTCGGTCGAGCACGAACTGGACGAGTTGGCGAAGCTCGGCAACCTGTCGCTGGCCGTCGAGGAGGAACGGTTCCAGGCCCAGGTCGCCGAATGGCTGCGAGATCTCGACACGGCCGAACGTTCGGGCCGCGAGGTGGTGTTTCTCGAGGCGGTCCAACGTGATCTCGGCGCCACCCAGGCCCGAACCGACGCCGCGCTTCGTGCCATCCCTGAACCGCCTCAGAACGTGACCAACGCGTTGGGCAACGCACGTCGTGAGCTGAAGATCGAGTCACAGGATCGCGCCGTACGGACCCGCTTCGACACCCTGGAGCGGGCGATCCAGGAGCGCTTCGACAAGCAGTCGGACCGCCTCGCCCGGGAGGTCGTCGCGCTGCGGGACGAGTCGACGGCGCCCGCGCTGGCCACCGCCGACCACGCACGCGAAGCCGTGTCGGACCACCGGGACCTCCTGACGTCCCTGCTGTGGGTGATGACCGCCCCCGACAACGAATCGGATCTTGCCCGCCAGGCGCTGACACAGGCGCAGGGAGCGTGGGCGGGGACCGAGAACTACCTGGAACCCGGCGAGGCCGACCACGCCCCCCAGACCAACGCCGGGGCCAGGTTGGACGGGTACGTCGACACGGTGATCCGCCTCACCGAGGGGGATCCGTTGGCCATCGTGACCGACGACGGCGCCGTGTTGCTGGCCGACGACGCCCTGGGCCGCCAGGCCGAGGTGGAATCGAGATGGACGACCGCCGTGCAATCCGTGAACCGTCTCGCCGCCACCCACCGTCAGGCCCAGGAGGACAACGCCGGTCGTGGTCTGCTGATCGCCCTGGTTGCGGTCGGATCCTCGCTGGTTGCCGCCACCGTGTACGTCGTGACCACCGCCCGTTCGAACCGGGAACAGCGTCGCCTCGCCGGGGAACTGGCGATTCAAGCCCGTCGCGACGCGCTGACCGGTGAGGCCAACCGGGCCGCCGCCGTGGAGGGACTCGAATCCGTCCTCGCCGACCGAGACGGGCTCACGGCGGTTGCCTTCTTCGATCTTGATCGGTTCAAGACCGTCAACGACACGCTGGGTCACACGTTGGGTGATGAGTTGTTGCGCCAGGCCGCCGGTCGGGCGCGCTCGGTGGCCGGGGACTCGGCGATCGTGGCGCGCTTCGGCGGCGATGAGTTCCTCACCGTCGTGCCGGGTCTGACCGACGAGGCCGAAGCGGAGCGGTTCGCCCGGCGACTCCTGGGTTCGCTGCAGGAGTCCTACGACATCGAGGGCAACCGGGTTCGCAGCACCGCGTCGATGGGCCTGGCGGTGGCCCGTCGTGGTGACAATGCCGAGGACGTCCTTCGCCGGGCCGACCTGGCGGTCCACGCCGCCAAGGACGAGCGGAGCGCGCTGATCGTGTTCACCCCCGAGTTCGGCGCCAGGTTCGAAACCGAACAGGACATCCAGCGCGACCTGTCGAGAGAACTGGCGTCCGGCGACGGGTTGTTCCTCCACCTGCAACCTGTGGTGCACGCCGAGGGGGTCCGAATCCGCGAGGTCGAGGCGCTGATCCGGTGGGAGCACCCCGAGCACGGGCTGCTCCCACCGGGCCGTTTCGTTCCCATCGCCGAGCGCAGCGGGCTGATCAGGCCGATGGACCTGTGGGTGCTCAACCGGGCGCTCGTCGAGTTGAAGCGGCTGCGCGTCGCCACCGGCGACGACTCGATTCAGGTTTCGGTCAACGTCTCGGCGAACAGCCTGGTGGATCCGAACTTCCACCTCCGCGCGCTCGAGGTGATCGACGGGGCGGACAGTGCTCCGGGCGACGTCATGTTCGAGGTGACCGAAACCGCAGTGATTCATGACCTCTCGGCGGCCCGCGACAACCTCGCTCAACTTCGCCTCCAGGGCATCAAGATCGCCATCGACGACTTTGGCACCGGCTACACCAGCATCGGACACCTGCGCCAGCTTCCCGTCGACGTCCTGAAGATCGATCGCTCGCTCGTCGAGGATCAGATGAGCGGCCGGGCAGACCTGGTTCCGCTCGTCGTCAGCCTGGCCGAGGCGCTCGGTCTCACCACGATCGTCGAGGGCATCGAAAGCGACGATGCGCGCCTCGCGATGGCCCGCCTGGGCTGCGATCTCGTCCAAGGCTTCGGCATCTGTCGACCCCAGCCGCTCGACAAGCTGCTCGACCGGATCGTGGTCTCGTCGGACGGCGTGGCCACCATCCCCGCCGCCGACCAGCCGATCGCATCCGTCACCCCTTCGGCCGGCTGAACACACGACGAGGGCCCCACGGCCGGCCGCCGCTTCGTGGTGACACGACGAAGCTCCTTGGTATCGCTTATCCGTCTAAGTGATAACACTCGCCGACTCATCGATCGACACCACCAGTCGCAGCTCGAGCGAGCTGCGGACGACGCTCCGGCGGGCGGCCCGGGCGGCCTTCACCCACTCCGGCACCTTCGGAGTGCAAGCCGACTCCGGGTCGGAGCGCGCCTCGTCGGCCAGGCGAAGCATCCCATCGATCGCCCTACGCAACGCCGGGGTCATCTCGTCGGTGGTCACCACCCCGTCAAGCCCGTTGAGCGCCTCCACCACGGCGGCGGAGTCGCCACGCTCGGCCGCCAACTCCCCCGCCCGCAGCGCCAGGTAGCAGCGTTCAGCGACGTCCTCCCCCGGCAGCACCCCGGCGCCGTGGGGCGTGCCCAGGGTGTTGAACACGTAGGCGGATCGGTGGTCCATCTCGGAGCGGAAGCACCAGCGCTGGTCGGGATCGTGGAGAAACACCCAGATGTCGTTGATGGCCTCGTCGGCCTCGCGCTTGAGGAATGCATCGGTCGCCAGTCCGTAGCGAAGCTGGTGCCTGCGCCGGTCGATGCTGCGTCCGTCGGCCAGCACCAGCGGCTGGGTGATCTGGTGCAGCGGAATCCACAGGTTGACCAGCATCAGCGACGGTTGGTGGTTGTGGACGCCCGGCGAGTCGTGACGAAAGAGGGCGGGCGCCGCACCGTCCATCAGTTGGCGCAGCGGCGTACCGAACACGTCCTGGTCGGCGTGCACCGAGGTGGCGGGCCCATGACCGTTCATACCGTCCGGCCGGGGCGGCACCAGCGTCATGCGATTGGGTCCGGCCATGCGCATGATTCGACCCTCGTCGGCCACGTGCTGAACCGTCAGCGTCTGCCCGCCGGCGCAGTGCAGTTCCGCCCCCTCAAGCGCTGCGGCCACCTCGACGAAGTCGGTCCGGCCGACCGCGCCGACGTCGAGCACCCGTGTCAGGACGGTTTGAAGCTCGTCGAAGCCGGACAGGTCGACGGTGTCGAACCCGGCGTCCAGCAGGTCGATCTCCAACTCGCCGCCCGGCTGGAGATCGGTGGCCGGGCACGCATGGAACTCGACGCTCTCGCCCCCGTACGGGGCGGATGCTCGTTCTCCGGCCCGCAACAACCCGGGGTGGTCGACGTCCGAA
>JAWKIE010000046.1:0-20538 GCA_041394485.1 Microthrixaceae bacterium
ACGCCTGCGAGGCGGCCGCAGCCGATGTCCGAGCCGCCGGCGGTTCGGCGATCGGGGTGGCCGCGCACCTGGGCCGGCTGGAGGACGGACCGGCGCTGGTCGAGGCCACCGTCGCCGAGTTCGGCGGGGTGGACATCGTCGTCAACAACGCGGCGAACGCACTGGCCCAGCCCGTGGGCCAAGTCACCGCCGAAGCGTGGGAGAAGAGCTTCTCCACCAACCTGCGCGGCCCCGTGTTTCTGATCCAGGAGGCGCTGCCCCACCTGCGGGCCTCCAACCACGGGGCGATCGTCAACGTGGTGTCGGCCGGTATCTACACCGGCGGCGGCTACATGTCGATGTACCTGGCGGCCAAGTCGGCCATGGCGACGATGACCAAGACGATGGCGATGGAGCTGGCACCGGACGACATCCGGGTGAACGCCTTGGCGCCAGGCACGGTGGCCACCGACATGGTGCGCAACAACCCCGACGAGGTGCAGCAGATGATGGTGAACGCCCAGCTGATCAAGCGCATGGCCGATCCCGACGAGATGGTGCCCGCCGCGGCCTTCCTGGCCTCGGATGCGGCGTCGTTCATGACCGGGCAGGTGCTGGTGGTCGACGGCGGCATGACCCAACGCTGAGCGACAGCGCGCCCCGGCCGAACCGATGGTGCACACTGGGGCGATGACCGACGACACGACGACCACGGGAGCAACCACGGACGGCGGGCTTGGTCACGAGCGAACCCTGGCCGTGATCGGGGTCTGGGCCGAGCGTCTGGCCGCCGTCGCGGCGGATCACCCCTGGTCGACGCCGGTGCCCACCTGCCCGGAGTGGGACCTGGGCAAGCTGGTGCGTCACACCGGACGGGTCCACCGACACGTCGCCGGGCTGGTGCGGCTGCGTATCGACGGCCCGCCCGACCGCGACACGGTCGCCATCGACCAGCCCGACCGCGACGCCGACGAGGCAGCCTGGACCGCCTGGTTCCGGGAGGGGGCCGCCCGGCTGCTCGAGGTGCTCGGCGCCACCGAACCGGCCACGCCGATGTGGAGCTGGGGTGGCGACCAGCATGCGTCGTTCTGGTCCCGGCGGATGGCCCACGAGACCGTCATCCACGCCGTCGATGGCCTGATGGCGGTCGGTATGGACTTCGCCATCGAGCCCGGCGTGGCCGTCGATGGACTGGACGAGTTTCTGGAGAGCATGCCGCGTTCCCCATCGTTCACCGCCCGCGACCGGCCCTTCGTCGGCTCCGGCACCGTGCACCTGCACGCCACCGACGACGGCCTCCCCGAGGGCACGGGCGAGTGGATGATCGAGTTCACGCCCGACGGCTTCACCTTCACTCACGCCCACGGCAAGGGCGACGTGGCGGTTCGCGCCCCGGCCGAGACGCTGGAGCTTCTCGCCCTGGGTCGTCGCTCCCTTCCCCAAGGTGGGAGCGGAGGGGACGGTGCCACCGCCGGCGTGCAGTTGTTCGGCGACTCCGAGGTGCTCGACCGCTTCCTGGCGGGGGCGGTGTTCCGATGAACCGGGCCCGCCGGTGAGCGACCATCCGGCGGCGCCCTCCAAGCCCGCGCACAAGCCGCACGAGCCGGCCGCCGTGGCGCCCGACCGGCGGCGATGGGTCCACCGCCTGGGCGTGCTGGGCCTGTGGGCTGGAGTGTTCATCGCCGCCCAGGTGGCGATCGGACGCAGCGGCAAGGGAACCGTCGAGGCGGTGTCGGACGCGGTCGAGGCGGCGCGGGGCGCCTGGTGGTCGGTGCCGGCCTTCCTGGCCACCTACGCGGCCCGCTCGCTGGTGTTGTTCCCCGCCTCGCTCTTGACCGTGGCCGCCGGAGTGCTCTTTGGTGCCTGGCTGGGCGTGCCACTGGCGCTGTTGGGCGCCGTGATCTCCGCGGCGATCAGCTACGAGCTGGCCCGAACCGTGGGTCCGACGGAGGCCACGCTGAACCGCCCGCCGGTCGGCGCCTGGGCCCATCGGATTCAGGAGGCGGGGTTTCCCACCGTCCTGACGATGCGGTTGGTGATGATGCCCTTCGACCCGGTGAACCTGTTGGCCGGCGGGCTGCGCATCCCCCGTCGGGCGTTTCTGGCCGGCACCGCCATCGGCACCGTCCCCGGCGTGACCGCGTTCGCACTCGCCGGCGCCTCGGTGGGGCGCGTCGATGCCGGATTCGGCGACCTGAGCGTGCCCACGCTGGCCACCGCCGGGGCGGTCTTTGCGTTCAGCATCGCGCTGGCGGCCGTCGTGTCCCGCCGCGCCGGAGCGGCCCACAAGCAACGGAGCGCCTGGGCCGCGCAGCGGCGGCGACACGCCGAGGCGTCCGGCCGACCGGACGACGCCGAACCGGCACCCGACCGGCCGACGTGAGCTGGGGCGACCTCGTCGGCGCCGCGCTGGCCGGGTTGGGCGCCGGAATGATCAACGTCGTCGTCGGCTCGGGCACCCTGGTGACGTTTCCCGCGCTGGTGGCACTCGGTGTGCCCCCCGTGGCGGCGAACGCCACCTCGACGGTCGGCCTCGTCTCCGGCTCCCTCTCGGGATCCTTCGGCTATCGGTCGGAGCTGTCCACCCGCTGGGGCGTCGTCGCCCGTCTGGTTCCCGTCGTGTGCCTCGGCGCGGCCGCAGGTTCGGTCCTGGTGCTGGTGGCGCCTCCCGGGATCTTCGAGGCGATCGTGCCCGTGTTGATCCTTGGCGCCACCGGCCTGCTGGTGGCCCAGCCGTTCATCGCCCGACGGGTGCGGGCCAGGGTCGCAACGGGGGTCGCGGCCGACCGCCTCCCGGACCCGGGCCACGGGGGCGGCCGGCTTCAGGCGGCCATCGGCGGCGCCGGGGTGTACGGCGGATACTTCGGCGCCGGGTTGGGCATCGTCCTGCTGGCGGTGTTGGGCACGCTGCATCCCGACGAGCTCCAGGGCACCAACGCCGTGAAGAACGCCCTGGCCGCCGCCGCCAACCTGCTGGCCGCGGTGATCTTCGCCGTCAGCGGCGAGGTGCGATGGTCCCTGGCGGCCGCCGTCGCCGTCGGCGCGCTCGTCGGCGGGCAGCTGGGGGCGCAGCTGGGCCGACGCGTGCCCGACCCGGCCCTGCGGGTCATGATGGTCGTGGTCGGCCTCGTGGCCGCCGCGTCGGTCGTCTCGGGCTGACGGGCTTGTGCCCCCGGGAGGGATCGCGGAGGATGACACGATGACGACGCCGACGGGAAACACGTACGACAAGTACGGCTCGTCAAACCCGATCACCAAGGCGTTGATGCGCGGCTTCTTCTCGGCGCTCGACGGGCTGCTCGGCGACGCGCCCCCGCGACGGATCCTGGAGATCGGCGCCGGGGAGGGCGAGGTGGCCGACGTCGTCCGCCGGCGTTGGCCGAACGCCACTTACACGGCGGGCGACCTGTGGGATCCGCACCTGTTGGACCAGTGGCGCCCGCGGAACCTCACCGGGGCGGCGCTCGACGCGACCCACCTGCCGTTTCCCGACGACAGCTTCGACCTGGTGCTGGCGATCGAGGTGCTCGAGCACGTCGTCGACCCGCCCGCCGTGCTCGCAGAGCTCGCCCGCGTCTGCAGCGGCCGAGGGGTGGTGTCGGTGCCCCGGGAGCCGCTCTGGCGCGCCCTCAACATGATGCGGGGCAGCTACCTGGCCCAGCTGGGCAACACGCCCGGCCACATCAACCACTGGGGTGCCCGGGGATTCGAGGCGCTGGTGTCCGATCACCTCCGCGTCGTCGAGGTCCGGCGGCCGCTTCCGTGGACGATGGTCGGTATCGAGGTCGCCTGAGCCCGTTGGGGTCACCTCCCACGGGCCCGTCGGGCTCATCGCTTATACGCTGGCCCCCATGTCACCCCCCGTACCCTCTCCGGCACCCGAGCTGGACGTGACCGTGGTGCTTCCGGTGCACAACGAATCCGGTCACCTCGACGCCGAGCTGGCCCGCATCCGGACCGCCCTCGAGACCAGCGATTACAGCTGGGAGATCATCGTCGTCGACGACGCCTCCACCGACGGCTGCGTCGACCACCTCCATTCCGGGGACGGCATCCGGGTGATCCGCGTCGGGATCAATCAGGGCTCGGGCGGCTCCCGAAGGGTCGGCACCGAGGCGGCACGCGGCGCCGTGGTCGTGTGGACCGACGCCGACATGACCTACCCCAACGAGGACATCCCCTGGCTCGTCGGTCAACTCGACGGCGTCGATCAGGTGGTCGGCGCCCGCACCACCGAGGAGGGCACCCACAAGGTGCTGCGCACCGCCGCCAAGTGGCTGATCCGCCGCCTGGCCCAGTACCTCGCCGGGACGAAAATCCCCGACCTCAACTCGGGGTTTCGGGCCTTCCGCCGGGATGTGGGTTGGCAGTACACCCACCTGCTGCCCAAGGGCTTCAGCTGCGTCACCACCCTGACGATGGCCTTTCTCACCAACCACTACGCCGTCCGGTACGTGCCGATCGAGTACAAGTCTCGGGCGGGCGAGTCGAAGTTCCACTGGTACCGGGACACGCGCCGCTACGCGGTGCAGGTCGTCCGCATGGCCCTCTCCTGGGAACCGCTTCGCCTGTTCCTGCCCGTCTCGCTGATCATCCTGCTGGCGACGACGGTGAAGATCTTCACCGACTTCCTGGTCGGCAAGCCCCAGCTGGCGGATTCCACCATGCTGATGGGCGTCTTCGGGCTGCTCCTGTTGGCGATCGGGTTTCTCGCCGACCTGGTCGTGCGCCGGAAAGGCCCACAGCCGGGTACTGCCCGCCTACGTGGTCGAGGAACCGTCGAGCACCGATGGCGTGGCCCCGCCCGACGTCGACGTCCGGGACGGCAAGTGAGGATGGAGGCCGCCACGTCCGTGGGCGACGTCCCCAGCAACCGGGACCGGCCGGAACGGCACCGCACCGATCGAGTTCAGCCGCCCGACGCTGGTTGGCGACGAGGTCGAACTGGTCGCCGCTGCGTTGCGCCCGGGCGACGTGTCGACGGGCGGGCCGTACACCCGGGAGGCCGAGGCGCTGCTCGGCGCCTGGCACCACGACGCAACCGTGCTGCTGACCACCTCGGCACCGCTGCGCTCGAGCTGGCCGCCATGACCCTCGACCTCGGCCCCGGCGACGTCGTGGCCGTGCCCAGCTTCACCTTCCCCACCACCGCGCCGGCCTTCGCCCGAACCGGCGCTCGGCTGCGCTTCGTCGACATCGAGCCCACGACACTCGGCATGGACCCGGAATCGCTGGCCCGGTCACTCGACGACTCGGTGACCGCCGTAGTGGCGGTCCACTACGGCGGCGCACCCTGCGACATCGAGGTCGTCGCTCGGATGACGGCAGACGCCGGGGCCACGCTGGTCGAGGACAATGCCAACGGCATCTTCAGCACGCTCGGCGACCGACCCCTCGGCACCTTTGGGAGGATGTCGGCCCTCAGCTTTCATCGCACCAAGAGCATCACCAGCGGCGACGGCGGCGCACTGGTCCTCAACGATCCCGCCGACGTGGAGCGCGCCGAGATCCTGATGGACAAGGGCACGGACCGGCGTCGATTTCTGCGCGGCGAACGCTCCGCCTACACCTGGCGGCTGACCGGTTCGGCCTTTGGGCTCGGCGAGGTGCAGGCCGCCTACCTCGTCGGTCAGCTCCGCCGCAGGGACGTCATCATGGCCCGTCGCGGGGAACTGTGGGACGGCTACCGGGCGGGTCTTGCGCCGCTGGCCGACCGACACGGCTTCACCGTGCCACGCGACGCCGAGGATGGTTCGGCACGGCACGGCTTTCACGTGGTGATCGACGGCGACGGCCGCCGCGACCGGGTCTTGCGAACTCTGGCCGATGCCGGCATCGGCGCTGCGTTTCACTACCAGCCGCTGCACCGAAGCCCCGCCGGGCTGGCAGCGTCCGACCGGCCGGCCGACTGCCCGGTTACCGATCGGGTCAGCGCCCAGCTGCTGAGGCTGCCGTTCCACCACGCGTTGTCCGACCAGGATGTGGGCCAGGTCGTCTCCGCCCTACTCGAAGCGTGCAGAAGAACCGCCAGCTGAACCCTCGAGCCCGGGTTTGTACTCGCCCCCAACCACCTTCTTGGCTCTGCGGCCCGACCGCCAGGAATCTGCGATTGCAACGGCGCCGGCACCCGCAAGCATCGCAAACGCCGGGTCGAGTGCGGCTCGGTAGCGGGACGCCCCGAATCCGAGAGCCATCGCCACCACCGCCGCAACGATCAACCCCAACACATGGGCGAGTGGCATGCCGCGACGTCGCGCTGTGATCGCACCGGCCGAAGCGATGGCCATGACTCCCAGCCACTGGATCGCCTGAACGTTGGCCAACCATCCGGGCGCCTGCAGCCCCTCGTCGGCCTCCAGATTCGCAGTGTCGAAGGGTCGGTACAGTCCGAATCCCCGACCCACCCGCAAAGCCCGGACCCCTCCCATGTTCACCCCAGACTCGGCGACTCGCTCGGCGGCCCTGTCAGAGGAAAGCCGATCGACTGTCAACGCATCAGCCTCTCGATCCAGTCGCAGCCGCTTTCCGTCTTCCTTGGCCAAGTCGATCTGGAGGCCAAAGTTGCACATGATGTCGCGGTAGCCGACCCCCGCCCTGCAGCGAGCTTTCACAGGAGGTTGCCAGGCGATAGACACCAGAACCCGTCGAGGGAACGGGCTGACCGAGGAGTGCATTCGTGTACCAGGCCCAGGGTGAATAGACGAAAGCGAAACCGACTACGAGCAGAACCGGGGCTGCCACCACACTCCTCGCTCGACTGGCCAAGTCCTGGCTTCCTGCACCTGGGGCTCGGACGGCCCGAGCCAGGGCCAGAAGACGCTCCCGGCCATTCACACCGAGGGCGATCGACACGCCCACGAACGGGAGTAGCACCAGCAACTCTGCGCGAGTGAGCGCCAAGAGGGCGCAGAGCATCCCGACCGCCACCACGGGCAGCGATCGGGCCGTACGGATTGCCATTGGTGCAACCACCAGCAACACCGCGACCAACAGCTGGACCAGGACCTCTGAGAGGATCAGGCCGGGCTGTATGAAGATGTGGACGTAGAACGTCGCCACCACCGCCGCCGCCATCGCAGCACGAGGCCCGAACTCCCGACGAGTGGCCCACCACACAAGCCCGATGGTCGCCGTCGAAGCAACGGACAAGACGACAGCGATCGCCATCCTGGTCGATGCCACGAAGCTCAGTATGCCAAGCACCAAACCGAACAGTGGGGGCTGCGACGTTGCAACATACTGGCGGGGCAGTTCCACCCCAGATTGGATCGTCCACGAATCGCGAAGACCCTCGGCACGCAGGAGATAGGCCTGAGAGTCGGGGAAGCCAGGTCCTAGTCCGATGACATAGCGGGAATAGACGACCCGGATGACGAACCCAATCGTCAGCAGCGCGACCAAGGCCAGCCCCTCGAGCGACCTCAACCGACGGGACCACGAATCTCGCCCATCGATTCCCTTCACCGGATCGCCCGATGCCGAGTCCGCCAGTTGTGGACGATTCGAATCGTTCGTGATCATGGTTCCGTCAGTTCCACGTCGGAAACGGCAAATCCGGGTTCGTACCCAAAGAAGCCCACCCACACCTCGTCCGCCGGAGTATCGACACCGATGCTGGCCGCCATTTCCCCGTTGACCGTCATGACCAACTCGGCGTTGTCGAGGAGTACCTCAACCCGGTCACCCGTGGCGAACCCGTCACCCTGACCCGACGCCTGGCGGACGGTACGTTCCCCAGCGACCACTTCCCCGAACGCCCAAGAGTTCCATGGACTGACGTCCCGGAGTTCAAAGTAGTTGTCATCGTCGACCGCTGCGAGCACCACCCCCGAGGCCGACTGGGACTGAACCACCGTAAATGCCAACCGATACTCGTGATCCCAGTTCTGGGGCAGCCGTGTCACGACGAAGGTCGAGCGATCGATCCGCCCGTCGGTCAGACGAAGCCTGCCGTCGCTCTCGCTGACCCAGTCACCGGGACCGGTGATGCGCCACTCGTCGGCGCCCGCGATCCCGGGATGGTCCAGATCACGGCCAGATTCAATGGCCTCACCCCGTGCACGATCGACGCCTGCGGAGTACACATCGACGGATCGGAACACGGCTATCCCCAACGCCAACGTCAGCACGATGCCGCCGGCGACAATCGACTTGAGTAGTCCGTCAAGCCCAGCATCACTGCTGGGCCGACCACTGGTCGTCACGGGCGCCTCCCGCTTTAGCACCATGGGAGGGGAGGAGCAGCTGCACCGAACCTGCTCAGCAATCGTCGGCGGAGACCGGTCTGCAGATCAATCATGATGGTCTCATCCGGTGGGCGACAGCGAGTTCAGTTCGGCGACATTGTCCAGCAACACCCGTCGACGCGAGACGTCGTCCAGATGTGCCACGTCGGTGAGGTAGTCGAGCGGACGGGGCAGCGCCTCGATGTGGGGCCAGTCGGAGCCGAACAGCACCCGATCGACGCCGACAAGGTCGATGACGTCATCGACCTCGTCCTCCCAGAACGGGTTGATCCAGATGTGACGCCGGAAGGTCTCCACCGGATCCTCGCTCCACCAGCCCTCCATCTTTCGGGCGGTGATCCGCAGCTTGTCGAACAGACCGGCCAGGAACTTCGACCCGTTCTCCACCGAGGCGATCCGCAGGTTGGGGTGTCGCACGAAGACGTGGTCACAGACCAGCGACGACAGGAAGTCCTCGATCGGCCGCTCGAGCTGCAGCATGCGGATCGGCTGGGGCACGCCGCCGAAATCGGTGGAGAACCCGTCCCTGGCGTAGCCGTGGGACGTGTATCCGGCGTCGCCGGCGTGGACCACGCAGGTGATGCCCGCTTCGGCCACCCGGGCCCAGAACGGGTCGTTGACCGGGCTGCCCGGGGCGACCTGTCCCGACGCGGTGGTGGGAGCAGCGGCCCGCATGACGATGGTGCGGGCGCCCTGATCGAGCGCCCACTCCAGCTCCTCGCACGCCCACTCCAGGTTGGCCAGGGTCAGATACGGCGCCGCAAAGATCCGGTCCTCATAGGCGAACCCCCAGTCCTCGACCAGCCACCGGTTGAACGCCCGGAAGAGCATCGTGACCGCCTCCGGGTCGTCCTTGAGCGCCTCCTCGTACAACATGCCCAGCGTCGGGAACATCCAGACCTTCTGGAGCCCGTGGGCGTCCAACGTGGCCAGCCGTGCGTCGCGGTCCCGGTACTCGGGGCGCACCGGCTCGTGGTCGCGCAGGAGCGCCACCGGGTCGTCGTTGTTCGGGTTGCCCCGGAAGTAGTCGGCCAGGATCCCCGGCTTGGACACCGGGTCGAACGTGGCGTTCTTGACCCCGCGAAAGACCCGACCGCCCAGGACGGGGTACTGCCGCCTTCGATCGTCGCCCACTGGAACACCCGAGGCCCGACGCGGGGGTCAAGATGTCGGTGAACGCATCGATCGCCTCGTAGTAGTGGTTGTCGGCGTCGAAGGGCAGGTAGCCGAGCCCGGCCCCACGGTCGTCAACCTGATCGGCCTCCGGCGGCACCGGGGGCGCCGTAGTAGTGGTCATGGGGTTCCTCCGAGCGGATCGTTGGCTTCGCTCCCGGTGGTCGTCGGGCGGGTTCGCGAAGCCGGTCACCCGAGGTTACCGTGAGGGGTCGGGCCACCTACGAGGCCCACGATCGAAAGGAACCCCATGAGCAGCGAGAGCTACCACGAGCCGGTCGGCGAACTCACCGCCGAGACCCGCGACATGCATCGGGCCATCGAGTCACTGATGGAGGAGCTGGAGGCGGTCGACTGGTACAACCAGCGGGTGCAGACCACCACCGACGACGAGCTGCGCGGCCTGCTGATCCACAACCGGGACGAGGAGAAGGAGCATGCGGCGATGGTGCTCGAGTGGATCCGTCGCCGCGACCCGGTGATGGACGAGCAGCTGAAGAAGTACCTCTTCAGCGATCAGAGCCTCCAGAAGGACTGAGCGCGTGACCGCCGCCGACGAGCGCACTCCATCGGACTCCGCGATTCGCATCGCCAACTGCTCCGGTTTCTACGGGGACCGGCTCGACGGCGCGCGCGAGATGGTCGAGGGCGGTCCCATCGACGTGCTCACCGGCGACTGGCTGGCCGAGCTCACGATGTACGTGCTCAGCCGCACCAAGGCCCGGCGGGCCGACGGCGGCTACGCCCGCACGTTCGTCGCCCAGATGCACCAGGTGCTGACCACGTGCCTGGATCGCGGCATCAAGGTGGTGTCCAACGCGGGCGGCCTCGATCCGCACGGGTGCGCCGAGGCGGTTCGGGAGGTGGCCCGGGTCGCCGGGCGGGACGTGAGTGTCGCCGTGGTCGACGGCGACGACCTGGTCGACCGGCTGGAGGTGCTGACCGCCGCCGGGCACCCGTTGTCCAACATCGACACCGGCGAGCCGCTGGGCGACGTGGTCGACCGGGTGGTCACCGCCAACGCCTACCTGGGGTGCTGGGGCATCGTCGAGGCGTTGAACGCGGGCGCCGACGTGGTCGTCACCGGCCGGGTCACCGACGCGGCGGTCGTCATGGGTCCGGCGGCGTGGCACCACGGCTGGGCCCGGGACGACTGGGACGCGTTGGCGGGTGCGGTCGCCGCCGGCCACCTCATCGAGTGCGGCGCCCAGGCCACGGGCGGCAACTACAGCTTCTTCACCGAGCTTCCCGGGCTGGCCGAGGGCCGCTTGCCCGGGTTTCCGTGGGCCGACGTCGCCGCCGACGGGTCGTCGGTGATCGGCAAGCACGACGGCACCGCCGGCGGGGTCACCGTCGGCACGATCACCAGCCAGCTGCTCTACGAGATCGGCGGGCCGGTGTATGCCAACCCCGACGTGCTCAGTCGATTCGACACCACCGTGATCACCGAGGAGGGGCCCGACCGGGTGCGGGTCTCCGGCACCATCGGCCAACCGGCGCCGGCCACCACCAAGGTGGCGATCAACTACCTCGGCGGCTTCCGCAACTCGATGGCGGTCGGCCTGTGCGGCCTCGACATCGAGGCGAAGGCCGAGGTGGTCACCAACCAGCTGTGGGCCGCGGTGTCCGGCGGGCGGGAGGCCTTCGACGACACCGAGACCCGCCTGGTGCGCACCGACTCACCCGACGCCACCGGCAACGAGGCGGCCACCGCCTGGCTGCGGGTCACCGTCTGGGACGACGACGAGAAGAAGGCGGGGCGGGCGTTCTCGGGCGCGGCCACGCAGCTGGCATTGTCCTCGATCCCCGGCTTTTACGCCTCCACCCCGCCGGGGGCGGCCTCGGCCTACGGCGTGTACTGGCCCGCACTGATTCCGGCCTCGCTGGTGACCCAGCGGGTCACGCTCGGCGACCGCACCTGGGAGGTGCCCCTGCCCGGCGCCACCTCCCCGGAGACCGGCGCAGCCGGAGAGGGCCCAGCCGTAGCCGGAAAGGGCCCATCCGCAGCCGGAGAGGGGCCATCCGCAGCCGGAGAGGGCCCGGCCGCAGCCGGCGACGGCCCAGCCACGGCCGGCACCGCGACCACGAACCCGGCCGACGGTGCGGCGACCGATCCGACAGCCGCCGTCCCGACGCCCCCGGCCGATCTGGCGTCCCTGATCGGCGCCCGCTCCGGCGACAAGGGCGGCTCGGCCAACGTGGGCGTGTTCGCCCGCAGCCCCGAGGCCTGGGCCTGGCTGCGCGAGTGGCTCACCGTCGATCGCCTCCGCCAACTGGCCCCCGCCGAGACCGACGGCCTGGTGGTGCACCGCCACGTGTTCGACAACCTGTCCGCGCTCAACTTCGTGATCGTCGGCCTGCTGGGGCGCGGGGTGGCCCAGAACTCCCGCCAGGACACCCAGGCCAAGTCCTTGGGCGAGTTCATCCGCTCCCGGGTGGTCCACGAGGCGCTGCGAGAGTCCGCCGGAGCCTGAGCCGGCGCCACGGCGCACCCGCCCGAAATCGGACTCAGGCGAACCGGGCGCGTTGAGGATCTCGCATGTCCAGCCTGCCGATTACTCAGAGGGCCGCGGCCCGACTCAGCCGAACCGGTACTCGGAGTAGAACCTGGCGTCCACCCGGGCCAGGTCGATGACCTCACCGACCGCCTCGAACAGGCGGGCCTGGTTCGCCGCCAGCCGATCGGGGTCGCCGACGGCGTCGTAGAACACCTCCGGGTTGGTCATCGCCTCGATCGGAAAGCTCTCCTCGACGATCGCCCACCAGTCGGGAGCGCCGTCGGTGAGCGGCCGCACCACCTCGTTGCGCACGTAGGCGATCGTGTCCTGGCACTCGACGGCCGCACGCCGGAACTCCCCCTGCCAGCGTGCGATGAACTCGGCGTGGGTGAGGTCCGGGCGTGCGGCGATGCAGGTGATCTGGCTGGCCCCGACGCTGCGCTCCCCCGGTTGCGTTGCCGCCGGGACGATCGGCCGGGATTCGCACACCAGGTACCCGTGCACCTTCGAGAACGCCTCGGCCAACAGTGCCTCCGCCCACCCCCGGTCGGCCGACACCTCGAGCCAGAAGGTCACGACGGCGTCCTTGGGCGTGCCCTCGGAGGAGAAGGCAAACACCTCCTCGCCGCTCACCACGCCGTCGGCCACCGAGACCTGCACGCCCGCCGCGCCGCCATCGGCCAGCGCCGGGGCCAGCTCGCCCAGCAGCTCGTCCCGGAGGGCATCGCCGTCGACGCCGTCCCGTGCCCACCCCAGGTACACCAGCTTCTCCATCGGCGCCTCCCCAACGCAGCCTCGTTCCCGGCTCGGCGGCCGGGCCCGCCCATCCTGCCCCAGACCGGCGACGCGATGCACCGCCGACGCCTCGCCGGTCCCGCTACCCGGCGCCGAATCGACCATTGACGCACGGCGGGGCCGCAAACGGGTTAGGGTGTCACTTGGGCGTCGAACAGGCGCCCACCATCGGTCGGGACCGGTGGCGAGAGTGCAGTACGTGAGGGCGGCACACAGTCGCCGATGCGAGTTGCAATGAGGAGGCGTACCCCCGCCTCTGGGAGTGAACGCAGAAACATGATGCAGCTGCTCCCCCGGGATGGACTCGTGTCCGTTCCGGTCGGTTTCGCCAACATCCCCGACCGGCATCGAGCGGGCACCAGCCCGTCTCGGTCACTCGGACGCGCCGATGCCGGGCATGCCCGGCGCTTCGTCGCGTCCAACACCCAATACCCGTCCGCATAGCGGGCGGTTCAACGCCAAAGAAAGGCAACCGAATGCCACAGGGCACCGTCAAGTTCTTCAACGCCGACAAGGGTTATGGCTTCATTTCCCGTGAGGACGGCGAGGACGTCTTCGTTCACTACTCCAACATCGACGTCGCGGGCTACAAGTCCCTCGAGGAGGGCCAGGTCGTCGACTTCGAGATCGGTCCCGGTCGAAAGGGCCCCGAGGCCCTGAACGTTCGGCCCGTCTGAGCCGAGTCTGACCGCGCCGAAGCGTTGACCCCTTCGAGGGACCACGCGGCGCATCGAAGTCATCGGGTCCCCGGTCGCCTCGGCGGCCGGGGACCCGGCGCGTCCACGGTCGGTGCGTTGGCCGACCGTCTCGACCTCCTCGGCACCGGGGTGAGGCGAACGGGCGACGTCACCACCCGCTGGTCGGGGGTGGCCATCCTCGACGAGGAAGTGCGCCCGGGCGACCTCTACGTGGTGCTCCCCGACAACCACGCGACCGCAACTGAGGACGCCGACCGCGCCGTCCGGGCCGGTGCCGCCGCAGTCTGTGCGCACGAGTCTCTGGGGTTGCACCCGGCGGTGCCGCTGATCGAGGTGACCGACGAACGCCGGGCGCTGGCCGCCTCCGGCGCCGTGCTGGCGGGCGATCCGGCGGCCGACCTCGAGCTGGTGGGAATCACCGGAACCAACGGCAAGAGCACCACGGCGGCCATGCTGACCCGGTGCCTGGAGTACTCGGGTCGCGACACCGGCCTGCTCGGCAGCTTCCTGTACTGGTCCGGCGACGAGGCGACCTACTCGGTCACCACGCCCCGGCACGGCGCAGCCCACCTCACCACCCCGGACGGACCGCGCCTCCACGCCGCGCTGGCGGCGATCGCCGCGGCCGGAGGCAGGACAGCGGTGATGGAGGTGACCTCCCAGGCGCTGCTCCATCGACGGGTCGACGACTGCGCCTTCGGCGTGTGCCTCCTCACCCGCATGGGCGAGGACCACCTCAACCTGCACGGCACCACCGCCGCCTATCACGACGCCAAGCGGCGCCTGTTCACCGAGCTGGCCTCGCCCGGCGCGCTGATCGTGGCCCACGCGAACGATCCGACGGCCTCCGCGGTGCTGGGGCAAGCCGCCGAGCAGGCGCTGTGGATTCACCACGCCGACTCGCTGCCCGGCAACCCGGTATCCCACGACCCGGTACCCGGATTGCCGGGGGTGTCGCTCGCCGACGGCGCCCTCCACCTCGGCCGGGAGGCGGCCGAGCGGCTGGGGACCACCCCGGGAGCGCTCCGTCTGGGCCTGCCGGTGCCGGTGCCCCACGACCTGGAGAACGCCGCCCTCGCCGCAACGGCGGCGCTCGGCCTCGGGGTCCCACGGGAGGCGGTCGAAGGCGCCCTCGCCACCTATCCGGGTCTCCCCCGCCGCCTGCAGCCGATCGCCACCGGGCCCTTCCTCGTGGTCGACTCGATGATGAACGACCCGGTGCTCGACCAGGCGCTGGGTCCGGCCCTCGAGACGCTGCACTGCGACACCCCGATCGTGGCGCTGGTCGGTCCCCGCGGGTCGCGCGGCCCACGGATCAACGGCGAGTTCGCGCGACACCTGGGCCGGTCGCTTGGCGCCGTCGGGGTCACGACGGCGGAGGTCACCCTCGGCGACGACGTGCTGCCGGACCACGATCGGGTCGACGCCGACGTCGGCCGGGCGTTCTGCGCCGGCCTCGACGCCACGGGCCTGGCCCACCGGGTGCATCGCCGCACCGACGGGGCCGTCGCCTCGGCGCTCGACGCGGTCCGAGCGGGCGGCACACTGCTGTTGTTGGGCAGCGAGGCGGTCAACCCCGCCGGTGAGCTGGTGACCCGGCAGCTTCGCTCGGACGGCTTCGACGGCCGGCTGGCCGGCACCAGGGTGGAGCAGGTGCGGCGTGCGGTCGACCCCCGCGGCCGCCTGGCTCCGGTGGGGACGGACTGATGGCACGCAACGACGCCCACGGGGAGACCGATCGGCTGGCGGCGCTACCCACCGAGGCCCCCAATCCCGACACCGACGGGCTGGACCTGCTGCCCACCGCCGACCTGGTCGACCGGCTGCTGTTGGTGCAGCAGCGGGCGGTCGGCGACGCCGCCAACCGGGCTCGTCCGGCCATCGCCCGGGCCGTCGATGCCACCGTGGCGGTGCTGCGCCGGGGCGGGCGTCTGGTGTACGCCGGCACCGGCACCTCCGGCCTGCTGGCCGACACCGACGCCGCCGAGCTACCTCCCACCTTCGGGTTCGACCATGATCGCCTGCTGGTGCTGCGGCCCGGTGCAGCCGGCGTCGACGCCACCGAGGACGCCGTCGAGGCGGCCCGCGACGCAGTCGATCGGTACGACCTCGGAGGGGACGACGTGGTGGTGGCGCTGGCGGCCAGCGGGCGGACGCCCCTGGTCGTCGCGGTGGCCGAGGCAGCCCGCACCAGGGGCGCGCTCACCGTCGGGGTGGCGAACAACCCGAACAGCCCGTTGGCCGCCGCCTGCGACCTCAGCGTCGAACTGCTGACGGGCCCCGAGCCGATCGCCGGCTCCACGCGGATGAGCGCCGGCCTGGCACAGAAGCTGTTCCTGGCCACCTTCTCCACCTCGGTCATGGTGGCGCTGGGCATGAACTACTCCAACCACATGACCCGAACCACGAGTGCCCTGTCCAAGCTGACCGCCCGCCGACAGCGCACCGTCCAGACGTTGGCCGACGTCGATGCGGACGCGGCCGGCACGCTGCTGCGGGCCGCCCAGGGCGACGTGGAGGTGGCGGTCGTCATGGCCCGCTGCGGCGTCGAGGCGCCGGCGGCGATCGAGCTGCTGGCCCGGCACGACTCGCTCCGGGAGGTGCTCGAACGGTGCGGCTGATCGCCGGCATCGACGCGGGCGGCTCGCACCTCCGGTTGATCATCGGATCCGCCGATCCCGCCGGGTCCGGCTCACCGGTCGAGGTCGAGGTCGAGGCCGAGCAGCCCGCCGACCTCGGCACGCTGCTGGCCGAGGCGACGGGCCGGCTCGGGGGCGGGCCCAGCGACGTGGTGGCGGTCGTCGTCGGCTGTGCAGGCGGCGGCACCCGCACGGTTCGGAGTGACTGGCAGGCGACGGTGCGGCGGCTGGCGCCCGGGGCCGCGATCGAGGTGACCGGCGACGACCGGTTGCCGTTGCCGGCGCTGGGCGTGGCCTCCGGCGTGGTGGTCATCGCCGGCACCGGCGCCGCCGTCTCGGTGGTGACCGCCGACGGGCACAGGGTGCCCGCCGACGGGTGGGGGCCGTCGTTTGGGGACCTCGGGAGCGGCTTCGACCTGGGCCGGCGAGCGATCCAGTCCGGACTCCGGGCGCTCGACGGCAGCGAACCCGACACCGGGCTGGCCGACCTGCTCGCGACCTCGCTGGGCCTCGACGATCTTCGCCGCGTCGCCGAGGCGACATCAGGCGGCGAAGCGACGAGGCGGGCGGTTGCGGGCCTGGCACCGGTGGTGATCGAGGCGTCGGGCGCCGGGGATCCGACCGCCGCGACGATCGTCACCTCCGCCCTCGACGACCTGGGCGGATCGGTGCGGGGGGCGCTCGCCCGATCCGGCGGAAGGACCACGTCGCCGGTCGCCCTCGCCGGGGGTCTGCTCACCGGGTCGGACACGTTCCGCGCCGGTCTCGTCGAGCGACTGGTCGGTCTCGGGCTGGCCGATGCGAACGTCGCCGTGGTGCGCCGGCCGGTCGTCGGCGCCTTTCGGCTGGCGGCGGAGCTGGTCGAGACCAACCCGCGCCCTCCCGCCTGAGCGACGGGTCGGATCAGCCGGCTTCACCCACCGGACGGGGCGAGAACAGGTAGTGCGACACCCAGAATTCCGAACCGTTGCGGAACGCGAACAGCTCCTCGCAGGCGAGGTGAAAGAGCCACCAGCGCCAGTACCAGCGTTCGGCGTCGCCGTCGGGCGACGCGCCGTAGGCGTCGGGCGCGGCGAACATGGCGACGATCTCGTCGTGGCGTTCCTCGTGGGTCGTGCGCCACGCGGCGAGCGTCCTGGCGTAGTGGGTTCCGTCGAGCCGCCAGTGGTCCTCGAGCACCAGGTCGCGCTGTTCGTGTAGCAGCAGGTCGTCCGCCGGCATCACGCCCCCCGAGAAGAAGTAGCGGCCCATCCAGTCCCGCTCGGAGGTCGCCTCGAAGGCCCAGGAACCGCTTCGGTTGCTGAACACGTGAACAAACGCCAGGCCGTCCGGCTTCAGCCATCGGGCCACCTTGGCCATCAGCGCGCGGTGGTTGGCGACGTGTTCGAACATCTCCACCGACACCATCCGATCGAACCCGCCCCCGTCTGGAGCTTCGGGCTCGAACGTGGCCACGTCGGCGGTGTGCACGGTCACGTTCGCCAGGCCCCGCCGGTCGGCCTCGGCCAGGATGTGCTCGCGTTGGGTGGCCGAGTTGGAGACCGCCACGATGGTCGAGGCCGGATAACGCTCGGCCATCCAGAGCGTGAGCGAACCCCACCCGCAGCCCAGCTCCAGCACCCGCTGGCCGTCGGCCAGGCGGGCCCGCCGGCAGGTCAGCTCGAGCATGGCGTCCTCGGCCTGCGCCAGCGTGTCGACGCCCTTGGGCCAATAGCCCGAGGAGTACTTCAGGCGGGGCCCCAGCACGGTGGTGAAGTACCCGGTGGGCACCTCGTAGTGCTGTTCGTTGGCCTCGGCCGTGTGGGTGGTGATCGGGCTCGCCGCGCGTTCGGACAGCAGCGTCCGTTGCCGCTCGGAGAAGTCCTCGATGGTGCCCCGGTTGAGGAGGGCCACCCGTCGGGCGATCCGGGCCCGGATGCCCAGCCTGACGGCCGTCGTTGGCAGGCGGCCCGTCTCGGCCCGGTCGATCAGCGCGTTCATCATGGAGGAGGTTCGGGGCCGGGGGGCGATCCGGATGAGCCGACCCGCCTCCGTGGCCGGCACGAGCTCAGGTGGTCGGGCCCGGCAGCGTGGCAAAGACGGTGCGCACCAGCTTGGCCAGGTCGCCGTCCGCGGGCGACTCCATCCACCGTTCGGTGGCGGTTCGGATGACCGCCATGCCCACCTCGGCGTAGAGCCCCGGACGGAGGTCGCCGGTGGGGTCCACGCCCAGGCGCTCGGCCAGCGTCTCCTTCAGCATCGCCTGAAAAGCCGGCGAGATCGTCACCTGCTGATAGCGGCCGACGTTGGGCGAGCTGGCCACCAGCCGGGCGCGCTCCCAGCGCACCGCCCGTTGCCGGTCGTAGTAGTCGGCCAGGCTGACCAGCGCCTCGAGCAGGGCCTCCATCGGGCCCTCCTCGGGCGGGCGCTCGCGCATGCGCCGGGCCAGCTCGTCGAACTCGTCGCGCCAGTTGCCGAACAGCACCGCCTCCTTCGAGTCGAAGTAGCGGAAGAAGGTGCGCTGCGACACCTCGGCGGCGGCGGCGATGTCGTCGACCGTCGTGGCGTCGTAGCCGTGGTCGGCAAACAGCTGCCAGGCCGCCTCGGTGATCGCCTGGTGGGTCGCCTGCTTCTTGCGTTCACGCTTCGAGGTGGCGGTTTCGGCCATGCGATCGATGGTAGGGCAGACGGGCGAGGCGCCCAGGATCCGTCGGGCTCGCCGGACGGGCCCCGCCGCGGAACCGGCCTATTCGTAGGCCGCCCCCATCTGACGCAACACCTCGACCAGCGAGTTGGGCGAGTCGGGCGCAGCGGGCCCCGGCTGCAGGTCGACCCCGTGGATCGTGCCGGTGAACGGGTAGGCGCCGTGGGCCTCGTAGAGATCCCAGTGCACCGGCGAGCGCCGATCCAGCCCGATGTCGATGCCCTCGAACGGTGCCATCGGGAACAGGCAGGTCCACCCCTCGGCGCTGCCCACCGGCGAGCCGTCGACGCTCAGCGTCGTGTTCCAGATGTTGCCGCCCGGAGCGACGAAGTCGGCCACGATCGCATGTTCGCCCGGAGCGGGACGGGGACCGTCGATCGTGGAAAGCACTCCGCGCCCGTTGTTGTAGCTCAGGTGAACGCCGGCGGCGTCCAGCCACAGGGAGTATCCGCCCCCCTGGTCGCCGTGGGCCATGACGATGCCCTCGTCGTCCGCGCCGATGGTGATCCGGGCGGTGATCGTGAAGCTGCGGATCATGATCAGCTGCAGCGACCGCCACCGCTCCAGGGTCGGCGTGCCGGGCAGCAGCGTCACCGGGCGCTCGTAGACCTCGTTCCACGGGGGGCGCTGCATGTATTTCAATCCGCTGCCCTCGTCCAGCGGGAACACCTGGTTGGCCCAGGCCGCCTCGGTCCAGGCCTCCGACAGCTCGGCGACCAGGTCGGGGTGCGAACCGGCCAGGTTGCGGGTCTCCGTCGGGTCCGACGTCAGGTCGTAGAGCTCCCACTCCTCGTCGGTGAAATGGGTGAGCGGATAGTGCAGGCTGACCACCTCCCAGCCGTCCCGGTAGTAGCCCCGGTGGCCGAGCATCTCGTAGTACTGCTCGGTGCGCACCGACGGCGCCGACGGGTCGGTGAGCACCGACGCAAAGCTGAGGCCCTGCATCGGTTTGAGCCGGGTACCGTTGCGCTCGGTCGGCGCCGCCACACCGGTGAGCTCCAACAAGGTCGGCAGCACGTCGACCACGTGCACGTACTGATTGCGCCACTCCCCGACGCGATCGGCCACACCCGACCCCGCTGCGTACTCCGCCACGCCCGGCCCAGCCATGATCATCGGGACCTGGTGGCCGCCGGCGTGGGTGTTGATCTTGTACAGCCGAAACGGCGTGTTGCCGCAGGCCGCCCATCCACGGGGATAGTGCGGCATCGAGTTGGGGCCGCCGATCTCGTCGAGGCGGGCCAGGTCGGCGGCGGTGTCGGTCTCGCCCAGCAGGTGCACGAAGTAGGCGGTGGTTCCCTCCGCCTCGCCCTCGCGGGACGCGCCGTTGTCGGAGGTGAACATGATGATCGTGTTGTCCAGCTCCCCCATCTCCTCGAGCGCCGCACGCAATCGACCGAAGCTGTCGTCGATCGACGTCACCATGGCGGCGTAGACCTCCATGTACCGGGCGAAGAGTCGCTGCTCGTCGGGGCTCAACGAATCCCAGGCCTGCACCTCCTGCCCCGGCTCGGCGTTCCGTGGCGGCAGCGTGATCGACTCGTCGACCAGGCCCAGCGCCTTCATGCGGGCGAAGCGCTCCTCCCGCAGCACGTCCCAGCCGGCGTCGTAGCGGCCGCGCTGGGCCTCGATGTCGGCCGCCTTGGCGTGCAGCGGTGCGTGGGCCGACCCGTGGCTGAAGTACAAGTAGAACGGCTTGGCGGGGTTGGACGCCTTCGAGCCGCGCAGCATGTCGATGGCCCGGTCGGTGAGGTCGTCGGTCAGGTAGTAGTCGTCGGGGTAGGTGTCGACGTCCACCGGGGAGGTGCCGTCGATCAGCCGGTGCGG
>JAWKIE010000047.1:0-20257 GCA_041394485.1 Microthrixaceae bacterium
CGTCCGGGTTGATGTCGGATCCCCAAGCCTCAGCAGCACCGTCGGCCGGTCGGGCCGTAGACCCGGAAGGGATCACCCGGGCCTTTCTCGACGGGCTTCGGGACGAGGACGTCGACGGGGTCATGGCGCTGCTCGACGACGAGGTGGTGTACGACAACAAGGGGCTGCCGGTGCTCCGGGGCCGCCGCGCCGTCGAGCGGGTGTTTCGTTGGCTCGAACGCCCCTGGGTCGGGTTTGAGTCCCACATCGCCACGATCTCCACCGACGGACACACCGTGCACACCGAGCGGACCGACATCCACCGGTTCGGTCGGCTCTCGGTGCAGTTCTGGATCTGCGGCCGCTACGACGTCCACGCCGGGAAGCTCACCCTGATCCGCGAGTACTTCGACGTCGTCGACATCGTGCGCGGCACGCTCCGAGGCGTGATCGCCATGGCGATCCCAGGCCTCGCACCCCGCAGGCCCGGTCCGGACGTTCCGCCGGGTCGCTGAACGGTCAGTCGCCGGTATCGATGTGGTACTTCGCCGCGTCGGTGACAAAGTCGGCATGGCCGTAGCTGTCGAGCAGCGAGGCCAGCCGTTGGTTGAGAACCGAGTCGACCAGGCCTGAACCGACCGGCAACGCGAGACCCACCCGGAAGAAGAGTGTCTGGGCAAGAATCGTGGCGACGGCGGCGCCGGCCGCAACCTGATGCTGCCGTCCGAATTCAACGCCCATCTCCGAGGCCCGGCGGGTGTCGCCGCCGAGGAAGTGCCGGATCAGCACGAGGCGAGAGAAGCCGTTCTCCATCCAGGCGTGGACCTTGCCGGCCGGGCTGGACGTGTCGAACAGGTCGGCGCTCATCGTGCCCCGCACCAGTCGTCCGCACGTGTCGTCGTCGTAGCCCTCGCGGAGCGAGATGTGCCGGGCGGTCAGCAGGTCGACGGTCTCCTGCGGCGTCTCCGGAAGCAGCTCCTCGGGGAGACCCAACAGCAGGCACCGGTAGCGGGACAGCTCGACGATGGCCCGCTCGTCGTCGTTGAACGTGGTGCGGCCCTTGCCGAGCGCCTGCATCGACATCAGAAACACGCCGATGAGGCCGGCCGGCATCTGGTCGACCTGTGGGATCGGCATGCCGTAGACGGCCACGTCCCAGTCGTCGGATCGCAGCAGGTGGTAGCGCACCATCGAGTGCATCAGCCGAACCTTGGCGGCGGCCTCGAAACCCTTGCCGTGGCGCTCCAGCGCCCCGGGCATCGTCGTTGCGGTGAAGAAGCTGGCGGTCTCGAAGACCCGCTTGGCGGCGGCCGCGTCCGACAGCGTGCCGGTCATCGTCATCGGCAACGCCGCGTACTTGTTCAGGAACGTCGCCAGGAACGCACCGCGGATGGCCATCGGCGAGGCCGTGGCCATCGTGATCCGCTCGGCCTTGGCGCCCCGTTCGACCATCTCCAGGTCGACCAGCTCGGCTGCGGCCTCCATCGACCCGATGAGTCGAACCAGCTCGGGCGGTGCGTTGTCGACCGCGTCGATGCCGTCCCGGCACGCGGTCTCGAGCAGCTCGACCAGCGTGCGGAACCCGAGGTCGGGGATCAGCTCTGCATACCGGTCGGCGACCCCGTCCCCGGTCATCGTGTAGGTGCGCATCCGTTCGAGCAGTTCGGGCCGATCGAACACCCGGGTGACCGCCGACCGCATCTTGGCGAACCGGTCGTCGTCCACCGACGCGTCGACGTCGAGACGTTCCGGGACCAGGTCGAGGTCCAGGTCGCTGATCATGGCGTGACCGAAGAGGCGTGCTTCACAACACCGACGGTACTGCGGAGGCCGCCCCGGCGCCCTACAACCCGTCGTGGGGTGGGTCCCTCGCGGGTGGTTGACTGGCGGCATGCACGACCATGGCCATGAACACAGCCACGAGCACGGTTTCGACGAGCGGGCCGCCACCTGGGACGATCCGGCCAAGGTGAAGCGGGCGGGCACGATCGCCGAGGTGATCGCCGAGGCGGTTCCCCTGCGTCGGGACATGCGGCTGTTGGAGTACGGGGCGGGCACCGGGCTGACCACGCTGGCACTGCGGGACCGGGTGGGCCCGGCGACGCTGGCCGACTCGTCGCAGGGCATGCGCGACGTGATGGCCACAAAGATCGAGTCCGGCGAGCTGACCGACGCCCGAATCTGGGACCTGGACCTCGCCACGCAGCCGGTGCCCGATGAATGCTTCGACCTGATCGTCACCGTGATGACGCTCCACCACATCGACGACGTTCCCGCCGTACTGCGCGCCTTCGCCGAGCTGCTGGACGACGACGGCTACCTGTGTGTCGCCGACCTGGAGCAGGAGGACGGCTCGTTCCACGGCGAGGGGTTCGTCGGGCATCGAGGCTTCGACCGGTCGCAGCTGATCGACGACCTCACGGCCGCCGGTTTCGAGGACGTCGAGATGCGCGAGTGCGGCGACGTCGAGCGCGACAGCGGCACCTTCCCGCTGTTCCTCGCCTCGGCGAGGCGACCGACCCGGTCGGCCTGAGCCCAACGACGTTCTGTGGGTCCGGGTCGACGGGGCGGCGGCGCACCGGCCCTGTTGCCCGGTCGACCGCCGGCCTACGTTGGCCACATGATCACCGGCTTCCACACCATCATCTACTCGAGCGACGAGGAGGCCACGCGGGCGTTCTTTCGCGACGTCCTGGGGTGGCCGTCGTTGGACGCCGGCGGCGGCTGGCTGATCTTCAAGACCCCGCCCAGCGAGCTGGGGATCCATCCGACGTCGGACGACCCGTCCGAAGCCTGGGCCGACACGCCCTACCACCAGGCCTCGCTGATGTGCGACGACATCGAATCGACACTTGCCGACCTGCGGTCCAAGGGCGTCGACGTGGCCGACGAGGTGAACGACCAGGGGTTCGGCCTGGTCGGCTCCATCAACGTGCCGGGGGCCGGCTGGCTCCTGCTGTACGAACCGCGCCACCCGCTGGCCCACGAGCTGTAGCGACGGCCGACCCCGGTGGGCGGTGGAGCCGACGGATGGCTGCGATGGGAGCGTCCACGGTCCGACGATGAGCCTCGCCGCGGAAAGCCATGGTGAAGCCCGCACCGCCGAACGCCGGTCCCACGGGCGACACCCGAACGCGTATGGTGGCCCCTACCGCGATGTCGGTGAGGTGAACATGCTCGAACCCGTGCTGCAACCTGTGCGGGTTGGGTCGCGGGAGCGTCGGCCCGCACGCCGTGCGGTCATGGCGTTGATCGTCGCAGCGGCCGTGTTCGCCTCGGCCTGTGGGTTTGACGCGCGGGGAAGCACCACCACCACGACGGAGGGCGGGGACGTGGCCCCGAGTTCGACCGCAGCACCAGGGGTCGAGCCGAGCGCGGACACCGCCGCGGAGGCCGACGACGAAGAGGTCGATCTCGGCATGTGGACCGACGAGGTGGACGCCTTGTGCATGTCCTTTGAGGCGGAGCAGGAGGCCAAGGCGACATAGGGTGGTGTTGCGACCGAGGCGGAGGCACTGGATGGTTTGAGGCAATCCAGTGCGGAGCTGACGGAGCACGCTGCCGCGATCGAACGCGTCGACGTCCCCGATGGGGCGGAGGCCCGGGTCGGGCGCTACCTCGAGGTGATGGACGAGCTCTCGGGTGGCTTCGCCGACGCAACCGCCGTCGGGAGTCTTGAGGAGTTCACCGCACGGACCGAGGCGATCGACGAGTTGTTCCTCCGTGCAGATGTGGCGTCCTATGACCTCGGCGTCCTCGGGTGTGTCGGTGGCAACCTCGAGGAGCTTCGTGAGCTGGTGCGGATCAGCGACGAGACCGCCGCCACCATCACGGCGACCCTGACCGCCTATGAAAGCGTCCTCCGGTCATGGGGACTCACCGAGGAGGAGTCCGGCTGCGTCACCGCCGAGTTGGTCCGACGGTTCGTGACCGAGGAACTCGACCCCGAAGGCGCCGTCGACGAAGCGACCCTCAAGGACGTCGTCCTCGAGTGCATCTCGCCGGATCGTGTCTCCGACGTCGAAGACCGGATCGACGCGATCGAGTTCGAGGTGCGGGCGTGGCAGGAGGGCCTGCGCGACCTGGGGTTCACCGGCGGGGAGGCCGACTGCCTCTCCCAAGAAATGCGCTGACCCGTATCCGTGACGGGGAGTTGGAGCTCGGCGGGGAACCCGACGACGAGATGGTTGTGGAAATCCTTCGTGCGTGCAACATTTCGGACGAGCGCGTCACGGAACTTGCCGCCGCCCAGGAGGCAGAACTGCGCCATGCCGGTTTCCAGGCCGTCGTCGAGGAGTTGACCGATGCGGGGCTCACGCTGCCCGAGATCTTCTGCGTGTGGGACAACCTGGTCACGCTACCTGGACGGCACCGTCGAACTCGACGAGATCCAGTATGACGACCACGTCGTTGCGGCGATGGTTGCTTGCCTGACCCCGGAGCGCCTCGCCGAGTTGGTTGGTTGAGCCCCGCCACCCGCCGGTGGAGGTTGCCAAGGGGCCGCTCGGAGTACGTCCACCATGTGGCGGGTGTCGGCTGCCGGAATGACGGCGTGGGCAGGCGCGAGCGGAACGCGGGTCGAGCACCACCCCGTAGGCGGCGGGCGATCGTCGGGTTGGGTAGTTTGATGTATTCGTGAGTTTGGCCCCAGCGAGGGTACGGGTACCCAATGGAGCAGAGATGACAGGAAACGAGTTCACGGTCGCTCAGGAGCGATCGGAGGATGGCATCGTGCTGGTACTACAGGGAGAGCTGGACATGACCACGGCGCCCGTGGTGGAGGCGGCGGTGCAGGAGGTGGCCGACGAAGGCGCCACCGGGGTCACCTTCGACCTCGAATCGGTGGGATTCATCGACTCGTCGGGTCTTCGCTCCCTCCTCCAGGCCAGGGAACGCTTCGGCGAACGCAACGACTCGATCACCCTGCGGTCGCCGCAGCGGGCGACGCGCCGGCTGCTGGAGGTTGCCGGGGTGCTCGACCACTTCACGATCGACACGAAGGACTGATCCATGTTGGGCACCGAAGACACCGCCACCACCGGGGATGGTGACCGAACGGTTGCGGCGCCCATTGGCGGACCGATCACGCTGGGGTTCCCCGCCCGTCCCGAGCCGGTGCGGCTGGCCCGGCTGGTGAGTGCTGCGGTCGCCGGGTCGGTCGACGCCACCATCGACGACATCGAGGACCTCCGCATCGCGGTGGGGGAGGCCTGCGCCATCCTGGTGGGCCACGCCTCGCCGACCGGCCGGGTGGACATCACGATCGAGGCGGGTCCGGACGCCATCGGGTTTCAGTGCGGCCCTCGTCGGCGGCACCCGACCCGACCCCCAGGTGGACGACCTGGCACAGATGGTGTTGGAGTCGCTGGCCGACGACGTCGAGCTGCGAGTGGACGATGCGGGCGCCCGGCTGAGCTTCCGGTGGCCGGTCGTCTCGGCGGAGCGGTCGGAGCCGGCGGAGGATGACCCGGGACGTGGCTGCGGACGTGCCCGAGCGCCGCAGCCGAAAGGACCTTCGTCGGGCCGACAACGAGACGCTGTTGGAATGGTGGGTGGCTGACCGTGACGACGACGTTCGGGCCGAACTGGCCGCCCGCTATCAGCAGATGGCGCAGAACCTGGCCTCCCGGTTCTCCAACCGTGGAGAGAGCCGCGACGACCTCGCCCAGGTGGCCGCCTACGGCATCCTCAAGGCGCTCGACCGGTACACACCCGACCGGGGCGGCAGCTTCGAGAGCTATGCGGTACCCACGGCGGTCGGTGAGATCAAACGCCACTTCCGCGATCATTCGTGGGGATCGAAGGTGTCCCGCGGGGTCAAGGACCTGATGCCCCGGGTTCGCCAGGCCGAGGAGTCGCTGACCACCCGGATGGGACGAAGCCCGACGGTGGCCGAGGTGGCGGCGGAATCCAACCTGGACATCGAGACGGTCGACGAGGTGCTCGAGGCCCGACGGATGTACCGACCCAAGAGCCTGGAGGGCCGCCCGGAGGGTTCACCAGACCCGTCGGTCGGCGACGTCGGGGTCTCCCAGGCGGTCGACCGGATGACGGTGGACGCGTTGTTGGAGCGGTTGCCGGACCGTGAGCGAACCATCCTCGAGCTGCGCTTCTACGACCAGCTCAACCAGAGCGACATCGCCGAACGGGTCGGTGTCAGCCAGATGCATGTTTCACGATTGATCAAGCGGGCACTGGAACGCCTGACGACGTTTGTGGAAGTTGACGAATGGCGCGATGAACCTGCTGATCTGCTCCCCCTCCACGTTCACGGCCGTCTTCGAACGACTTTGCGAGACCTACGACTGGGCCTGCACGCTGGTCGAGGCCTACGAGGCCGGGTTGCTGAGCGATCAACAGCTTCCGGACGGAACCCTGGTGATCAACCCCAGGGACGACTGGCCCCTCGAGCGGATCGCGGCCAGCGTGCGGAGGCGGCGCCCAACGCCGTCATCGCCGGGGCGTTCGTCGACGATGACGACGAGTCGTTCCTCACCGGCGATCAGTTCGACGGCTGGCTCTCCCGCACGGTGCCGGGGACGTCGACCGACCCCTCCGAATGGGCCGACGACTTCTGCTCGGTCCGGCTCGGCGACGGTGGGACCCCCGCCGAGGTCCGCCACTGGGTGGCCGACCAGGTGCAGCGGTGGGGGTTCGACGATCTGAGCCTGGACGCCCAATTGGTGGCCTCCGAGCTGGCCACCAACGCGCTGACCTCCCGGCTGAGCGCGCAACTTGACGATCCGATCGAGGTGGAGGCGGCCCGGGTCGACCGCACCGTTTGTTGTCGGTGGTCGACACCTCCCAGAGTGGCCGGTGCCCGTGCCCGCATCGGAGGCCCGCATCACCGGACGCGGCCTTCGCGTGGTGTCGGAGGTGGCCAACTGGTGGGGGGTCACCGCCTGGGACGCCTCGAAGGTCGTCTGGGCCGAGCTCGTCGCCTGAGGGCGGGCCGCACTCGTCACCGACGCCGATTCGGCCGTTTGATCGATCCAGCGGTGGGTACTCCCGGCCCGTAGTTCAACCACGAGGAGACCGCACATGAGCGACCACGCTGAACATTCCGACGTCACGACCACCGGCGATCAGGTCGGTTCCGCCGACCGGGCCCCGACCTCGAGGAAGAACAGTCGGCCGAGGAGGTGCAGGACTCGCTGACCGACACGGTGCGAGAGCACGAGGAGGAGATGATGGAGAAGGGTGCCAACGCCAAGGGCGAGGGCCGCATCTGACCCATCCGTCATCCGACCAACCGGGGTGCGAATGCGTCCCCGGCTCAGCTACGCTCCCCTCCACTTGGAGAGGTGCCAGAGTCCGGTCGATCAGGCCTCCCTGCTAAGGGAGGTGAAGGGGCAACCTTCCGTGGGTTCAAATCCCACCCTCTCCGCCGTCGGTGTCGAGTGACGCCACCGGACCCCGAGCCGATGGGCTCGGGGGTCCGTCGCCGTGGCGGCCCGCGCAGAAGTGCCCACCCTGGTTATTTCCAGAGTTGAGTGGATAAACTCGTGGTGGCGGATCGGCCCGCCGTCCCGACGCCGACGAGGAGACGAGGAACCATGGCCAGCGCCACGCAGGAGCATCGCCGAGCGGACCTCGACACGCCGGAGGAGATCGCCGAGATGGTGCGGCGCTTCTATCAGGACGTGGCCCAGGACGACCTGCTGGGCCCGATGTTCAACGACGTCGCTCGAGTGGTCTGGACCGAACACCTGCCCAAGCTGACCGCGTTCTGGTGCCGGGCGCTGCTCGGCGTTCCGGGGTATCAGGGCAACCCGTTTCGTGCCCACTCGGAGGTGCACGCGCAGGCGCCCTTCACACCGGCACACTTTCGGCGCTGGCTGGAGCTGTTCTCGGAAACGCTTGGTGGCGGCTGGTCCGGTCCCAACTGCGACCGTGCGTTGGCGTTGGCACAGAACGTGGCCCGGGTGCACGGCAACCAACTGACGGGCACCCCGGTCGACCTGTCACAGGTCGACCCGACGGCCCCGTCCGAGCCGGTGGCCGCGCCGCTTGCTCCATCCGCCGGGGCGGGTTCGAGCCGGTGAGCCCCGTCGCCTCGTCGGCCGGCGCCGATACCAGCCTTACCGGCGGGACCACCCCCGTCGACCTGACCTCCCGAGCGCAGGTGCACGACCTCGTCGTCGACTTCTACCGCGAGATCGTCTTCGACGAACTGCTGGGGCCCGTGTTCGAGGAGGTCGCCGAGGTCGACTGGGCCGCCCACATCCCCCGATTGATCGACTACTGGTGTCGCATCCTCTTCGGCACGCGGGGATACGTCGGCCAGGTCACCGGGGTGCATCGACATCTGCACGGCCTCGAGGAGATCCGCCCGGAGCACTGCGACCGGTGGTACCTCATGTGGGCGGCGGCGGTCGACCGGCACGGCGAAGGCCCGACCGCCGACCACGCCAAGGGCCACGCCGCCTCGCTGATGGCCGGCATGGCCAAGCACCTCTTCGGTTACGACTGGATCCCGCCCGAAGCCGCGGCGTAGGCGCCGGGACCCGGCGGGCGCGACTCCTCGACCGGGCGACCGGTCAGGACGGGTCGGCGTCGTCGACCACCCGACACCGCAACACGCAGTTGGCGGTGCGCGGGTCGCGCGGCGACAGCGATTCCACCTCGATGCCGCCGATCGCCTCCGCAGCGCCCTCGGCCAGGCCGAGGTGCACGCCGCACACCGTGTCGGGCGACACCAGCACCGCCGAGGCAAACGGGCACTCTCCCAGCACGATGTCCACCACGTCGCCGGAGCCGTTCACCGTGGGTTCGAATCCCTGTCGCGACATCTGCGCCACCAGATTCTCGACCGGCGTGTTTGCGCCGGATCCCGCCCGGTACTCGTCACGGCCGATGCGGCGGCCGAGGTCGACCGGCGTCTCCTTGGTGGCCAACGCCTCGGCCAGCCACATCGAGAGACGCTCGTAGGGCCCGGTGACCCCCCAGCGACTCTCGGCGCCGGGCGCCAGCGAATACTGCAGGCGGGGGCGTCCACGACCGTTGGGTGCCGCCACCGACTCCTCGACGAGGTCGGCCGAGACCAGCTTGGCCAGGTGCTGACGGATGGCGTTGTGGTTCAGCCCGAACTGCTCGGTCAGCCGGGCGACGTCGCACGGTCCCTCGCTGTCGGCGATGGCGCGAAACACCCGATGCCTGGTTGGATCGCCCAGCGCCCGGGCCTGTACCTGAAGATTGGGCATGAGATTCTCGCAACGACGGATTGAGCGACCGGCAGCGACTGCGATCGACGATCGGAGGTGCTCACTCTAGCGATCGCTGGAGATATTGGAACCCGGGCGGCCGCCCGGTGGGCCCGATGGTCGACGAACGCCGACGACTCGACATCGAATAAATCGGGAGTACACTAGATTTATGGTCGCTTCGCCGGACTCCACCCGCCCGCAGCCGGACGGTGACCGCCCGAGCCATCCCATGGGGGCGTCACTCATAGTCGTCGGCGGCGTCACCCTGCTGATCATCGTGCTGGCCGCCCTGAGCGCGTTCTGATGGGCGACACCCGGACTCCCGATCGCCCCGCCGTTGGTGGACGGACCGTGCAATCGCCGACGGCGGTCGGGGAGGGCCGAGCGGACCCCGGGGACGACACCCCACCCGGGCCCGCAACGTCCGCCCCGCTGCGGCGATCACAGCTTCGGGCCGTGGCGCTGCCCAGCGAGCACGGCGGGTGGGGGCTGACGCTCGAGCCGGTACTGCTGGGTCTGATCGTCGCCCACAGCGTCGCGGCCCTGGCCCTGGGCCTGGCGACGGTCCTGGCCTTTCTGGCCAGGACGCCGCTGAAGCTGGCCGCCGTCGACGCCCGCCGGGGCCGCTCGCTCGAGCGCACCCGCCTCGCCCGACGGGTCGCCGCGTTGGAGCTGGCGGCGCTCGCCGTGCTGGTCGCCGTCGCGTTCGCCACGGCGACGCCCGGCTTCTGGTGGCCGATCCTCGGGATCGCCCCGCTGATGGCCGTCGAGCTTTCCTATGACGTCCGGTCCCGCAGCCGCCGCCTGGTGCCCGAGCTGGCCGGCGCAATCGGCATCGCCGGGATGGCGGCGATGATGGCGCTGGCCGGTGGTCGTTCGGCGGCACTGGCCCTGGCACTGTGGGCGATCCTCGCCGCCCGGGCGATCGCGGCCATCCCCACCATCCGCGATCAGGTGATGAGACTGCACGGGCGGCCATCATCGCCGACGCTTCCGTGGGTCGGCGACGCCACCGCCCTCCTGGTGGCCGTCGTCGCCGCCGTTGCCGAGCCCCTGGTGACGGCGGGCGCCGTCGCCGTTGGAGCGGCGATTTTGGTCCAGCGGGCGCTGATCGCCTGGGCGCCCACCGACCGCGCGGTCGTGCTGGGGATCCGCCAGACCGTGATGGGTCTGGCGGTCGTCGTGGCCACCGCCCTCGGGGTGCTGCTCGGCTGAACAGGCCATCCAACGCAGGAGTGTGAATGATGTCCGGCACGATCACGCCAACCGACGACGAGCTCCCCACCGACCCGCCCCTCGGCGCGCTGGTCACCGCCAACCCGGCGGCGGCCCGGGTGCTGGAGCGCTTCGGGCTGGACTACTGCTGTGGGGGTCAGACCCGGTTGACGGTCGCCTGTCTCGACGCGGGGATCGACCCGGACGAGGTCCGCCGGGCGGTGGGGGCAACGGCCATCGCCGAGGACGCCGACTGGGCCGACCTCGAACCGGTGGAACTCATCGACCACATCCTCGCGACCCATCACGCCTACCTGGCCGACGAGCTGCCGGCACTCGAGGAGCTGGCGGCAACCGTGGCATCGGTGCATGGCGAGCGGCACCCCGAACTCGAACAGGTCGCCACCCTGGTGGCCGATCTACGGGCCGACCTCGAGCCGCACATGGCCCGCGAGGAACTGGCGTTGTTCCCCATGATCCGGGGCCTGGCCACTCGGGCCCACTCGGCGGTCGTCGGCCCGGCCGTCGCGCAGCTGGAGGAGGGCCCGATCGCCGCCATGCGGATCGAGCACGATCACACCGGCGAGCTGCTCGGCCGGATCCGGCGGCGGACGGCGGACTTCGAGGTGCCCGCCGACGCCTGTGCCAGCTACGCCTCGCTGTATCGGCGGCTCGAAGCGGTGGAGGTCGACACGCACCTGCACGTGCACAAGGAGAACAACGTGCTCTTCGAGGCGGTTGCCGCCTTGTAGGTGACGCCCCGCCGGAAAAAGGACGAGGGCCCCGGGCCGGTCCGAAGACCGGGCCCGAGGCCCTCAACACCGGTATCCACCAAACGACCTTTCGCCCGGCGTAGCCTGACGTCCAATCGTTTCGATTCATCGCCCGTCGTACCCAGAGGTGCGGCGGGCGATGCCCTTTTTGGAGTTCTCCGGCCCGAAGGCCTTCCTCCCCCTGTGTGGTCCGTCCACCCCGGAGGGTTTCGGACCGATCCGCTCGGTCCGGGGACCGGTGCGGTGGCGATATCCGATGTCCGCACGGACACTGGGACTCAGAGCCCCGGTGCCACGTCGGGCCGAGGCCCTCGGTGGTTTCCCTGCCGAGCTGGTGCCCGACCGGGCCGGTCGGACCAAGGTCCGGCCGGGTCGCCAACGCCTCCGAGCGGTCCGTTGGGCCGATGCCCTCGGGTTCCACCGACGTCGCCGAAGCGCTGTCGATGTTGTCCGCTTGGAACGCCGACGTTCCGTGTGGAATGTGCACTGTGCGCTCGCTCGCCGGCCACGTCAACCACTTTTTTGTTGATCCCCAGGATGTCCCCAGGGTTTCTTTTGTTGTCCCCTTCGGCTGCCGGTTCTCCACCGGTTTATACACAATTCATCCACAGTGGTGGATCGCCGGCACCACCGCCCGCCGGCCATAGGCTGCGCGCGTGAACACCTCGGAACCTCGGCAGCCGTCGACGGGTAGGCCTCGGTCGGGCGGCGCGGGCGATCCGCTCGACGAGCCCGCTCGCGCCGTGCCCGATGAACCGACGCCGGAGGATCTGGCGGCGTGGATGGCTGCGGCGATGGGGGAGGCCCGATCGGCGCTGGAGCACGGCGACGTGCCGGTGGGAGCGGTCGTCGTGCTCGATGGGCGCATCGTCGCCGCCCGCCACAACGAGCGGGAACTGACCGGCGACCCAACCGCCCACGCCGAGGTGCTGGCGCTCCGCGATGCTGCGGCAACCCGCGACGGGTGGCGCCTGAGCGACGCCACCCTGGTGGTCACGCTCGAACCGTGTCCGATGTGCGCCGGTGCGGCGCTGGCATCCCGCGTGGGTCGTGTCGTGTTTGCGGCGCCCGACCTGACCGGCGGGGCCCTGGGCTCCTCCTACCACCTCGGGTCGGATCCTCGTCTGGGCTACGAGTTCGACGTGCGATCCGGCCCCGCAGCGGAGGAGTCGGCGGAGTTGATCCGTGCGTTCTTCGAGGACCGGCGCCGCTGACGCGACTCCTGTCTTGGAGTTTGGTGAGAACCGCCGGGTTCTCACGTGGTTCCAACGTTGGGGGTCCAGTGTGGTCGATGTTCCGAACGGTTCGGGACCCCGACGAAAGGCACACACGATGAACACGTCCCCCACCCCCGTTCCCGGTCAGACCAACCCCTCGACGTTCAAGAAGTGGGCCGCTGCTGCGCTGCTTGCTGGTGGTGTCGGTGTGACCGGGCTGGCGTTGGCCGGTCCGGCGTCCGCTCAGGACGACACCACCACCACCGCCCCGACCGAACAGACCACGGCCGATCAGTCCGACGCGAGCACCGCGCCCGATCAGGCCGCCGACGAGGCTCGGCCCCGCCGCGGCGGTCCCCGAGGTGAGGGCCTCGAGACGGTGGCCGAGACGTTGGGCATGTCGATCGAGGACCTGCGCGCCGAGTTGGACGACGACACCTCCCTGGCCGATGTGGCCGAGGCCAACGGTGTCGAGGTCCAGGCCGTGATCGACGCCATGGTCGACAACGCCACCACCCGGCTCGACGAGAAGGTTGCCGAAGGCGATCTGACGCAGGCCGAGGCCGACGAGCGGCTGGCCAACCTCACCGAGCGGATCACCGAGCGGGTGAACACCGCCGGGCGGCCCGAGGGTCGCGGTGGTCCGGGCTGCGACGACGGTGAGGCCCCGGCCGACACCCCGGCCGATGGCGAGGCGCCCGCCGACGCTCCGGCCGCCGAAGGCTTCGGCACCCTGATCGGCTGACCCGACCGCTCCATTCCGAATCAACCCACCTCTGGCCCGGCCGGATGCGACCTTCCCGCATCCGGCCGGGCCGTCAGGGTCGACCGTCCGGTTGGTCGGGGAGCCAGGCCGACAGGCCACCCGCCGTTGGCTCCTCACCCAACGATTGCCACGCCCGCCAATACCCGCCGAGGCGTTCGGCGAAGGCGTGGGGTTCCTCCACGAACAGCCGGGAGCCGACTCCGAGCGCACGTCGCTCCAGATCGACCCGACACCCATCGGCCAGGGTGACCGCCTGGTCGACCTCCACCCGGCCCCCCATCCCGTCGGGGTCGCGCATCAGACACTGCACCAACTGCGTCAGCCGGTGGGCGTCGCCGAGGGCGTTGGACACGTCGTGGAGTCGCTCGGCCATCGGGACGCACTGCGACGGCGCCGTGTCGCTGAGCAACCGAAGGTGGTAGCGGGTGTAGCGGGCTTTGCGTCGCCACCGACGTAGGTGATCGTCGGTGGGCACGGCCTGCGCGACGGCCATCGCATGGCGAGCGTCCGCGTAGGTGCGGGCCAGCCCGCCGCTCAGCACGTCCCAGTGGAGATCGTCCAACGGCCACTCGGCGACAGCCCCCTCGGCCCGCACGAAGGCCACCAGTGACGTATGAACCCGCTCCTCGCATGACCCGTCGGTGATCGACCAGGCTGATCGAGCGGCCCTGCGGCGCAACGCATACCGGACGTTGCCGAGGCCGCCATCGGGTACCAGGGGCGCCGCCCGGAGGAGCAGCCGGTCGAACGTGTCGAGCAACGCCAGTTCGTCTCCGGCAGCGTCCCAGGGTCTGGTCGCAGCCGCGAGTGCCTTGACGGTTGGGCCGTAGCGGCCCTTCAGCGCGGGCCGGATCAGCTGCGCCAGACCGCGCACCTTGCGACTGCGCGCCCGGCACTCCCGCGAGGTCTCCGAAACAGAACGGCCGTTCCGGCGCACCAACGCAGCCATGGCCCGGCGAAGCTCGGCCCTCGCGATCCGCTGCACGGCTGCGTCGATCGCCTCGTCCCGCCCGATGGCGTACGCCACTGCCGCCCTCCGCCGTTCGCTGGTTCCGCCATGACAAAGGCCGCCGATGCTCGGACCGCCGACCAGTGCCGCCTCTCGGTGTCGGACGCTACCGGACCCACCGACAGACGGGCGTCCGGGCCCATGTCGGCGGACCTCGCGAATTCGCAGTGTGGACTGGGTGGTGCGCCCGGCTAACATCGTCGACGGAGAGTTGCCAGAGCGGACGAATGGGACGGTCTCGAAAACCGTTGAATGCGCAAGCATTCCAAGGGTTCGAATCCCTTACTCTCCGCCACTACAAACCCATGGGGCGACTGGGATGTAGCCGATCTGACGGGTCGGCGCCGGGCCTGCAGGTTGTTGCGAATAGAACGGTCTTCTAGGGAGCCATTGGGCTCGGTGGGTGGACTGGTGATGTGACCGTGACGGTGGTGGTTCTGGAGCAACCCCGAATGGGCCGTCAATCAATCCGGGGGCAGTCCCGTCCCGCTGTGGGCTGGGCCCGCCCGTCCCTGCCCGTGGGTCGACGTTTGGGGGTCCTCCTGGTGGCGCATCGACTGGCGTTGAATGCCAACTCGACGCCACGGAGCGGGTCGTCCATGGGCATCTGGCTCACCGGGCTGGGAGCCGTCGCGGTATCATGATGTCATGACAAAGCAAACCACGGTCCGTTTGCCGGACGGTCTCGCCGATGATGCCGAAGCAGTCGCCCGAGTTCGAGGCGAGAGTGTCAACAAGCTGATCATCGACTCGCTTGCCGCTGAGATCGATCGAGTCCGCGCCGACGAGAGCTTCACCGCACGGGCCAAGAAGCTGCTCGAGCGCGACCAGGAGATTCTCGACCGACTCGCGAAGTGACCCGCTACCTCAGCCTGGCTGAGTTCTGGTTTCTTGCCGAGCACGTCACCGGCGTCGACGCTTCAACCCTTGTTAACGCCAGCCGTGTTGATCTTGCTGACTCTGCGCTCCACGCTCCCCAAGCCGAACTCCCAGGGCGAGAAATACCGGGAGTGGTCCCAGCGCATCTCCTGGTCGAGCTTCGTGAGCGTCGCCGTCGGTCTTGCTCCCATGAGCGCCCGGAGTCTCACTTCCTGGTCCCGACCAGCGCCGGCCAACGAGAGTGACTTGATCGACCCAACAAGGTCGTCGGACGTAGACGGCAAGGACTGAGCGGCTTCAGGAACCGGCCCAGCGGCAGTGCCAGTGGGGCTGCTCTCGTGGCGCCGGGGACCAGGAACGCTCGTTGTCCAAGGCCACCGACGTTTCATGAATGGCATGGTAGATCGGCATCCGCCAGGGCATTTTGGGGATTGGCCGCCGGGGGGCCTCGTCTCAGCACACAGGCGTATCTGACCGGCGAGCAGCGAACGAGAATCGATCGCGTCGCCGCGATCGAGGGCTCTCGATGTCGCAGGTCATCCGGCGAGCGGTGGACGAGTAGCCCGACGACCTCACCGGAACCGGCGGCGCACACGGCTTGGAGCGGGCGCATTGAGCGTCGGGTGTCAGCAGGCTGGCCGACCCATCCGACCTGGTACCTTCGTCTGAACCATGTCCGGCCGCGTGTCCCGATCCTGTGCGCCCGATCGAAAGCCACCCCTATGACCACCCTCGGTGTCGTCCTCTCCGTGATTTGCGGACTGATCGCCTTGGTATCGGCCAGTAGCAAGTTCGTTGAGGCCGAGCCCGTGGTGGAGTTGCTCGATCACGTCCAGGTCACCGGGGTGGTTCGACAATCGTTGCCGTTCGTGCAGATCGCCGGTGGGCTCGGTGCTTTGGTCGGGTTGTTCGTGGCCCCCTGGCTCGGCGCGGCCGCGCTCGCCGGGCTGGCGTTGTACTTCCTGGTCGCCGTTGGGTTTCACCTGCGGGTGGGCGACGAGATTGCGGGCTTTGGAGGCCCGCTGGCCCTCGCCGGGATCATGGCGGTGGCCGCCGTGGTTCGGGCCGCCACCATCTGAGCCTTCTGGCGTCGGCACCCTGGGGCCTCGCACGGCCGACCAGCGCGCCTCCAAACAGCCTTCGGGAGCGATTGGGCGCAGAAGGCTCGGTGTAACCGGAAAGCGACGACGGCGTCCGGTGAGCGAGAACTGTTGACGAAACGACGTTGACCGGGAGGAACGAATCATGAGGGGACAGGGCGGGTCATCGGTGGCAGGTGTCGTCGTCGGAGGCTCCGCATCCTTCGCGCTGCTCATCTCCGGGTGCGGCAACGACATCGGAACCCGATGGTGAGGCTGCGCAGCCGCCGATGTGGTCCAGGAAACCGACTTTCGTGTTTGAACCCGCCGACGAACCTGGCGAGGGGCGTTCACGGCGCCCATCGATAAATGCCAGAACCCGGCGAGGTGTTTCAGGGGTTCGCCGGGCAGCGGAGCAGCCGGTACCGGCAAGGCGGTGGCTGCGATCCGGAGAAGTTGATCGCCGAACTCGACGAGCGCCCGGCCGTCAAGGCCGAGTACGCGCAGGTGCTGGGGATCGGCACCGAGGATGTCAACGACTACATCGGGAGGCCTCAAGTCCGGGGTCCTCGGGACGAACATGCGGGTCACCAACCATCGGCTGGACGATCGGAACAAGGCCTACCTGTTCGCCGCCGACCTCGAGGGCCAACACCGCGTTCTGATCGACCAGGACGAGTCCGGCAAGCTGGGCGGACCCCAGCCCGTCACCCGTGCAAGTCCGAAACCTGCTGCTGAAGCCGCTCGAGATCGGTGCGAAACGGCCCGGAATGGGTCACCACCACGGCCCCACGTCTCGACACCACCACCACGGTGCCAACCGACGACGTCCCACCCACCACCCCGACGAACGTCCCATTGACGGCGGAGCCCCTCCCCCGTACAATCCCCCTCCTCCTCCACCACCACCATCACGGGGACGGGGTGATCGGGACGGCCCCGCCCCTGATCCAGGCACCGCTGTTCCGTCGGTCGGGACCGAGCCGACCGTCCCCCTCCCCGACACGGTGGCACTGGTCAGACGATTCCCCGCCCAACCAGCAAACCTCCGACGTCCGACGGAACCTTCGACACGCTTCCGCCACGGCCCTCGGCTCCCCGCACCCCGGCGGGCTCGAGGACACCGTCAAGGAGTGACCCCGGGTGCGGACCGGCGGAGGGTTCCCCCTGGTGGCGGGCGTGGAGGCTCCATGCTGAACCCGGCCGATCCACCGCGCGCCAACCCGGCTTCGGCTGGGACCGACCATCGACCGCAGAGCCGTGATGGCTACCTGGACGTTCCGCCGTGCGCGACGTCGGGTTCGTTGAGGTAGGCCACGAGGCTGTTGAGCGAGGCCTGCTGCGGCCGGAGATCAGCGGCGCAAGCGCCGGTGCCGTCGGGGCGAGCGGACCGATCGGGGCTTCGTCCATGTCGATCCTGGTGCGGGACTGCCCATCGACCGTCGGGTCGACGCTGAGCCGGAAGTCGACCCGGCCGAGTCTCGAAGGGGCGGAACCGCACCTCGAGCGCCAGGTGCGAGGGCCGTTCGACCTCCAGCACCTCGCTGCTGTCGGGGACGTTTCCGGTGAGCGGGCCGATCAAAACCGACGCGGTGACGGGAAACGCGATCCCTCGGCAGCAGGCCAGTGGTCATCGATGGACCGGATCGCCGGGCACCCGACCAGCCAACGGGGGTAGGTCTCCGGGTCGGAGATCGTGTCGAAGACCTCCTCGATGGGCCGGAGCACCCATCGGGTCACGCAGGTGGGGTGTCGTCATCGTGGTCACCTCTCGGTGTGGTCCGGGTCGGCCAGGTGCCACTTACCCCGTGCTCCGCCGAGCGAAACCAGCGACAGCGACCACGGCGGGCGGCTCTCCCTCGGCAACGACCCGTACCGTCGGCCAGACCTATCGGCGCCGTTCCTCGACGAGCAGGCTCACCAGGCCGTAGGCGCCGAACCCGGAAGGCCAGCCGACGCACGGTTGGCCGTCGCGATCGTGGGACCGAACCGACGGTGGCCTCCAGCCAGTCCGCGAGGTCGGCCCTGGGCGAGGCCGCCAGCCACGCGGTCGTCGGGTTCGCCATCAGGCCCAGGCCGATCGCCAGGTCACGGGCTCCGGACTGACCGGGTCAGCACCGATGGATGTTCTGTCGTCGCCAACCCACCGCTTCGCAGGCGGGTGCCGCCAGCATGGCGCCACCAACACCCGCCCGGATACCTCCCACCAGCCGCGGATCGAACAGCCGTCGCACGACTCGGTGGTCGACGATCGCCCCCACCCGGCTCACGTCGCGCTCCCGGGCTTCGGACGTGGGGTGCCCGACCCGCCGGTCGGCTGCTCCGGTAGGTCCTCGATCGGGTCGACTCGGTCAACCATTGCGTGTCTCCTCGGTAGGGCCGTCGACGTGGCCACCCTGATCCGGCCAACACCAAACGTTATGGCCGGCGCGGCCGAGAGGCTCGGCCATGCCGGTTCGGTCACCGCTGGTCCCCACCCGTGCGCCGAACCCGCACCGGACCCTTCCAGGGGAGGTCGGGGTCGAGAACCCGGCCCCGCTGGGTCACCTCGACGACGCCCCGCCGAGCCAGGTCACGAATCTCGTCGCGAACCATCGACATGAGTGGCCTCCAGGCCTCACCGTCGACCACTCGGGCGACTTCGGAGGGGCAGATGGTTCGGTCGGGGGCCCGTCGGTCAGGCGAGATAGTCACGGCGGCGCGGGCCTGCTTGCGGCGTCCCGTCTCTGAGGGCTCCCACCAGGTCGCCTCGTTCCCCGAGGGCCATCTTCTGGCCTGCACCTCCGAGCGTGCCCGTTCCGCCGCGGCATTTGTCGCCACGTTTGGCGTCCGCCACCGACCGACGGGCCGCCATGAGTGCCTCGACGAGTTCCTGACGGAGGCCCTCCGGCAGGTGTGGGTCCGTCGCCCGCCACCGGCGTCCGTCGACGACGATCCAGCGGCCTCCCTCGGTGGGATCCTCGGATCGAGAGGCGGTCATCGGCTTGGTCGAGCCAACCGACGATCGGACCCGGAACCCGCTGACGGTCCGTTGATCGCTAGAACCAGTGGTTGCGTCCGCCGACGGCGTTTCCGGTGGCGCCCAGGAGCCAGAGGATCACGCCGACCACGGCCAGGACGCCTCCGATGGTGTACAGGATGCCGATGTCGGCGAGGGCGCCGATCAGGATGAGAATGACACCAAGAACGATCATGGAACGAGTCCTCCTTCATGCCGAGGCACCATGCCTCGTGGTTGGTTTCCTACCCGTGATCGAGCGCCAACAAACCGGGTCGGCCGGCGGAGGCCGTCGTCGCCGTCGTGGGTGCTCGATCGGCTCGATCCGCTCAGCCAGGGAGGCGGTCGCGAACCCGGTCGACGATGCCGGCGACAAGACCGGTCACCAGGTTGGCGGGCGGGGTGTCCGGCGCGGCCGGGTGGGGTCGGGTCGGCGCCGTCGCCCTCGCCTCGTCGAGAGCGTCGCCCAGATCGGACATGTCGTTTCTTCCGAAGGTCTCCCGCATCAGGGGGAAGAGGTCGTTCTCCTCCTCCTCGACGTGGTGCCGCACGTTCTCGATCAGCACCGTCACCTTGGGATGGAACCGCTCGTCGGTGGGGTCCATCTTGGCCAGTTCGGCGAGCACCACCTTCACCAGGTGGTGCTCCTCCAGACCCTCCAGGGTCAGATCCTTGGCTTCGTCGGAGAGCACCCGGGAGATCGGATAGAGCATCTGCTCCTCGATGGCCGAGTGCACCGTCCGGTGCTCGGCCACGCCCGCCGGAACGCTCCGCTCGAACCCCCTCGGGGCGGACCCGGCCGAGGCCCTTCATACCGAACGGGCGTCCTCGAACACACCGACGTCGGCGGCCGCTTTCGGATGCTCTGGTGGCTCTGGGCCCGCAACTGCGAGGTGCCGAGGTACGACGGCACCGAAGGCGAGCTGTACGACCACGGCGAGGATCCCCTCCAGCGGATCAACCGGTGGGCCGACCCCGGATACCGGTCGATCCGGGACGAGCTGTTGGGCGACCTGGCCGATCACCTGCCACCCGAGCGGAGGCCGGGTCTTCGGGTGGCAGCGCCCACCTGAGCCGGGGTCGACCGCCGTTCAGGCCTCGTCGCCCGCCCGGAACCGGCAGCGGTCGTCGCCCTT
>JAWKIE010000048.1:0-19372 GCA_041394485.1 Microthrixaceae bacterium
GTCCAGGGACGCCACCATGTTGGCCATCACCCAGGGGCGCCCCTCGGCCCGTCGCGGCGGCCCCTCCTCCAGCAGTTGCAGGAGGCGGGGTGGGTCGGAATCGGGTTGGAGGATTCGCAGGTCCGGCACGAGTCGAACCTACTCCCCGAAATTTTTTCGGGGGGTCGAGTGGTGCCGTTGTCCACGGGGTGGGTCGACCCCATCCACAGCGGTGTGGATTGGGGGTGATCCTGCATGAATGAACCTGGTGCAGGCCTCCCGAGCGGGGTGTCGGGCCACCCGGGGGTGCGCGCCGTCGGAGCTAGGCGCAGATGGGCCGCACGGTTGCCCACAGGCGTGCGGTCGGCGCTGTGGACAACCCTGCGCCTATCCACAGCCAAGTCACAGGATCCGGGCTCGACAGCACCGGTCGCGCGCTCTCTAGGGTGGGCGCAGCGGTCGTTGCATGGGCGGTCGGAACGGTGGTGGCTGGCAAGTCGATCCTTGGTCGACGACACCTGGGACAAGGGAAGATCTGCGCCGGATGAGACGTTGAGTCTTGTGCCGGGTCGATGTTTCGGGATCCCCCCCCCTCCGCCCATGCAATGGCTCGCTCCGGACGGGCGAGTTGCGCCACACCGGTGTCCCGCCGTCGCACATCGCCACCCGGACCGTCACGTCGAGGAGAAAATGATGACCCTGGCAAGCACCCCAACCGCTGCGAGCGTCGCTCGGCACTACACCCGGGACGGCGACGACGGATACGGCGACGTCGCGTGGCAGCGACGTACGGCCCGGATCACCGATCACCGCACCGGTGAGGCCGCCTTCGAGCAGACCGAGGTCGAGTTTCCGGAGACGTGGTCACAGAACGCCACCAACATCGTCGCCCAGAAGTACTTCCGGGGCCGGATGGGGTCGCCCGAGCGCGAGTCGTCGCTGCGGCAGGTGATCGACCGGGTGGTGTCCACCATCGGCGACTGGGGGGTCGACGGCGGCTACTTCGTCGACGCCGAGGAGGCCGACGCCTTCCGGGCCGAGCTCACGTGGTTGCTCGTGCACCAGCGCGTGGCGTTCAACTCGCCGGTGTGGTTCAACATCGGCGTTCCGGGTGCGCCCAAACAGGCCTCGGCCTGCTTCATCCTCTCGGTCGACGACACGATGGACTCGATTCTCAACTGGTACCGGGAGGAGGGGGTCATCTTCAAGGGCGGCTCGGGCTCCGGGGTGAACCTCTCGGGGATCCGTTCGTCCCACGAGCACCTGTCCGGCGGCGGCACCCCGTCGGGCCCGGTGTCGTTCATGCGTGGCGCCGACGCCTCCGCGGGCACGATCAAGTCGGGGGGAACGACCCGACGGGCGGCCAAGATGGTCGTCCTCGACGTCGAACATCCCGACGTCGAGGACTTCATCTGGTGCAAGGCCACCGAGGAGCGCAAGGCCAGGGTGCTGGCCGACGCCGGGTTCGACATGGACCTCGACGGGGCCGATTCGCACTCGGTGCAGTATCAGAACGCCAACAACTCGGTTCGGCTCTCCGACGAGTTCATGGCGGCGGTCGAAGCCGACGGCGACTGGCAGCTCCGTGCGGTGTCCGACGGCCAACCGGTCCGCACGGTTCGGGCGCGCGACCTGATGCGTCAGATCGCCGAGGCGGCCTGGGAGTGCGCCGACCCGGGCGTGCAGTTCAGTTCGACGATCAACCGCTGGCACACCGCGGCGAACACCGGCCCGATCAACGCCTCCAACCCTTGCAGCGAGTACCTGCACCTCGACAACTCGGCCTGCAACCTGGCCAGCCTCAACCTGTTGTCGTTCCTCGGGGACGACGGCTCCTTCGACCTCGACGGCTTCGCCCATGCGGTCAACGTCACGCTGATCGCCCAGGAGATCCTCGTCGGCAACGCCGACTATCCCACCGAGGCGATCGGCGAGACCACGAGGCGGTTCCGTCAGCTGGGGCTGGGGTACGCCAACCTCGGCGCCATGCTGATGGCCCTCGGCCTGCCCTACGACTCCGATGCGGGTCGGGCCTGGGCCGGCTCGATCACCGCGCTGATGACCGGCGCCGCCTATCGGACGTCGGCCAGGATGGCCGAGCGGCTGGGTCCCTACGACGGCTTCCCCGACAACCGCGAGCCACAGCTGGGGGTGCTGCGGGCCCACCGCGAGGCGCTGGCCGAGCTGTCCACGTTGGAGTCCTCCCGGGCGCTGAATGCGGCGGCGGCCGAGGCCTGGGACGGGGCGATCGAGCTGGCCGATCGTGTGGGCGTGCGCAACGCCCAGGTGTCCGTGCTGGCCCCCACCGGCACGATCAGCTTCATGATGGACTGCGACACCACCGGCATCGAGCCCGACCTGGGACTGGTCAAGACCAAGAAGCTGGTCGGTGGCGGCACGATGGCGATCGTCAACCAGACCGTGCCCCGCGCCCTCCGGCGGCTGGGCTACGACCAGGCTCAGGTCGACGCCATCGTCGCCCACATCGCCGAGGAGCGCACCGCCGTCGGAGCCCCGGGTCTGCGCGCCGAGCACGTCGCCGTGTTTGCCTGCGCCATGGGGCAACCCACCATCGGGGCGATGGGGCACCTGCGCATGATGGCGGCGGTCCAGCCGTTCCTGTCCGGCGGCATCTCAAAGACGGTCAACCTGGCCGAGGACACCTCGGTGGAGGAGTTGGAGTCGCTGCTGATCGAGTCGTGGAAGCTGGGCCTGAAGGCGGTCGCCGTGTACCGCGACAACTGCAAGGTGGGTCAGCCGCTGTCGGCCGGCACCAAGCCGAGCGTGGCGTCGACCACCGAGGCGCCGGGCGAGGCTGCCGGCGAGGCCGCCGATGCGGTCGCCCGCGGGGTCAAGGAGCCCCTGCCGAGGTCACGCCGGTCGCGCACCTTCGAGTTCCGGGTGGCCGACTGCAAGGGCTACGCCACGGTGGGGGAGTACGACGACGGTCGTCCCGGCGAGTTGTTCGTTCGGGTGTCGAAGCAGGGCTCCACCCTGGCGGGCATCATGGACGCCTTCGCCATCTCGGTGTCCCACGGCCTGCAGTACGGCGTGCCCCTGGCCGCCTACATCAAGGGGCTCACCGGCATGCGCTTCGAGCCGGCGGGTATGACCGACGACCCGGAGATCCGCATCGCCAACAGCCTGATGGACTACCTCTTCCGACGGCTGGCGCTGGACTACCTCAGCGCCGGGGAGCGTGCCGACCTGGGCATCTTCTCGGTCTCCGAGCGACTTCAGCCCACCCTGCCCGGCGTCGAGGAGGGCGCCGTCGAGACGGTGACCGGGCGGGATCTTGCGCCGATCGGTGAGCCGCCGGCGTCGCCCGACGGCACGCAGCGTCGGTCCACGCAGGACGCGCACGCCCCGTTGTGCATGCAGTGTGGGGTGCAGATGGTGCGTTCCGGGTCGTGTCACGCCTGTCCCGAGTGCGGCACCACCTCCGGCTGCAGCTGAGCCGCGACCCCGGGGAGCGGGTCGGATTCCCTATGGCGGGGTGACCCGACCGCTCCGTAGTGTCCTGTACGGCGGAGGAATCCGGCGGAGCGGATCCGTCGAGGGATGAGATGGCGGACCATTCGCGGCGGGCAGCGTCGTCGATGGTGTGTTGGAGGAACAGTGGACGACGACGAAGCCATCAGCTTGGCGGAGCTGGTGGATCAGCACCTGACGGCGATCAGCACCGCGGGGTTCACCACCGTGCAGGTGGCGGCCGACGGCCTGGCCCCCGGTTGGGGCTACACCGTGGGGCTCTGGAAACGCTCCCGGCACCCCGAGCTGATCTGCGTAGGCATGCCCCCGAGGGCCTGCGCCGGCGTGCTCAGCCAGTTGGCCCTCCGGGTGATGGACGGTGCGGTACTGCCGCCGGGCGAGCCGGACTCCGGCCTGTTTCGGGGTCGCCCGCACCGCTACCTGGAGGTCGGGGCGGACTGGCGCAGTGCGTCCGACTGGTTCAACCTGGGTCGCATCCTGATCTCCGAGGGGTGGGGCGCGCAGTCGTGGCCGCCCACGCTGCAGGTGTTGTGGCCGGACGAGCACTGCCGATTCCCCGGTGACGAGGGTGCCGAACCGGCCCTCACGGTGCTCCAGCCGCCCCTGTCCGGCCCCTTGACCCGACAGCGGACCTGACCGGATCTCCGTGGCGACTGGGCACGTTGGCCCCAGCCATGCAAAACTGACGAGTTCCTTTTCAGGGCCGAGTTGCGGCCCGCCCGTTCTTCGATAGAGGTGTCTGTGGCGTTTGACGTTGGTGACCGAGTTGTCTACCCCCATCACGGAGCGGCGATCATCGTCCGCAAGGAGACCCGTGACTTCAACGGTGAGGACACCGAGTACCTCGTGCTCGAGGTGAAGCGGGAAGAGACCCGGGTGACCATCTCGGTGCCCTCCGAGAAGGTCGACGCCGTGGGCATGCGCCCGCCGATCAGCCGCGACGAGGTGGAGGATCTCTTCGACCTGCTGGCCAAGCGCGACATTCGCGAGCCCGCCAACTGGAGTCGCCGCTTCAAGAACCACCAGGAGAAGCTGAAGTCCGGCGACGTCTACCAGGTGGCCGAGGTCGTCCGAAACCTGTCGCTGCGCGATCAGGCGAAGGGCCTGTCGGCGGGCGAGAAGTCGATGTTCCTCAAGGCGCAGCGTGCTGGTGTCCGAGCTGAGCTTCGCCCTCGACCTCACCGAGGAGGACGCGTTGGACAAGGTGATCGACACGCTCACCGCCGAGCCCAGCGAGGCCTGAGATCGCCGCGATGAGCGCCGCATCGCTCGCCTTCATCCCGGCCCCGCCCTTCGACTCGATCGGGCCGTTCCGCCTCTACGGGCTGATGATCGCGCTGGGGGTGCTGGCGGCCGTGGCGTTGGCCCGTCGCCGGTGGGCCGAGCGGGGCAACGACCCCGAGCAGATCTCGGCCATCGCGCTGTGGGCGGTTCCTGCGGGCCTGATCGGCTCGCGGATCTACCACGTGATCACCGACTACGACCGGCTGTACTGCGGGGCCCCGAAGTGCGAACGCAGCCTGTTCCCCGGGGCCTTCGAGATCTGGAACGGCGGCCTGGGGATCCCCGGCGGCATCATCGCCGGGGTGGCGGTGGGCATCTACGTCGGGCACCGCATGGGTGTCGACTGGCGGGACTGCGTCGACGCCTCGATTCCCGGTCTGCCGCTGGCCCAGGCCATCGGTCGCCTGGGCAACTACTTCAACCAGGAGCTGTTCGGCAGGCCAACCGACGTACCCTGGGCGTTGAAGGTGGAACCGCGCGACGGGCTGCCGATCGACGGCTACGTCCCCGGGTTCGAGACCTATCACCCGACCTTCGCCTACGAGCTGGTCTGGAATCTGGGCGTGGTCGGCCTGCTGCTGTGGATCGACTCGAAACGAAAGCTGGGCAAGGGGAAGATCCTCGGCGCCTACGTGGCGATGTACTTCCTTGGCCGCCTTTGGATCGAGGCGATGCGTTCGGATACCGCCACCGAGGTCTTCGGCCTTCGGGTCAACATCTGGACGTCGATCGTGGGCATCACGATCGGCACGGCGATCGTCCTGTGGAACGGCCCGCTGCGCACCACCGCCGAGACCGAAGCGGCCCTGGCGGTCACCCCCTTCGACCCCGAGGCGCCGGCCACGGCCGACGCCGAGGTGCCCGCCGACGACCCGGATGCGGATTCCGACGGGCCCGAGGACGACGACACCGACGAGGCGATCCCGGACGACGACCCCTCCACGGTCGGCCCCGACCCGGCCTCCGACCCCTAGCGCCGCCGGCCCTAGCCCCGCCCTGCCCTCAGGCGGGCAGCTCCACCGACAGCGCTGCGTCGCCGACGATCGGCCAGGCGTCGATCGCCCAGCGGTCGAAGTCCCGGTCGCCCAGAAACACGGCGGTCCTCCCGGCGACGGGGTCGACCCACAGGAACGTGCCGGATCGCCCGAAGTGGCCGTAGGTGGCCGGCGAGTTGCCGGCGCCGGTCCAGTGCGGCGACTTGTGGCCGCGCACCTCGACCCCCAGGCCCCACGGGTTGGGCGACTGACGTCCGTAGCCGGGCAGCACGCCGTCGAGGCCGTCGAACGCCACCCCGGTGACACGGTCGATCGTCGACCGGGCGAACAGGCGGGGCTCCAGCAGCTCCCGGCCGAAACGGATCAGGTCGGACGCGGTGGAGCGGGCGCCCCACGCGGGGCTGGCCTCCAGCCGTGTCGCCGACAGGTTCAGCGGTTCGCAAACGCCCTCGTGCAGGTAGGTGGCGATCGAGAGCCCGCTGGCCCTCGCCAGGTGGTCCGCCGCCAGCTCCATGCCGGTGTTGGGCAGATCCGGCGGGTGCCGACGGCGCCACCGGGCTGAGGCCCGAAGGGCAGGCCGAGGCGTGGGCGAGCAGGTGGGGCTGTAGGGTGGCACCGTCCGGTCCGTCGGCGCCCTGCAACGCGATCGGGTCGTCCCATGCGACCGTTCCCTCCTCGACCGACAGCCAGAGCGCGGCTGCGGTCAACGCCTTGGTGACCGAGGCCAGCGGAAACGGCGTCTCCGGGTCGCCGACCACGACGGGTGGGCCCGCCCGACCGGCCACCGCCACCACCCAGCGGTCGGGCCCGTCCCGAAGTGCCTCGGCCACGCGACGCTCGAAGTCCGTGATGCTGAGCGCGTCCGACACCCGGACGAGGGTAGGCGACCGGGCGAATTCGCCCCCCGATCGTGGGTTGGGCCCTCGTCGTGAGTATCCTTGGGCCCAACATGACACAAACTTTCGCTGATCTCGGCGTCGACCCGGCTTTGGTCGACAATCTCGCCGAGCGGGGCATCAACTCGCCCTTTCCCATCCAGTCCCTGACCATCCCCGACGCCCTGGCCGGCCGAGACGTACTCGGCAAGGCCAAGACCGGCTCCGGAAAGACGCTCGCCTTCGGCCTGCCGCTGTTGCAGCGCCTGGGCCGTGCAAGCCCCAAGCGCCCCCGGGCGATCTGCCTCGTCCCCACCCGCGAGCTGGCCACCCAGGTGTGTGACGAGCTGGCGCCGTTGGGCGAGGGCACCGACGTGCGCGTGGTCGCCATCTACGGCGGCGCCCCGATCGAGAAACAGATCGCCAAGCTCGACCGCGGCGTCGAATTGATCGTCGCCACGCCCGGACGGGCCATCGACCTGATCGAGCGCAAGGCGCTCGACCTGTCCGAGGTGACCCACATCGTCATCGACGAGGCCGATCGCATGGCCGACATGGGCTTCCTCCCGCAGGTGGAGTGGATCCTGCGCAACGTCGAGGGCAAGTGCCAGACGCTGCTGTTTTCGGCAACGCTCGACGGCGTGGTCAATACGCTGGTCAGCCGGTACCAGGAGGACCCCAGCTTCCACGAGGTGGAGTCCAAGGGCGAGACGGTGGCGGAGATGCACCACGCCTTCCTGAAGGTGCACGACCGCGACAAGGCCAAGGTGGCCGCCTCGATCATCAAGGGCTCCGGCCGCACGCTCGTGTTTTGCGCCACCAAGCACGGCACCGACCGGGTCGCCTCCGAGCTCAACGAGCTGGGCGTCAAGGCGGAGGCGATGCACGGCGGCGTGCCGCAGAACCATCGCGAGCGGGCGTTGGCCAACTTCTCCGACGGCAAGCTGGGCGCCATGGTGGCCACCGACGTGGCGGCCCGGGGCATCCACGTCGACGACGTCGAGGTGGTGATCCACTTCGATCCGCCTGCGGATCACAAGACCTACCTGCACCGCTCTGGTCGGACCGCCCGCGCCGGTGCGTCAGGCCACGTGGTCAGCCTGGTGCTGTGGAAGAACGAGCTCGAGGTTCGGCGTATCCAACGCCGGCTGGGGCTGGAGCTTCCGATGATCGAGGTGTTCTCCAACGACGCACGCCTCGGCGACCTGACGGCCTTCGACGAGGTCGAGGCGGCGGTCAGCTGAACGCCCTGGCCGACCCGGCAGCCCGATGGCTGGCGAGGACGGCATCGGAGTTTCGGGCCGACGGCGTGTCGCCCCTGGCGGCGGTCGCCACCCTGGCCATCCACGGGCGCTCACCCGGCGAGCTGCCGACGTGGTGCGACATCGCCGAGCATCTGGTGGGCGGCGCGGTGGTGGCGCTCGACCCGCCCGCGGACTCGGCGGTCTGCGATCTCCTGGGCCCGCTGTACGAGTTGATGCTGGCCGACCCGGTCCGCCGGTCGTCCGGCGCGCACTTCACCCGACGAACGCTGGCCGACGGCCTGGTGGCAGCGGCGACGTCGGCGCGCAGCGACCTGCGGGCGGAGCCGAACGAGCTGATCGTCGACCCAGCCTGCGGGGGCGGGGCCTTTCTGCTGGCCGCCGCCCGACACCTGCGGGCGTCCCGGCCCGGCCGTCGGCCACCGTCGGCCGACGAGGTGCTCGGTCGCCTGGTCGCCGCCGACCTGGACCCCGACGTGCTGGTGGTCGCCCGGGCCGCAATGGCCCGGTGGGCCCTGGACGAGGGGGGCGCCGGCGTGGACTCGGGGGTTGCGGTGGGCGCGCCGACGACGGTGTGCGCGGACGCGCTGACCCGGCCCGAGGCACTGTCGTCCGCCATCGCCGGCCGACGGGTCGGCCTGGTCGTCGGCAACCCACCCTTCCTGGCCCAACTCCGGGCCGGTACCCGCCACGACGCCCGGCGGCGCGCCCGGCTGACCGAGCGGTTTGGTTCGCAGGTCGGGGCCTACACCGACACGGCGGCGCTCTTCCTGCTGGCGTCGCTCGACCTGGTCGACGACGGGGGAGTGGTGTGCCTGATCCAGCCGCGTTCGGTGCTGGCCGCCCGAGACGCCGCCGGCGTGCGCCGGGAGGTGGCCGCCCGCGCTCGGCTGCACGCGGCCTGGGTGGGCGACGGTGGCTTCGACGCCTCGGTGGAGGTGTGGGCGCCGATCCTGGTCGGCTCCACCGATGGGGCGCCGCCATCCGGGAAACCGGGGCCGGTACCCGTGCTCGGCGGTCCCGCCGCGGAGTCGCGGCTGGGCACCGTGTCGGGCGAGGCGCTCACCCCCGACAGCTGGGGTGCGCTGGTCGCCGCATCCGAGGGGCTGCCGTCGGTCGGGCGGTCCTCCGGGCGGCCGATGGGCCGCCTCGGCGAGGTGGCCCGTTTCGGCGCCGGCTTCCGGGACGAGTACTACGCCATGGCCGAGCTGGTGGAGGAGGCGCCGGGCGCGACGCTGCCCGACGGATACGCGGCCCTGGTCTCCTCCGGTTTGATCGATCCCGGCGAATGCCGCTGGGGCGCCGCAACGATGCGGTTCGCCAAGCGTCGATGGCGGGCCCCGGTGGTGGCCCTCGACCGGTTGACCGGGCAGACGGCCCCCACCCGGTGGGCGCGCCGGCAGCTCGTGCCGAAGGTGCTCGTCGCCAGCCAGACACGCGTGATCGAGGCGGCCGGCGATGCTCGGGGCGCCGCCATCGGCCTGACCCCGGTGGTGTCGGGCTTTCCGGAGGACATCTCCCTGGCCCACCTGCTGGCGGTGCTGTGCTCGCCGGTCGCCACGTTGCAGGTGGCCCGGACGATGGCCGGAAGCGGCATGGGGCGTTCGGGGGTGCGGGTGTCGGCCAAGGCGCTCGCCGACCTCGATCTACCGGTTGAGCAGGCGCCGTGGGACGAGGCGGCGAGCCTGTTGTCGGCGACGTGCGACCTGGGGAGCGGCCCGACGGTCGCGACCCTCCACGCGGTGCACGAGCTGATGGTTGCAGCGGCGGCGGTCGACGACCCCGTCGGTGTGCTCGCCTGGTTCGAGGCGGCGACGGCCTAGCCGGGTGCGGGCGTGGGCCGGTAGGCCGTGAACCGGGCCGACAGCTGGCGGCGGAGGTCGGCGCTGGTCGGCGAACGACCGGCCAGGGGCTCCGACGGGTCTCCGGCGGCGAGGTGGGCCTCGAAGCGCCCAAGGATCTCGTCGAGGGTCAAGGCGTCCCGTTCCTCCTCGGCCCGCCGCCGCTCACCGGCATCGGCGTACACCTTGGCCTTCCACGACAGCGACAGCCGCACCTGGTCGTCGTCGTAGGCGTGCACCACCTCCGACCGGTCGATGATCTCCCACCGCTGGTCGTTCCACGCCAGTTCGCTGTCGATGGTGAGCCCGTCGGGTGCACTCACGCCGCGGGGGCCGACCCGCTGCACCTCGTGGGGCATGAAGTCGTTGTCGCCCACCACCGCCGAGTTCCACGTGTCGGTGTGGTGCACCGATGGCCCGTCGGGCCCGGTTGGCCAGTAGCGAAGGCCCCCGGCATCGCCCCGGTAGAACCAGGCGACCGCGGTGACGATCGGGATGCGTTCGCCCTCGAACAGGCCGCTGACGCCCATGGCGCTCAGCAGCCAGGCGGGCGTGTTGGAGCGGTCGGCGCCACGAAACTCGGGGATGTCGGTGTGCGAGAACCCCGAACGGGGAACCGGCGTGGTCAGGTTGACGTACACCTGCTCGGGCACGACCTGGTCGGTGCGATACATCGCTGCGGCCGCGTCGATGAACCCCCGGTGGTGCAGCAGCGGCTCGGCCCCATCGATCAGCGGCTCCCCGAACGCCCAGTCGCCCCGAAACACCGGACCGACCAGGTTGGCCTCGATCCCGACGTCGCCGGCGGTGCCCCCGGCGGTCTCGCGAACCGAGCCCGACGACATCAGCATCCGTCCGGGCTGCCAGTACGGGCCGTTGGAGCGCGCCAGCTCCCGCACCGCCTCGGGGTCATCGACGACCTCGTCGAGCACGATCGGTGGAAGCGGGTGGCCGTTCATCCGACGACCGGTCAGGTGATCAGGGTGCGGGCGTCGAGGAACAGCTGTCCGATCAGCAGCACGAAGACACCGCCGCCGATTGCCGAGTAGCGCCAGCGCCACGGGTGGTCGCCGGCAAAGAACCGTCGGGCCGAGAAGAAGATCGCCACCATCGAGACCAGCGACAACACGATGCCGAGGGCCGGACCCAGGTCGCCGGTGAGGTCGACGATCGGCGCGAGCAGCGGCAGCGCAACGTAGGTGAGCAGGCACCTGGTGGCCGAGATCCACATCGACTTGGCGAACGCATCGTTGGCGCCGAGCAGGCTTTGGCGGGGCGCGTCCGCCGGCAGCCCCAGCACCCGACGGGCACGCAGGTCCCACACCGACCGCTGCTGCGGTCCTGCCTTGGCGGCCGCGCCGTCGACGGGGCACCGACCCTCCGAGGTGTCGACGGCTGCGTGCATGGGACATCCGGCTGCCGCAGCCCCATCGATCGCCGAATCGGCGCCGGTGGCTTCGGGACTGGTGCCGGTGGGGGGCTCGGCGAGATCCATGGCCGCCAAGGCTACGCCCTGCGCGACCGGCGCACCCATCGGCGGTGCGGCCCCCGGCGTGGGCCCGCCCCGGTCCGTCGGCTAGGGTCGGCGGTTCACAACAGCATTCCGAGTGACCCGGCGGCGTCGGGTCCGGCAACCTGGGACGGACACCCAAGGTGCCATCCCACCCTCGGGTGGGGATGCGGTCCGTAGGGACAACCAAGTGTCCGTCATCGAAGGCTGGACCGGCGCCGCCCACCCGACCCCGAGCGACGATGACCCCAACGACGCCCCCAACCCCAGCATCGACGTCCCCTGCGACGACGACGGCCGCCGCCACCCCGGTGAGCGGCGCGTGGGTGCCGGGCGACCCGCCCGGCCGCCGCCAGTTCGCCCCGGTCGGTCGGGGCAGAACGCTGAAGCTCGAGGCCGGTGGGCGGCTCTCTGAGGTGATGATCGCCTACGAGACCTGGGGCGAGCTCAACGCCGGCAGGACCAACGCGGTGCTGGTGCCCCATGCGCTGACCGGCGACAGCCATGCGGCCGGACGCGCCGGGCCGGCCCATCCCACTGCCGGATGGTGGGACGCGATGATCGGGCCCGGTCGGCCGATCGACACCGACCGCTACTTCGTCGTGTGCCCCAACGTGCTGGGCGGCTGCCAGGGCACCACCGGACCGGCCCACCCCGAACCCGGGTCCAACCGGCCGTACGGCTCGCGATTTCCATGGGTGACCATCCGCGACATGGTCCGCACCCAGGCCGACCTTGCCGCGCATCTGGGCATCGATCGGTGGCACGCGGTGGTCGGCGGTTCGATGGGCGGCATGCAGGCGCTGGAGTGGGCGGCGATGTATCCCCGGCGCGTCGGCCGGCTGGTGGCGCTGGCCACGACCGCCGCGGCCTCGGCGCAACAGATCGGCTGGTCGTTGGTGGGCCGCAGGGCCATCGAGGTCGATCCCAACTTCGCCGGGGGCGACTACTACGACCGTGCGCCGGGGTTCGGTCCGCATGCGGGGCTGGCGGTGGCCCGCTCGGTCGCCCAGATCACCTACCGGAGCGAACCGGCCTACGCCCAACGCTTCGGCCGGGCCAGGCTGGCCCACCGCGGCGACCTCGGTGCGCCGGTGCGCTACGACGTCGAGAGCTACCTCGACTACCACGGCGAGAAGCTGGCGCGTCGCTTCGATGCCAACAGCTACCTGCGGGTCAACCGGGCGATGGACCTGCACGACCTGGGCCGCGGTCGCAACGGCGTCGCCAAGGCGCTGCGCCGGATCCAGGCGCCCACGCAGGTGATCTCGATCAACTCCGATGCGTTGTACCCGCCCTACCAGCAGCGCGACCTCTTCGAGGGGCTTTGCGAGGCGGGTGTGGAGGCCGGCTTCCGGTCGATCGACAGTGTGGAGGGCCACGACGGGTTCCTGCTGGCCGTCGACGCCATCGGACCGATCGTCTCGGACTTTCTCGATGGCCGCCCACCCGGGGGTACCCCCGACGACGCCGCCGGTCCCGGCAAGCCGACATGACCGCAACCACCCGAGCACAGGGGCAGCAACGATGACCGAGCATTTGGAGACCCGGGCGATCCAGGCCGGCCGGAGGAGCGACGAGGCCGACCTCGCCCCGGTGATCCACCCGTCGACCACCTTCGCCATCGACAGCGTGGACGAGGGCCGGCGCCTGGCGACCGCCACCGGGTCGACCGGGTTCTACAGCCGCTACGGCAACCCGTCGGTCGATGCCTTCGAGCGGGCGGTCGCCGACCTGGAGGGAGCGGAGGCCGCTCGGGCGTTCGCCTCCGGCATGGGCGCGATGACCGCGGTCGTGCTGGGGCTGTGCTCCACCGGCGATCACATCGTCACCCAGAACCGCATGTATGCGGGCACGCAGATGCTGTTCACGGCGATGTGTCCGCGCTTCGGTATCGAGGTGACCACGGTGGACGGCACCGACCCCGACGCCTGGGAGGCGGCGATCCGGCCGGGGAAGACGATGCTGTGCATCGCGGAGACCCCGGCCAACCCCCGGCTGGAGCTGGTCGATCTGGAGCGCTTCGGCGCGATCGCCGGGCCGATGTGTGTGGTCGACTCCACCTTCGCCACGCCGCTGGCCCAGCGCCCGCTTGAGCACGGGGTGGACCTGGTGGTGCACTCGGCCACCAAGGCGATGTCGGGGCACAACGACGCCTCGCTGGGCGTGATCGCAGGATCGCGGGAGCTGATGGACTGGATCTGGGGCTTCGCCGTGCTTCAGGGGGCCAACGCCTCGCCGTACGACGCGACCAACGGGCTTCGGGGCCTGCGCACCCTCGGCGTGCGCCTGCCCCGGCAGAGCGAGACGGCGGGTCGGCTGGCGGAGGCGCTGATGACGAGGCCCGAGGTGGTCGAGGTGTGTTACCCGGGACTGGCGGACTTCCCGCAGGCGGAGCTGGCCACGCGCCAGATGGACCTCGCCGGCGGGCTCCTGACCATCGAGCTGGCAGGCGGCCTCGAGGCCGGGCGCAGCTTCGTCGAGTCGACCCGGGTGGCCAGGCTGGCGCCGTCGCTGGGCGGCCCGGAGACGCTGGTGACCCACCCGGCGTCGACGACCCACGTCAGCCTGTTTCCCGAGGAGCAGGAGGCCGCGGGAATCGGGCCGGGCACCGTGCGGATCTCGGTCGGGCTCGAACACCCCGACGACGTGATCGCCGACCTGCTGGCGGCACTGGACACGTGCCCGAGCTGATCGAGGCCGAGGCGTACGCCGGCGCGGCGCGCCGGGCAATCGGGGCGACGATCGAGCGGGCGTCGTTGCACGATCCGGCGTGGGTGCGGGGTGGGCTGAGCCCCTCCGACCTCGACGACGCGCTGACCGGACGGACGATCGACTCGGTCGAGCGGATCGGCAAGGTGGTGCGCCTGAACACCGACGGAGCCTCGGTGGCGTTGCGGTTCGGCATGACCGGTCGGTTGCTGTGGGACGACGCGGGGCCGATCGACACGCTGACCTACGGTCCCAACCGATCGGAGGAGGCCTGGGTGCGCTTCTCCCTGCTGCTGCGATCCGAGGACGGGGCGGCGCACCGGTTGGCGGTGGAGGACGCCCGGCGGCTCGGCTCGGTGGAACTCGACGCCGACCTGGCCGCGTTGGGCCCGGATGCGGCCGATCTGACGGTCGAGGAACTGGGCGCGGCGCTCGCCGGGTCGACGACGCCGCTCAAGGCGGCGCTGCTCGATCAACGGCGGGTGGCCGGGCTGGGCAACCTGCTGTGCGACGAGATCCTGTGGAGGGCCGGGCTGCACCCCGCGACGCCGGCGGGGTCGCTCGACCACGGTCGGCTCGTCACCCTGCGGGATGCGATCGCGCAGACGCTCGAGGAGCTCGGCCGTCGCGGCGGCTCGCACCTCGGGGATCTGCAACCCCATCGGGTTCCCGGAGGGGCCTGCCCGCTGGACGGCACGCCCCTGAAGCGCACCAGGGTGGGCGGACGTACCAGCTGGTGGTGCCCGTCGCATCAGGTGGAGCGGTGAGCGACCACAGGTCACCGAACGGCCCGGTCGTTCGTGCTTGACTGGTGGTGTCGAGGGCGAGGACCAGCCCGCGTCAGGAGGACCCGAGTGCACCCGGAGTTGACCATCGCAGGCCAGGGTCGAACGCGGGCCGTCCGGGCCCTGCCGGCGGCGGTCGCCTGCCTCGTCGTGTTGGGACTGACCTCGGGCCGCCCGGCCGGCGCCCAGGACGACGGCACGGCGACGAGCGTGCCCACCGAGGAGACGGTGGATCTGGGCGCCACGGGGGGCGACGCCACCGAGCCGGAGGGAACCGTGCCCGACGCCGAGCCCGACGCAACCGCCCCGGCGGATGCGGTGGCCGACGGCGGCGCGGCCCCGTCGACCGACGACGAGGCGCAGTCCGACGAGCGGCTGCTCAACCTGATCATCATCGGCCTGTTGGTGCTGGCCGCGGTCATCGCCGTCGCCACCCTGTTGTTCTGGAAGTCGACCGCCCCCGAGGACGACGACGAGGACGACTCCGAGCCGGCCGACGCAGCGAAGGCGAAGCCCGCCACCGGAGCGGGAGCGCCGGCCGGTGGCCCGGTGTCGCCGCCGTCGGCGACGGCTCGCTCCGCAAGCCCGCCCGCCGCCTCGCCGGCGGAACCTGCGGCCCCGGCCGCGCCGGCCGCCCCGGCCGAGGACGACCCCAAGCCGTCGGCACCGCGCCGCCGTGTCATGGCCAGCTTTCCGTCGTCCCCGCTTGGGGACGCGGCCCACGTCGTTGCCGAGCCCGCACGCCCCGACCCGCCCGAGGCGCCGATCGGTCCGGGCGATTCCGTCGGGGAGGGCGACGTCACCACGCTGGGCGCCGGCGCGTCCCCCGGTCGGCCCTCGGTGCCGCCCCCCGGCGCCGTGAGCCCGTCGCCCCAGCGGGGCGGCGCCTATCGGGTTCCGGCGCCCGACGAGCTTCCGGCACAGCCCGATCGGCCCTTCGCCGATGCCGAGAACCGGCCGCCGGTGGAGCGGGCGGCCGATCGAACCCCGAGCGCCCCCCGACAGGTGGCCGCCCCCGAGACCCCGGCGAACGACTCGGCGATCGTGACCACGTCCAAACCGGTCGCCTCGGACGGACCACCCTCGGAGGAGGGGCCACCGGTGGTCGTCCGTCGACGGCGACGCGATCGCCCGGAGGGTCCGTGGGGCGAGGGGGTCGGCGGGGGACACCGTCCCGACGTGCCGCCGTTGCCGCCGCCGGATCCCCAGGATCAGGGCTATCAGCGCGGCGTCCGCGTCGTCCGTCCCGACGACTCGAACGCCCCGGAGTCCGACGAGCCCGGATAGGCGCCGCGCCGGGATCATGTTGTAGTGTGGTGCGCCGTGCGGACGTAGCTCAGCTGGTAGAGCGCAACCTTGCCAAGGTTGAGGTCGCGAGTTCGAACCTCGTCGTCCGCTCCACGGTTGCCCCCCGGTTTCGGCCGGGGGGCAGCGTTCGTTTTGGGCGTCGACGCCGGGATCAGGGGGGATGACGATGAGGTCGCACTGGGGATGGGGGATGGCCGCCGACGCACCGGGCGTGGCCGCCCAGCGCGAACTGGCCTCGACGCTTCGGGCGCTGTTGGGATGGGAGTCGCTGGAGCCATGCGAGGCGGTCCCGGTGGCCGCACTGACGCTGCCCGAGCCGAGGGTGCGCCCGCCCGGTCCGCTGGCGGCGATCACCTCGACCGACGACCGCGATCGCGCCCAGCACAGCTACGGCCGGTCCTATCGGGACGTCGCCCGGGCCCACGCCGGTCGGTTCGATCATCCGCCCGACGCGGTGGTGCGACCCACCTCGCAGGCCGAGGTGGCGCACGTGTTGGAGTGGGCGGCCGGCGCTGCGGTGGCCGTCGTGCCCTACGGGGGCGGCTCCTCGGTGTGCGGTGGCGTGGAACCCGACGTCGGCGAGGCGGCGTCGGGCGTGGTGTCGCTCGACCTCGAGCGGCTGTCGGGCATGTTCGAGGTCGACACGACCGATCTGGCGGCCCGGTTTGGTGCCGGCACCTACGGCCCGGCGGTCAACCGGGCGTTGCGCCCGCACGGGCTCACCCTGCGCCACTTCCCGCAGAGCTTCGAGTTCTCCACCGTCGGTGGCTGGGTGGCCACCCGGGCCGGCGGACACTTCGCCACCGGCCCCACCCACATCGACGACTTCGTCGAGTCGATCACCATGGAGACCCCGGCTGGGCCCTGGAGCAGTCGTCGGCTGCCGGGCAGCGGCGCCGGCCCGTCGCCGGACCGGATGGTGCTGGGCTCCGAGGGAACCCTCGGGGTGATCTGCGACGCCTGGCTGCGGGTGCAGCGACGCCCGACCTTCCGCGCGTCGGCGTCGGTCGGGTTCCCCACGTTTCGCGCCGGCCTCGACGCGGTGCGGGCGCTGGCCCAGAGCGGCCTCGCGCCCACCAACTGCCGGCTGCTCGACCCGGTCGAGGCGCTCCTGGCGGGGGCGACGGCGCCCGGCGCCGACGGGGCGGTGTTGATCGTCGGCTTCGAGGGCGCCGATCATCCCCTCGGGGCGGCGTTGCACCGCGCCCTGGAGCTGTGTGCGGACCACGGTGGATCCCACGACCCCGACGCGGTCTCGGTGCGCGAGCACGCCGACCGTCCTCGGCGCACGGGGGCGGAGGAGGCCTGGCGGTCCTCGTTCCTTCGGGCGCCGTACCGGCGCGACGCCCTGATCGCCCTCGGCGCCGTGGTGGAGACCTTCGAGACCGCGTGCCTCTGGAGCCGCTTCGACGAGACCGACGCCGCGATCCGTCGCGCCGTGGACGAGGCGATGGCCGCCGCCGACCTCGAGGGCACGGTGTCGGTGCGGGCGACGCACGCCTACCCCGACGGCGTGGCGCCCTATTACACCGTGCTGGCACGACCCACCGACGGCCCGTGTGACGTCGCCGAGCGGGTGGCCCGGTGGGACGCGGTCAAGGCGGCGTCGATGGACGCGATCGATTCCACCCGGGCCACCGCCACCCACCACCACGCGGTGGGTCGCGACCATCGGAGGGCCTACGACCGCCAGCGGCCCGACCTGTTCGCCGAGGGCCTTCGGGCCGTGAAGGGCCGCCTCGACCCGACGGGCATCATGAACCCCGGCGTCCTGATCGACGCGAACTGAGCGGCTTGGCCGACCTGGGCCCGACCTCCGCTATCATGCAGTGCTCGTGGCCACGTGGCCGAGTGGTTAGGCAGAGGCCTGCAAAGCCTTGTACACCGGTTCGAATCCGGTCGTGGCCTCCATCGGGGCCGGACCAAGCGGTCCGGCCCCGAATCGCGTCCGAAGACTCCGCGTGGTCGGCCGCGGTATTGGCTACCGTGTTGCCACAGGCCTGTGATTCCGAGGAGGACCCATGGCGACCAACGGCGACGAAGCGGCGAACCAGGACGGCGAGCAGTCCACCGATGACGACCTGAGAACCTGGTCGACACCGGACGCGGACTCGGGCGGCGACGTTGGTCAACCGGCGTCACGGCGCGAGGACCCCCTCGACGACGGGCGCTCCGACGCCCCCGCCGAGCAGGCGGCACCGCCGCCCCCGCCCGGCGAATCGCCGGATCGGGCGTCGACGCAGCCGCCTCCGTACGTGCCGCGCGTGCAGCACGCCCCGCCCACCCAACAGCAGCCGGCGGCCGGAGGCTGGACCAGCCCCGACCAGCAGGGCGGCTGCCAGGGCGAGGCCACCCAGGCCGCACCCCCCACCCAGCCGCCCGCCGGCGCGCCGGCGCAGCAGTGGCAACCGACCGAGGGTCAGGCGCCTCCGGCCCAGAGCTGGACGGTCCCCGGTTCGCCGCCGACCGTGCAGCAGCCGGCGGTGAGCGCGCCCACCCCGCCCGTGGTGGGACAGCCCCTGGGGCAGCCGCAGCAACAGGCCTACGGGCAGCAGGCCGGCTACGACCAGCAGCAGTACCCGCAACAGCCCCAGTACGGGCAGCAGTACGGCGCACCGGCGGCGGCCGACGGACCGACCAAGGGTGGCGGTCCCATGGCGATCCTGGGCGGCCTGTTGTTGTTCCTCGGCGGCGCGGCCCTGATCGCCGGCAGCTTCCTCGACTGGGGCGAGGGCGCGGTCAACGGCCAAACGGTGACGCTGACCGGCTTCGAGAACGCCCAGGGCGAGCTGTGGGGAGCGCCCGGAACGCTGGCCGCAGGTGCGGCGCTCGTCATCGCCGCCCTGCTCTACCTCGCCTCGATGAAGAAGGGCGTGGGCGGGCTGAAGCGCACCCTGGCACTGTTGGGGTCACTCGGTGGCCTGGGGTGGGTGGCGTACCTGCTGGTCACCCTCCAGTTGGACGAGGCCAACGCCCAGATCGGCCTCTGGCTGTGCCTCGGTGGCGCCGTGCTCGGGCTGCTCGGCACCTTCCTGGGGCGCGGCCGGAAGAAGGCGGCGGCGCCCAAGGCCTGACCGGCCGCCGGAGCATCCGGGCGGGCGGATGACCCGTGGTCCCGACGTGGGCACGGCGCACGTCGGTGAACTAAGGTCCTGCACTCCCAGACACACCCATGGGCCGTTGGCGCAGTTGGCTAGCGCACCTGCATGACGCGCAGGGGGTCACAGGTTCGAATCCTGTACGGCCCACCCGAATGAACGCCCGCCTCAGACGAGGCGGGCGTTCACGCGTTCGACGGCGGCGGCAAAGCGCCCCTGGGGCGCCGACCC
>JAWKIE010000049.1:0-15735 GCA_041394485.1 Microthrixaceae bacterium
ACCGGCGGCGACAAGGACAAGGCCCTGCGCCTGCTCGGCAAGCGCTGAGCCGCACCGGCTGACCGGTAGCAAGTTGGGGCACCCGCCCCGTTGAGATCCCCCAAGTTCGATCGAGAGTAAAGGAGCCCAGCCATGGCACGTGTCAAGAGAGCCGTCCATGCCCGCAAGAAGCGCCGCACCGTAATGGAGCGGGCGAAGGGGCACTACGGCAACCGCAGCCGCACCTTCAAGTCCGCCAACGAGTCGGTCATGCACGCCGGGCAGTACGCCTACCGCGACCGCCGGGCACGCAAGGGCGAGTTCCGCAAGCTGTGGATCCAGCGCATCAACGCCGGCTGCCGCGCCGAGGGCCTCAGCTACTCACGTTTCATCGCCGGACTGAAGGCCGCCGAGGTCGACGTCGACCGCAAGGTGCTCGCCGACCTGGCCGTGCACGAGCCGGCGGCCTTCGCAGCGTTGGTCGAGGTGGCCAAGAACGCCCCCGTCGCCACCCAACAGGCGGCGTCCTGAAGCGTTCGCACGTCGATCCCCAGCGGGCCGCCGAAGTGCGGACCATCGGGGCCAAACATGCACACATCACCGAACTGCGGCGCCTCGTGGGGCGTCGCAGCTCGCGTCTGGGCGCCGGTGTCGTGGTCGTGGAGGGTCCCAAGGTGCTCGGCGAACTGCTGGAGGCGGGCATCCCCGTGCAGCGGGTGCTCTACGACGTCGACGCCGCCTCCTCCGGGGCGGTGGGCGACGTGATCGTCGCCGCCGACCGCGCCGGGGTGCCGCTGGAGGCGGTGGGCCGGGGCGTGCTCGACCGGGTGCTCGACTCGAGCACCCCCCAGGGCGTGGCGGCGCTGGTGGCCCGTCCGAAGCACGACCTCGATGCGCTCAGCGACGCGGGTGGGGCGCCGATCCTCGTGGCGGCCGGGGTGCAGGACCCCGGCAACCTGGGCGCACTCGTCCGCGTGGCCGCCGCCGCGGGCAGCCCGGCGCTGGTCTGCGATCGCGAATCGGCCGACCCCTGGGCCTCCAAGGCGCTGCGGGCCTCGGTCGGGTGGGCGCTGCGCTTCCCGGTCATCGAGACCTCCGATCTGCCCGCCGACCTGCGGCGGTTGCGCGACCGCGGCGTCGCCGTCGTGCTCGCCGCGCCTGGCGGCCCGGCCCACGACCGGCTGGACTGGCGCCGACCCGCCGCGCTGGTGGTCGGTTCGGAGGGCAGGGGGTCGACCCGTCGATCCTCTCGGAGTTTCCCGACCGGGTGTCGATCCCGATGGCCACCGGCGTCGAGTCGCTCAACGTGGCCACCGCCGCCGCCGTCGTGGCGTTCGAGGCGGCCGCCAGTCGCGGGCGTGAGCGCCGGCGACGGGGCGGGAACGAATTCGGACTGGGTCCGTGCAGCCGCGATGATGGTGCGATGAGCGACGAGGCCCCGCAGGACACTGCGACACGCATCACCGAGGCCGGTCGGCGGGCGGTGGCCACCACCGCCACCCTGGCCGACCTCACGGCGCTGGAGACCACGCTGCTCGGCAAGAAGAGCGAGCTGTCCCTGGCCCGGCGGGCGCTCGGCTCGATGGACCCCGACCGGCGCAAGGAGGCCGGGGCGGCGTTCAACGCCACCGCGAGGCCCTGGTCGAGGCGATCGAGGCCCGCCGCGCCGAGCTGGCCGAGGCCGAGCTGCGGGCCACCCTGGACGCCGAGGCGCTGGACCTGACCCGCTTCGTCGAGCCGGTCGAGCGCGGTCACGTCCATCCGGTGACCGCCGCCCGGGAGGCGTCGAGGACATCTTCGTCGGCCTCGGCTTCGAGGTGGTCGACGGTCCCAACCTCGAGACCGACTGGTTCAACTTCGGCGCCCTCAACATCCCCGCCCATCACCCGGCGCGGGGCATGCACGACACGTTCCACCTCGACATCGGCGAGCCCGGCGAGTACGTGCTGCGCACCCACACCTCGCCGGTGCAGATCCGCCACATGCGCCGGGTCACCGCCGTTCGGGGCGGGCCGCCGATCTACGCGGTCATGCCCGGACGCGTCTACCGAAACGAGCGCACCGACGCCACCCACCTGGCAGCGCTGCACCAGCTGGAGGGCCTGGTGATCGACCGCCACATCACGCTGGGCCACCTGGAGGAACGATCGACACGTTCATCCGGACCTACTTCGGCGACGAGTTCGAGACCCGGTTCCGCCCCAGCCACTTTCCGTTCACCGAGCCGTCCGCCGAGGTGGACATGCGGGTGCCGGGCGGCGACTGGCTGGAGATCGCGGGCTGCGGCATGGTGCACCCCACCGTGTTGCGCAACGGCGGCATCGACCCGGAGGAGTGGTCGGGTTTTGCCTTCGGGTTCGGCATCGACCGCCTGGCCAAGATGCGCCACGACGTCGGCGACATCCGGGAGTTCGTCGCCAACGACGTGCGCTTCCTCTCCCAGTTCTAACCACAGTTGGAGTGACACCTTGAGAGTCGTCCTGTCCTGGATGTCCGAGTTCGCCGAGTTGCCCGACGACCCGGCGCGCATCGCCGAGGCCTGCGGCAACCTCGGCCTGTCGGTCGAGTCGATCGAGACGGTCGGCTCCGACCTCGCCGGCGTCGTCGTGGCGAAGGTGCTCGACGTGCGGCCGCACCCCGACGCCGACCGCATCCGGCTGGTCGACGTCGACGCCGGGGACGGCGAGCCCCTGCAGATCGCCTGTGGCGCCTCCAACCTGGAGGTGGGCATCCTCGTGCCGCTGGCCACGATCGGCACGGTCATGCCCGACGGCATGGAGATCGCCCGTCGCAAGATGCGGGGCGAGTGGTCCAACGGCATGCTGAGCTCGGCGAAGGAGCTGGGCCTGGGCGACGACCACGAGGGCATCCTGCACCTGCCCGCCGACCTTCCGCTGGGCGCACCGGTGGGGGAGGTGCTCGGGGTGAGCGCCGAGACGGTGATCGAGCTGGAGGTGGAGGCCAACCGCCCAGACGCCCTGTCGATGGCGGGGGTGGCCCGCGACCTGGCGGCCTACTTCGACGTGCCGTTCTCGCTGCCCGACCCGCAAGTGCCCACCTCGGGAGCGGAGGCATCCGAGCTGGCGTCGGTGCGCATCGAGGACACCGAGCTGTGCGGCCGGTTCGTCGCCCGGGTGCTCTCCGGCGTCGACGCCACCGCCACCTCGCCCCGCTGGATGGCCCAGCGCCTCACCGCGGCGGGCATGCGTCCGATCTCGGCCGTGGTCGACGTGTCCAACTACGTCATGTTGGAGCTCGGCCAGCCCAGCCACACCTACGACCTGGCCAGATTGCCCGGCGGCGCCCTGGTCGTACGCGACGGGGCCGAGGGCGAGACGATCGAGACCCTGGACGACGTCACCCGCCCGCTGAGCGCTGGCGACGGCGTGATCGCGGACGGCACCGGCGCCGCCGTGGGCATCGCCGGGGTGATGGGTGGGGCGTCCACCGAGATCTCCGACGCCACCACCGACGTGCTGCTGGAGCTGGCCTGGTGGCGTCCCGAGCGCATCCAGGTGACCACCGACCGTCTCAAGCTGCACTCCGAGGCGGGCACCCGCTTTCGGCGAGGGGCCGACGTGGACATGCCCCCGCTGGCCGCCCGTCGCGCCGCCCAGCTTCTGGTGGACATCACCGGTGCAACGCTGCATCCGGGCGAGATCGACGAGGCGGGCGATGCGCCCGAGTCGTTGGTGATCACCCTGCGGACCGCCCAGGTCAACCGCATCACCGGCGGGTCGCTCACCACCGAGCGCAGCGCCGCCCACCTCCGCTCGATCGGTTTCGACGTGGCCGAGGGGGACGACGAGACCCTGCGGGTCTCGGTGCCGTCATGGCGCACCGACGTGACCGAGGAGATCAACCTGATCGAGGAGGTGGCGCGCCTCGAGGGGTACAACACCTTCCCCAACGTCACGGTGACCTCGCCGTTCGTCGGTGCGCTGACCCGGGCCCAGGCCGACGCCCGACTCCTGCGGAGCACGCTGGTGGGCAGGGGCGTCACCGAGGTGTCCCCGCTGCCCTTCCTGTCGGTCGACGCGCTGGAGCGCTGCGGGCTGACGGGCGTGGGCGCACCGGGGGTGATCAACCCCCTGGTGGCCGAGCAGTCGGTGCTCCGCCCGTCGCTGATGCCCGGGCTGGTCGACACGCTGGCCGCCAACGCCCGCACCCGCTCGCTGGGGTTGTCGATCTACGAGATCGGCAACGTGTTCCCCGGACGCGAGGTGGTCGCCGACCCGCTCGACGCCGACACGGTGCTGGCGGGGGAGCGGAGCGACCTGGCGGTGGCCCTGGCCGGTGCCGCCGCGCCGCAGGCGGTGCAACTGCTCGGGGTGTTGCTCGACACGCTGGGTTTCGGTGCGCCCGGGCTGGACCAGTCCGACGACTCGTTGCCCGGCGGTCTCCACCCCACCCGGTCCGCCATCGTGGCGGTCGAGGGCGTGCCGGTCGGCGAGGTCGGCGAGATCGATCCCGGCGTCCTTCGGGCGTCGGAGGTGAGCGAACGGGTCGCCTGGCTGCGCCTCGACCTCGACGTCCTGTTGGCGTTGCCCCATCCGCCCGCGGCGGCCCGGCCCGTCAGCCGCTACCCGGCCGCGGTCATGGACCTGGCCTTCGTCGTCGACGAGGCGGTCCCCGCCGCAGCGTTACGGACCGCGCTGACTGAGGCGGGCGGCGACCTGCTGGAGCGCCTCAGCCTGTTCGACGAGTTCCGCGGCGACTCGATCGGCGAGCACCACAAGTCGTTGGCCTGGTCGGTCACGCTGCGGGCCGCCGACCGCACGCTCTCCGACGACGAGGTCACCGCCACCAGGGCGGCGTTGGTGGCAGCCGGCGAGTCCCTCGGCGCCGCCCTCCGCTCGTAGCCCTCCGCTCGTAGCCCTCCGCCCGTAGCCCTCCGGCTCCGGCCCGGTGGCGTCAGGCCTTGCCGTGGTTGCGGCGGCGGATGGCGCCCAGCACCGCCAGGTTCACCAGGTGGGTGACGCCGACGATCAACAACAGCAATGCGACGCGACCGACCAGCACACGAATGGCCTCCTCGCCCCCGTCGGGGGTGCCGATCCCCACCATCAGCAGGGCGAGCGCCAGGGTGAACAGCGCCGAGGCGACCAACAGCATCCGGTTGACCGATGCGGCCTGGCCGGGGTCCTTGAAGACGTCCTCCAGGTAGGTTTGGCCGCTCTCTCGCATCATCGGCCCCAGAAACACCAGCAGCGCGACGGCGACCCCGAGGTAGACGAACGCCGAGATCAACAACGAGCCCATGCTCACGCCCTCCCGGTCGGTGTCTCGCCGGCGGCGGCGCGTTCCTCGGCGATGCGCCGACCCAGGTACCAATAGGCGGCCAGGTTGACCATGTAGGCCAGCCCGACGAGGGCCAACAGCGCAGCAAGCCGGAGGAACAACGCCATGACGGCGTCGGTCGCGGTGTCCGCCGAGCCGATGCCCCCCAGAAAGAGGGCCAGCGACATCGTGATCAGCGACAGTCCGGTGACCAGCAGGCGGTTGACCGCCTCGGCCCGCTCCGTCGTGCTGAACACGTGCTCGAGGTACTCCTGGCCGGCCTTCTGCCACTGGGGGATCACGGCGATCACCAGGCCGAACGCGATCACCAGGTACACGAACGTGGTGACCAGCAGGGCACTCATCGGAGGCTCGTCATCAGAAGGGCAGGTACTTCTGCAGCCTCAGCGCCGCGCTCAACCGCTCGGCGTACTCCTTGGGGCGGCTCGGCCGCTGCACCAGATCGAGCAGGTGCGACCGGGTGGAGATGTTCTGGGCCTCGGTGTACTTGAGCAGCCCGACCTCCCCGTGCCGGCGGCCCACACCCGAGATCCCGACGCCGCCCATCGGCGCGTCCAGGCTGGACCAGGCGGCGGCGTAGCCGTCGTTGACGTTGACCGTGCCCGCCTGAAGCCGGCGGGCGATGGCCCGGCCGCGCGAGGCGTTGTCGCACAGCACGCTGGCGTTCAATCCGTAGTCGGTGTCGTTGGCCGCGGCCACGGCCTCGTCGATGGTGCCGACCGGGTAGATCGACACCAGCGGGCCGAACGTCTCGCCCCGGAACACGTCGGCGTTCTCGGGCACGTCGGTGAGGATGGTGGGCTCGTGAAACCACGGGGCCAGGTCGGGGCGGGCGTTGCCGCCGCTGAGCACCCGGGCGCCTTTGGCGACGGCGTCGGTGACGTGTGCCCGCATCTTGTCCAGTTGGTCTTCCGAGGCGAGCGGGCCCATCTCGGGCCCGTACCCCACCTCCGAGCCCAGGCGCAGGGCGGAGGTGGCCTCGGCGAACGCGGCCGTGAAGGCCTCCGCCACCGATTCGAGCACGTAGATGCGTTCGATCGAGATGCACAGCTGCCCCGAGTTGGCGAAGCAGGCGATCGTGGCCAGCTTGGCGGCCCGCTCGACGTCGATGTCGTCGGTGACCACCATGGCGTTCTTGCCGCCGAGTTCGGCGGAGAAGTCGACCAGGCGGGCGGCCGACTGCTCGGCGATCTTGGCGCCGGTCTCGCTCGACCCGGTGAACATCACGTAGTCGGCGCCCTCGATGATCGCGGTGCCCACCACCCGGCCCTGCCCGGTGACCACCCGCATCAGCCCCTTGGGCAGCCCGGACTCCTCGAGCAGCTCCACCGCCCGAAGCGCGGTGTAGGGGGTCTGGCTGTCCGGCTTGAGTACGACGCCGTTGCCGGCCATCAGCGCGGCGATCGCATCTCCGATCGCCAGGGACAGCGGGTAGTTCCAGGGCGAGATGATGCCGACGACGCCCTTGGGCACCCGCCGCTCGATCGTGGAGATCAGCCCGGGGAACGCGCTCGCCCGCTTGGTCTCGCTCAGGGCCTTGGGGCCCTTCTTGGCGTAGTAGCGGGCGGTGATCGTGGTGTCGGCCACCTCCTCGAACGCCCATGCCCGGCTCTTGCCGTTCTCCAGCTGGATCAGGTCGCAGAGCTCCTCGCGGTGCTCGAGGACGAGGTCGGCGTAGTCGGCCAGGATCGACGCCCGGGCCTTGGGCGAGGTTTCGGCCCACAACCGCTGGGCACGACGGGCCCCGGCCAGGGCGGCGGTCACGTCGTCGGCGGTGCCGATGGGCATCGTGCCCAGCGCCGTCCCGTCGATGGGCGACAGCACGGTGTGCTGGGGGCGATCGTCGTCGAGCAGGTCCACCCGGCGGGCCAGGCGGTTCAGCTCGGGCCGTTCTGGCGTGCCGCCCCGGTTGGCGTCGGAGGGCGCGTCGCTCGGGGGTGCCGTGGTCTCGGCGGTGTCCGGGTCGGTCGTCGTCATGACGGGCAGGCTACAGCGGGCCTGGCCCCCAAGCCCGTGCGCCGGCGTGGCCCACCGGTGCCCGTGGAGGATTCCGCGCGGCGGGCATGCGGAATCCTCCACGGGCCAAAGCGTTCCGCCGGCCGGTGGTTGGCCTGGCTGTAACCGGCGAGTAACATCGGCGGCACTGCGGGGGGACCGACGAGGGTGGCCCCTGCTGTGCCGATCTCAAGGGGATGCAGTGGCGTTCAAACCAAGCAAGAAGTCGTGGGTGGCAATCGGCACCCTCGGGCTGGCCGTCGTGATCGGCGGCGCCACCAAGGACTCCTGGGACTGGGTCGTCTCCGGCGACGCCGAAACCGTCGACGTGGCGGCGCCCACCATCGACGACGTCGACCCGGACACCGAGCGCCTGTTCCGCATCGAGCCCGGCGCCGGCTCCAGCCTCACCTACACCGCCCGGGAACGCCTGGCGGGCACCGAGAAGGACGCCGTCGGCTCGACCGACGTGCTGGCGGGCGACATCGCCGTCAACGCGGTCGATCCCTCCAAGAGCCGGCTGGGCGAGATCGTGGTCAACCTGGAGACGCTGAGCTCGGACTCCACGCTGCGCGACAAGCGCATCCGCCACGACTTCCTCGAGTCGACGAAGTTTCCGTACGCCACGTTTGCGACCACCGACATCGCCGGGCTGCCCGACGGTGCCGCCTCCGGGTCCGACGAGCTGGAACTGACCGGCGACCTCACCATCCGCGACGTCACCAAGGAGGTCACCTTCACCGGCACCGCGTCGCTCGATGGCGACACGTTGAGCGCCACCGCCGAGGGCGAGGTGCTCATGTCGGACTACGGCATCGGTCCGATCCACGTGGCCGGGTTGGCCCACACCGAGGACGAGGTGGCCTTCACCCTGGAGATCGCCGCCGCCGAGGTGGACGTCGACAGCACCCCGAACGCCGAGCTGGCGGTGTCCCCGGAGCGGTCCGACGCCGCCGACGGCGAGTTCGCCGAGGCGGTCCAGCCGATCCTCGAGCAGCGCTGCGCCACGTGCCACACCGAGGGGGAGGCCGGCTGGAACGCCGTCAGGTTGGACACCGCCGGTGACGCCGCCGAGATCGCCGACGACCTGGCGCTGGTGACCTCGGCGAAGTTCATGCCGCCGTGGCCGGCGTCCGAGCAGAGCCTCGAGTTCGAGCACGACTACTCGATGACCGACGCCGAGATCGCCACGATCGCCCAGTGGGCGGAGGACGGCGGCGGGCTGGACGTCGACCCCGACACGCCGCTGGAGCCGCAGCGGCCCCCGTTCGAGCCGATCGAGCGCGACCAGGTGGTGCCGGCCAACAAGGCCTACGTCGGCAGCCTGGACCAGCCGGACGACTACCGCTGCCTGGTGCACGAGTTCGAGGACGAGGGCGAGCCGGGCGAATGGGTCACCGGCATCGGGTTCGAGCCCGACAAGCTGGACGTCGTCCACCACTCGATCGTGTACAAGGTGCCCGCCTCGGCCCGGGAGGAGATCGACGGGCTGGACGGCTCCGACGGCAAGCCGGGCTGGGAGTGCTTCGGGCTGGCCAACCTTCGCTCGGCGGGGGTCCAGCAGATCGGCGGCTGGGCGCCGGGCCAGCAGGCCCGGGTGTACCCGGAGGGCGTCGGCATGTACTTCGAGCCGGGCGACTTCATCGTCAACCAGGTGCACTACCACTACGACCACGAGACGCCGGCCGACCAGTCGACGCTGGTGTTCGACACGCTCAGCGACGACGAGTTGGCGGCCCGGGAGACGCCGATGACCCAGGTGCAGGGCAACACCTACCTGACGCCGGCCGAGGGGCCATGTACTTCGGAGGAGGAGGGGCCGATGTGCGATCGGGCCACCGTGTTGGAGGACATCGCCGACAAGTACGGCGGCATCGCACCGGCGATCCCCGACGCGCTGATTCGAGCCTGCGGCGGCGACATCGAGGAGTTCAACCAGCTAAACGGTACGAAGTTCAGCTCGTCGTGCGACATGAAGGCCCGGGATGTCGGCACCCTGCAATCGGTGTTGGGCCACATGCACGAGTTCGGCGACACGTACCGGATGACGCTCAACCCGGACACGCCGGACGAGCGCATCCTGCTGGACATCCCCAGCTGGAGCTTCGAGTGGCAGCTGTACTACGTGCCCACCGAGGAGATCGAGATCGAGGAGGGCGACGTGATCAGGTTCGAGTGTGGCTGGGACCGCACCAACGCCGCCATGCCCGAGCCCCGCTACATCACCTGGAACGAGGGAACCGTCGACGAGATGTGCTTCTCCTCGGTGGTGGTCGTGCCGCACACCGATGTGGAGGGCAACCCCAACGCCTACGCCGCCAAGGGGGAGTAGACGTGCCCCGTGGGCAACTCCTGGTTCGGCGCGTCCTGGCGGTGCTTGCTGCTGTGTCGCTCGTCGTGCTCGGCGCCTGTGGCGACGATGGGGGCTCGACGTCCGACGCCCCCGCAACCGGGATGGATCCGGACATGGACCACTCGGAACACCTGAACATGGGCGACGCGTCGGCCACGCCCGCAGCCGAGGCGGGTGGCGACCTGGTGAGCGGCTCCTTTGAGGTGCTGGACACCCGGCCGCCCGGCCTGGACGAGGTGGCCGGCACCGCTCAGTTGGCCCGGCGCGACGACGGCACCACGGTGACCGTCGAGCTGACGGGGCTCGATCCTGAGGCGTCCTACATCGCCCACGTGCACTTCGGAACCTGCGACGAGGCCCTTGGCCACTACCAGTTCGAGGAGGGCGGCATCGCCATGCCGCCCAACGAGATCCACCTGGCCTTCGACGCCGATGCCGACGGAGGCGGGTTCATGACCGCCGAGAACGACGGCGTGGTCGGCGACGACGGTCGGTCGGTCGTGGTCCACCCGAAGGACCTCATGGACAACAAGATCGCGTGCGCCGACCTCGGTTGACCGGGCCGGGGGGTTCGGTCCGTCGCAGCGGTCTGCGTGCCGCCCCGGGTTGGGGCACGGCGCTGATCGCCGTGCTGATGGCGTTCGCCGGCGTGGCGGGCTGGGCGGGCCAGGCCGGCGCCCATGCGGGGCTGCTCGGCTCCTCGCCGGCACCGGGGCCACCGTCGGCGGCACGATCGAGGCCTACGACGTCTGGTTCGACCAGAGCATCGTCGAGCTGTACTCGATGGGGCTGAGCACCGAGGAGGGCACCGAGCTGCCGGGGAGTGGGGCCAACCCGCCCCCAACCTGATCCGGTTCACGCCGGACGAGGCGCCCACCGAGGCGGGCAACTACATCGTCAGCTACGAGATGCTGGCCGAGGACGGCGACACCACCCGCAGCGCCTTCGTCTTCGCCTACGAGCCCGGCGCTTCGCCGCCCGAATCGGCGCCCGCCGACGAGATCATGGCCGGTGCGACGTCGAGGGCGTGGATCCTCGGCGGGGTGGTGGTGGTCGGCGCCGCGCTCGTCGGCGGCACGATCCTCATCCGGCGCAGGCGCGGCGCCGGGCCGGAACCGGGCGGCTGAGCCGCCAGCAGCTCAGGGCATCACGCCAACCAGCGGCAGGCCGGCGGTCTCGGCGAGCCCCAGCATGACGTTTGCGTTCTGGATCGCCTGCCCGGAGGCGCCCTTCACCAGGTTGTCGAGGGCCGAGATCACGACCAGCCACCCGGTTCGGGGGTCGACCCGGGCGGTCAGATGCACCGTGTTGGCGCCCAGGGTGGCCTTGGTGGACGGGCTGGTTTCGGACACGACGATGAACGGCTCGTCGGCGTAGGTGTCGTGCAGCAGGTCGAGGGCGGCGGCGGTCGTCAACTCCCGGTCGGTCGGGCGTAGCTGGTGGCCAGGATCCCCCGGTTCATCGGGGCCAGGTGCGGGGTGAACAGCACCTGCGCGCCGGTCGTCAACTCCATCTCCGCGGTGTGCCGATGGTCGAGCAGGCCGTAGGCGGTGAAGTTCTCGTCGACGGTACAGAAGGTCGTGTTGGGTTTGGGGGCCGCCCGGCGCCCGACACGCCCGAGGCGGCATCGACGATGACGCCGGTGGTCTCAATCAACCCGGCGCTTGCGAACGGCACCAGCCCCAGCGACGGGCCGGTGGGGTAGCAGCCGGGGTTGGCCACCAGCGAGGCGTCGGCCACCCGGTCGCGGCACAGCTCGGTGAGGCCGAAGACCGCTTGGTCGAGCAGCTCGGGTGCGGTGTGCTCGTCGCCGTACCACTGCCGGTAGGCGGCTGCGTCGGGGAGGCGGAAGTCGGCGCCGAGGTCGACCACCCGGCCCGCCCGGGGCAGCAGCTCGGCCATCAGCCCCATCGACGACCCGTGGGGAAGGCCGCAGAAGACCAACTCGACGTCGTCGGCCAGGTCGGGCTCGTAGGGGACGAACGACACCCCGCCGTAGGCGGCGGCCAGCGACGGATACAGCTCGGCCACGGGCGTGCCCGCCTGGGAGGCGCCGGTGGCGAAGGCCACGTCCAAGTTGGGGTGGCCGGCCAGCAGGCGCATCAGCTCGGCGCCGGTGTAGCCGGACGCACCGACGATGCCCACGCGGATCGAGCCTCCGACCGTGCTGTACGGCTGGGAGGACGACGGAGGGGCGGTGCGCAAGCTGGTAGCCATGGGTGAGACGGTACCACCGCTACAAGTTTGTGCAATGCGTTGCAGGAACTTCTGCGAGCTGGATAGAGTCCCACGATGACCGAACCGATGGCGGCGGACCACTCGAACGGCGACGGCGTCAGCGAGGATGCGCTGGGCGGCTTTCGGCGCGACGTCGACGTGTTGTTGCAGGCGCTGCCCTACATCCAGCGGTTTCGGGGCGCCACGGTGGTGGTGAAGTTCGGCGGCAACGCCATGGTGGACGACGCGCTCGCCTCCGAGTTCGCCCGGGACATCGTGTTGATGCACCAGGTGGGGCTCCGCCCGGTGGTCGTCCACGGCGGAGGCCCGCAGATCGGGGCCTGGCTGGACCGCCTCGGCCTCACCTCCAGCTTCGTCGACGGCCGGCGGGTGACCACCGCCGAGACGCTGGAGGTGGCCTCGATGGTGCTCGTGGGCAAGGTGAACCACGGGCTGGTCGCCTCGATCAACGCACACCATCCGGTGGCGGTGGGGCTGTCGGGCTCCGCCGCCCAGTTGCTCGAGCTGACCCCGGCCGCCGAGGAGCTGGGGTTCGTCGGGCAGGTGACCAACGTGAAGCCCGAGTTGATCAAGCGGCTGCTGGACGAGGAACTGGTTCCGGTGATCTCCACCATCGGCACCGCCGGCGGGCAGAGCTACAACGTGAACGCCGACGACGTGGCGGCGGCGGTTGCCGAATCGCTGGGTGCAGAGAAGCTGATCTTCCTCACCGACGTGCCGGGTGTGCTGACCGACCAGGACGACCCGGACAGCCTGCTGGCCACGCTGACCGCCGGCCGGGCGCGCACCCTGATCGGCGACGGCACGATCGGGGGCGGCATGGTGCCCAAGATCGAGGGCTGCCTGCGGGCGCTGGACGCCGGGGTGGGCAGCGTGCACCTCGTGGACGGCCGCCAACCCCACGTGCTGCTGCTGGAACTGCTGACCGACGCCGGAGTGGGCACGATGCTCACCCGAACCTGAGCTGGAGCCGACATGCAAACCGCACACCACGCCAATCCCAATTGGCCCCACCCGCACGCCGACGCCATGGGCGCCCCGGAGGGGCTCGACCGTTGCCCGCTGATGCCCACCTACGGCGCGCCGTCGATCCAGTTCCTGGAGGGGGACGGGTGCCACCTGACCGACCGGGACGGCAAGCGGTACCTCGACCTGCTGTCGGGTCTGGCGGTCACGTCGTTGGGTCACTCCCACCCTGCGGTGGCCGAGGCGCTGGCGGCGCAGGCCCAGCGGCTGGTGCACACGTCCAACCTGTACGCCACCGAGCACGCGGCAGCGGTGGCCCAAACCCTCGACCGCCTGCTCGGCGGCGGCGGGCAGGTGTTCTTCGCCAACAGCGGGGCCGAGGCCAACGAGTGCGCCATGAAGCTGGCCCGCAAGTGGGCGGGGCGCGGCCGCCACGTCGTCGTCAGCGCCTACGGGTCGTTCCACGGGCGCACGATGGCCACCCTGGCCGCCACCGGCCAGCCCGCCAAGCACGAGCCGTTCGCCCCGATGCCCGACGGGTACCGCCACGTCGCCTGGGCCGACCTCGACCACCTGGTCGGCGCCATCGACGACACGACGGCGGCGGTGATCATCGAACCGATCCAGGGTGAGGGCGGCGTCCACCCGGCCGACCCCGAGTACCTCCGGGGCATCCGGGCGCTCTGCGACGAGCGCAACCTGCTGATGATCGTCGACGAGGTGCAGACCGGCCTGGGCCGCACGGGGGAGTGGTTCGGCTTTCAGCACGCCGGAGTGGCCCCCGACGTGGTGACGTTGGCCAAGGCGCTGGGCAACGGCGTGCCGATCTCGGCCTGCTGGGCCCGAGCGGACGTGGCCGCCGCGTTCCAACCGGGCGACCACGCCACGACCTTCGGCGGCAACCCGCTGTGCACCGCCGCCGCCCGGGCGACGCTCGAGGTGATGGAGGACGAGGACGTGCCCGCCAAGGCCCGGCGCGCCGGCGCCCTCCTTCGAGGTGGCTTGTCCGAGGTGCCCGGCGTGGCGTCGGTTCGAGGCGCCGGGCTGCTGTTGGCCGCCGAGCTCGACGGCCTCGACGCCCGGGAGGTGGCGGCCGACCTGCTCGTCGCCGGGGTGATCGTCAACGCCGTCACCCCGACGGCGTTGCGTCTGGCCCCCAGCCTGCTGATCACCGACGACGAGGTGGCCGACGCCGTCCGGCGCATCGGCGCCGTCCTCGAGGCCCACCGGGCGGGAGCAGACTGATGAGCCAGATCCCCCACTTCCTGACGATGACCGACCTGACCCCGGCCGAGCTGGCCGAGGTGCTGGCGCGCTCGGCGGACCCCAGCCCGCCGTCGGGGTTGCTGACGGGGCGCGGCGCCGGCCTGATCTTCGAGAAGCCCTCCGCGCGTACCCGCAACTCCACCGAGATGGCCGTCGTGCAACTCGGCGGGCATCCGGTGACGATCCGGCCCGACGAGATCGGGCTGGGCGAACGGGAGGCGATCCGGGACGTCGCCCGGGTGCTGTCGCGCTACTTCGCCGTGCTCGGCGCCCGTACGTTTGCGCACTCCACCCTCACCGACCTCGCCGACTGGGCGCAGGTGCCGGTGATCAACCTGCTGACCGACGACGGGCACCCGATCCAGATTCTGGCCGACCTGCTGACGCTGCAGGCCGAGTTCGAACGGCTGGAGGGGCTGGAGATCGCCTGGGTGGGCGACGCCAACAACGTCGCCCGTTCGCTGATCAAAGGCTGCGCCCTCGCGGGATACTCGGTGCGCATGTGCGGCCCGGACGGCTATCGCTTCGGCGCCGACGAACTGGCCGGAGCCGCGCATGCCGGTGCCCACGTGAACGTGGTGCACGATGCACTCGAGGCGGTCGACGGGGCGCACGCGATCTACACCGACACGTGGACGTCGATGGGCCAGGAGGACGAGGCCCACCGGCGCCGCGTGGCCTTCGCCGGCTACCAGGTCACCGAGGAACTGCTCGATGGCGCCCGCGATGAGGCGATCCTCCTGCACTGCCTGCCGGCGCACCGGGGGGAGGAGGTCACCGATGCGGCGCTGGACGGACCGCGCAGCCGGGTGTTCGACCAGGCCGAGAACCGCATGCACGCCGCCAGGGGGTTGATCTGGTGGTTGGTCGACCGGGCCGACGAGCTACGGGAACAGAACGGTGGCTGAGGCCAAGGCGCTCTCCAAGCATCAGCGGCAACACCGGATCGCCGCCCTCCTGGCCGACGCCCGGGTCACCAGTCAGGGGCAGCTGGCCGAGTTGCTGGCCGCCGACGGCGTCGAGGTGAACCCGTCGACGGTCAGCCGGGACCTCGACGAACTGGGTGCGGTGAAGGTGCGCATCCCCGGCGGCGAGTCGGCCTACGTGATCCCCGAACTGCCACGCGACCAGCTCGCACCCGCAGACCACCTGCGCCGGGTGCTGGGGGAGTGGGTGGTGGAGGTGGCCCGAAGCGGCGAGCTGATCGTGTTGTCCACGCCGCCCGGGTGCGCCCACGTCGTGGGCTCCGCGGTCGACCGCTCCGGCCTCCCCGGGGTGCTCGGCACGGTGGCCGGAGACGACACCCTGCTCGTCATCGCCGCCGAGGACCCTGGCGGCGTCGCGGTCGCCGAGGCGATCGCCGGGCTGGCCGGGCTGGAGGGCGGCGGCTCCCGGCCGAGCCCGGCCGCCCCGGTGGGCTTCATCGCCCCCACGGGTCGACGATGAGGCTCCCGAGCGACCCGAGCGACCCGCCGGACGTCGAGGGTGCCGACGGCGTCACGCCACCGGCCGAGTTGCGGTTGATCCGCCCGAACGGGTCGCTGCGGGACGCCTGGATCGCCGGCTGGCGAGAACACGTCGACCTGCCGGGGCTGGGCGTCTCGGGCATGGTGGCCAAGTTGGACACCGGCGCACGC
>JAWKIE010000050.1:0-13360 GCA_041394485.1 Microthrixaceae bacterium
GCCGTCCAGTATGTGGTCAGACCCGACCGGCCGCCACCAACCCGACGCCGTCTGGCCGGCGGTCGCTCAGGTCGAGCCGGAATCGATGCTGCAACGCGTCGCCGTGGGGACCGCACGACGCGAAACGGACTCCGACGTGGCGCGCTCCCAGTCGGCGCGCCACCTTGATCGACGGCTGGTTGCCCGCCAACACGACGATCCCGACCGACCGGGCGCCCTGGTCAACCGCCCACCCCAGCAGGGCCTCCGCCGAGGCGCTCAGCAACCCCCGCCCGCGGGCCGGTGCGGCCAGCCAGTAGCCAATCTCGCCCCTGGACGCGTGCCAGGTGATCGACCCGAGCACCCGATCGCAGTCGTCGGAGATGCAGAAGGCGGCTTCCTCGCCGGAGCGCCACGACGCGGCTGCGTCCGCCAGGAACGACTCGGCGTCGGCCCGGCCGTACGGCCTCGGAACGGTGGTCCAGCGGGGGATCTCGGGGTCCTGGCAGGCAATGGCCACACCCGCGGCATCCGAGGCGCGCCACGGGCGCAGGCACGCATCACGCCCCGGGATACTCAGCACCGGCTGGTCGACCGGCCACAACGACTCCATACCCCACAGTTGAACCGGCCGGGATGAATCGTGCCAGCGAATTGACCGGTGCAGGGCCGCTCGCCGCATGCCTCAACGCGTCCACGGTTCACGAAGCCCTCGGGGAGTTCATCGCCGTCGGGCGGGAATCGGTCGTTGCACGCCAGCGGATACTCGGAGATCCCCTCCTGGTCACAACGATCAGCTGGGATCGGTGCAGCCGCGAAGCCCGGTACGCTCCCGGCGAAGCGCTGTTCGGCCACCAAGCCCAACACTCACGGCCGAGCACACCTGGGGGCCACGACATGGTGGAGGACGACTGGATCACGCTCACCGCACGAGCCGGGAGGGCGTGTCACGATCTGGTCGGCTGGCTGATGTGGGACGCCGCCGCCATCGGCCGCTACGAGGCGCTGGGCGTGCCCAACGGTGCCGGTTGGATCGTGGCATGGCGCCTCGCCCCGCTGGGAGCGATCACTCCGGCCGCTGCGGCGGCGGCGACCTATTCGATCCACCCCGACCTCATCGCCGTGTTGATGACGACCTACCGCAACGTCACAGACGAGGCGGCGATCTCGGCCGTCCGCAACGCCTCGATCGAGCCTGGCCTCGCCGACGTCGCCCCCGGCGTGGGCGGCGACATCGCCCCGCTGGGCGTGGACCTCTGGCGGGGCGTCGATTCGGTACACCATGGAGCGAGGCCGATGTTCGCCGCCCATCGGGGCGAGACGCGACCCGATACCGATCGGCCGATTCTGTCGGCCTGGCTGGCGGCCAACTGCCTCCGCGAGCTGCGGGGCGACAACCACTGGGCCCTGTGTGCCGCCGCCGACCTCGACGAGGTGGAGGTCGGGCTCCTCAACTCGGCGATGATCGACGTCGAGGAGTACGGCGGCGAGGAGTGGATCGCTCGAAGCCGCGGCAACGACGACGGGGCCATCGCACGCGGGTGGGACCGTCTCGAGGCGAAGGGGCTGGCCGACGACCGAGCACTCAACGACGAGGGGCGCCGATTTCGGCGCCGGCTCGAACGCCGAACCGACGAGCTGACCGCACCCGCCTGGCAGGGGGTGGGCCGGGAGGCAACCCAGGCGTTCTGCCGGGCGGTCGAGCCCCATCACGAGAGTATCGTCGCCCGGATCGACGCCACCGCCGGGCCGCGGTGGATGCCGGCGCTTCGCACCGCCGGGCCTCCCGGCGGGGCCGACTGACCTACGACCGCAGGGGTCAGCGCGAGGTCGAACCGACCTCTGCGGTGTAGGCGACCATCCGGTCCAGGCTGGTCTCGAACCCTCGGCGTGCATCCGGGCTCTCGAAGCCGGGTGGCGGATCGATCAGCGTGGTGATGACCTCGGTGGTGCCGTCATCCAATTCCGCCAGCTGCACCTCGGTTCTCATGCCGTTCTCTGGCTCGGTCCACCCGAGCCGGCTCGGCGGTTCGACCAGGTCGTACACCGCTCGCATCGGGGCGACATGAGCGCCGCCGCCGAACACCATGTCGGCGTGGAAGGCGCCGCCGGGCCGCAGGTCGACCACGATGGAGTCCTCCGGCGTCGTGCACCCCTCGGGCCCCCAGAACGCGGCCAGGTGGGACGGGGTGGTGAGGCACTCGAACACGAGGGCAACCGGTGCTCGATGCACTCGGCGAAAATCGAGGCGACGTTCGTCGAGGCTCACGGTTGCTCCTCTTGGAGTTGGGCCAGATGATCGGCCAGGCGGTCGTGCCGATCCTCCCACTCCGCCCGTCGCGCCTCCACCCAGGAGGTGACGGCCAGCAGATGATCGGGCTCCAGGCGGCAGGGGCGGGTCTGGCGGTGTCGGCCACGGGTGATCAGCCCCGCCTCCTCCAGCACCCGGGCGTGCTGGGAGATCGCCTGTGGCGTCATGTCGTGGGGCTCGGCGAGCTCCTTGATGGTCGCCTCGCCGCTGGTCAAACGGGTCACGATCGCGCGGCGGGTCGGATCCGCAAGTGCGCCGAACAGGGCATCGAGGTCCGGCGGCTCCGCAACGGCGGTCACGACACCCGCTCCAAGGTTGGTGCGCCCTCGCCTTCGAGCAGCGCGCCCGCACGCCCGGAGACGGCGAGGATGAGGTCGACCGTCGTGCCTCGAACCGGCCGGCCGGCGCCGTGGCGCCAATCGGCGTCGGTCGATTCCAGCAGCAGGCCCGAAAGATCGACGTCGAAGGCCTTGCGTGCCTTCGGGCTGACCAGGTTGTCCAACACCGCCAACGCCGTCTCGTCCGCGATCTCCGGGTCGATGCCGCTGGGCCGGGCGATGTCGAGCGAGTGGACCGTCAGGTCGGTCAGCGCCCCGATCAGCCCGCCGCCGGGCGGCGCCCAGGGATCGTCGGCGTGTTCCCGCAGCAGGGCCACCAGGTCGCCGGTCGGCCGTCGGCCGTTCTCGCGAGCGGCGCCTTCTGAGAAGCGATGCCAGTTGCCCCGGGCCTTGAGCACTCCGAGGAGCACCTTGGGCATCGAATGGGTGAACGGCATCACGAGGTGTCCAACCACGTCGCGCACCGACCAGGCGTCGCACAGCGAGGAGCGGCCCACTGGTCGGCCGACAGGTCGTCGAGCTGGTCCGCCAGGGTGCGGCGTCGGGCGGAGATCAGTTGGAGCGTCGTCATGGCGCTTATGAAAGCACTTGCTTGCGCAAGTGTCAAGTTGTGCTTAGCTCAGCCGGAAAAGACCGCCGACACCGGGGCTGCGGTCGTGGGCGCCGCCCCGGCGGTCGTCGGGGTCGAGGTCTCACCGGGGGCCGAGCCGGCCGACGACGGCGGCGCCGCCCCGAACCGCACGGGCACCTCGTACACGTCCCGCTGGCCGCCACTCTCGGCGTCCTCCTGGAAGGCGATCACTGCGCCGAGGCCCGGCTTGGCGTTCTCGAAGGTGGAGGTGAACTCGAAGTCGCCCCAGGTCCCGTTGCCGGCGGTCGCCGTGGTGAACCCCTCATCGACGATCAGCCCGTCGCCGTCGGCGATCGAGTAGTTGACGGTCGCCTCGAAGGTATTGGAGATGCCGGAGACGGTGAGCGGGGACGCCACCTCGGCGCCCGGGGTTGGCGATTCCACCAGCACCGCCGGCGTCACGTTGGTGAAGTCGCCGCGGTCAACCTCGGTGCCGGGCACGCCCTCACCCCCGATGCCGTCCACGGCGGCCCCGTCGAGGTGGATCGTCACCTGATCGACGTCGTCGAACTGCGTCGCCGTGAACACGACTTGAGCCACCCGAAGCTGCATCGACAGGCTTCCACCGCCGCTTTGGAACTCCCCGGACAGGTCGACCACGGCCGTGCCGCCCGACGTCGTCACGCCGAGGAGCTCGGTGTCCTCCGGGATCTCACTCGTCATGCCGATATCGGTTTCAAACTCGTCGGGCCCGGCCAGCAGCGCCTCGATCGCCGCGGTTGGGTTGGCGGTGACACCGGAGCGTCCGGCGGTTCCGACGTTCTCGTTCCACGCGAAGTAGACGCGGGTGGTCGAGGCCGCCCGGTTGGACGTGTCCGCCGACGGCGCGACCTGTGGGTCGGGTTCCCGGGAGGTCACCTCCGTGCCGCCGCCATCACCGCAGGCGGCGACTCCCGCCATCCCGAGTGTCAGGGCCGCCAACACGGCGAGCCGTCGTCGCCCGGACCTCCTGACCACCCCTCGCATCACCCGGTGCATGCCGAAACGTTCCATGGCCAACCTCCTCGTTGGCTCCATGGTGCGACCGCGTGCGGCCGCTGACTAGGGCACTTGGTCACTCGCCAACGCCGGCGGGAGGCGCCCCGTCAGGTGAAGATGATGTGGCCGCCCTGGGCCATCTCGTAGAAGTCGCCGACGGTGATGATGTCGTCGACCTGCTCGATGAAGTCGTCCTTCTCGAGGCCGAACAGATCGACCGAGGCCTGACAGGCGTACAGACCGGCACCGGTGTCGGAGATGAGTTCGATGAACTCGGGAATCGACGGAATGTCGAAGTTCTCCATCTTCTTCTCCATCATGTGGGTCATCACCGACGACATTCCGGGAATGCCGCCCGCCCAGGTGGCGAAGTGGAGGCCCGGGTTTCCGACCGCCGCCACCTTGATGTGCTCGTGTCGACGGCTGTGAATGGCATCGAGGCCGAAGAACGTGAAGAACAGGTTGGCCTCCATCCCCTCGGCCCGGGCCCCGTTGGCCATGATCAGCCCCGGGTAGATGCCCTCCAGGGACCCCTGGGAGATGACGATCGAAACCTTTTCGTTGGAGAGATCCATGCGTGTGTCCGTTTCCTGTAGGTGGGGTGAATCAGATGCAGCCGCGCGGCTTGGGAATCCCGGCGATGCGCGCCGCGGTCTTGGCCGGCCCCTTCGGGAACAGCTGGTAGAGCTCCTTGACCGACACACCCGAGGTCTTCCCGAGCATCCGCACCGTGGGGCCGGTGCCCTTCTCGAAGTACTCGCTGCGCATGAACCGCAGCACCTCCCAGTGGCGATCGGTCAACTCGCCGATGTCGGACTCCGCGGCAAGCACCGGGGCCATGTCCTCGGTCCACTGGTCGGCGTCGACGAAAAACCCGTCGTCGTTCACCTCGACCTCGCGGTCGCTGATCGTTCGTGTGGGCACTGCGGTTCTCCTTGGGGTGAGGACGTGTTCGGGGGAATCAGTCGAGTCGCTTGCCGGCGGTCGGCATGTCGGCATGGATGCCCGGGAGGTCGCGTCCGGGCAGCAGGCTGTGCCAGTAGAACCACTGGAACATCAGCTTCCCGAGGTGGTTGAGTCGCGACTCCTTGAGCAGCGGCAGACCCAGGGCGGTGGGGTAGTGGCCGTCCACGGGCTCCTGGTCGTAGTTGAAGTCGATGAGCATCGCCTTGTCGAAGCCCGTCTCGATGAAGCAGTTGGCGTGCCCGTCGTAGCTTGCGTCCAGCTGCTCGCCATCGAGGAACCGCTTGATGTTCTCGACGAGCACCTCGCCCTCGTAGTGGCTCACCGATCCGGCCTTGGAGGCGGGCAGGTTGGCCGCATCGCCGATGGCGAAGATCTCGGGCGCCGCCTTGGCCTGGAGCGTGTGCGGATCGGTCTCGACGAAGTCGAGGGCATCGCCCAGCCCGGGGGACCGCCCCACGTACTCCGCACCCGAGTGCACGGGAACGACGACGGCCAGGTCGAAGGGAATCTCTCGACCATCGAATCCCACGAGGGTGCCGCCGACGCCGTCCACCTCGCCGGTGTTGAACTCGGTGACGAGCTCGATGCCCTTCTCGGCGAGCATGCCGCCCAGCAGTTCCGCGGAGCGGGGCTTGGTGAACGCCGCGTCCAGCGGGGTGACGTACGTCAGCTCCACCCGGTCTCGGATCCCGCGCTCCCGGAGGTACCAGTCGGCGAGGAAGCTGAACTCGAGCGGCGCGACGGGGCACTTGATGGGCAGGTCGACGACGTTGATCACCAGCCTGCCGCCGTCGAACTCCTCAAGCGCCCGCTCCAGCCCGTTGACCCCGGGGATGTCGTAGAAGGTGAAGACACGATCCATCCAGCCCGGCCCGGTGAGTCCCTCGGTCTCCTCGGGCACCAGCCGCGCGCCGCTGGCGACGACGAGGACGTCGTAGTTGAGCGACGACCCGTTCTCGAGCGCGACCACGCGGTCCTCGACCGCCACGTGGTCGATCCCACTCTCCACGAAGGTGACGCCCCGCCGAAGTTGCCGTTCCCGTGGCCTGATCAGGTCCTCGGTGTGCGACAGTCCGAACGGCACAAACAGCAGCCCGGGTTGATAGACGTGGTCGCGGTCCTGGTCGACGACCGTGATGTTGACGTCGTGGCCAAGGTCCTTCCGCAGTCGGTTGGCGGTGAGGGTGCCGCCGGTGCCGGCGCCGAGGATCACGATGTCTCTGGTCACCCGATCACGAAAGCAGCGCGGCGGGCGCCGCGACCAGAGGAGGAGGTCCCTTCCCACGGGTCGGCAACTATCGTCCCCTCCATGGCTGACAGGGGTGACACCGGCCGGACACGGACCGGTCGATGAGCGCCGGGTTCGAGGTGCTCGACGTGCACCACCACGTCGGCAACGCATTCCGGGCGCTCGGCGGCGCCGTGGACTCCGCACCGGAGCTGGACGAGGACGCCTACGACCGCATCGAGCTGGAGTCCCGGCTCGAGATCATGGACCGGTCGCGCGTTCAACAGGCGATCGTGATCCCCGGCCACGGCTACCACCGGGTGAACGGCATCGCCGACACCCGGGCGGAGAACGACGGCATCGCCCGCTACCGCGATCGAACCCCCGATCGCTTCCCGGGCGCCGTCGGCATCGTCGAGCCGCGCGACGCCGAGGCCGGCTTCGAGGAACTCGATCGCTGCCGGCACGAACTCGGCCTGGTCGGGATCAGCTTTCATACCCGTTTCCAGGGGGTGTCGCTCGACAGCAGGTGGGTGCTGGCCTATTGCGCCCGGATGGCGGAGATCGGGCTGGTCCCGGTGATTCACGCCATGAACGAAACACCCGAGGAGGCGCTGTGGAAGCTGGCCGTGCTCGCCCGAAGCATCCCGGACACCCCGGTGCTGGCGCTCGACGCGTTCGGGTCCTACGAGGCCACACGGGAGTGCTTCTTCATCGCCGAGGTCGCCCCCAACATCGTTTTCGATACCAGCCTCAGCTACAACTTCGACTTCGTCGAGGAGTTCGCCGGGCAATTCGGGGCGGATCGGGTGGTGTTCGGCACCGACCTGTACTCCTACCCGGTCGGTCGTCGCATCAGCCACCTGCTCGATCAGATTCGGGAGTCGGACCTGGCCGATGACGACAAGGCGCTCATCCTCGCCGGCAATGCCCGACGACTGTTCGGCATCGGCTGACATCCCGGGATGAAGGTCTGCCTGAGCGAACCGATGTTCCAGCGGCTCGAAGCGTCGCTGGCGGCGATGGGCCCCGACCTCGAGCTGGTGCGCCTGCAGCCGGACGGCACCTACGAGGGCGATCCGGCGGGCATCGACGTCTTCTGTTTCTCGGTCGACCTCGCGTCAAACCCCGACTCCCTGGCCGAGGCGGGCGGCCTTCTGTCGTCGGAGTCGCTCGACTGGGTGCAGGCTCCCGGCGCCGGCGTGGAACTCGCCATCTGGGCGCAACTGCTCGACCGGGGCGTCCGGCTGACCAACGCGGCCGGCGTGCATGCCGAGCCGATCGCACAGTACGTGTTCACCTACGTGCTCAACGACCTCCGACAGGTGGACCGCCACCGGGACCAACAGGCCCGTCGGGTCTGGGAGACCATCGTCTCCGACGACCTGACCGCCAAGACGATCGGGATCGTCGGCATGGGCGGCATTGGGCGCGCCACCGCCAGGATCGCCACGGCGTTCGGGATGGAGGTGCTCGGGTTGCGGCGAGGCCCGATCGACGATCCGGCCGTCGACGAGGGCTTCGGCCCCGGCGGGCTGTCGGAGATGCTCGGCCGGTGCGACTACGTGGTGCTGGCGGTTCCCCTGAGCGACGAGACCCGGGGGATGTTCGATGCTGCGGCCTTGGCCGCCATGAAGGCCGACGCCGTGCTCATCAACGTGGCCCGGGGCGACGTCGTCGACGAACCCGCCCTGATCTCGGCGCTCCGATCCCGCTCGATCCGTGGGGCGGTGCTCGACGTCACCTCGGAAGAACCGCTCGGCGAGGACTCCCCGTTGTGGGCGCTGGACAACTGCCTCATCACTCCCCACGATGCCGGCTACTCGCCGCTGGCGGGGGAGCGTCTGGGGCGCCTGTTCCTCGAGAACCTGGCGGCGTTTCGATCCGGTTCACCGCTGCGCAACGAGGTCACCTCCACCACCTGAGCGGATCTCCAACTCGATTCACAGCGTTCCCACAAGTTGGGCGGGCACACTGCGCTGATGCGACTCACTCGCCACCGCTCCACCGTCCGGACCGTCCTCGCCGTCGTTGCCCTCGCGCTCGTGGGATCGACCACCGCATGCGGATCATCGGACGATGGCGACGAGGCGTCGAACTCCGCGATCACCTCAACCACCCTCACCTCAAGCGCCACCGCCTCAAGCACCACCGCCTCAACCACGGTTCCGGCCGAGGTACCCGCCGAGACCTCGACGGCCGACGGCACCGATCCGGCGGCCACCTCGAGCTTCAGCATCGACGTCTGGGCCGACAACTGGGCTGCGGTCTACGTCGACGGCGAGCTGGTCGGTGAGGACTCGGTGCCGATCACCACCGAGCGGTCGTTCAACTCCGAGACCTTCACGTTCGAGGCGGCCTACCCGTTCACGATCGCCATCGAGGCCAAGGACTTCAAAGAGACCGATTCGGGCATCGAGTACATCGGCGAGCCCAACCAGCAGATGGGCGACGGCGGTCTGATCGCCCAGGTCACCGACACCGCAACCGGCGAGGTCGTGGCGACCACCACCTCCGGCTGGGGGGCGCTGGTCGTCCAGGAGGCGCCGCTCAACACCGAGTGCGTCGACGACCCAGATCCCGACGCCACCTGCGAGTTCAACAGCATCGACCCGCCCGCCGGTTGGACCGACGCCGACTTCGACGACGGCGACTGGGCCGCTGCGACCGAGTGGTCGTCCCAGGAGGTCAGCCCCAAGGACGGCTACGACGAGATCACCTGGGCGGAGGACGCCCGCTTCGTCTGGGGCTCGGACCTCGAGGTCGACAACACCGTGCTGCTGCGGTTCACCGTCGAGGCCGGCTGAGCCGCACAGCGCGGGCCGACTGCCGGCGGCCACCCCCCCAAGCCGAAACAGGCCCCACCGGCCACAACACTGAAAGCCCTCCCATGAACACCTCATCCGCCCGACGCATCGGCCTGGCCGTGACCGCCCTCCTGTTGCTCGCCTCGGCCTGCGGCGGCGACCAGGCCGGCACCGACGAGGCCTCCGACACGACCACCGCCGACTCGACGGCCGAGACCGATCGGCCATCCGAGACGATCGACCCGGCCGCGTTTCTTGATGGCGCCCTCACCGAGGAGGCGACCACCGTGGACTGCACCCTGTCCGACGGAACCGAGTCCTCGTGTTACGAGCTGACGGTTGCCGGGTTCCCCGCCAACCGGGACGATCGGCCCGTGGTGCCCGGAGACCACGTCGAGCACCGCCGAGGACAGCGGCATCTGGTTCGACGGCGAGGCCTCCTACGACGTCGACGGCCAGTTCATCCTCGATCTGGCCGAGATCTACGACGACCCCACCTGGAAGCTCTACGACGACGAGGGCAACGTCCCGTCGACCGATTCCTCCGAAGCGTTCAACGACCTGGTCACCGGGGAGCGAACCCCGACCCCGACGCCGAGCCGGTCAACCTCTGCGTCTATGGCGAGATCGAGTGGGCCGACGGCGGCGGACCCATCGCCAAGACCGTGACCATCCCGGTCACGCCCACCATGGCCGAGAGCCCGGTCACCGCCGGAGGGACCCTGGGCGTCACCCTGGACGGCGTGCCGATCGAGGGCAGCGCCCCGATCGACCTCATCCTCGGCAACTACACGATCGGCGTGTTCGACGACTGCGGTGGACACGTCAACCCGCAGGAGGGCTACCACCTGCACGGCACCACCGGCTGCTCGGACTCGACCGCCGAGGTGCCCGACGGCGAGACCGCGGCGTTCGGCTACGCCCTTGACGGCTACGCCATCCACGCGCCCTACGACGCAGAGGTCGAGGGCGACGCCGGGCTTGACGAGTGCAACGGTCACGAGACCTCCGAGTTGGGGTACCACTACCACGCCAACCGGCTGGAGCAGAACGAGGTGTTGCCCTGCTTCAGCGGCGAGACCACGCAGACCGACGACGGCGGTGCCGGTGGACCTCCCGGAGACGGCGGCCCACCGGACGGCGGCGGTCCCCCGGACGGCGGCGGTCCCCCGCAGGGCGGCTGAAGCTCCGCCGGTCGCCGACAACCCCGCACCCCATCACGCCATTTGTTGTGTCCTCGAGCCGCTCAGGCGGCGCCTGGGCACATCAACTGCGTAGGGTGCGGTCTCAGCCGTCTACAGGGGGACGCCATGCACGAGGAACTGATCGACACCTTCTACGGCGGCCTGGCCTCCGGCGACGGTGAAGCCATGGCCGCGTGCTACCACGACGAAGCGGTGTTCGAGGACCCCGCCTTCGGCGAGCTCGGCGTTGAGGACGCCCGCGACATGTGGCGCATGCTGTGCGCAAGCGACTCCGACCTGCGACTCGACCACACGATCCTGGCCACCACCGCCGACACGGCCAAGGTGAACTGGGTGGCCAGGTACACCTTCACCTCGACCGGTCGGGCGGTGGTCAACGACGTCACCGCCACGATGAAGCCCGCGACGGCCTGATCATCGACCACCGCGACGCCTTCGACTTCTGGAAGTGGTCCCGGCAGGCCCTCGGGCTCCCCGGGCTGTTGTTGGGCTGGTCGCCGATGCTGAAGTCGAAGGTGCGAGCCACGACGCGCTCCACCCTCGATGCGTTCCAGGCCAAGAACGCCTGAGCCGCCGGGGGGACTGCGCTACCCCGGCTTCGGGCGCCGGCCGATGCCCATGAGTGGACGCATCGTGACGTTGCCGATGGCCTGCTCGAAGCCGGTGCCGACGTCGATCGAGTCGAGGCCGGCGGCCGCCAGTGCCGTGGAGATCTCCGAACGGCTCAGCCCGTCCTCTCCCTCCACCTCGGGGTCGCGCTCCCAGTCCCACTGGACGAACAGTCCGCCGGGCAACAACCGGTGCGCGAGCTCGGCGGCGGTGGCGGGATAGTCGTCGACAAACGAGCACACCGACGAGCACACGATCAGGTCGTAGGCGGGCCCGTCCGCCGGCACGGACCGGCCGGTGGACACGTGGCGCCAGCTCTTCCCGCGCTCGCCCATTGCGGTCGAGCTCGACGAGCATGGCGGCCGAGGTGTCGACGGCGTCGATCGATCCGCAGGTGGGCGCCAGACGCTCGGTCAGCAGCCCTTGTGCCGGGCGGGCGCCCGTCAAGCCTACGGGCGGCCCGGCTCTGCCTCCCCGGGCAGTGCAATCACCCAGCCCGATGCGGCCCGCCCGGTCGGGGCTCAGCACCCGACGTCGGGGTCCAGGATCGGCTCGAGGACGTAGAAGAACGGGTTGGCCTCGTCCGGGTCGGTTCCGGCGGTGATCATCGAGAGACGAAGCGCCCGCCGGTGCAGGACACGCACCAGCTCGTCCTCGTCCACCTCGTCGACCGCCGAAGTGGCCTGTCGAAGCGCCTCATCGGCGGCGGCCAGGTCGTCGAAGGGCCGTCCCAGCAGCCGTGCGACGTCGGCGACCGATTCCCGCTCGAACCAGTCCCGGTATCGCGCATGGTTGAGCAGCAACTCCGGAATGGCGGCCATCAGCTCCCGTTCCCACGGCTCGAACGCGGTCGACGTCGGCAGCCGCCCGATGTCGAACCGCAGCTTGCGAAGACCCGAGACCTCAACCGACTCGGAGGCGTTGGCCGACGTCGACTCGGGCAGGCACAGATCGTGGTCGAGGCTGAGGTTCCGCAGTTCGGCGATCGCCTCGATCGCCCGTCGGGTGATGCTCGCCCGCTCGAGCATGCCCTCGATCCAGTTGGCGCCTCGAACCTCGGGCATCATGAAGAACGTGGCGCCGATCACCGACAGCTGCAGAAAGGCAACGGTGTAGTAGCCGACCACCGGCAGGTCGACCTCGGTGCCGGTGGCCTGCTCGTAGCGGCGATACAACGCCGGGATGTCGCCCATGTTCTCGTAGGGGTGACGCCCCCGGAAGCACGCCAGGTCCCAGTGGGTGTCGCCCAGGTTGGCGATCTCGAAGTCGAGCAGCGCCACGACCTCGGACCCGTCGGACATGAACTGACCGGCGTCGCCGGCGATGAAGTGCACCTCGGTGCGATGTTCGGGCACGTTGCGTCGCAGCCACGACTGGATGAACTCGAGGGTCGGGTCGATGTTGCCCGCCGCCAGGCCCATCTCGTACATGCGCTCGGTTGCGTGGAGCGCGATGTCCCGAGGCGTGCTCGGAGGCTTGGCGAGCCACCTGATGTCGGCGAACTCATCCACCGGCACCGCGTGCATCGCAGCGAGGTGATCGATGTAGTTCAACATGGCCTGCCACCGCTCGTCGCTCATCGTGGACGGGGTGTCGATGGCGGTGTGCAACATGCCGGGGGAGCGGTCCTCGGTGTCGACCCAGTCCATGACGAACGCTGCGGGCGAGTCGACCCAGCCGTGGATGTGCGGCACCCGGATGCCGTTGGCCTCCAGCACCTGCATCACGTCCATCTCGAAACGCAGCGCCTGCACCGGAGCGATCGGCCGGTTGCCACGAAACAGCACGGCGTGCCGGTCGCCGCCGGAGCGATACGTCACCTTCCATTGGGGCCGCCACCGCTCGAGCCGTTGGATCTCCTCGACGTCCCCGCCAAGGTGCTCGCTCACCCACGCCACGATCCCGCTGCGGCACTCGGCCTCGAAGTCGTCGTGATCCCGTTCGGTCGTGTCGGCGTCCACTTCTCTGTTCCTCTCGTCGTCCGGGAGCAGCGTTCGCTCAGCTCAGGATGAAGTCGTCCGGGTCGGGCCGACGCGTCCAGGTCCAGTAGTCGACGAGGCGCCACGGGCTGAGCACGTGGATCTCGCCCTCGGCGTTCTTGTAGTACGAGTGCTTCACCGACGGCTGGGTCCACACGAGGCCGGCCAGTTCGGCCTGGGAGCGCTCGTGCCAGTCGTCGCAGCGCTCCTGACGCGGCTCCATGGCACGATGTCCGCCCTCGACGAGCAACTCCAGGCACCCGGCGATGTAGTGCATCTGGCATTCCGAATGGAAGATCAGGCTGCCGCCGTGCGCCAGGTTGGTGCCC
>JAWKIE010000051.1:0-11411 GCA_041394485.1 Microthrixaceae bacterium
GCCAGGGCGCTGTCCAGCCACGACCTGGTGCGCCACAGCGGTGAGAGCGTCCGGGTGTTCGGCCCGTACTGGACCCGGGAGGCCGCCATCGTGATGGTGGGCGACTTCGTGGTGGTGCTCGGCGGGGCGGGAGTGGCCGACCTGGACGACGCCACGCTGATCGAGGCGGCGGGCGACCTGGCCTGGTCGGCCGGTGAGGTCTCGGCGGAGAAGCGGCTGGCCGACGAGCTGGAGGTGACCAAGGCGGCCCTCTCGGTGGCGTCGCTGTGGGTCAGCAACCTGGACGGATTCCTGGCCGACCTGGCCGACGCGGCCATCGACGCGTTGTCGTGTGAGTTCGGTGCGGTCATCTTGAATCACCCCGAGCGCCGCCTGGTGCTCGCACCCAACGGCTGGTGTCCCGACCTGTCCGAGGCGGTGATTCGCGACTCGCTGGCCGACCTGATCGACGGGATCGAGCTCGAGGGGCCGCTCGTCGCCCAGGACCTGAGCGTCGAGGCCCAGGCGGGTCCGCTCGGATTCTCCAATGGGCTGGTGTCGCGCTGCATCGTTCCGCTGCACAGCCCCCATCTTCGGGGTGCCGTCGTCGTCGCCCACACCGACCAGTGCCCTCGGGGGTTCACGTCGCTGTGCCAGCAGGTGGCGGCCAAGATCGGCGACCAGGCCTCCCAGGTGCTCAACAAGAGCGTCGAGGGCGTCAACTGATGAACGCCTTCCGCGGCGCACGTCATCACGTGAGGGCGTGCTGAACGTGTTGGCCGAGGAGACGCTGGTGGCGTCCGAGGCGGGCGTCGAGACGTCGGGTGGGGAGCGGCGGCCGTCGACGCGCTGGTTCGGCGTCGGCCGGTCGATCGACCCCGACTCGAGGCTCGCAGGGGCCGAGGCGGCCTCCCATGCCAACCGGGGCCCAACCCCCGGCCTGGTCGTGGTGTTCGCCTCGGCCGGCCACGACCTGAAGGAGGTGGCGGCCGGAGTGGCCGAGGCCGCTCCCGGTGTGGAGATGGTGGGCGTGGCCACGTCGGGCGAGGTCCTCGCCGGCGACGAGGCCCGTCGAGGCGTGGCCGTCGCCGCACTGGGAGGCCCGGGTTTCTCGGTGGCGACCTCGGTGACGTCCGCCGCCTCGTCCGACCTCTTCCGTGCCGGTGCCCGGGCGGCCGAGGTCTGCGCGGGGGCACCCGAGCGCCCCCACCGGGTGCTGATGATGCTCAGCGACAGCCGCTCGGGCGATCAACAGGAGCTGGTCCGAGGCGCCTATGCCGAGGTCGGAGCGTCGATTCCGATCGTCGGCGGGGCGACGGCGGAGGATCCCGGGCACGCACCGACCGGGCAGCTCCACAACGGTGAGGCGCACAGCGACGCGGTGGTGTCGGTGATCATCGGCAGCGACGCGCCGATCGGGATCGGAGTCCGACACGGGTGGACCTCGGTCGGCGAACCGATGCTGATCAGCCGCAGCGAAGGCACCGAGCTGTTGGAGATCGACGGGGCGCCCGCGCTGGAACGGTACCTCCGGGCCCTGGGCGCCCCGCCCTCGTTGGCCGAGGACTCCGACGCCTTCGTCGAGTTGGCGATGCTGCACCCCCTCGGCATTCGGCGGCGCCGCTCCGAGGAGGTGCGTTTCGTCGGCGGATGCGACCCGGCCCGCGGCTCGTTGCGTCTGGTCGCCGGGATCCCGGATGGAACCCCGGCGTGGCTGATGGAGGGCGACGGTGCATCGGTGATGGCTGGCACCATCGCCTCGTGCCGGGAGGCCGTGGACGCACTGGGCCCCTTCGACCCTCAGGGCCTGCTGATGTTCGACTGCATCGCCCGCCGAAGCGTGTTGGGCGTCGACGGCCTCGATTCCAAACTGGTGGCGCTTGCTCCGACGCTGGGCGACACGCCGGTGGCCGGCTTCTACACCGCCGGTGAGTTCGCCCGGTTGCGGGGTGTGCGCGGTTTCCACAACCAAACCCTGGTGTCGTTGGCGTTCGCATGAATGCGTTCGCCGTCAGCCCCTCGCCGGTGTCGGCCGCCGAACTCCCCGAGTTCCTGGCGATGATCTCGGCGGCGACCACGGTCGAGGGTGCGATCTCCAGCGGGGTGGTCCGGTTGGCCGAGTCGGTCGACGCCGAGGTGGCGGCGCTCGTCCGCGGCGGCGAGGTGTTGGGGGCGGTCGGGTATTCGCGTGAGCTGGTGCAGCACCCCGATCTTCGGGCGGTGGCCATGGGGTGGAGCCATCGCCTGGACGTGCCCGGGTTGGGCGTGGTCGATGCCGTCCCCGTGGGCGTCGACGACGAGACCACGGTGGTCGTGGCGCGCGAGCACGAACCGCTCGACGCGGAGGAACTCTCGAGCGTTCGGGCGATGGGTCGCGTGCTCGTGTTGACGATTCGGCTGCTGGAAACCGTCGAGCGCCAGCGGGCCACCTCACTGGTCGCCGAACGCCAGATGGCCGAGAACGAGTCGTTGCTGGCCCGCGCCAGGGCGCAGGGGCGGATGCTGGAGTCCAACCTGCGCGTGCAACGGCTGATCTCGCAGCGGCAGCCGGTTGACGAGATCCTTCAGGCGATCACCGACGAGGCCTGCGAGCTGCTGAAGGCCGACCTGGTGGGGATCCAGCTCGATGCGCCCGGTATCCCGGGAATCAATGCGATCTCGACTGCCGGCGAGGTGGGCGAACGGATGCTGAGGGCGCTGTCGTCGGAGCATCTGGTGAGCCTGGGTCGTCAGGCGGCCGACGGCGCGCTTCACTCGGCCCGCATGATGGCGTTGCCGGTGCACGGTGACGTTGCGGCCCCGGTGACGGTGTGCGGGGCACCGGTGTGCAACAACGGCGTGTCGATGGGCGGGCTGTTCCTGATGAGCCCGACGAAGGTCGGCGCGTCGATTCACGTCGACACCGCAGCGGTGGAGACCTTCGCCGGTCAGGCCAGCATCGCACTGACCGACGCCAGCACGGTGCACGAGCTGCACCACGCCTTCCACGACACCTTGACCGGTCTGGCCAACCGTGCGCTGTTTCTCGACCGGCTGGACCACGCGCTGGCGATGGCCGAGCGCCGCGGGAGCGCAACGGCGCTGCTGTTCATCGACCTCGACCACTTCAAGTCGGTGAACGACTCCTTCGGGCATGCCGCAGGCGACGAGTTGCTCCGGCAGGTGGGCGCCGCCCTCGACCGCTCCCAGAGCGCCTACGAGAGCGCCGCCCGATTGGGTGGGGACGAGTTTGCCGTCCTGATGGAGGACACCACCCCCGAGCAGGCGCTGGCGTTGGCGGCGACGCTGCAACAGTCGATCCGGGCGCTGGAGGGGCCCGAGCGCTCGTGGTCGTCGCCGACCTCCAGTATCGGCGTGGCCATGGCCGAACCGGGCGAGGTGACCCGCGACGAGCTGATGCGGCTGGCCGACATCGCGATGTACTCCGTGAAGCACCGGGGCAGGTCGGATGTGGCGATGTACTCCCAGCCCATGGGCCGGACTCGCCCGGACAACCGCGGGGTCGCCAACCGGTTGCAGGTTGCGCTCGATCGGGGCGAGTTCGTCGTCCACTACCAGCCGCTGATCAGCCTGCGGGACCGTGCGGTCACCGGAATCGAGGCGCTGGTCCGCTGGGAGGACCCCGATCGGGGTCTGGTGCCGCCGTTCGAGTTCATACCGGCCGCCGAGGAGACCGGAATGATCGTCGACATCGGCCTGGAGGTCCTCCGGCAGGCGGCGACGGCGACGGCGCGGCTTCGCCTGGACGGCGATCTGGCACCCGATCTCAAGGTCAGCGTCAACCTCAGCGCGCTCCAGTTGGAGCAGGACGGCATCGTCGACGACGTGGCCGCAGAGCTGCAGTCCTCCGGGCTCCCGACACACGCACTCACCCTGGAGGTGACCGAGAGCCTCTTCCTGGTCGACGCCGAGGCCAGCGGCCGGAAGCTCGAGTCGCTGAAGGGCCTCGGGGTCGACCTGGCGATCGACGACTTCGGCACCGGGTTCTCGTCGCTGCAGTACATCCAGCGCTATCCCTTCGACGTGTTGAAGATCGACCGCAGCTTCATCACCGGCCTGGGCAGCGCCGCCAACTCGGGTGCGGTGGTCAAGAACATGCTGGCGCTCGGACGCGAGATGTCGATGACGACGGTGGCCGAGGGGATCGAGACCCCGCTGGAGCTCGCCCAGCTGCGGGCCCTGCGCTGCTCGCACGGCCAGGGCTACCTCTTCTCCAAGCCGATCGACCTGGAGTCGCTGACCCGGTTGTTGCAGCGGGGCATCCGCATCGAGGCATAGCCGGTGCCGGTCATGGGCGTTCCGGTGCCCGACGTGCTCCGGGAGTGAAGACCGATGCGCCCGGGTATCGGTCCCACATGGTGTCGACGCGATCCAGGGTGAACCCGCCGGGAGCGGTGACGGCGACGGTTGCATTGTGGTCGGTGATGGCCGCTGCGGGCGGTCGGCGGGGTCGCCGGGCGGCGCTCCGCGGGCTGATGGCGGTTGGGGCGACCCGGGCAGCGATCCGCGTGGTTCGGACGGCGACGGGACACGACCCGGCACCATCCCCGAGCCACCCGGCCGCCGTGGGGGCGCTGCTCGCTGCGACGGCACTCGAGTCGTCGCCCTGGACGGTGCCGGCCGCCGTCGTGGGCATGGCCGCTCTTCGCGCCGAACCACGTCGAACCGGGGCGCTCGTCGAGGGCGTGCAGGCAGCCGGAGGGGCCGGCGTGGCGCTGGCCACGCTGCGCTGGTGGCCCCGAATCGACACCTCACCCGCCAGGGCGCCTCGCGCCGCCCGGCCTCACCAGGCGGCGGTCGAGCCCGACGGGACGGGCCTGGTGGTGGTGGCCAACCCCGGCGCCGGTTCGGGGGAGGGCGACGAGGCGATCGACGAGATCCGGCGTGGGCTTCCCGGGGCGCGCATCGTCACCTTGGAGGAGGGGGACAACCTGATCGAGGTCGCCGAGCAGGCGGCCGAGTCGGCCGCGTCGCTGGGCGTGTTGGGCGGGGACGGTTCGATCAACGCGCTGGCAACTGTCGCCAAGGAGCTCGGCCTCCCGCTGGCCGTGTTTCCGGGTGGGACGCTCAACCACTTCGCCCGCGACCTGGGGCTGACCACGGTGGCCGACGGGATCACCGCGGTCGCCGGGGGCACCGTGATCGAGGTCGACACCGGATCGATCAACGGTCGGTTGTTCCTCAACACCGCCAGCGTGGGGAGCTACCCGGCGCTCGTCGCCGCACGCGAGGAGCTGGAGGACCACATCGGCAAGTGGCCGGCGATGCTGGTTGCACTGGTCCGCGTGTTGCGCGCCACGGGGCCCACCCACGTCACCATCGACGGTCGGGAACGGCGGATCTGGATGATCTTCATCGGCAACGGGGCCTACCGGCCCGCCGGATTCGCGCCGACCGACCGTCCACGATTGGACGATGGTCTGCTGGACGTCCGGTTGGTCGACGGGGCACGCCCCGGTGCACGGTCCCGTCTGGTGGCCTCCTTGCTGACCGGGACGCTGGGCCGCAGCCGGGTGTACGAGCGACGGCTGGTGGAGCGGCTGGAGCTTCGGGTCACCGACGACCGAACGTCGATGATGGCCACCGACGGTGAGGCGTTCGACGGCTCGGCCGAGATCGAGGTGCTCAAGCATCCGCGTTCGTTGCTCGTGCATGTTGCCGAACGCTGATCCGCCGCTCGCCGGAGTGCGGGACGCCTCGTGCCGAACCCGACGCGTGCTCGCTTCGATGGTCTGCGTGTACGTCGCCGGCCTGGTGCTGGGCCTCGTCGTGTCGATCGACGCGATCGACGGGCTCGACCGGCGGGCCGCAGCCGTGGTGGGCGGGTGGCTCGCCGATCGGCCGTTGGCGGCCGAGGGCGCAACCGCCGTGACCTGGTTGGGCGCTCCGATCGTGCTGAGCGCGATCGTCGTCGCCGGTGCCGCCCGGTTGTGGCGCCGCGGCAGCGGTGGGGCCGGGGCGTGGCTCGTCGTCGTGGGTGCACTGGGCGCAGTCGTCGAGACGGCGGTGAAGCTGTCGGTGGCCCGCGCCCGCCCGGACCTGGTCGCGTTGGTGCCCGCCCGTGGGTCGGCCTTTCCATCCGGGCATGCGATGAACTCGATGATCGTGCTGGTGGCCACCGCCCGGCTGGTCGGCCGACGTCGAGCCATGGTGGGTGCGGCCGTGGGAGTGTCCTTGGCGGTCGGCGTCAGCCGGGTGATGCTTGGGGTCCACCACCCGGGCGACGTGGCCGCCGGGTGGATGCTGGCCCTGTTCTGGCTGGCCCTGTTCTGGCTGGCCTGGCTCCGGTGGTCAGACGGCGGGCAGCTGCCGGCCGATGGCCCTGACCGTGAAGCCGATCGTCATCAGCGCGATGCCGCGGGAGATGGCCGAAAGCCCGATCCACAACACCAGCAACACCACCGAGCCGCCCGGGTAGCGCACGGCCCAGATCGCCACGCCGATCTCGAGGATCGCCAACACCAGGTTGATCCACCACAGGTCCACCCCGGCATGCCGGTTCTCGAAGGCGCCGACGATACCGAACACCCCGCGGAGCAACAGCAGCCAGGCGACCAGCTTGGCGAGCACGACGAAGGTGGCGGCGGGCCAGGCGAATGCGATGATTCCGGCGCCAACCGCCAGCACCCCGAGCGCCAGCCCAAGCAACCGCTGGGAGCCCTTGGAGCCCGCTGCGACGGCCAGGTCGGCCAGCCCCGTCAGGAGGAACCCGACCCCGGCGGCGATGGTGACCGCCCAGAGCGTGGTGTAGTTGAACGACAGGACGAGGAAACCGAACAACATGGCGAGCACGCCGCCGACGACCGGAATCCACCATCCCCCGGTGAAGCTGCGCAGGTCGGACTCGATCGAGGTGGTGTCGGACATGGCGCTCCTGGGTGGCGTCGGGTGGCGGGGCTCCGATGCTACGGCATCGGATACGGGCCGTTGAAGCGAGCGGGTCCCGGCACCAGACTGTGGCGATGAGCATCACCGAACCCGGCCCCGCCACCGACGACCGACCGCGACGGGAACGGCGATGCAGCGCCGGGCGATCGTGCCGGCTTCACGGCGATGACCGAGGGCACCCAGGAGGACTGGAACCGGATCATCGGTGCGCAGCTGGAGTTCTATCCCGGGTTGGCCGACCGGGTGATCAACCACCTCCGCCTGCTGGCGGGTGACTACGGCGGTTTCGTGGTCGACCGACTGACCCACTCCACCCAGACCGCCACGCGCGCGATGCGGGCCAACCGCAGCGACGACTACGTGGCCTGTGCGCTGTTGCACGACATCGGCGACACGCTGGGCAGCTACAACCATCCCGACATCGGCGCCGCAATCGTGTGGCCCTTCGTCGACGACGACCTCCATTGGATGGTGCAGCAGCACGGCGTTTTCCAGGGGTACTACTTCTTCGAGTTCCTCGGTCTCGACCCGGACATGCGGGACCGGTTTGCGGGTCATCCGTACTACGACCTGTGCGCCGAGTTCTGCGCCGACTTCGATCAACCGGCGTTTGATCCCGACTATCCGTCCCTGGACCTGGAGGAGTTCCGTCCGCTGCTGGAGGACTTCTTCGCCAAGCCGAAGCGGTCGATCTACCTGCGCGAGGACGGCCCGACCGGCTGAACCGCCTCAGCGCGATCGGAGGGCCAGCGGAAGGACGGAGCCCGAGCCCGCACCGGTGAGGCGCCACGCGGCCACCGTCACCGTCCAGCGGCTGACGATCTCGTCGTCCACCAGCAGGACCGGACCGGCCAGGGTGTCCGGATCGGGGAGCGCACCGGGGTCGATGGCGAAGCGGTTCCAGACGTTCAACACCTGATGGGCGGAGTTCGCCTGATCCGCCTGATACGCCCCGTCGCCCGGCGATCCGTCGTCGGTCGGGTCGACCCGGCCGACGAGCGCACGGTGCACCGGGAGCTTGCCGAGTGAACCCAAACCGTCGGCCACCGCGTCGATCAAACCACCCCGGCGGCGCGACGGCATCGGGCAGATCCAGGTGGGGCGTTCGGGCCAGTCCCAGCGCTTGAGGATGCCGGCGATGGCCCACAGCAGGTCGTCACCCACCGTCGGCGGGTCGGCGAGGGTTTCGGCGCCGGGTGTCGCCCCGCCCGGGACCGATCGTGCGTCGGCCGCCTCGATCAGGCGCTCGACGACGGGTCCCCATCCGCCGTCACCGGTGCGGGCCAGCGCCCTGCCCGCCCCGGGCTGCCGATCGGCCGGGATGCGGCCCTTCGGCTCCCCGAGCCCTGAGGGCCACTGCTTGCGTGGCGGCACGATCACGTCGCCGCCGCGAAGCAGCTGTTGTGCCCGGGCGGTGACCTCGGATTCGGGGGTCGACTGCCAGGTGCGGTCGGTGCATCGATCGCACCGTCCGCAGTCGACCGCCTCGGCGTCGTCGAGCGCCTCGCGAAGGTACCGAAGGCGGCACCCGTCGAGGTGGGCCCACTCCCGCATCTGTTCGGACTCGGCCCGACGGAGGTCCCGGAGGCCGGCGACGAGTTGGTGGTCGTAGGCCCACTCGGCCCGGGTGCGAACCCAGCCGCCGCCCACACGCTCGACCGCACCGTCGACCTCGAGGATGTTCATCAGGGTGCCGAGCCGGTTGCGACCCAGGTTGACGGTGTGCTCCAGCAGCGCGATCGACGTCGGTTCCTCGAAATCGAGCTGGTCGAGCGCGCTCCGACACACCTCCTCGGAGGGGAGTGACACCGACTCGAACCAACTCCAGATCGCGGCGTCCTCGGTGGGTCGGGGCAGGGCGATCACCTCGGCCACGTCCAGCGACCGCCCGGCGCGTCCGATCTGCTGGTAGTACGCCACCGGGGAGGGGGGCAGGCCCAGGTGGATGCAGAACGCCAGGTCGCCCTTGTCGAAGCCCATGCCCAGCGCGGAGGTGGCCACCAGCGCCTTCAGCTCGTTGGCCCGCAGCGCCTCCTCCAGCCGCAGCCGGTCGTCGGCCTCCACCGAACCGGTGTAGGCGGCCGCATCGTGGCCTTCATCGCGCAGCCAGCGGGCCGTGGTCTCCGCCTGTTCGACCGTCAGGCAGTAGACGATGCCGGAGCCCGGCAGCTCGTCGAAACGTTCGCTCAGCCAGGCCAGTCGGTGGGCGTCGTCGGGCAGATCCACCACCGACAGGCGCAGGGACGCCCGATCGAGCGAGGTGCGCAGCACCAGCGTGTCCTCACCCAATTGGGCGGCCACATCGTCGGTCACCCGCGCGTTGGCGGTGGCCGTGGTGGCCAACACCGGGGTCCACGGCGGCACCTCCGCCAGCGGCGGCGGAGCCGCCGGTAGTCCGGCCGAAAGTCGTGGCCCCAGTCGGAGATGCAGTGCGCCTCGTCGCACACCAACATGAACGCCCGGGCCCGCATCGAGTCGAACACCCGGCGGCGAAACCCCGGGTTGGCCAGCCGTTCGGGGGCGATCAGCAGCAGGTCGACCTCGTCGGCCGCAATGCGCGTCTCCAGTTCGTCCCAGGAATCGATGTTGGACGAGTTGATCGTGACCGCGGTCAGGCCAAGGCGTTCGGCCGCGGCCACCTGATCGCGCATCAGCGCCAGCAGCGGGGAGATCACCACCGTCGGCCCCCACCCCCGGGCCCGAAGCATCGCCGTGGCCGAAAAGTACACCGCCGACTTTCCGAAGCCGGTACGGGCCACCAGCAACGTGCGTTTCCGGTCGGCCACCACGGCGGTGACCGCGTCGACCTGCTCCGGCCGGGGCGTGGCGTCGGGTCCGGCCAGCGCCTGGACGTGCGCGGTCAGCTCCGCGGTCACCTCAGCGGCGTCCGGCCGTGGCGGCTCGGCCACGTGGAGGTCTTCAGGGGGTGTCATACACCGACCGTATCGACCCCCGGTGACAGTGTCGTCCGCTCCGCTCGGGCCGTTGGTCACGGAGACGGTGTTGTCCGCTCCGCTCGGGCCGCTGGTCACGGAGACGGTGTCGTCCGCTCCGCTCGGGCCGTTGGTCGCTGGGACTGGGTTGTCCGCTCCGTCAACTCGATGAGTGCCAGCGGCGGAGGGCGTCCCGGGTGAGGCGGGCCGCGTGCTGCTGGATCACCCGGCCGTTCTCGCGGTTGCTGCGGGGGAAACCCCGAAAGCGAGCGTTGGTGGCGTCGTCCACCTCGATCAGCACGGTCGCCAGCCCGGCGTCGTCCAGCGTCGCCAGCTCGCTGCCGAGTCGGCGCCTGGCCTGCACCCGGGTGGCCCGCAGGCCGGGCCGGCTCTGGACGCTCACCAGGATCACCAGGTCGCAGGGGTCGGCCAGCGCCAGCTCGGCGTGGTTGGGAGAGACCAGGCCGCCGTCGACGTAACGTTCGCCGTCGATCTCCACCGGCGCGAACGCGCCGGGGATGGCCTGGCTGGCCTGAACGGCCTTGGCCAGCGGGGCGTCGTGTCGGTCCGCCCCGAAGACGATCGGCTCGCCGTCGCTCAGCCGGGTGGCGGTCACCCACAACGCCGGTGGCCAGCGGTCGGCGTCCTCCAGCGAGTCGGCCCGCGCCAGCCCGGCCGTCGGGATCGTTCCCGCCGGCAGCAGACCCGAACCGGCCAGCAACGGGTTGGACAACACCCGTCCGGCCAATTGAGGCGCCACCGGGGTGAATCGCTCCAGCCCTCGCTCACGGTTGGCGTCCCGGGCCTCGTCGAAGGCCCGGCGTTCCTCGCCGGACGGAGGGGTCATCAGCACCGATTCGGTGTCGGTCAGCGAGGTGCCGGTCAGCACCGGCGCGGCCACGCCGGCACCCGCCGAGGTGGCGATCACCCGGGAGGCGTCGCCCAGGTGAAACCCGGCCTCGGCGCGCAGCGCCCGCAGCACGCCGAGGTGGAACATCCAGCCTCCGGCACCGCCGGAGCCGAGCACCACGGTGACGCGAGGGGGCAGTTGGATCATCGGTGAGACCTGTCGACGGGGAGTAGGGGTCGGAGGCGAGGGCCGTGGGGCCGGTGGATCGCCTCGAAGCGGCCCTCAACGCTAGATGGTTCGATCGAAGTCGATGCGGCGCGCGACCGTGCGGCACACTGGTCCCGTCGACGGCGACCGGAACGGTGTCCGCCATCGGCCCAGAGGGAGGGAGTTCAGGATGGAGAACGCAGCCACCGGCGCGTACCGAAACTTCGAGGGAACCGTCGGCCGCACGGTCGCCGGTTCGCAGGCGGCCTGGCCACCGGAGGCCACCGCCCCCGAAGGATCCCCGAACGTGATCGTCATCATGGCCGACGACCTCGGCTATTCGGACCTCGGTTGCTACGGCTCGGAGATTGCCACCCCCAACCTCGACGCCCTGGCCGCCGGGGCGGTTCGCTTCTCGAACTACCACGCCACCCCGATGTGCTCGCCCACCCGCGCGGCGTTGCTCACCGGGGTCAACTCCCACCTGGCGGGGGTCGGCCACGTGGCCCACTCGGACCCGGGCTTTCCCGGATACGCGATGGAGCTGGCCGACG
>JAWKIE010000052.1:0-11190 GCA_041394485.1 Microthrixaceae bacterium
GATCACCAGACCGGTCGAATCGCTCTGCCGGCACGACGGCTACGCGCCACGTGGCGGGACTATCCACTCGGTCGGCTGACGAGTGACGTTTGCGATGCGGTCGATGAGGGCGGCGCTGCCGCGCCGCCCTCGATCGCGTTCCTCGTGCCCGACGTCGGCGTCGGCATCGGCTGCTGTTCTCAGCCCGCCGTGAGGGTGGCGAACTTGGCCGATGTGCGCGGCTCGCCGCCGTTGGAGCCGTTCTGGAAGGCCCAGCCCTCAACCGACTTGTTGGTCAGCTTCTTGGACGCCGGGCCGGTGCTGGCGAAGTTCCAGCTGGTGCCGCCGTGGTAGTAGCCCCAGTACTCGTAGCCGTCGGGGCCGTTCTCACCGCAGTCCGGCGCCTTGGGAACGCCGTCGATGGCACACAGCAGGCCACTGTTGTTCAGCCGTGGCCCGGGCACGCCCAACCGTGCGGCCCGGGCGTTCAGCGCGTCCAAGCCGTTGGCGCCCGTCGGCAGGTTCACGCAGGTGGTGGAGGCTGCGGTGGCACCGTCGAAGAGGGTGGTGACGTCCACGACGACGGCCACCTGAATCTCCCCGGACGAGGCCGGAAGGCAGGTTGCAGGATCGACGGGCGGCGTGGATGAGCACCCGCATCCTGCCGCGAGAGCTGCGAGCATCAGCGCAACCAAACCGATACCGAAGCGATGTGGTGACCTCAAAGGGTCTCCTTTCGTTGGGTCGCAGACGCCTCGCCGACCAGCCCGAAAGGGACTGCCCCGACTCCGCTTTCCGCGACGGATTCTTGGAGCGATCGCACGTCGGTATTCCGGCTTGTGTTCGCTCCAAGGAGCGGACACCCACGGTTGCGGGACAGCGCCGGACTTGGACCGGCTTCCCCGAGCAGTGTGATCGAGGTCAGTTGACCCCAGATCGCCGCCTCCGGCAAGTTGAAGGCTCCAACTCGCCCACGGTCTCGGAGAGCAGCACCCGCTCCCTCGACGCCACCGATCGGGCTCATCCTGGGAGGGTGCAAGAGAGTGGTGGGTGACTTTGGACCCTGGGCGGAACGCCCACGGGCGGGGAGGATGAGGGGTCCGGGGCCGATGCAATCCGTTGGTGCCGGCCGTCAACCCCCACCATTCAAGGAACCCGCCGCATGGCCCTGCACTCCGATATCCCCACCGGCTCCGAATTGGAACGATTGGTGGGTGAGACCGCCGAGTACTGCGTGTCGATCTACCTGCCGACGCACCGAGTGACCCAGGAGACGCACCAGGACCGGGTGCTGCTGCGCGACCTCACCCGTCAGGCGGTTCAGCAGCTCGAGTCGGTGGACGCCGACGAGGACGTCGTTGCCGACATCGAGGCCCACCTGGGGCACCTCGCCGACGATGACGACGAGTTCTGGGTCAACCAGGCCGAGAGCCTGGCCATCTTTGCGGGCGCCGATCGTTTTGAGACCCACCGGCTACCCAACCACCTCCAGGCGATGGTGGAGGTGTCGGACCGCTATCACATCACGCCGTTGCTGCGGGCGGTCACCTTTCCTCACGCGGCGTGGATCCTGGCGCTGTCGCAGGGATCGGTTCGCCTGCTCGAGGTGGGGCCGTCCGGCGCCCCGGAGGAGGTGCATGTTGCGGACCTGCCGCACGACGCGATGGAGTCCTCGGGCAACAAGATCCACCGTGCGCGGGAGGCCGCCTACGCCCGCAAGGTGGACTCGGCGCTGCGCCACGTGCTGACCGGGTCGGACCTTCCCCTGATCCTGGCCGCCTCCAAGCCGATGGCCGCGCTCTACCGGTCGGTCAACACCTACCCGCACCTGGTCACCAAGCGCGAACACTCCAACCCCGACACCACCAGCGACGCCGAGCTGGCCGATGCCGCCCGGGCGATCCTCGACGAGGTCTACGCCGATCAGCTGGTCGAGCTGGCGAGTCGATTCGACGAGCTGCGGTCGCAGGGGCGCACGGCGGTGGACATCTCCGACCTGGCCCGACTGTCCACGCTGGGCGCCGTCGACACCCTGCTGGTCGACATCGATGCGAACGTCCCCGGCACGATCGACGACGGCGGTGCGGTCACGCTGGACGAATCCGACCAGCCCGCGAACTACGGCGTGACCGACGAGATCGCCCGGCGGGTGCTGCTGGCGGGCGGCCGGGTGTTGGCCGTCCGTTCCGGTGACCTCCCGGACGACGGCCCGGTTGCCGGGCTGTTGCGCTTCGTCGTGTGACGCTCGGGGCGACGGCATGATCGGGATCGGGGCCCTCGGCCCGTAGCGGGCCCCGACGGATTCTCCCTCGGATGTCGAGAACGCGGAATCGGCTCCGTCTCCCTGGTGAGCGCGACCACAATGGTCGCCGTTGCCAAGGAGGACCACATGGCCAAGTATCTGTTGCTGAAGCACTACCGGGGCGCGCCCGTGTCCGAGCCGTACTTCGAGCCGATGGACCGGTGGACGCCCGACGAGGTGGATGCGCACATGAACTACATGCGGGACTTCTCGGCGCGGCTCGAGGAGACCGGCGAGTTCGTCGACGCCCAGGCCTTGCAACAGGACGGCCTGTGGGTGCGCTCCGGTGGGGCCGGCAAGCCGCCGGAGACCGACGGAACGTTCGCCGAGACCAAGGACCTGATCGCCGGGTGGATGGTGATCGACGTCGACAGCGAGGAGCGGGCGATCGAGCTGGCCGGGGAGCTCTCGGCGGCGCCCGGCGCCGGGGGCGAACCGGTCCGGGAGTGGCTGGAGGTCCGCCCGTTCATGGCGTCCGCTCCGACGGTCACCGAGTGAGCGACCCGGCGGGCGTCGACCCGGCGGTGCTGCGGGACGCGGCGCCGGAGGCCCTGGCGGTACTTGTCGGGCGGGGCGCCGACTTCGCGACGGCAGAGGACGCCGTGCAGGAGGCCCTCATCAAGGCGCTGGCCGCCTGGAAGCGGACGATGCCCGCCGAGCCCACCGCCTGGCTGATCACCGTGGCCTGGCGGTCGTACCTCGACCTCGTGCGTTCGGAAACCGCCCGCAGCGATCGCGAGCTGCGGGTGGCGGGGGAGCCCTCGCCGGGCGAGGTGTCGAGCGCCGACGACACGCTGGCGTTGTACTTCCTGTGCGCCCACCCGGTGCTGTCCACGGCGTCGGCGGTGGCCCTGACGTTGCGAGCGGTCGGCGGGCTGACCACCCGCCAGATCGCCGATGCCTACCTGGTGCCCGAGGCTACGATGGCCCAGCGGATCAGCCGGGCCAAACGCTCGATATCCGGGGTCGGCCTCGACGAACCGGGCGACCTCACCGCCGTGATGCACGTGTTGTACCTGATGTTCAACGAGGGCTACTCCGGCGACCTCGACGTCGCCGCCGAGGCGATCCGGCTGGCCCGACGGCTTGCCGCCGTCGCCGACGAGCCGGAGGCGTCCGGCTGTTGGCGCTGATGCTGTTGCATCACGCCCGTCGCTCCGCCCGCACCCGCGACGACGGCAGCCTGGTGCCGCTGGCCGAGCAGGACCGGGCCCGCTGGGACGTCTCGGCGATCACCGAGGGGTGGCGCTGGTGCAGGGTGCACTGGCTTGCGACCGTCTGGGCCCCTATCAGGCGCAGGCGGCGATCGCGGCGCTGCACGCTGATGCGCCGAGGATCGAGGAGACCGACTGGGTGCAGATCGTCGAGTGGTACGACGAGTTGCTGGCGTTGACCGACACCCCGGTTGTGCGTCTCAACCGGGCGGTTGCCGTGGGTGAGGCCGACGGCCCGCAGGCCGGGCTGGCCGCGCTGGCCGAGGTCGGCGACGGCGTGCCTCGGCGCAACGCCGTGGCCGCCCACCTGCACCGGCGCAGGGGCGACCTGGAGGCCGCCGCCCGGCTCGCTGCGCAGGCGGCTCGCGAGGCGACGAATCTCGCCGAGCGCAACCACCTGAACCGTCAGGCCGCCCTGGTCAATCAGCTCCTTCGGGAGGCGGAAGCGAACGGTGACGGTCTATCCGGACCCGGGACCGAGACCACTCGCTGAGCGGACGGGTCGCAGTCCCCATCGATCGGCGGGTGGACCATCTCCACGAGTCGAGGTCCGAGCCGTGATCGTGGTTGACGCGTCCGTGTCGGCGTGGCCGCCTCGCTCAGCGGTCCCGAAAGCCCTTGCCCGCCAGAATCTTGGGGACGTACTTCTCCACCCGGCGCTCGCGGGTCGAGGACTGCTTGGCGTCCGAGAAGTGGAGGTTGTACTCCCGCCGTCGCCCAGGGGTAAGGCCCTCGAACGCGGCCCTGAGATCCGGATCGGCGTCCAGACGGCGCTGCAGCTCCTCGACCAGGTCGGGCTCCGGGGCGGGTCCGACCTCCAGCCCGGCCTCCTCCACGTCGATGGCCTCGGCGACGTACGCCGCAACGGTGTCGGCCAGCCGGGTGACGTCGTCGACCGACGTGAACTCGATGCGACGGGCCGACCTGGAGTTGGGGCCCTGGTCCACCAGCACGCCGTCCGGGTCCTCCAACAGCGCGCCCTTGAAGAACATGAGGGCGAGGAACGCCTTCATCTCCTGCATGATGACGATGTTGTCGCCCTCGTGGCTGAAGCAGGGTTTGCCCCACTTGATCGCCTCGCTCAGCCCGCACCCCAACAGGATGGGCCGGAGCGCCGCCATCTCCTCGGGCCAGGCGTCGGAGCGGTCGATGTAGGCGTCCACCTTGGGGTCTTGGTCCACGGCCTCAGAATACCGTCGGCCGGTCGAAGGCCATGGTCCGGTGCGCTCAGGCCCGGTTTGGTTCGATCACCAGCTTGCCGACGAAATCTCCCGCCAGAAATCGCTCCTGAGCCGCCGCCAGGTCGGCCAGTGGGTAGGTCTGCGCGACGACGGGGTCGAGCGACCCCTCGGTGGCGATGCGGGCGAGCTGTGCGAAGTCGTCTCGCGTGTGCATCGTCGAACCGATCAGCGTGCGCTGCTTGAGGTACAGCTGCCGCAGGTCGATCGACACCTGCGGGCCTGCGATCGCCCCGGCGACCACCAGGCGCCCGCCCACCTCCAGGCGGTCGACCAGCAATGCAAATGTGTCGCCGCCGACCACGTCGACCACCGCGTCCACCACGTCGAGGTCGGCCACGTCGTCGACGCCGCGAACCGACACCTCCACACCGAGCGCCTCGAACGTCGCCCGGTGGGGCTCGCTGGTTCGGGCGACGACCCGGCACGACCGGGCGAGCAGCAGCTGAACCGCCGCCAGGCCGACCCCGCCCGACGCGCCGGTCACCAGCACCCGCTCGCCCGGCGAACAACCCGCCCGGTTGATCATGCCCAGCGCGGTGCCGTAGGCGATCGGCAGGCACGACAGCTGCGCATCGGACAGCGGCGAGTCGGTGACGTCGCTCAGCTGTGCCTCGGAGCAGCGATGAAACCCGGCGAACCCGCCGTCGACCTCGCTGCCCACCAGCACCGCCGGGAAGCCGTCGGCGTAGGTGACGGTGGGGTCGACGATGACGCGCCTGCCGACCCAGGCGTTGGAGACGTCGTCGCCCACCTCGACGACCTCGCCCGCGATGTCCATGCCCTGGATGCGGGGAAAGCCCAGCGGCACGCCCTGCCATCCGGCGACGGCGTCCGGATCCTCGGCGCTGCCGTACCTGCCCTCCCGGGTCCAGATGTCGGTGTTGTTGAGCGCGGCGGCGCCAACCCGCACCAGGGCGTCGCCGGGACCTAGGGCGGGCACGGGCACCTCGCGCAGCTCGATCATCTCCGGTCCGCCGTGGCCGACGGTGACCGCGGCGTTCATGGAGCGGGCCACGTGTGCGTTCATGGGATCACGCTAGGGGCGCCGAGCCGCGCCGGGCCCGACGCGCACCGCCGGCGCAGGCCGGGTCAGGTCCGGCCGAGGCCCTCGGCGATGCGATCGCCCACGTCGGAGTCGATGTTTCGCCAGTATCCCAGGGCCCGATCGAGCACCGGCTGGGAGACGCCGTCGCCGAGGTGCCCGACCACGTTGGACACCAACCGATCCCGCTGCGCGTCGTCCATGACGTCGCGCACCAGGGTGCCGGCCTGACCCCAGTCGTCGTCCTCGGCGTGGAGCGTGTAGGCGGCGTGAACGAGCTCGCCGTCGGCCTCCCACACCTCCGCCGGCGGGTTGGCCGTCTCCTCCGGAGCGGGGCCGCCCTTGGAGTTGGGGGCATACACCGGGTCGGTCACCGGGATGACGCGCATGGCGCCGTCCTTGCTGTAGGAGTTCACCTCCACCTGCGGCCGGTTCACCGGAATCTGGTGGTAGTTGACGCCCATGCGGGCCCGGTGCGCGTCGGCGTAGGCGAAGATCCGCCCAAGCAGCATCTTGTCGGGGCTCACCCCGATGCCGGGCACCAGGTTGTTGGGCTGAAAGGCGGCCTGTTCGATCTCGGAGTGGAAGTCGGTGGGGTTGCGGTCGAGGGTGAGCTTGCCCACCTCGTGCAGCGGATAGTCGCCGTGGGGCCACACCTTGGTGAGGTCGAACGGGTTGAAGCGGTAGTCGCGGGCGTCGTCGAAGGGCATGACCTGCACCTTGAGGGTCCAGGACGGATGCTCACCGTCGCGGATCGAGTTGAACAGGTCGCGGCGGTGGTAGTCGGCGTCGCTGCCCGCCAGCGTGTCGGCCTCCTCCTGGGTGAGGAACTCGATGCCCTGGTCGGTCTTGAAGTGGTACTTCACCCAGAACCGCTCGCCGGACGCGTTGGCCCACATGTAGGTGTGTGAGGAGTAGCCGTTCATGTGGCGCCACGTCTTGGGGATGCCCCGGTCGCCCATCAACCACGTGACCTGGTGGGCCGATTCGGGCGACAAGGTCCAGAAGTCCCACTGCATGTCGTGATCGCGCAGCCCCGAGTCGGCCCGCCGCTTCTGTGAGCGGATGAAGTGCTGAAACTTCAACGGGTCGCGCAGGAAGAACACGGGGGTGTTGTTGCCCACCATGTCGTAGTTGCCCTCGGAGGTGTAGAACTTCAGCGCAAAACAGCGGGGTCGCGCCAGGTGTCGGGGCTGCCCCGCTCGCCGGCCACCGTGGAGAAGCGCCAGCGTGTCGGTGGTGGTGCCCGGCTGGAACACCGCTGCCTTGGTGTAGGCGCTGACGTCGCCGGTGACCTCGAAGCGCCCGAAGGCGCCGGCGCCCTTGGCGTGCGGCTGACGCTCAGGCACACGCTCCCGGTTGAAGTTGGCCATCTGCTCGATCAGGTAGTGATCGTGCAGCACGATCGGGCCGTTCGGCCCGACGGTCAGCGAGTGCTCCTGGCTGGCCACCGGAATGCCGGCGTCGGTGGTGGTCGGCTTGGCGCTGGACCGGCCGTTGGCGTTGTCGCTACTCATGTGGGCTCCCGCTTACGTGTGGTGACGCGACCGATTCGCCCGGTCGCCCGAGCAACCTACCCTGCGCCAACCGAGGTGAAACCCCATCTCGTCGACCGCGTTCAGAGGCGGCACGGGCAGCGATCCACCCGGTTTCAGGTTCGGTCGGGGGATGCCGGGGCCGGTTCAGCCAGCCTGGTGGCGGCCGACGAGCTGGCGGGCGATCACCTTGACGCACAACACCTCGTCAGCGCCCTCGAAGATGGACAACACCCGTGCGTCGACGAACAGGCGGCTCACCGTGTACTCCTCGGCGTAGCCCATGCCGCCGTGGATCTGCATGGCCTCGCGGGTGACCCACTCGGCGGCCTTGCACACGTAGGCCTTCACCATCGAGGCCTCCATGGCCCCCTCGCCCTTGCCCATCAGCTTGGCCACCTCGTAGCTGTACTGGCGGGCGCCCTGGATGATGACGGCCATGCGGGCCAGCTTGGCCTGGGTCAGCTGATACTCGGCGATGTTCTCGCCGAACACCACCCGGTTGTTGGCGTACTCGCGCGCCTCTTCGAGGGCGGCCTGCATGACGCCCACCGCGGCGGCGGTCTGAAGTCGGCCGTTCTCGAAGCCGGCCATCTGGTAGTAGAAGCCGCGGCCCTTGCCGTCGTCGCCGCCGATCAGGTTGGCCTCCGGCACGAACCAGTTCTCCAGGGCCACCTCGTAGCTGCGCATACCGCGGTAGCCGATGGTGTCGATGGGGCGGCCCTCCATCTTGCCGCCCTGGTCGTTCTCCTGGGTCAGCTCGAAGCCGTGGCCGTCGCCGCGCTCCTTGGGCACGATGAACATCGACAGGCCCTTGTGGCCGACGCTGCGGTCGGTGTTGGTTCGGGCGAGCACCATCAGCACGTCGGCGCGGGCGCCGAAGGTGCACCAGGTCTTGACCCGCTGAGCAGCCAGCCGCCGTCGGTCTGCGTGGCGGTGACCTTCACACCGGCGACGTCCGAACCGAAATCGGGCTCGGTGACCGCCACGGCGTTCATCACCTCGGCGGTGGCGAGCTTGGGCATCCACTCCTGCTTCTGGGCCTCGGTGCCGCCGGCCTCCAGGGCCCGGGCCAGGATCTCGGGGCGGGTGATCAGCGAACCGCCGGCGCCCAGCGACCCGCGCGAGAGCTCCTCGGTGGCGACGACCATGGCGATGTAGTCCGACGCCCCGCCCGACGCGTAGCCGCCGTACTCCTCGGGGATCGACAGGCCGAAGGCGCCCATCTCGGCCAGGCCGGAGATGATCTCCTCGGGGATGTCGCCGTTGTGGCGGTGGATCTCCTCGGCGATCGGCATGATCTTGTCCTCGGCGAAGCGCCGGAAGGCGTCCTGCACCATCTCGAAGTCGTCGCCGAGGTGGCGGGGACCGTCGGTGTCGGCCAGCGAGGCCAGGAAGTCCGAGGCCCGGTAGGTGGACACGAAGTCGCGGGCCCCGTCCATGGCCGACGGCTCGACACCCCACTCGGCCTCCCGGCCGAACACCTTGGCGCCCAGGTCGGCGAGCGCATCGGCGATGAAGGCGGCGGTGATGCGGCCCTCGTCGTCGCCCTTCGAGCCGTAGTCGAGCAGTCCCCGTCCGCACATGAGGGCGGCGGCGGCATGGGCGACGTCGTAGGCCAGCACCTGGTTGTCGTCGATGCCCAGCTCGGCCAGTTTGCCGACCGCCGAATCGATCACCGCCTGGCCAACGTCCAGGGCGGCTGCGGCGGCGGTCAGGTCGGGAGACACGGGGGAGGTGGCGGCGTCGGTCATGGCCGGCATGTTACCGATCGGTAGCTTGGGTCTCCCAGACAATGCCGGGACGGGACCGCCAAAGAAACACCCCACAACCCGGCTGCCCGGACAGGCGTCACGCCGTAGGCTGCGGTGATGGGGACTGGGATGAACGGGGCCGAAACCGACGCCGATCTACACCGCGACGGGGTGGATCCCGCCGCTGCTGTGGGGTTTGGCCGCCAGGCGTCGTCCTACGCCAAGGTGCGGCCGTCGTACCCGGCCGACGTCATCGACACCCTGGTGGGGTTGGTGAGGCCCGCACCCGACACGCTGGTGTGCGACCTGGCCGCCGGCACGGGCATCTTCACCAAGCAGTTGCTCGACGCCGGCTTCAACGTCACGGCGGTCGAACCGGTCGAGGGCATGCGGACCGAGTTGGTTCGTCAGCTCGCCGCCGCCGACCACGGCGACGTGCCGGTGGCCAACGGCACCGCCGAGTCGTTGCCGCTGGACGACAACTCGGTCGATGCGGTCACCGTGGCGCAGGCGTTCCACTGGTTTGATCCGCAGCCCGCGCTGGCCGAGATCGCCCGGGTGTTGAGGCCCGGCGGTGTGCTGATGATGGTGTGGAACGCCCGGGACGAGGACGTCGACTGGATGCAGCGTTGGGGGGACCTGGTGGCCGAGCTGGGCGGCGGCCGCCCCTACTCCGACCATCGCGAACTGCTCTGGGAGGACGTCGTGGCCGAGTCCGGACGGTTCGAGGCGCTCGAGCACCGCGAGGTGTCGCACGGGCAGTCGGGCACGCCGGAGCTGGTGATCGAACGAACCCGGTCCACCAGCTTCATCGCCGCGCTTCCGCCAGACCGGCACCAGCACGTGCTCGACGAGGTGGCCCAACTGCTGGCCACCCACCCGGACACCGCCGGACGGGACGAGATCACGATCCCGTACAAGACCCAGATCTACTGGTGCTGTCTGACGTCGTGATCATCGCCGGGGCGCGGCGCTCGGTGTTGACGTGGTGGGAGGCGAATCGGCGGGAGTTGCCCTGGCGTGACACACGCGACCCGTGGGCGGTGCTGGTCGCCGAGGTGATGGCCCAACAGACGCAGGTGGCCCGGGTGATCCCGCGCTGGCACGACTTCCTCGACCGGTGGCCGACGGCGAATGCCCTGGCGGCGGCTCCATTGGCCGACCTGCTGCGGGCCTGGCAGGGGCTCGGGTATCCACGCCGGGCCGCCAACCTGCACCGTTGCGCGGTCGAGGTGACCGCCGACCCGTCGTTGGAGGGTCGCCTTCCCACCACGCTGGATGGCCTGCTGGCGTTGCCCGGCATCGGGCCCTACACCGCTCGGGCCGTGTTGGCGTTCGCCGAGGAGGCCGATGTCGGTGTGGTCGACACCAACACCGGCCGCATCCTCGCCCGGGTCGTCGGCGAGCGGCTCGGCGCCCGGGCCGCTCAGGCCGAGGCCGACCGATGGGTGCCGGCCGGTGAAGGGTGGGCCTGGAACCAGGCGATGCTCGACCTCGGCGCGCTGGTGTGCCGTCCAACGCCCAGATGCGACCACTGCCCGTTGGCGGGCGGGTGCCGCTGGGCGCTCGACGGTTGGCCCGAGCCCGACCCGGCGACGAGGTCTGCGGGCGTGTCGGTGCGCCAGGCGCCGTACCGGGGATCGATGCGGGAGGCCCGCGGCCGGGTGCTGGATGCCTTGGTCGACGGGCCGGTCGCCGAGGATCGCCTGATCGCCGGCGCCGCCGGGCGGCTGCAGGAGGCCGTGGGTTCCGCCCGGCCCTCCGCCGGACCCGACGCAATCTCGAGAGCGGCGACGGCGGTCGAGGAGCTGCTTGGCGAGGGGCTGGTGCAGGCGTCGGCGGGGCACATTCAACTGGCCGGAGAGGGTCACCCCACCCCGGCCGGTCGGGCCGATCAGTAGCCGTCGGCCGGTTGCCAGAGGTTGAACCGCACCCCACCGGGCGACTCACAGGCGGTGAGGGTCGGGCCGGTCTCGCTGTCGACGACGTCGCCGTGCGTGCCGCCGAGCTCGGTGACCCTGGCCCGACAGCCGTGCGCATCGTCGACCCGGAAGTAGAGGTCGGGGCTGACCTCGCCCTCCGCGGTGAAACCGAAGGGCAGGGTGCCGCTGTTGCAGTGCCGG
>JAWKIE010000053.1:0-10447 GCA_041394485.1 Microthrixaceae bacterium
TCGACGCCTCGGGCTGCCAGGAGTTGCTGCATTACCTCGGGCTCGTCGCTCCACGAACGAGGGTCGCCCATCATCACCTCGTACAGCTCGACCCCGTCGGGGCCAGCAACGAACGGGCCGAAGGCGGCGCCGTAGGGCAACTCGATGTGTGTGCCGACGCCACACAGCTCGTCGCCGCAGCTGAACTCGCCCGCCAAAACGGTGAGCGTGTGGGGGCTGTGGTGCCCGTGCCGACGCACGATCATGCCCGGATCCCACTTGGCGTAGAGGGCCAGGTAGAGGGGCTCGACCGAGAAGGCCACCCACCGCTCCCACACGTGCGACTCGCTGCCGTCCGGGTTGCGTTGGCTGCGCACGGCGATCCACGGCACGTCGTTGTCGCCGTCGGGGTGGATGATCGTGTGGCTCAGGCCGTCGATTCTTGGGATGTCGGCGCTCACGGGTGGAGCTCCTTCGCTCCGTGACGCCCACCGGCGTCGAGATGGTCGGCGTCGAGCGCGGCCAGCAGGTCGGTCACGGCGGTGTCGATGCGGTCGAGGTCGTTGTCGTCCAGGCGGCGGAACACGCGTTGGCGGATGGCGTCGTACGCCTCGAGTGCCCCATCGGCGAACCGGATGCCCTCGGGGGTCAACGCCACGATGACCTTGCGCCGGTCCTCCGGCGAGGGCGAACGCGACACGTACCCGGCCCGCTCCACCCGGTCGAGCCCCTGGCTGATCGACCCCATGGGTCTCAGCGTGTAGCGGGCGATCTGGCTGACCGCCAGCGCGTGGGGCGGCGGTTCCTTGCGGAGGGTGGCCAGGATGACGAAGTCGCGGAAGCTGATCGGCAGTTCCTGCACCGCCTCGCTTTGCAGGAGCTCCAGGTGAATCACCACCCGTTGAAGGCGAGAGAACAAGGCCGCGGGGTCGTCGTGGTCGAGCAGATACGCGGGGACGGGTAGTTCGGTGTCCGGCTCGTTGGCTGTGATCTGCGGGGTTGCCATCTCCACCTCCGTCACGCTGTCGATCGATTGGGCCGGTTGTGCGACGGACCAAACGGTCGACACCGAACCGGAAATTACTCTACCATGAGATTATCTAGAGTGAGAGTAAATCGAGGTCGACAGGGATCGGCTCAGAGTTGACTGCCACAGGGGGCAAGCAATGCGCAACGGTTACAGGGTCTTCGACGCCGATTCACACGTGATCTATCCGGCGGACCTCTGGCAGAGGTACCTCGACCCGAAGTTCCGCGACCGGGTGTCGCGGCGCAGCCCGGCCGGGCTGGACACCTACAACCCGGTCACCGTGGACGGGCGCTGGACCCAGCACGACACCAGCCTCTACGGGCAGTTCCAGAAGGCGATCAGCTGGACCCCCGAGGACATGGTGGACCAGTACGGCGACATCGTGATGAAGGGCTTCACCGGCGACCGGGTGGCGGCCGCCCACGCCGTGGACGGCATCGACCTGGCCGTGATCTACGGGCCCGAGTACGACCTGTGGGTGGAGGGCATCGACCCGGAGCTGCAGGCGGCGATGGTGCGGGCCTACAACCGCTGGGGCCAGGAGATGCGCGAGACCTCCGGTGGCCGGGTGCTGACCAGCGGGCCGATCCCCCTCGGCGACGTCAGCCGTGCGGTCGAGGAGATCCAATTCGCCCACGACGAGCTGGGCATCCGCTCGTTCTGGGCCCGACCCGGCTACATCAACTTCCGCAACCTGGGCGACCGCTACTACGACCCGATCTACGAGCTGCTCCAGGACCTGGACTGCGCCTTCGCCACCCACGAGTTCATGGGGCTTCGGGGCCAGACCGAGGGTGCCGACCGGTTCACCACCTTCACCGAGTGGCACACCGCGGTGCACACGCACGAGGCGATGAACGCCTCGCTGTCGATGATCACCCAGGGCGTGTTCGAGCGCTTCCCCAGGCTGCGCTGCGCCTACATGGAGGCCGGCTGCGGCTGGCTGCCGTCGTGGCTGCACCGCATCGACGAGCACCTGGAGATGGCCGGGGCGGTCGAGTGTCCCGACCTGACGATGACCGCCACCGAGTACTTCAAGCGCAACTGCTGGGTCACCACCGAGTGCGAGGACCCCTTCGTGGCGGACGTCATCCGCTGGCTCGGCGACGACCGCATCCTGTGGGAAAGCGACTTCCCCCACCCCGACTCCAAGTATCCGCACACCACCAACGAGTTCATGCAGCTGCTGCCCGACCAGATCACCATGGAGTCGAAGGCCAAGATCCTGTGGGACAACACGGTGGACTTCTACCGCTTCCCCGACGAGTACCTGCCGACGGAGTTCTCCGAGGCGACCGACGTACCGCTGACCGCAGTCGGCTGAGGCCGGCGATGCCCGAGCTTCGCCGACCACGCCAGGCCGTCGACTTCGACCGGCTGGAAGCGCTGTATCCGCCCGCGCCCGAGTACTTCGAGACCGCCTGGCTGGACGACCCCACCACGATCGAGGCCAAGCAGCTCGAGCGCCTGCGCGCCCGCGCCGCCGAGGCGCAGCGGGTGCCGTTCTTCGCCGAGCGCTGGGACGCCGCAGGGTTCGACCCCGCGTCGATCGGTTCGCTGGACGATCTGACCCGGGCGCCGATGTACACGGTGGACGACATCCGGGCGAGCATCGAGGCCGACCCGCCCTTCGGCAACTACCAGGGGGTGCTGCCCGGCGACGCGCTCGAGAACCCCATGCGGCTGTTCACCTCCGGCGGCACCACCGGCCGGTCGCGGCCCACCCTCTACACCGCCTGGGACCGCGAGGTCGGGGCGCTCTTGACCGCCCGGGCGCTGTACCTGCAGGGGATCCGCCCCGGCGACGTGGTGCTCAACGCGTGGTCGTACTCCACCCACAACGGCGCGCACATCATGGACGAGGCGCTCTACAAGTGGCTCAACTGCGTGGTGATCACCACCGGCACCGGCAACGTCACCGCCAGCCGCAAACAGGTGGAGCTGGCGATGGAGTACGGCGCGTCGGCGATCCTGACCACCGGCGACTACCTGTTGCACCTGGCCGAGGTCGCCCGTGAGATGGGCATCGACCCCAAGGACGACCTGAAGCTGACGGCGCTGCCCAACATCGGCGACGCCGAGAAGCTGGAGTCCACGTTCGGTGTGCCGGTGTTGAACAGCTACGGCTTCCACGAGGTGCAGTGGGTGGCCGTCGAGTGCCCGGCCAAGGACGGGCTGCACATCTTCGAGGACGCGTTCGTCGTGCAGATCGTCGACGTCGAGAGCGGCGAGGTGCTCCCCGACGGCCGGGAGGGCTCGATCTGCATCACCGAGCTGTACAAGACCGGCAGCCCCCAGTTTCGCTACAACATCATGGACCTCTCCACGCTGTATCCGCGGGAGCAGTGTGAGTGCGGCAGTTGGCTGCGCAAGATGGCCCCCTTCGCCGGACGGGGCGACAACATGGTGAAGCTGCGCGGCGTCAACGTGTGGCCCGAGGCCCTGGGCGCAATCGCCACCGCGGTGCCCGGCGCCACCGGCGACTATTTCGTGCGGGCGTACCGGGCCAACGACCGGGACGAGATCGAGGTGAGCGTGGCCGCCGAGCCGGACGTTGATAGCGGGTCGTTGGGCGCCGCGATCGAGGCCGAGCTGAAGGACCGGGTGGGCGTGCGCATGGCCGCCAGGGTGTGCCGTCCCGGCGAGCTGGATGCGCTGACCGGGTTCGGCACCGCCGCCAAGCTGGTGCGCTTCAAGGACGAGCGATGACCGGGCTGCCCTGCCGGGTCGGCCCATGAGCAGCCCTCCCTCGCCCCCGCTGCGGGGTGCGATCGACTACTGGTGCAACTCGTTCCTGCCCGAGCGTGAGGCGGCCTGGCAACGGGCGATCGACCACCAGGGCCTGAGGTTGAAGATCGAGCGGCAGGGCGACGAGTTCTGCACGGGCGAGGAGATGGTGCGGCGCCTCGACGCGTCGGGTTTCGCCACCCTGGTGCTGGTGGCCACCGATCCCCCATCGACCGCCCAGCTCGACGATCCCAACCTGTTCGAGCACGTCGCCTGTCGGGCCGAGGAGATCGCCGAGCTCTCGGCGCAGCACCCCGGCCGATTCGTCGGCGTGTGGAGCGTCGACCCCACCACCGGCGCCGACGGCGTCGTCCAGGCCGAGGCGATGCTGGCCCAGCCGTGGTGCGTCGGGCTGCACAACCACACCCACAGCTGGGACCGGCGCTTCGACCACCCCGACTTCGACGACTACTACGCCCTGTGCGCCGAGCGCGACGTGCCGTTCGTGATGCAGGCCGGCAAGTCGGGCGGCGACTTCCCCCACGAGTGCGGGCACCCCGACGGCATCGCGGCACCTGCCGAGCGGCACCCGGCGCTGCGGTTTGTACTGTCGCACACCGGCTGGCCGTGGACCGACGAGGCGATCGCACTCGCCACCCGGTTCGACAACGTCTACCTGGGCACCGCCAGCTGGCCGCTGCGCCGCTGGCCCGAGGAGCTTCGTCGCTTCATCGCCGGACCGGGGCGCACCAAGGTGCTCTACGGCAGCGGCTTTCCCACCACGGGCCACGCCCAAGCGGCCCGGCAGTTCGCCGACACCGGGCTGACCGCCGGGTTCGACGCCGAGACCGTCGAGCTGCTCACCGCCCGCAACGCCCGCAACGTGTTCACCCGCATCCGCCAACCGGTGGCGTCCCAGGAGGAGTGAGTCATGCTTGGACAGACCTACAACGTGCAGCCGGTGCCGCCCGACGAGTCGCACACCCGCTACTTCGACGCCGGCGGCCTGCGCATCGGCGTGGAGTACCGGCAGGTGACGCCGGAGGCGCTCGCCTCCGCCTACGAGGGCGACGACCTGGCCGAGATCGAGGAACACTCCCCCGAGGGTGGGTTCACCGACGAGGGCCTGTCGATCCACGTGATCAGCGTCGTCGACGACCACGAGTACCTGCGCTTCGACGCCTTCGACACCGACCCGCACTACCACTACGTCGACAGGGCGGCCGGTACCAATACGATCGTCGGCTTCGACACCGCCGCCCACGGGCCGGTCGTGCCCTGGACGCTGCACCAGCTTCGGCACCGCCTCGACCCGATGCTGCGTCGCGCGGGTGCGGCCTCGGTGGCCGACGCGCTCGATCTGAACGCCGGAGATGCGATCGCCCGCCTGCTGGAGGACTACCTACCCACGATCGGCATCGAGATCGCCGGAGCGTCCCCCGACGGAACCGCCGACACCGCCGCCGCGCTGGGAGCCTCGACATGAGCCTGGACATCACCCCGCTGACCCCACACACCGGCGCCCTCGTGCACGGCGTGACGCTGAGCGAGGCCGGCCCGGACGAGATCCACGCCATCGAGGCGGCGATGCGCACCCACCTGGTGTTGTTCTTCCCCGGCCAGGCGATGGAGCCGGCCCAGCAGATGCGCCTGGCCCGGCAGTTCGGCGAGATCGACGTGGCCCCGTTCGGCCCCAAGCACCCCGACGTGCCCGAGCTGACCGTGCTCGACCAGCAGGCCCCGAAGGACCAGGGCGCCGACGCCTGGCACAGCGACAACACCTTTCTGGCCGAGCCGCCCAAGTACACGATGCTGCAGGCCGTGCAGCTGCCGGAGGTTGGGGGCGACACCTGCTGGGCGAACATGTACCAGGCGTACGAGTCGCTCAGCGCCCCGCTGCGCGGCCTGCTCGACGGGCTGACCGCCACGCACGACCTGACCAAGATGCTGGTGAAGGCGGTGGCCCAGGGCAACAGCGACGCCGACCTGGGCGCGATGTCGAAGCGCTATCCGCCCGAGCACCACCCGGTGGTGCGCACCCACCCGGAGACCGGACGCAAGGCGCTGTTTGTCAACGGCAACTTCACCACCCACATCGACGGTCTGACCGACCCGGAGAGCGAGACGATCTTGAGCCTGCTGTTCGACACCGTGACCTCACCGGAGTTTCAGTGCCGCTTCCGCTGGCAACCGGGCACGCTGGCCATGTGGGACAACCGCTGCCTGCAGCACTACGCGGTGCCCGACTACACCAGCCGACGCGTCATGCACCGCTTCACGATCGCCGGGGACCGCCCGCTGTGAGCCCTCAAGCGGCAGGCGGCGACCTGGTGATCCGCGGCGGCACCGTGGTGGACGGCACCGGCATCCCGCGGCGACGGGCCGACGTGGTCATCCGCAAGGGCCGGGTGCAGACGGTGGGCCGGGCCGACCGGGCGACGATCGACGAGTGCGACACCGTCGACGCCGACGGTCTGATCGTGGCGCCCGGCGTCGTCGACGCCCACACCCACTACGACCCGCAGGTCACCTACGACCCGCTGGCGTCGATGTCGATCTACCACGGGGTCACCACCGTGCTGGCGGGCAACTGCGGCTTTGCGGTGGCGCCCACCCGCACCGCGGACCAGGCGTTCGTGCGGCGCTTGTTCGCCAAGGTGGAGCAGATGGAACCGGCGGCCATGGACGCCGTCGAATTCAACTTCGAGACCTTCCCCGAGTACCTCGCCACCCGGAAGGGCCGGCTGGGCATCAACCTGGCCTGCTACATCGGCCACTCCAACGTGCGGCGTTGGGTGATGGGCGCCGCCGGATCCGAGCGCGAGGCCACCCCCGCCGAGGTCGAGGAGATGGCCCAGGTCGTGCGCGTAGCCATGGCGGCGGGCGCCGCCGGGCTGTCGTCGTCGCACGCCCCCACCCACGTCGACGGCGACGGCCGGCCCGTTCCCTCGCGGCTGTCCGGCCGCGCCGAATTGCTCGCCCTGGCCGAGGCGGCCGGCAGCGTCGGCGCCGGTTCGATCACCTACCTGCCCGCCAGCGCAGTCGGCGGCATCGACGAGACCGACGAGAACTACTGCATCGAGTTGGGCGAGCGCTCCGGGCTGCCGATCATCATCCAGGGCCTCGGGGGTCGCAACAAGACCGACGCCCCCACCGCCACCTGGGGTCGGGCGCAGGAGTTCCTCAACCGGGCGGTGGCCAACGGCACGCCGATCTACAACATCCTGATCACACGGCCCCCCGACCGGCCGCTCACGATCGGGCCCGAGAACCAGCTGTACCTGTCGGTGCCCTCGTGGGTGGAGATGCTGGCGCTGCCCCACGACGAGCGCATGGCGGCCCTGCGCGATCCGGAGCGGCGGGCCACCCTGCGCCGGGCGGTGGAGAACTACAACCGCGACCCCGAGCTGGGCACCACCACCCCGCCGCCCCTGTGGGAGACCGTGCTGGTGCAGCACGTGCGCGACGCCGAACATCGCCACCTGCTCGGTCGCACGCTGGCCGACATCGCCGCCGAGCAGGGCGTGGCGCCGGCCGACGCCATGTTGGACCTCGCCGTCGCCGAGGATCTGCAGACCGGGTTCCGATGGAACTGGGAGACCGACGAGTGGGCGACTGCGGTGCGCGAGGCCCAACAGGACCCTCGCATGATCATCGGCACCTCCGACGGCGGAGCGCATCTGGCCCGCGACGACGCCGCCGACTGGAGCTCGTGGTTCCTGCGCAACTGGGTGCTCGACCGCCAGGTGTGGAGCCTGGAGGAGGGCATCCGCCAGATCACCCACGTGCCGGCCGCCATCCTGGGGCTGAGCGACCGGGGCACCCTCGAGCCCGGCCGGTGGGGCGACGTGTTCATCTTCGACCCGGAACGCATCGACGCCGGCCGCAAGGAGTTCGTCCGCGACCTGCCCGGCGGTGCCGGACGGTTCCGGGCGTGGCCCGAGGGCGTCGTGTCCACGATCGTCAACGGCGTGCCGGTGATCGTCGACGGCGAACCCACCGGCGCGCTCCCCGGCCGGGTCACCGCACCCGCCGCCCGCACCGCCACCATCTGAGAACCGGCCACACGGTCGGTTCCGGCCGGCCCCAACCGCAGAGAATCGAGAATCCCGGGAACTCGTGGACCCGTGGCGACGTCGTAGTGCTGACGACGAGGCTCCACGGAGGACCCATGATGTTGACCAACGCTGACGATCGCCCCGCCGGGTTCCGGTTTCGCACCGGCGGGATCGTGCTGGCGGCCACCGTGCTGGCGGGCATCGCCGCCGGCTGCGGCGAGGAGGTGGCCGGTCCGGCGCCGTCCGGTGAACCGACCACGACCGCCGACGCACCGGCGCCGTCCCGCGGCTGGCTCGACGATCCGCCCACCGAGGGCCCCGAGGACGACGGCCGGCTCGCCGGCGAACCGGAGATGGCGGACGCTCCGATGAGCGAAGAGGCCTCGGTGGGCGCGGCCGCCGCCCGCGACGCCGAGACGTCGCGGCCGGCCCCGGAGGAGACCGTCGAGCTCGGCCCGCTGTCGGCCGGCAACATCGACGACAACGAGTCCTTCGAGGACTTCCTGACCTACCTCGAGCGGCTCGGCCTGGCCGACGTGCCCCACCGGCAACTCGACGCCACCGGACGCATGGTGATCACGGTGACCGACGAGGACGGCGAAGCGCTGTCCGGGGTGCCCGTGGCGGTCGCCTCCGGCGACCGTACGGTGGCCACCCTGGTGACCACGGCCAACGGTCGCACGCTGTTCCACCCGGCCGCCTACGGCGAGCCACGCACCGACTACGCCATCTCGGCCGGTGCCGCACCGGTCACGGCGTCGCCGGGGGACGAGGTGACCGTCGTCGGGGTCAACCCGCAGACCCAGGCGACCGCCCTGGACGTGGCCTTTGTCATCGACGCCACCGGCTCGATGGGTGACGAGATCGCCCAACTGAAGTCGAGCGTCGACTCGGTGGTGCAGCGGGTGGAGTCGCTCCCCAGCGAACCCGACCTGCGGCTCTCGCTGACCGTCTACCGTGACGAGGGCGACGCCTACGTGAGCGCCACCCACGACTTCACCGGCGATCTCGACGAGTTTCGTGAGGCGCTCGCCCTGGTGGAGGCCAACGGCGGCGGCGACTACCCCGAGGCACTCGACGAGGCGCTGGCCGACTCGCTCACCAAGCCCGCGTGGCGACCCGAGGGCTCGGCCGCCCAGATGATCTTCCTGGTGGCCGACGCGCCCGGACACACCGAGCGGGACGTCCCCCAGCCCTACACCGAGTCGATGCGCGAGGCGGCCGAGCGGGGCATCAAGATCTTTCCGATCGCCTCCTCGGCCTCCGACGATGCGGCTGAGGTCACCTTCCGCCAGCTGGCCCAGTTCACCGGGTCGCGTTTCGTGTTCCTCGCCTACGGCGCCGAGGGTGCGGCCACCGGCGACAGCACCGACATCGACTCGCTGGACTACGAGCAGCTGAGCCTGGACGACCTGGTGGTCCGGCTGATCGAGGAGGAACTGGCCGGACGTCGAAACCCGACGCCGGGTGCCCCACCGACCAGCACGACGACCACTGCGCCGAGCTCCACCACGACGCCGGCACCCACCACCTCGACACCCCCGGGCCAGTAGCCGACGCCGAAGCGACACTCGGACACGCTACGAAGCCGTGTGGTCACACACCGAGGGAGGATCGGACCTTCCACCTGGTTGAATGAGCGTCAACGCGCCAGAATCTCACTCATCGCACCGCCGTGACTGCGGTGGGTGGATTGGGCCTACGATCTGCTGGAACCACATGGAGTTTCACGAGTCGCCCACCAGGCGGCCGACGCTCCGAACCGGGGGAGCCGGCACTTTTGGGGGCACCACAGACCGCGAAAGAACACGACGTGCTCGCCGACGTCGCCTGTATGTCGCTGCCCGGCACCGACCCGCGGCCGATGCTGCGTGCGGCGACGCGGTGCGGGGCGACACCCATCCTCTGGGTGGCCAACCGGCGACCGGCGGGGCATGCAACATCCTCACGTGCGGGTTTTGCGTCGCATGACGCCCACAACCCGCACGTGAGCGAATTGCACGACCTGGCCGGAGGGTCCGACCCGCTGGTCGTGTGGGCGGACGTCGCCCCGGACGAACCGCTCCCCGCCAACGTCACCGCCCTGATCGCCGATCCGGAACTGCTGGGCTCGATCGACCCGGACCGTCCCGACCTCGTCCGGATTCCGGCGATCAACTCGATCGACCGGCTCGAGGCGGCGACGACCCTGCTCGCCCACTCCCCCGGACCCAACCACCTCGTGCTCGTCGGCAACGAGGCGGCCGGGCCCGTCGGCGACACCTCGTCGTTCATCCTCTTGCAGCAGGTGGTTCGGGCGCTGTCGGCCAACGACGACATCCCATCCAAGGTCGGCCTGTGGGTCCGGGGCGGGATCGGACCCAACACCGCGGCGGCGGTGATCGCCGGTGGCGCCTCCGGGGTCATCCTCGACACCCAGACCAGCCTCCTGCGCGAAAGCACCGTCCCTCCCCCGGTCAGGAGGATCATCGAGGCGGCCGACGGGTCGGAGTCACGGGTGGTGTCCGGCCACCGGGTGTTCACCCGGCCCGATCTGCCGACCGCCGACCTCGACGAGCTTCCCGCCGACGTCGTGTTCGGCTTCGACGACCCGGCGACCCACGTGCTGCCCGCCGGCCAGGACCTGCCGACGGCCTCGACGCTCGCCAAGGTG
>JAWKIE010000054.1:0-8403 GCA_041394485.1 Microthrixaceae bacterium
TGCGGCTGCCGGGGTCAACGCCGAGGGGCTGGAGCCCGCACTTGAGCAGCTGCGAGACTGGGGCAACCTCACCTGGACCCAGGACACGGTTCGGGTCTCACGGCTCGAGGACTTCCGTCGGCGCCGGGCCCTCTGGCAGCTGACGGCCGCAGGTCAGGCCTCACACGACGCGGTGATCGCCGTGCTCGGCGCATCAGATCAGGCGGGGTCGCTGCAGCGCACCCTCTTTCGGGAGATCCGAGACAACCTGGCCCTGCTGGCCGAGGCCATCGACCGCGCCGATGCCGAGCAGGTATACCTACGCCTGCGTGACCTGGACGGGTCGCTGCGGGAGTTGGCTACGAATGCTCGGGACTTTCATGCGGCCGTTGCCCAACTGCGGCGGGAGCACGACGTCGACCCGGCCCGGTTCCTGGCCTACAAGGATCTGCTGATCGATTACCTCGAGCAGTTCCTCGACCATCTCATGACCCAACGAGGCCACGTCGCTCGGGGCGTCGAGGCCGTCCATGCGCGGGGGATCGACCGGCTGGGCGCGCTGGCGGCGGCGGGGGATGACTCTGCCGGACTGTTCGATACGGGTGACCGGGCCGAACGATGGCGCAACCGCTGGGCGGGTCTGGCCGACTGGTTCGTGTCGGTGGACGACCGGCCATCGGGCGCCGACGACCTGACCTCCGCCACCACGACCGCCATCCGGGAGCTGCTGGCGTTGTTGCGTCGCGTCACCGAGAGCGCCCGACGTCCGATCACGCGGGCATCGGAGCTGTTGGTGCTGGCCCGCTGGTTCCGGCGCATCGACGATGCTGCCGCCGCCGAGCTGTTCGACGCAGCGTTTGGACTTGGTCGCCCTCTGCACTTGGGTGATGGTGAGGTCGACGACGGGACGGTGGCCGCATCGGCCTCGTGGTGGGACGCGCCCCCGGTGAGCGTGCCGGTGACCCTGCGCGAACACGGGCGGCGACCCTCGCCCGGGCGCCCTGCCCAGGCTGCCGACTATTCGCTGACCAAGGCCCAATTGATGGCCGAGCACCGCGCCGCCCAGTCGGCCCGGGCCGAGGCGGCGGCGCGCCTGTGCGCACGGCCGGTCGAGGGACGGGTGCTCTCCGACGCCGAGGCGACCATCCTGTTCGAGTTGCTGGACCGCGCTGCGCACCTGCGGTCGGTCGGCGCCGAGCCCGGCAGCGACGAGCCGGTGCGCATCGAAGGGGCCCAGGCGACGTTCCGGCCCGACCCCAACGGCATGGTCGTTCGTACCCGACGTGGGTCGCTGACTCTTGCCGAGCATCGGCTGCACATCGAAGCGGTGGGGGCGGCTTCGTGAGCTCCGCCACCACGGGGTTGGTCGCCCCGTTTGGGGGTTCGTCCTCCGGACTTCGGGCCGCCGTGCAGATCGACCCCGGTGAACTCGACGACTTCCAGCGAACCGCTCGGCTGCTGTTGGGCCACCCGCTGGTGACGACCACCTGGCCAACGTCCAGGGCGCTCACTGCGGTGCGCCGCTGGGAGGTACCGCTGCGCAACGAGTTTTCGAGGGTCCTGGGGTTTCGCCTGGATGTTGGACGTAGTTCGGCCCGGCTGTATCGCCGAGCGGCGACCACCTCGCGGCATCGCGGCGCCTACACCCGGACCCTCCGACCGCTCGGCCACGTGGCGTGCTCGTACCTCTGCCTGGTGCTGGCGGCCCTGGAGGAACTGGGCGATCAGACCACGGCATCCCGCCTGGCCGACGCCGTCCTTCGACTGCGTTCGGGCGACGATGCCTTGCCGGTCGACCTCACCGTGTACGGGCAGCGGCGGGCGTTTGTCGACGCGGTGACCTGGCTGGAGGACCGCGGCGTGCTCGGCCTGCGCGACGGCGGCGCCGATCAGTGGCTGGAGGACGACGCCGAGGGCGATGCGCTCTACGACGTCGACCGCGACTGTGTCTCCCGACTGCTGGTCAGCTCGCCCAGCGTGCTTCGAGGTGTAGGCAAGGCCGCGGATTTTCTGGTCGATCCGGTGGCTCCCGGAACCGAGCATCGCCCGAAGGAGCTCCGCCACCGCGTCGCTCGGCGCTTGGTGGAAGGCCCGGTCGTGTCGTATGCCGAGCTCAGCCCTGACGAGTTGGCCTACGTGAGGGAACGACGCACCCGGTTGGTTCGCGACCTCGAACAACTCACCGGCTGCCACGTCGAGGTGCGCTCGGAAGGGATGAGCCTGATCGACGCCTCGGTCGAGCCGATCACCGAAGGCAAGCACCGCTTTCCGGGCGGGGGCACGCCGACCCAGGCGGCGTTGCTGTGGGGCGCAGCGTTGGTGGAGCTGGCGGCGGTCGGCGACGAGGTCGCGCCCGAGGCCAACGGTGGAGCATTCGAGACGGGGTCGGACGTTCGCTCGGCGCCGGCAGCCCAGCGATGGGTGAGCCTGACCGAGGCCGACTCCGCCTGGGACCGGGTCGTCGAGGGGTATCGGTCGAAGTTCTCGTCGGAGTTTCGCGAGGCCCCCGACAAGCTGCGACGCAACGTGGACGACCTGCTGGAGGCCTACCACCTGGCCCACGTCGACGGCGACCGGCTACGTGTGCACGCCGCGCTGGCCCGTTATCGTCCCGACGCCGGGGTGGGGTCGCCCACGGATTCGGTGGTTGCCGAGGCCCCATCGACGTCCCGGATGTTTGGAGACGACGACCCGTGACCGAACCGAGCGCTGATGCACCACCGAAGGAGCAGCCCGCCGATCGTTGGCGTCCCCACCGTGCCGGTATCCGCAACGTGTGGGAATACGACGACCAGATGTTCAGCTTCGCCGACGGACGGCTGATCCTCCGGGGCCCCAACGGGTCGGGCAAGTCGAACGCGTTGGCCCTGCTGTTCCCGTTCCTGATCGAGGGCGTGATGAGCGCCGATGCGATGGATCCGTTCGCCGGCGGCCGGTCGATGCGCACGCTGCTCCTTGGCGTGCTGCGCGACGACGATGCGGGGTCCCGCCGCTTTCGCCACGACCAGCGGGTGGGCTATGTCTGGATGGAGTTCGTCCGCACTCCAACCGGTGACTCCGGCGCGCCGAGCGGGACCGCAATGCCGGAGTACCTCACCATCGGCTGCGGGGCCCGGGCAACCGCCGCGTCGACCAACACGGCCTCGTGGTTCTTCGTCACCGACCAGCGGGTCGGCCTCGACTTCGAGCCGGCGCCCGACGGCTCGCCGCTCACCCGCGGGCGGTTGATCGAAACGTTGGGCAACGCTGCGGTGTTCGACACCGCCGAGGCCTACCGGGCGGCCGTCGACCGTGCGGTTCTCGGCATGGGCGCCGACCGCCACCAGAAGCTCACCACGCTGATCAGGGTGCTCCGCCGCCCGCAACTGGCGGGCAAGCTCGACCTGCGGCTGCTCTCGGAGGTCCTGTCCGGTGGGCTTCCCGCCCTGGACGAACACGTGCTCGACGATGTCGCCCAAAGCCTCGACGACCTGGAGGCCACCCAGCGGGACTTGGCCGACCTGAAGGCCACCCGTGACATCGTCGGTGCATTCGTGCCCGTCTACGTCGACTACCTCACCGGCGAGGCGCTGGGGCGATCGTCGGCGGTGATCGATGCCGCCCAGGTGTTGCACCGGGCCAACCGGATGGTGGTCAACACCGAGGCGGAGACGACGCAGATCGAGCAGGCGGTCGCCCAGAACGAAACCGAACGCCGAAGGCTGGCCATCGAGCGGTCGGCCGCCGATGGGCGTCGCACCGCCGTATTGGAATCACCCGCCTACCGGGACGCCAGCAGCCTGGCCGAGGTGGAGTCGTCGGTCGACCGGGCTCGCAAGGTGGAGGAGAAGGCAACCGAACAGCGCGACGGTGCAGCCCAACGTGCCGACGCGGCGGAAGCGGCGGCCGTCGTCGCCGCCGATCTGGCAACAGAGACACTGGCGGCCGCCGAGGCGGCGCTCACCGAGGTCGAGGACTCAGCTGATGCCGCCGATGTCGCCTGGACCCTGACCCGGGAGGAGGCCCGCCAACCCGATCGCCTGGAATCGGGCGCCCGGGTGGCCGAGCGCGCTCGTCGCGGACGATCTGACCGCCGTCCGCTGCGCTGGCGAAGCGCAACGACGCCGCGCGAGACCACGCTCGGGCCGAAGCGGCCGCCTCCGAGGCGCTCCGTTCGGCGGACGAGTCCGAGGGCGTCGCCTCCGAGGCCTTGGGCCTCACCCGTCAGGCCCGTCGGGAGCTGGGAGTCGCCGTGGAGGCATGGGTCGACCTCGAGCCGTGGGTTGCCGACGGCAATGACGACTTGCAGCGCGATGCTGGGTTGGCCGGCGCTCCAAAACCGGATCGAGCACTGGTTGGCGTCCGGCTCGGCGAGGCCGTCGAGGTGCTCGGCGAGCCCGGCGCACCTTCGTTGTCGACCGCGTTTGTCGAGGTGAGCGATCCGGTCCGCGTCGAGTTGATCGAGCGTCGCAGCGCCGGCCGCGGGCGCATGGAAACGCTCAAGGCCGAGGTGCTCTCCCTCGAGACCCAGCGTGACGAGGTGGCGGCCGAGACCGACCCGGGCCCGGCACCGCCAACCTGGCGCTCCGAGCGCGAACCCGGCCGACCCGGCGCACCTCTGTGGCGCTGCTGCGACTGGGCTCCGGACGTCTCCGAGGACGATCGGGCCCAGCTGGAGGCGGCGCTCGATGCCGCCGGCGTTCTCGATGCCTGGATCTCGCCCGAGGGCTCCAAGTCGCCGGGCGACGGCGATGCGTTGGATGCTGCGGCCCTGGCTGATGCGTGGCTGGCGCCGACCCCCGATCCGGACCAGTCCATCTCGGATGTCGAACCGGCTGATCGACCCGGCCTGGCCTCGGTGCTGGTGCCGGCGGTCCCCGAGGGATCCGGCCTGACCGTCGGCGCCGTCGCCGGGGTACTGGCGTCGATCGACCTCACCGCTGACCGCCCGGCTCGTGATGGCGCAGCGGTGACCGCTGATGGGCACTTTGTGCTTGGACCCCTGCGGGGTCGCGCCGCCAAACCGGAGCCGGAATACGTCGGGGCCACCGCCAGGGCCGAACGGCGACGCCGCCGTTTGGAGGAACTGGACGCGCTCATCGCCGCGTCGACCGAAGCGGTCGACTCCGCGTCCGATGTGCTCCGACTCTTGGACGAGTCGCTGGACGCGCTCATGCAGGCAGCGTCAACGCTTCCGTCGGAGGAGGCGCTGTTGGGATCGGTCGATGCGGAGCGCAGCGCTCGCTCGCACGCCGAGGCCCGCCGCGAGGTGGCCGACCGGGCGTCGGAGGCCGAGTCGATTGCGGCGGAGGTGGCCGGGGCCGCGGAGGCCAACCTTCAGACCACGGCCAAAGAACATCGTCTCGTTCTTGATGCGGCATCGCTCTCGACCTCGTGACCAATCAGGTCGATCGCTATGCCGGTGTGGTTCGAAGCGCCATCTCCACCCGCCGGTCGGCCGAGACCGAGGCGGAACGGGCCGGTCGAGAACGCGATCGTGCGGCCGACGCCGCGCAGGTCCTCGCCATCGAGTGAACGGGATCTGGCGGCGGCCGCGGCGAGCCCACGCTGGCATCTCGCCGCCACGTTGCGAGCGCTCGGCGACGATGCGGAGGCGCCATTGGAGGCGCTGAAGCGTGCCGAGGCTGAGCTTGCTGAGATCGAAGACCGAACCGAGGAGTTGAGGGAGGCGCTGGGCACGCTCCAGACATCGCTTGGCCGGGCTCGTGAGGCCGCCGATCAGGCTCGGGCTGCCGTCATCCGACACGAAGCCAACTTGGCGGGGCGCTCGGAGCGCCTTCCCGTGTTGCGCCGACGCGACCTGCTGGCCTTTGCTCGTGCCCGACCGGTTCCCGACCGAGGCGGCTGATGATCACGACGGAGCCGCATCGGAAGGCGACGGCGCGGCAACGTCCGACGATGGAGATGTGAAGGATCTGAGGTTGACAGCTCCGAGATGGGCAGCTTCGAGATTGAAGCCGAGCCGTTGCCGGTGAACGCGGTGGAGTTCGCCAAGTGGCTCGACGGTCTCGATGGCTCGGCGCCAACCCCGAGCAGCGGGAGAGCAACATCTCCAGCCCTCGACCGGGCGCAAAAAGGGTCATCGACGAGTTGCACCACGGTTACGACGCAGCGTCTTCACACGACGACGATCTGGTGACCGTCGAGATCAACTCCGATGGCGGCACCATCTCGCTCGCCGCCTCACCGCCGAGTTGGCCCGTCAGGACGCGGCGCTTCAGAGCTACCTCACCGAGGGCGACCGCGAGGTGTTCGAGCGGTTCCTTCTCAACCAGGTCGCTCATCAGCTCTCGCTCGCTCCTGAACGACGCCGACGAGTTTGTTGCCGGGTCAACCAAGCGCTGGCCGACGTGCGCACCACCAGCCGCCTCGGTGTCGACCTGGGCTGGGAGCTCAACACCGACGACATGGGCATCAAACAGGCGGTCAGGTTGCTGCGCGTCACGACACCGAACAGATGGGCGAGGACGAGCGCAAGGCGCTGCGAGGGTTCTTCGAGCGGGTCATCCGGACCCAGCGGGCCGAGGACCCCGCGGCCGGGTACCGGGCGGCGTTGGAGAAGGCGCTCGACTATCGAGCCTTTCGGCACGAGTTTCGGGCCCTACCCGCGCACCGCCGACAACAAACGAGTGCGCCTCACCCGCAACCAGTACCGCCAACTGTCCGGCGGCGAACAGGCGATGGCGCTGCACCAACCGCTGCTTCGCCGCGGCGGCCGCCCACTACGACCGGGCCGATCCGGCCGCTCCCCGCATGATCGCCCTGGACGAGGCGTTCGCCGGCATCGACGAGGAGATGCGGGGCAAGTTGATGGGGCTGACGGTGGCCTTCGATCTTGACGTGATCCTCACCGGCCACGAGCTGTGGGGCGCCTATGGCGAGGTGCCGTCGGTGGCGGTGCACGACTTGCTGCGCCGCCCTCCCGCCGAAGGGGTCAGCGTCGTGTCGCTGCGCTGGGACGGCCACGACCTGATCGAGGACGAAAATCTGGCGGGCACCGCCGCCGGCTCGGTCCCGCAGCGCCCCCCAAGCGAGGGCCTCTTCGCCGCCGATTCCAACCGGCCGTGAGCGACAACCGCCGTGAGCGAGCCCGTGTCGCGCTGCGAGGGACCGAGTACCAGCCGCTGTGGGCGACGGCGCGTCGGCGGTTGGAACGCAACGGGCTCACCCTGGAGGGCTCCCCGCTTCGCCTCGACGGGTTGGCGCCGGCCGAGCGACTCGCCATCGCCGGGCTGCTGGGCGTGTCGGCCGCCGGTGACCGGCCGCTTCGAGTGCCCTTGGCGACCCTCGACGAGCGGCTGCGCCTCGGCGCCGCCGCGGTCGGCCTCGTCGAGTGGATCGAGATGCTCGACGGTTCGATTCGGAACCGACCGGCCGAGCGAGCGCAGGCAGGGGCCGAGCGGGAGGTCTCGTGGTCGGCAACCGAGGCCCATCCCGTGCTCTCGGACCGGCCCGAGTTGCAATCGTGGCTCGCCGGCATTCGTAGTAGCGGAGCTGCCACCCGAATGGCCGGGTCGGTGCCCGCCGGGGCGGAACTCGCCGGGCGGGTACTCGACGTGCTCACCAAGCTTCCAGCCAACAACGTGACCCTGGCCCAATTGGCGGCTCGGCTCTTTGGCGACGCCCACGCACTGGACCGCGACCGGGCGTTGGGCCGCCTGGTCGATGCGGCGCTGAAGGCAACCACCGCTGATGCCGACTACGACTCCGAGTGGGTCGACGGGAAAGACGTCCGCACCGGCGAGTTGGCGTACGACTGGCGTCGGCGCTGGGCGATACAGGGCGTGATTTGCGATGACCTGTCGGTGAGCGTGCTCGCACTCAACCTTCCTGCGGGCGGCACCGACATCATCGCGGGAATGCTCGACGGTCACTCAAGCTTCGGCATGCCGGTTCGTCTCACGCTGCGCCAACTGGGCGATGCGGACCTCGAGGTGGCCCGGGGAACCCTGGTGCGGATTTGCGAGAACCCTTCGGTTGTGGCCCACGCTGCAACCACGCTGGAGGACGAGGCGGCGCCGCTGGTGTGTGTCGAGGGCCAACCCAATACCGCAGCGTTCGCCTTGCTTGACCTGCTGGCGGCCGACGGCTGCCGCTTCGCCTACCACGGCGACTTCGACTGGGGCGGACTGCGCATCGCCCGGTCGGTCATTGACCGGTACGGTGCCAAACCCTGGCGCTTCCAGCTGACCGACTACCTGGCCGCTGCGGACCTGGGCCGTCTCGAGTTGGGTCCGCCGCCGTCGGGAATGACAGCCGCTTGGGCGCCAGGCCTGGTGGACGCGATGGCAAACGCCAGTGTTGCCATTCACGAAGAGCAGGTCCTCGATGGCCTCCTCGCCGACCTTGCCAGACGCAGGTAGCTGACCGACCCTGGGCACGGGCGACCTCGACGCGCCGTTGCTACACGCTCTCTTCATACTC
>JAWKIE010000055.1:0-6939 GCA_041394485.1 Microthrixaceae bacterium
GAGGACGCCTCGACGCCAACCACCCGCTCGGCGGCTGCGTCGGACGAGCCAACGCTCGGCTCGGGCCGGCCGGTCACGATCGTGTTCGGCGGCGACACGGCCATCCGGGGTCCCAGCGTCGAGCTGCTGGCGGCCGATCCGTCGTCGGTCTTCGGACCGATCGACGACCTGCTCGCCGGCGCCGACCTGGCGTTGCTCAACCTCGAAACCGCGGTGCTCACCGGGCCGGCCGAGCCGGAGGACAAGAAGTTCGTGTTCTCGACCGGCCCCGAGGTCTTCGATGCGCTGCGGGCCGCCGGCGTCGACGGGGTGTCGATGGCCAACAACCACGGGGTCGACTTCGGCGCCGACGGGCTCGACCAGAGCCTCGAGGCGATCGAGTCCGACGGCTTCCCCGTCGTCGGCATCGGAGCCGACGAGACGGCCGCCTACGCACCCCACCTCTTCGAGGTCGACGGGCAGCGCATCGCCGTGCTGGGCACCACCGAGGTGATCGACTCGGAGCTCGTCGACTCCTGGACCGCCACCGACGAGCGGCCGGGCCTCGCCTCGGCCAAGCGCGTCGACCGGCTGGTCGAGGCGGTCGAGGCGGCGCGGGCGCAGGCCGACACCGTCGTGGTGCTCATCCACTGGGGCAAGCAGTACGTGTCCTGCCCGACCGACACACAGCTCGAGCTGGCCGAGGTGCTGACCGAGGCCGGGGCCGACCTCGTCGTCGGCGGCCACCAACACCGGGTGGCCGGCGCCGGCCATCACGGAGCGGCCCTGGTCAGCTACGGGCTGGGCAACTTCCTGTTCTCCTCCAGCACCCCGGCGGCGAGCCACAGCGGGCTGCTGGAGGTGACGGTCACCGGGCGGCGCATCGACGACTACCGCTGGATCCCGGCCCTCGTCAACGACGACTCCCAGCCGATCCCGGTGCCCGAGGACGACAACCTGTACCACGGGTTGATGCAGGAGTGGGAGGCGCTGCGGTCGTGCACCGACCTCACCGCCGAGCCCGGCTGACCACCGCAACCTGCTGTTGGCCGTTCAGCGGCTCGGCCGCTCGTTGCTCGGCCGTTCCGCGGTCCAGTAGCTCGGCGGTTCAGCGGTCCAGTAGCTCAGCCGTTCAGCGGCTCGGCTCGGCTCGGCTCAGAGCCGGCACGTCCGCAGATCGCTGGCCAAAATCGCCTTGGCGCCCAGCTCGGCCAGCCGGTCCATCACCACGTTGGCCTCCGCCTTCCCCACCATCACCCGGATCGCCACCCAACCGTCGCGCGACAACGGGGCCACGGTCAGGCCCTCCATGCCGGAGGCGATCGCCGTCGCCTGGTCGAGCAGATCCTCGGGCAGGTCGTACTCCACCATCACGTACCCAGCGGCCACGACGACCCCGCGGAGCCGCTCGATCAGCACCTTGGCCGGGCCTTCGGGCTCGCGACCTTCGCGCCCGATCAACACCGCCTCGGAGGCCAACAGCGGCTCGCCGATCAGCTCCAGTCCGGCGTCGGCCATCGTTCGCCCGGACTGCACCACGTCGGCGACGGCGTCGGCCACGCCCAGGCTAGGCGCAAGCTCGACGGCTCCGTCCAGGTGGATCACCGACGCCTCGACCCCGACGCGGTCGAGGTGGCGCTGCAGCAGCCCGTCGTAGGAGGTGGCGATTCGCACCCCGTCGGCCAGCACGAAGCCCGATCCGGCCGGGGCGGCCAGGCGAAACTCGGCCCGGCCGAATCCCAGCGGCAGCACCTCGGTCACCGGGGCGCCGCTGTCGGTGGTCAGGTCCCGGCCGGTGATCCCCAGGTCGATCACGCCACTGCCGACGTAGATGGCGATGTCGCGGGGCCGAAGGAACAGGAACTCGACGCCCTCGTCGCGGTCGACCACCCGCAGGGCCTTGCCCGACCGCTTCATGCGGTAGCCGGCCTCGTCGAGCAGCGTGGCCGCCTCCTCGGACAGCGCACCCTTGTTGGGCAGCGCCACGCGCATGTTAGAGATGGTCATAGACGTCCTCCAGCTTCAACCCGCAGGCCAGCATCATCACCTGGGCGTGGTAGAGCAGCTGGCTGATCTCCTCGGCGGTGCGTTGCGGTCCCTCGTGCTCGGCGGCCATCCACACCTCGGCCGCCTCCTCCACCAGCTTCTTGCCCACCTCGTGGGGTCCGGCGGCCACGGCCGCGACGGTGCCGGACGAGGCGTCGCCCGCCGACACCTTGGCCTGCAGCTCATCGAAGAGCTCGTCAAATCGCTTCATCGTCGTCCCGAAACTCGTCGAATGAACCCGCCGAACCTACCGGGTGCCGACCCGATCCCCCAGCCGATGCCGTGATCGACGCAGTCGCTACGGTTCGACGGTGGAACCGCGCCGAGGACCGATGTCGCCGACGGAGGCCCGCGCCGTGCTGGGCGTCTCCGGCGAGGCGAGCCTCGACGACGTCCGGGCCGCCTTTCGTCGCCAGATCGGCCGACACCACCCGGACGTCAGCTCGGCGGGAGGCACGCCGAACCGGGCGATCCGGCTGATCGAGGCCTGGGAGGTGCTGCGGGCCACGCCCGACGGGGAGCAGGCGCCGGCGAGCCCCGGAGGATCGGGTGATGACGCCGCTCGGCCGCCAAGCTGGGACGCGTCGGGGCCCGGCACCACGACGAGCGGGCCTGCGCCCCCACCGGGGGCGGCCACCGACGCACCGGCATCCGGGATGCCCGCGGCCTGGGCCACCGGCGCCTCGGTCATGGCCGCAGCACCGGCCGACGAGACGATGCTGTGGCTGATCGACGCCGCGCACCGCATCGGCGACGTCACCTTTCTGGACGCCTCGGCCGGGCTGGTGGAGGCGCTGGTCGAGTTCGTCGACGGCCCCACGGTGACCCTGACGATGTCGCTCCAGGGCCGGGCGCCCGCCGGAACCGAGGTGTTCGTGTCGATGGAGCCGTGGAGCACCCCGCCCCGCCCCGATCTGCCCGACGACGCGTCGGTCGCCCGGCTGTTGGCCCATCACCTCAACGAGGCGGCGGCCGAGCTGGACCCAAAGCCCGATGCGCCCGACGATCGAACCGACCGGGGGCCGGCCCGCTACCGCTGAGCGGTCGCCGAGCGCGTCGCTCCCGCTCCCACTCGGCGATCGCCTCGCCCATCGGCGTCGACGGCGGGCCGTGCACGCTGGGCCACAGCTCCTCGGAGATCAGCCGCCAGTTGGCGGTGGAACCCAGCTCGCCCAGCAACGCAAACAGCCCCAGGTTGATCCGCTGCACGATCACCCAGTCGCCGGGGAGGTTGGCCGCCTTCATGATGTCGGCGTACGGGCCGGTGAGGTCGAAGTAGCGACGCACCGCCTCGGCCGACCACTCCGGGCCGATGCGGTGCACGCCCTCCTCGGCGATGTGGTCGTAGAAGTGCCCGAAGTAGGAGGCGACCTGGTCGGTGGAGAACGGTGCGTCCGCCGGCAGCAGGCCGATCCGTTCGATCTCGCTGCGGAAGCGGTCGAGGTCGTGCTCGATCACCATCGCCACGATCAGGGTCTCAAAGTCGGCCACCGTGTCGGCGTCGAAGTGCTTCACCAGGCCGTAGTCGAGGAAGCTGACCCGGCCGTCCTCGCCAAAGAGGTAGTTGCCGGGGTGCGGGTCGCCATTGAAGGCACCCATGCCGTAGATCGACCCGAACACGTAGCGAAAGATCGTCTCGCCCGCCAGGTCGCGTTCGGCCTGGGGTGCGTCGACCATCTCGGCCCAGCGCCGGCCGCGCACGAAGTCGGAGCACAGCACCCGCCCGGTGCAGAACTCGTCGACCACACCGGGGATCGAGATGGTGGGGTGCCCGGCGTAGTACTCCCCGAAGCGCCGCTGGTTGGCCGCCTCCTGGCGGTAGTCCAGCTCCTCGGTGAGCCGCTCGCGCAGTTCGGCCACGATCGGCTTGGGGTCCATGCCGGGGAACATCATCCCCAGCGCGTTGAACACCAGGTCGGAGCTTTCGAGGTCGTGGCGGATGGCGTCGTCGACGCCGGGATACTGCACCTTGACGGCCACCTCGCGGCCGTCGTGGGTGACCGCCCGGTGCACCTGCCCGATGCTGGCCGCGGCCATCGGTCGGGCCTCCCAGGTGGCGAAGAGCTCCTCGGGCGGGGCGCCCAGCTCGTCGAGGACCACCTGGGCCGCCAGCTCCGGCGCCATCGGCGGTGCGTCCGACTGGAGCTGCACCAGGGCCTCTCGCATCGGCTCGGGCAGGCCGGTCTCCAGATAGCTGGCCATCTGGCCCAGCTTCATCATGGCGCCCTTCATGTCGCCCAGGGCCTCGGCGACCGCCTCGGCGGATCGCAGCTCGGCGTCCGCGCGCAGCTCGGCCGCCCGCTCCGGGGTGGCGCCCACCGACCGCACCCGGCCGGCCGCCATCGCCCCGCCCGCCTTGGCGCCCACCTTCGCCAGCTGCATGCGACGGGCCATCCGGTCCGTCATCAGCCGCCCGCTGCCCGCCGAGCCGGCCGACCCGGCTTCGGGCGCTGCACCGTCGCCCAGGCGCTTCGAGGCGAGCTTCACGGCGGCGGCAAGGGCGGCCGCAGCGGTCAGGGCGGGCACGACTCGGCGGACCCGCCGGCGCCGGGGAGGGCGATGACATGGCCGCACCGTACCGCCGGACCACCCGGCGGGGTGGAACCGCCGCCGCGTCCGGGCATCCTGGTCCGATGGCCCCCTACCTCACCCGTCTCGTCGGGGTTCGGCGCGGCATCGCCGACAGCCGAACAGCGGTCGCCCGGCACGCGCACTGGTGGGACGCCCACAACCGGCGCACGATCGCACGGCTGTCGTCGGCGGGCGCGGAGCGCCGGGGTGGATGCTGGCCCTGGGCGATTCGGCCGCCCAGGGGGTCGGTGGCGGCCATCCCAGCCTGGGGTGGGTCGGTCAGCTGGCCGCCCTCGGCGACCGGACCGACCGCGTGGTCAACCTGTCGGTGTCCGGCGCCAGGGTTGGCGACCTGGTCGACGCCCAGCTGCCCAGGGCCGAGGAGCTGCTCGACCTGCTGGGCCCGCCCGAGGCCACGGTCATCCACATCGGTGGCAACGACCTGTTTCGGCCCGGCAACCCGCTGTCGTTCGGCCGCGGCCTTCGGTCGCTCGGCGGCTGGCTGGGTTCCTCAGACACCGGCGAGGCCACCGTCCTGGGGCTGATCCCCCGCACCGCCCTCGGGCTGACGGCCGCCGAGGCCAACTGGCGGCTGCGGCGCACGGCATCGGCCGCCGCAGCCACCACCGCCGATGTCAACACCCACGCCCGGGGCTCGGTGGGCTCACGGGTGGCTGCCGACATGTTCCACCCCAACGAGCGCGGCTACGCCGCCTGGGCGTGGGGATTCGCCGACGCGCTCGGCTACGGGCGCTCCGACGGACCTCCGGCGAACGACGGCCGCTCGGACGGACCCGGTCGCTCCACCAAGCGACTCGAGCCGACCGAGCCGTGGGGCGAACCCCTCGCCGCGGTTCCCGAGGAGGCGCTCAGCCCTCCTGAATCGTCACCGACTCGATGACGACGTCGGTCTTGGGGCGGTCGCCGCGGCCGGTCTCCACCGACTGGATCTTGTCCAGCACGTCGAGCCCGTCCAGCACCTTGCCAAAAAGCGAGTAGTTTGGCGGCAGGTTGATGCCGCTCGGGCCGGAGACCACGAAGAACTGGCTGCCGTTGGCGTCGGGGCCGGCGTTGGCCATCACCAGCGAGCCCAACTGGTACTCGCCGGGCTTGGGCAGTTCGTCGGGGAAGCGATAGCCGGGGCCGCCGCGACCGGTGCCCTCCGGGTCGCCGCCCTGGATCACGAAGTCCTTGATGATCCGGTGGAAGATGATGCCGTCGAAGTAGTGGTAGCGGGCGAGGAACACGAAGTTGTTCACCGTCTTGGGGGCCCGCTTGGGCTGCAGCTGCACGAACATCGTGCCCATCGAGGTGACGATCTCGGCGTGGTAGGCCACCTCGGGGTCGATGCACATCGGGGGCGGGGCATCAAACTTGGTGGTGCGCGGGCTGGAGCCGTCGGGGTTTGGGCAGTCGGCCATGAGGGGGTTGCCTTTCCTGGGCGAGCACCTTCGGCCCGCCTCGGTCCCCAGCGTAGGCGCCTCGCCCGACCGACCTGCTCCATGGGCGGCGTCCGGGGGATCCGGTCCGCGTCTGGGTGGACTTCGGCACGGTTTCCGAGCCCGATCCCACCCAGACGCGAAATCGGGCCCTCTGGGTGGACTTCGGCACCCCTGCGCGCCGGCCGACCGGGTCGAGGTCCCCGCAGACGCAGGCCCGATCGACTCGTACCGTCGGCGTGTGGCATCCCTCGCGCAGACCGTCGAGCGCCTGGCCGCCGACCAGGCCGGCACGGTGGCACGGCGCCAGCTACTCGCCGAGGGCGTAGGCCGGGCCTCGGTCAACCGGGCGCTGAACGGCGGCCGCCTGCTTCAGGTCCACCGGGGCGTCTACCGCGTGCCCGGAGCTCCCACCGACGACCGGCAACACCTGTGGGCGGCCCTGCTGCTGGCCGGCGACGGGGCGGTCGTCTCCCACGGCTCGGCCGCCCGACTGTGGCGGTTCCAGGCGGTCGAGCCCTGCCCGATCACCGTGACGATCCCCCACCGCCGCACCATCGTCGGCGACGGCGGGCCGATCATCCACCGAAGCCGGCAGCTGGACGAGGCCGACCGGTCGACCCGCTCCGGACTTCCGGTCACCTCCCCCGCCCGCACGATCGTGGACCTGGCCGGCGCGTACAGCCGTGCACGCCTGCGGAAGCTGGTCGAGGAGGCGCACTTCGACGGCACGGTCCGGTACAGCGAGGTCGGGCAGGCGATGCTTCGCCTGGCCCGCCCAGGCCGGACGGGTGCCCGCCTCCTCGGCGAGCTGTTGGACGAGTTCACCGGCGGGCGGGAGCTGGAACAGTCGGCCCTGGAGACGCTGCTCGCCGAGCTGCTCGAGCGCGCCGACGTTGGCCCG
>JAWKIE010000056.1:0-6265 GCA_041394485.1 Microthrixaceae bacterium
GGTCACCTCCAGCCCGCCGGCAGCCAGGTACGCGGCCACTCGGCCCGGTCCACAGCCCACATCCACCGCCCGGGTTCCACCGGAGGTGTGCACCATCTCGACGAACGCCGGGAGCAGGGCCCGGTCGATCGGGCCCTCGGTGGCTTCGCTGACGTCGGTGCCGGTGAAGTCGACGTAGCGCTCAACCAGCGCGTCGTAGTACGCCCGTGCGGCGGTCGCCTGATCGTCGTCGGTCACCGCGCCACCCTAGGAAGCGCAGATCAGCGGGCCGGTGGCGCCGTCGTCAGGAGGCGAGCTCGGCCAAGCGCGTCACCGTCCAGAACATGCCGAATGCGGCGCAGATCCCGGCGCCCGCCAGGCGGGCCCATTCGATCCGCCGGTCCATCAGCTGGTAGCCGATCCACAACAGTCCAACCAGGCCGAGCACGACCAGGGTCTGGGCGACGTCGATGCCGATGTTGAACGCGGCGAGCGCGGCCACCCGTTGCGACGCGGCGATCCCGAGGCTGCCCAGGCTGGAGGCGAACCCCAGGCCGTGAACCAGGCCGACGGCGGATGCGATCCAGATGCGGCCGTCCTGCTCCACGCCGCGGAGCACCAGGATGGCGGCGGCCACGATCGACAGGGAGATCGTCGGCTCCACGATCGACGCGGGGATGGAGACGACCTCGAAGTAGGCCAGGCAGAGGCTGATCGCGTGGCCCACGGTGAAGGCGGTCACCAGCTTGACGGTGAGCCACGTCGACGACGCCGTCACCCCGCCGGCGGTGGCCGCCAGGGTGAGCACCAGCAGGAACAGCAGGTGGTCCGGCCCGTCGATGATGTGCTCGATGCCCAGCGTGAAGAACGACGTGGCGCTCGACCAACCGTCGAGTGAGAACTCGATCGTGTCGTCGTCGGACAGCTCGCCGTTGATCAGCTGGTCCTCGGCGGAGAGCACGACCGCCCGTGACGGGCCTCCGAACTCCCAGTCGAGATCCAACTCGCCGACGTCGCCCTCGTGGGCGGCCGACGCCACCAGCAGCACCACGTTGTCGGAGGCGTCCGCGTCGTTGGCCAGGCCGTGTTCGCTGATCGACGGCACTCCCGCGCCCTCCAGCTTCAACGGCTCACCGTCGACCGTCAGCGCGACGTTGTCGCGCACGGTGTCGACCAGGGTGGCCGCCACCGTGTCGCGCTGGGCGGCGAGTTCGTCAGCGTCGATCAGGCCGTCACCGGAGGAGTCCTTCAAGCCGAGCTCCCCGAACGGCACCGACGGTGACCATGATCCGTGGGTCGTCGATCGCCACGACGATCTCGCCGTCGACCGAGTCGTGGGCCGATGCGGGTCGTGCCGTGACGAACATCGACACGACCACCACGGCCAGCCCGAGCAGCACCACGGCCACCGGTCGGCGCAGCCCATTGACGTTGGGCATCTCTCAGCCCTCGGCGCCGGGCGCCGCCCCACCGGGGCCACCCCCACCAGGGCCGCCACCGGGGCCGCCCCCTCCGCCACCTTCACCGTTGGGGATGGCGGCTGCGTCGTTGTCGGGGCTGGAGATCGCCCCGGTTGCTGAGGGCACCCACCCGGCACGCCGGGAGGTTCGGGGAGTCGTCGCTGAGGTGGTAGTGGTAGGTCTCGCCGAACTCGGCGGTGTCGGCGACGTGACCGGAGCATTCGTCCAGGTCGGTCGGAACCTCGCCGTCGTCCTCGGGCCCGTAGATCGGGTAGCCGTCGAGCGCGAACGCCACCAGCGCCTCACGATCCTGCTCCACCGAGCAGGTCAGGTTGGTGTTCGCCTCGTCCAGGTTGGTCTGGATCGATTCGGCGCCGAAGTGCCAGTGGTAGTAGCCGGACGGGTCGATGTGGCCGCCGCAGGCGTCCAGCGCCGGCAGTCCGCCCCGGTCGGCGACCGACGGTGCGTCACCGAAGATCGTGATGCCGTCGAGGGCGACCCCACCTGGGAGATCGTCGACAGGTCGGTCGGTTCGTCGAGGTCCTCCGGCTCGGTGGGCAACAGCACCTGGAGGTGGAACGAGTCGTCAGGGTGGCCTCGAGACACGAGTTGGCGGTGCCCGCCGCATCGGCCGCACCGGCGCCCGGGTCGGTGATCGTGATGTTGCCGTCCTCGTCGACGAACTCGAAGCCCTGCGACTCCATGAGGTCCCAGAAGGCCTCGTCGAGCCCGTAGAGCCCCGGTTCGTCGCCGTCCCACACCCAGATGCCGCCCTGGTCGTTGATCGTCTCGGGGCAGAACGGACCGTCGTTGTCCACCGTGGTCGGCAGGCTGGCCACCTCCACCTGATAGCAGGTGGTCTCGGTGCCGCTCTCCAGCGTGCAGTCCACCGTGGCGGCCTCGGACGTGAGCGCCCCGTCGACGAAGTAGGACGTCGGGTCGCCCTCGGTGCCGCTGGTCGTCTCGCTGTCGTCGGCGGTGGTGTCGTCGGTTGTGGTGTCGTCGGCGGCGGTGTCGGCTGATTCGGTCGTGTCGTCGGTCGACGCCTCGTCCGAGGTCGAGTCGTCCGACCCGCACCCGGCCAACACGAAGGCCGGAACGGCGAGCAGCACGAGCAACCGACGCAGCGGCCGTGGGCCGCGGGTGGTGGTGTGAAGGTGAGTGATCGGGTTCATCGCTACTCCTCGGGTCCGGCGGGGGTCCGCCCTGGTCTCCGCCGGGGGTCCGCCGCCACCGGCGGCATCGTCACCCTCGGCGCCTTCGGCGGTCTGGCCCATGAAGCACACCAACACCTGGTTCTCCGCAGCGTCGTTGGCGTGGTAGTGGTAGCCGAGCTCGTCGGTCTCGTGTCCGTTGCACTCGTCGAGGCCCGCCGACTCGGCGTCCTCCAGCGGGCTGTGCACCGGGTATCCGTCCATGGCGTAGGCGAACATCGGGGTCTCGCCGTCGGCGGTCTCGTCCACCTCGGAGCAGCCGACCGCACCGTGCAGGTGGTAGCCCTCGACCGGGTTGAAGTGGCCGCCGCAGTCGTCGAACGCCGCGATCGTGTAGGCGCCCAGGATGGCATCCACGGGTGCGGCCGGGGCGATCACCACGCCGTCGAGGGTGACGCCCGTGTTGCCGTTGGTCGTGCCGGCCGACTCGGCGGGCACCGGCTCGGCCGGGATCAGCACCTCGGCCTCGACGGGCTCGCCGTTTTCGAGGAACTCCACCCGGCCCTCGACGCAGTGATTCTGGAGTGCCTCGTCCACCTGGGGCTGCGCGGCCCCCTCGAACTCCTCGGCGGTCTCGGTGACGTAGACGTTGCCGTCCTCGTCGTACATCTGCCAGTTGTCGTCGCCGTAGAGCTCGGCCAGGTTGGCGATGAACTCGCCGTCCAGGTCGTAGAGGCCGTCGCCGTCAAACCAGATGCCACCGTCCTCGGCGCCGTCCTCGATCGTGTCGGGGCAGAACGGGCCCGTCTCGTAGCTCACCGGGCTGCCCGCCACCGTGAGGCGATAACAGGTGGACTCGGCGCCGTCGCTCAGCGTGCAATCCTCGGTGGCGGGTTCACCCGAGATGGCACCGTCGAAGAACAACCCGGCGTCGAATCCGTCAACCGCCGCAGCGGTGTCGTCCTCGGAGCCGTCGGCGGCGGCCGTCTCATCGGTTGTGGCGTCGGTCCCGGTGGTGTCGTCGGAGGCCGTGGTGTCGTCGGAGGAGTCGCCGCAGGCGGCCAGGAACAGGGCGAAGACGATCCCGAGTGCGGCGAGCATGCGCCAGCCGGGCGACCTCGTTGGGTGGGGTGACGGGTTCATACCGACGACGGTAGAAGGTGTTTGTGTGAGCTTCGTGTGAACGCCGGAAATCGGCGAAGCCGAAGCGAATCCCCCGACTTTGTGATGCACTACCAGGGCGACCGAGTCCCGCCCACCAGGAGTTCCACCATGGCAGCGACCACCGACGTCGAACCCGGCACGACCGATCCCGCCTCGGCCCTCGATGGGCTCCGCTACAACCTGCCGGGCTACAGCGGCACCACCGTAGGGCCGATGGGTTACCTCGCCGAGGAGCGGCGCCGACTCGACGAACTCACCTGGGAGCGCTTCGAGGTCACCCGGCTGAGCGCCACCATCGGCGGGGAGATCTCCGGCATCAACCTGGCCGACGACCTCGACGACGCCACCATCGCCGAGCTCCGTCGGGCGCTGCTCGACTACAAGGTGATCTTCTTCCGCGACCAGCCGATCGGCCCGGCCGAGCACGTCGCCTTCGCCCGCCGCTTCGGCGACCTGGAGATCCATCCGTTCTTCTCGTCCAACCCCGACCATCCCGAGCTGGTCCGTTTCGAGAAGGGGGCCGACACCGGGGGCTACGAGAACGGCTGGCACTCCGACGTCACCTGGCGGGCCGAGCCGTCGATGGGGGCGGTGCTGCATGCGGTGTCGGTGCCGCCCACCGGCGGCGACACGCTGTTCTGCGACATGGCCGCCGTGTACGACGGGCTGCCCCGGGAGACCAAGGAACGGATCGACGACCTGGTGGCGGTGCACGACTACGCCCGGGCGTTCGGCCACAACCTGGACGCCGAGGCCAAGGCCGAGATGCGCGAGCAGTATCCGGTGGTGGAGCACCCGGTGGTGCGCACCCACCCCGAGACCGGCCGCCGGCTGCTCTACGTCAACCGCTTCTTCGTCGATTCGATCAAGCCGATGACACCGGAGGACAGCATCGGCCTGCTCGACGAGCTGTGCCGCCACACCGACTCACCCGAGTATCAGTGTCGGTTCCACTGGACGAACGACTCGGTGGCGTTCTGGGACAACCGGGCCGTGCAGCACTATGCCGCCTCGGACTACTTCCCCGACGTACGCATCATGGAGCGGGCCTCGATCATCGGCGATCGGCCCTACTGAGGGCGATCCGCGAGCCGGGGCTCGGGCCGTTCCCGTCGCGCCAACACCAGCATCAGTCGCGCCCGGTTGAATCGTTGTACGGCGATGAACGGCAGGTGCGCCACGACGCCGAAGAGCACCATCAGCGCTCCGACGAGCGGCTCGCACCAGATCAGGAACCACGGCCCGGCGCACAGGTTGGTCCAGTGCACCAGTTCCGCCCGACGGGTCTCGGCGACGAAGCGGTTCAGGTGCTCCTCGGAGCGGCCGTCCAGGTGCCGTTTGGAGAATCCGTCGGCGAAGAAGTCGCCGGCTTCGGGCAGGCGGTTCTTCCAACTCCGGATCCGGAACCGCCGCTGATAGAACGCGCCGTTGGCCTCGAAGGGTCGGGCTCGGGTGACGGCGTTGTCGTGAGCGAACCGGTCGGCGGGCAGCCGGTGGTACACACATCCGGACGTCAGGCCGATCGCCAGCCACGCCACGATCGACACCCCGACGGTTGCCGCGTCGCTCAGGTGAAGGATCATTCAGCGTCGACGGGGGCGGGCGACCGGGTGAGGTCGATGGTTCGCCCGCTCCACGTCGCCGACCGGCGCCCGAGGGTCCGCCAGGTCGAGTGGGCGAAGACGCCGAAGAACGTGGCGAGCCCGACCGGGTAAAGCAGCGAGGTCCACCAGCTGAAGCGACCCACGCGTCGAAGCATCACCGCCAACTGCCCCACGAAGGCCAGGTAGATCCCCAGGTTGAGCCCCGGTGTTGTGCCGGCGACGGCATCGACGAGCCCGAACGTGGCGGAGCCGAGGGCCGCCACCCACAACGCGGTAGCCGCCAGGGTCGACACCCGAGCCGACATGGCGCCGGTGCAGAAGTTCTTGGTCCAACCCTCCAGCAGGCTGCGCAACCCTTTGGGATACATGCGGAAGCCGATGAGGTCCTCACCCAGACGGATGGTCACCGGCAGCCCCGCCATCCGATACCTCCGGGCCAGCGCAAGGTCCTCGGCCACTTCGCCGCGCACCGACCGGTGCTCCCCGACCCGCTGATAGTCATCGAGGGTCGTGGCGAGTACCGGACCGAAGGCGCCGGTGGGGGGACGAGAGTGACCTGCGCCCACCCCCATCACGGCGATGACGTTGAACAACGCCGACAGCTGCTCGTAGGGCCGAATGGGAAGGTGGCGCGGCTGCACCGACATCAGCCCACCGTGCACGTGCTGCGCGCTCGCCACCGCATCGAGTGCCCCGGGTCGCAGGCGGACGTCGGCATCGATGAAGACCAACAAGAGGTCGCCGCCCTGACCGGGCACCATTCCCAGATGTCGCTGTGCCGCCGCCACCCCGTTCCAGCACGCCCAGCTCTTCCCGGTCCATCCCTCCGGCATGTTGGGGGCCGCCAGCACCACGACGCCGCCAACCGAGGCGGCAAGGGTTGCGGTCTCGTCGGTGGAATGGT
>JAWKIE010000057.1:0-6008 GCA_041394485.1 Microthrixaceae bacterium
CTCCGACCCTTCCGCGGGTGCGGTGGTGGCGGCGCCCTTGGCGGTGACGTCGGAGGACGTCGCCCCTCCACAGGCCGACAACCCCGCCCCCAGTGCGACCAGACAGCCGGCGGCGAGCGCCACGCGAACCCGTTGCGGTTGCGAGCGCCCCCCGCTCGTCATGGGCGGGGGGTGGCCGCGCCGGAAACCGAACGTCGTCATCTCCCAAGCCTACCGAGCGACGGGACCCGCCGAGATCGATGGGAGGCGGGTCGAGGTGGACGATTCGGCTGGGGTGGCCGGGGCCAGAACCGGTAAAGTGTCCGGGCCGGGCCAACGTCGTCCCGAGCCACCCCCACGCACGCTTCTCGCCTGGAAGGCTCCCCATGGACCGACGCGCGGCCGCATCGAGCGGACTGTATGCCCCTGAATTCGAACACGACGCCTGCGGCGTCAGCTTTGTGGTCGACCTGCACGGTCGTCGCTCGCACCGGCTGGTGCAACAGGCGTTGTACTCCCTGGAGAACCTGGAGCACCGCGGGGCCACCGGAGCCGAGCCCGACTCCGGCGACGGCGCCGGCATCCTGATCCAGGTGCCCGACCGCCTGCTGCGGGAGGTCGTCGGCGACGACCTTCCCCCCGAGGGGTACTACGCCGTCGGCCTGGGCTTCCTGCCCCAGGACGGCGAGGCCGCCCAGGCGTCCACCGAGCACATCGAGACCCTCGTCGTCGACGAGGGCCTGAGGACGGTCACCTGGCGCGACGTGCCGACCGACAGCTCGATGATCGGCAGCTGGGCCCGCGACGTCATGCCGGACTTCCGCATGTTGATCGTGGCCGACCGGACCGACCGGGAGGGCGGACCGCGCAGCGGCATCGATCTCGATCGGGCGGTCTACCCGCTGCGCAAGCGCATCGAGCACGAGCTCTCCCAGGAGATGGGCGAACACGCCGACCCGGCGGCCGCCGACGGCGTGTACTTCGCCAGCCTGTCGTCGCGCACGATGGTGTACAAGGGCATGCTGACCACCCCGCAGCTGAGCGCGTTCTTCGCCGATCTGCGCGACGAGCGGTGTGAGTCGGCCCTGGGCCTGGTGCACAGCCGGTTCTCCACCAACACGTTCCCCTCGTGGCCGCTGGCGCACCCGTACCGGTACGTGGCCCACAACGGCGAGATCAACACCGTGCAGGGCAACCAGAACTGGATGCGTGCCCGCGAGGCGATGCTGCGGACCAACCTGATCGAGGGCGACCTCGACCGCCTGTTCCCCATCTGCACGCCCGGCGCCTCCGACACCGCCCGCTTCGACGAGGCCCTCGAGCTGTTGCACCTCGGCGGCTACAGCCTGCCCCATGCCGTGCTGATGATGATCCCGGAGGCCTGGGAGAACCACACCTCGATGGACCCGAAGCTGCGGGCCTTCTACAAGTACCACTCGTGCCTGATGGAGCCGTGGGACGGTCCGGCCTCGATCACCTTCACCGACGGCACCCTGGTGGGGGCGGTGCTCGACCGCAACGGCCTGCGCCCCAGCCGCTACTGGGTGACCGAGGACGGCCTGGTGGTGATGGCCTCGGAGGTGGGCACGCTCGACATCGATCCGGCGACGGTCGTGCGCAAGGGCCGCCTGCAGCCCGGCCGCATGTTCCTGATCGACACCGACGCCGGCCGCATCGTCGAGGACGCCGAGATCAAGGCGCAACTGGCCGAGGCCCACCCCTACCAACAGTGGTTGGACGATGGGCTGATCGACCTGGAGGCGCTGCCGGCGAAGCCCCACGTCACCGAGCCGCCGCTGGAGGCGCTGCGCGCCCAGCAGGTGTTCGGCTACACCCAGGAGGAGATCCGCATCCTCCTCGCGCCGATGGCCCGCGACGGCAAGGAGGCACTGGGGTCGATGGGCACCGATACGCCGATCGCCGTGCTCTCCAACCGGGCCAGGCTGCTGTACGACTACTTCACCCAGCTGTTCGCCCAGGTAACCAACCCGCCGTTGGACGCCATCCGCGAGGAGCTAGTGACCAGCCTCGGCAAGGTGTTTGGTCCGGAAGGCAACATCCTGGACCTGTCGCCGCAGGACGCCGAGCTGATCGAGCTGCCGTATCCGGTGCTGCACAACGACCAGCTGCGCAAGCTGCGCGACCTCGACGACACCCACCCGCACGGCTTTCACAGCCGGGTGCTCTACACCCACTTCGGCGTCGCCGAGGGCGGGGCGGGACTCGCCGCCGACCTCGACCGGCTGCGGAACGAGGTCTCGGCCGCCGTCGACGAGGGGGTCAACGTCGTGATCCTCTCCGACCGGTTCTCCACCGAGGACCGTGCGCCGATCCCGATGCTGCTGGCCACCTCCGCGGTGCACCACCACCTCGTGCGTACCAAGCAGCGCACCCGGGTGGGGCTGATCGTCGAGAGCGGCGAGTGCCGCGAGGTGCATCATTTCGCCACGCTGATCGGCTACGGGGCGGCCGCGGTCAACCCCTACACCGCCTTCGACACGATCGAGAACCTGGTCGCCGAGGGCAAGCTGGGCGACCTCGGTTTCGAGGCCGCCCAGGCGAACTACGTCAAGGCCGCCGGCCAGGGCATCCTCAAGGTGATGTCCAAGATGGGCATCTCCACGGTGGCGTCCTACACCGGTGCCCAGATCTTCGAGGCGATCGGCCTCGGCCAGGAGCTGGTCGACGAGTACTTCACCGGTACGGTCAGCCGCCTCGGCGGCGTCGGCCTGGACCAGGTGGCCGAGTCGGTTCGCCGGCGCCACGCCCGTGCCTGGCCGGACCGCCCCGAGGAGCTGGCCCACCGCCCGCTGGAGGCGGGTGGCGAATACCAGTGGCGCCGGGAGGGCGAGTACCACCTGTTCAACCCGAAGACGGTGTTCAAGCTGCAGCACGCCACCCGTGCCAAGAGCTACGACATCTTCAAGGAGTACACCTCGCTGGTGAACGACCAGTCCCAGCAGCTGGCCACCCTGCGGGGGCTCTTCGAGCTGGACACCGAGGCGCGGCCGTCGATTCCGCTCGAGGACGTCGAGCCGGTGTCCGAGATCGTCAAGCGGTTCTCCACCGGGGCGATGAGCTACGGCTCGATCTCCGCCGAGGCCCACGAGACCCTGGCGATCGCCATGAACCGGCTGGGCGCCAAGTCGAACACCGGTGAGGGCGGCGAGGACGCCGATCGCTTCACGCCCGACGACAACGGCGACCTGCGCCGATCGTCGATCAAGCAGGTGGCGTCAGGCCGCTTCGGCGTCACCTCGCACTACCTGACCAACGCCGACGACATCCAGATCAAGATGGCCCAGGGCGCCAAGCCGGGGAGGGCGGCCAGCTGCCCGGCCACAAGGTGTATCCGTGGATCGCCGGCACCCGGCACTCCACGCCCGGCGTCGGGCTGATCAGCCCGCCGCCCCACCACGACATCTACTCGATCGAGGATCTGGCCCAGCTGATCCACGACCTGAAGAACGCCAACCCGTCGGCACGGGTCCACGTGAAGCTGGTGTCCGAGGTGGGCGTCGGCACCGTGGCGGCCGGGGTGGCCAAGGCCAAGTCGGACGTCGTGCTGATCTCCGGCCACGACGGCGGCACCGGCGCCAGCCCGCTGACGTCGCTCAAGCACGCCGGCGCCCCGTGGGAGCTGGGCCTGGCCGAGACGCAACAGACCCTGCTGATCAACGGGCTGCGGGATCGCATCGTCGTCCAGGTGGACGGGCAGCTGAAGACCGGCCGCGACGTCGTGGTCGCCGCACTGCTGGGGGCCGAGGAGTTCGGCTTCGCCACGGCGCCGCTGGTGGTGTCGGGCTGCGTGATGATGCGGGTGTGTCACCTCGACACCTGCCCGGTGGGCATCGCAACGCAGAACCCCGAGCTGCGGGCCCGCTACAACGGCCAGGCCGACCACGTCGTCAACTTCATGGAGTTCATCGCCGAAGAGGTGCGCGAGCTGCTCGCCGAGCTGGGATTCGCCTCGATCGAGGAGGCGGTCGGCCACGCCGAGCTGATCCGGACCAGGAGGCGGTCGACCACTGGAAGGCCTCCGGGCTCGACCTGTCGCCGATCCTCTTCCGGGCGGAACCCAACATGGGCACGGCGGCGCATCACACGCGCGAGCAGGATCACGGCCTGGCCCAGGCGCTCGACCACACGCTGATCCAGCTGTCGGAGGGGCGATCGCCGAGGGCACCCCGGTGCGCCTCGAACTGCCGATCCGAAACGTCAACCGCACGGTCGGCACGATGCTCGGCCACGAGATCACCAAGGTGGGGCGCCGCCGCCTGCCCGACGACACCGTGCACGTCGACTTCACCGGCTCGGCGGGCAACAGCTTCGGCGCCTTCCTGCCGGCCGGGGTCACGATGACGCTCAGCGGCGACGCCAACGACTACGTCGGCAAAGGCCTCTCCGGCGGCCGGCTGGTGGTGCGCCCGCCGGAGGAGTGCCATCCCGACTTCGTGGCGGAGCACAACATCATCGCCGGCAACGTCATGGCCTACGGGGCCACCGGTGGTGAGATCTTCGTCCGTGGGGTGGTCGGCGAGCGCTGCTGCGTGCGCAACTCCGGTGCGCTCGTCGTCACCGAGGGTGTCGGCGATCACGGCTGCGAGTACATGACCGGCGGGCGGGCGGTGATCCTGGGCGAGACCGGCCGCAACTTCGGTGCCGGCATGTCCGGTGGCATCGCCTACGTGCACAACCCGCACGGCGCGCTCGAGGCGGACCACAACCCGGGCATGGTGGAACTGGAGGCCCTCGACGAGGCCGACGCCGAGTTTCTGCGGGGCGCGATCGAGGCGCACGTCGAGGTGACCGGCTCGGCGGTGGGCACCGACCTGCTCGGCCGGTGGGAGGCCGCCGTCGGCGAGTTCACCAAGGTGATGCCCACCGACTACCAGCGGGTGCTGGAGGTCACGGCCAAGGCGCAGGCCGACGGCCTGGACGAGGACGCCACGATGGAGGCGGTCATGGCCGCCGCACGGATCTAGGAGCTGCTGATGGGTAACCCACGAGGATTTTTGGAACTGGATCGTCACCTTCCCGAGCGGCGGGCCGTCCCGGTTCGGCTCAAGGACTGGCGTGAGGTCTACGAGGACTTCGCACCCGAGGAGTTGGAGGCGCAGGCAAGCCGCTGCATGGACTGCGGCATCCCGTTCTGCAACCAGGGGTGCCCGCTGGGCAACCTGATCCCGGACTGGAACGACCTGATCTACCGCAACCGGTGGCGGGAGGCGATCGAGGCGCTGCACGCCACCAACAACTTCCCGGAGTTCACCGGGCGGCTGTGCCCCGCCCCGTGCGAGGCGGCGTGCGTGCTGGGCATCAACGCCGACCCGGTGACGATCAAACAGGTCGAGGTCGAGATCATCGACCGGGCCTGGGTCGAGGGTTGGGTGCGCCCGGTTCCGCCGAGCCGACTCACCGGCAGGACGGTCGCCGTCGTCGGCTCCGGTCCGGCCGGGCTGGCCGCCGCCCAGCAGCTCACCCGGGCGGGCCACTCGGTCACCGTGTACGAGCGGGCCGACCGCATCGGCGGGCTGCTGCGCTACGGCATCCCGGAGTTCAAGATGGAGAAGCGGGTGCTGGACCGCCGCCTGGCCCAGATGCGTGCCGAGGGCACCCGGTTCGTGCCCAACACCGACATCGGCGTCGACATCTCCGCCGACGCCCTGCGCGGCAGCTTCGACGCGGTGGTGCTCGCCGGCGGCGCCACCGCCTGGCGCGACCTGCCGATCCCGGGACGGGAGGCGGAGGGGGTCCACCAGGCGATGGAGTACCTGACGCCCGCCAACCGGGTGCAGCAGGGCGACCTGGACCGCTCGCCGATCTCGGCGGAGGGCAAGCACGTCGTCATCATCGGCGGCGGCGACACCGGGGCCGACTGCCTGGGCACCGCCCACCGTCAGGGCGCCGCCTCGGTGCACCAGTTCGAGATCATGGGCCGGCCATCCGACGTCCGTACCGACGAGCATCCCTGGCCGACGTGGCCCTTCACCTACAAGGTCACGTCGGCCCACGAGGAGGGCGGCGAG
>JAWKIE010000058.1:0-5594 GCA_041394485.1 Microthrixaceae bacterium
GCCGATCCCTCCATACTCCCCTCACGCCCGACCACCCCGCCATGTTGCACCCACCCTGACAAACTTCCACCACTGCAGAGAAGGAGAGCGCGCCCAGGGGAGCGCGCTCCGCTCAGATCAGAGCGTCGCCGCGCACGAGTCGCCCTCCGGCCCGAACGGTGCCGAGCGCGAACGCCTCGGGCCCACCCGATCGTCTGGCGCATGACCGGCTCCGGCGCCCTTCAGACCACCGCCACCGGCCCCGACGGACAACCCGCCTCACCAGTCAGCGGACCCACCCCCCACGCCGGCTCCACCTACGATCGCCCCGGCGACGAATGGGACGCCACCTACCGATTCGACCAGCCCGGCTGCTGGCACCTCCAGCTCACCCGAGACGACACCCGGGCCGACATCTGGATTGACGTCCAACCGAGATGACCCGACGAGATCTCCGGTCACGGCGGCGCAACGGCGTTCCACGCTGCGGCGCGCGCCCGGCTGCGGACCGTTGGCACTAGGTTGGATCTGTTCGCCAGGAAGAAGCTTCACCATGGGACGATCTTTGCCGCCGCGTCTGGATTATCTCGCCCACGCGTTGTTCATCTGGAGCGGTATGGCTGACTCCACCACCTACCGGCTGGTCGAGGCAGCCAGCAAGCTGGATCTCAGCGTGCCGGCGACCCTGCATCTGTGCTTCGGCGGGCAGCTTGAGTTGCGTCGTATCGGTCCCTATGACGCCCTGCGCGTCACCAAGCGCAGCGTTGACCGCTACCTGGCGCGGCCGCACTGACTGCCGGTTCGTGGCTTGGTGACGACGGCTGCCCTGCCGATCACCGGAGACCGCAGGTGTCGAGCGTTCGTTGATCGTGTGGGTCGCCCGGCTTGTGGGGTTGGTAGCGGAGGCAGGCGATGACGAGGTCGTCGGCCAGTTCATCGGCTCCACCGATCGCTTCGCCCAACCGGTCAGGTATCTCGTTCGCAGCCAGCTCGGCGAGGCTGGTCGCGGCGGCGATGCGATCGAAGCAACGCCCCGAGTTCCGTCTGTCGATCAGGGCAGCTCTCCCCTCAGCTCGACGGGGAGCGGGACCGGTGGACCGCCGAGCCGGCAGCGGGAAGCCGATCCGCATCGCAGGCTGACGCCGTCATCGAGCGCTCAGCATTGGATCTGCCATGGGCGGCGACGTCGAGACCAGCGTGCCGTGAGCCAGTCCCCCAGGCTGGTGATTGAGCGCCATTGCGCGGAGGGCGAAGACTCTTGTCGAGTCGCCGCAACGCTGGATCCCTGGCGTGACGTGCACAGAGGAGGGGACGTTGAACGCGGAGCAACCGAACAACCCATGGGGCCCACCCAGCGTCGGCCCAGTCACCGGCGGCGACTGGCCACAGCCCGGCTATGGCCCAACCCCGTATGCACCACCGGCCGGGCCCAAGCCGGACAACTACCTCGTCTGGTCGATCCTCGCCACGATCCTGTGTTGCTGGCCCTTCGGGATCCCAGCCATCGTCAATGCCGCCGGCGTTGACTCTGCGTGGAACCGCGGCGACGTGGCTGAAGCTCGACGCAAGAGCGAGGCAGCCAAGAAGTGGACGATCATTGCGGCCGTGCTCGGCCTCCTCGCTTCGGTGATCGTGGTCATCGCTCAAGTTGCCGCAGCAACCGCGACCACAACGTGACCACATGAAAGCTCGCAGCGGACGAACCGCCAGCGCGTTCGCACTGGCCGCTGGCAGCATGACGCTCGCCGGCGTGGGCCTCCACGGCGCCGACGTCGGGGCAGTGCTGTGCCCCTTCCGGACACTCACCGGTCACGACTGCCCTGGATGCGGATCAACGCGCGCCATCGCCGCGCTGGCGAGGGGAGACATCGCAGACGCGGTCAACTACAACGTGCTGGCCGTCACGGTGATGCTCGTCTTGGCAGCATCCCTGTCCTTCGGGCTGGCAACGGGCAACGCTCCTGGAGCTCTGATACGAGAAAGGGTGAACGCGCTCGCTGTCCTGGCTCTCGTTGCTGGCTTCTGGGCCCTACGACTGACGCCGACACCCATCGGCCAATATCTGGCCAGTGCGCCGAGCCCTTAGCCGGCTCTCTGCGATCAAGCGCAGTGGGGACGAGGAGGATGGCGGGTCGACGCAGACGGGCAGGAGTCGAACGACGTCCAGACCCATGCTCCGTTGGTGACCGGCAGCCCGAGAACGACGTTTGCTCCAGAAGGCGCTGTTCATGCAGTCGAGCCGGCAGCCGCCCGTGAAGGTCACAGGCTGATGCCGTGGTCGAGCGCCCGATCTGGCTCAACCTCACGAGGAAGGTTCCGTGCGCGCCGTTCGAGCTCGGACTCGATGCCGAGTCGACCGCCGAACCCGCGCAGATCGGCGGCGATCGACGCCCAGACGGGGTAGCTCGGATCGCTTCGCCGCGGTCGGGGGCCGATCGCGTGATCGTCGCTGGTGATCGAGTGGATCGTCCGGTGTTGTTCGACTCGGCCGACGGTGTGGTCCCAGAGGGCGGCGAGTTCGGGTTGGTCGGGGCGGTGGCCGAGGGTGTTGATCGCCCAGCGGGGCGGCGGGTCGATGCCGGCTCGTTCGATGCGGGCGTCGAGATCTCGGTCGAGCTCGGCGTAGAGGTCGGGGAGGCGGTCGTGGTTGGGCTGGTGGCGGTCGAGCAACGCCTGCCGCTTTGCGACGCTTGCGTCGGCGTCGGCGACCCGGCCGGCGGGGTGGTCGAGGGTGTGGCGGTGGCGGGCCACGGCCCGGTTGGCCGTTCGGTTATCCGTCTCAAGCTGGCGCCGTTCCTGGGTGTGGAAGGGGTTCCACGGCGAAAGCCCGGCGAGTCGCTCGCCGATGCGGTCCCGCCTTGCCTTCGCCTCGGCGAGGGCGGCCATGGCCTGCTGGTGCTGGGCTCGTTGATTGGCGGCGTGGTTGAGATCGCGCCGCAGTTCTCGCTGTGAGAACGGCACCGCCAACGCTTCGATGCGGGCGACCTCCCCGGCCAGCAGCCGCAGATCGGCGGGGTCGAGCGGCCGCCGTGGGACCGCCGCCGGGATTCTTCCTGGCGGTGTCGTCTGTTCGAGTTGCTGGCGGTAGGCGGTGGCGGGGACGTCGGCCCAGTCCCGGTTGATCGCCTCGGCCAGCACGTCTCGGGCGGTGCGGGGGTCGTCGGGTTCGAGGGCGACGTAAGCGTGGTTGGCGTGCCGGCCCCGCGTGAGCGGGACATACACCCCGCGGTTGTCGATGGTGCCGTCCACCACCAGGAGGGCGTGGTCAACGGTCCGTCCTTGGGCGGCGTGGCCGGTCTGGGCGTAGGCCAGCTCGACCTGCTCGGATACGTAGTTGGCGGGGAGGTGGACGGTGCCGGAGCGGCCGGAGGCGACGATTGCGCCGTCGTGCTCGATGTGGTCGATCCGCCAGTGGTCGCGGTTGCGGACCATCTCGCCGGTGTCGGTGCGCAGTTGCCGGTCGTTGCGGCGGGTGGCGATCTCATCACCGACCAGCAGGCGGTAGCCGGCCTCGGTGCGCACGGCTGGACCGTGCGGGTCGAGCTCTCCGATGTCGATGCGGTGTTGCTGGGCGAGGTGGTTGAGGCGATGGACGGTGTCGTTGTTGGCGGCCAGGACGGCCACGGTATGGCCGTCGGCGCGGGAGTTGCGCCCAGTGGTCGATCACGTCGAAGTCGACCTCGCCCGGCTCGCTCTCGTGCAACCGGCCATGCCGCTCGTAGACGCCGAGGGCGTCGACCTGGCCGGTGCGTAGAGCGAGGGAGGCGTCGCGTTCCCATGGTTCGGTGAAGCGGTGGATGCGGTCGAGTTCGATGGTGGGGCCGTGTTCGACGAGCCAGTCGAACATCCCCGCCCGACCCATCGGCAGGTACTGCAACGGGTCGCCGACCAGCACCATCCGCCAGCACTGCCGGTCAGCGAGACGGGCCAGTTCGGCCAGGGTGGGCGTGGCGACCATGGCCGCCTCGTCGACGAGCAGGGTGCCGCCCGCAGGGAGCTGGTAGCGGGTGGTGGGGCCGCCGGGGCGGTGGTGCTCGACGAGGAGCTTGTCGATGGTGTCCGCCGCCACCCCCGTCTCCTCCGCCAGCACCGCCGCCGCCGTCGCCGTGGGCGCCACCGCGAACACCGGGCGGCCCTGCCAGGAGAGGCTGTCGAAACCGGGGCGCAAGGCGGTGGTCTTACCTGCCCCGGCCGGGCCGACCACCACCACCAAACCGGCATCACCCGCCACCGCCCGAGCCGCGGCCACCTGCGCGTGATCAAGTCCGGCCGTGTCAACCACCCCGGCTCGGCCGGGTTGGGCCCAGCGGCGGTGAGCCCACTCGGCCAAGTTCGCTTCTTCTTCGAGGATGTAGCTGGTGCTGTAGCGGCGCTCCAGCGGGGACTCCCACGCCGGCCGCCCATCACTCGCCCGCACCGCCACCCCCTCGGGCAACGGCCGGGCCAGTTCCACCAGCCACTCGCGCTCGAACGGCCCCACCGCTGCTTCCAGCCCAGCGATCAGCTCGCCGGCGGGAAGCGCCGTGTCGGTCGGGGTCGCCCGGGCCAGCTCCCGCAAGACTTCCGGACGACGCCACGTCGACCGCGACTCGGTCAACACACTCAACGCATGCTCCGCCGGCCCACCCCACGGATCGACATCGAGGGCCATGGACGGCTTGAGGACCCGGCCGATCGTAGAAGCGGCCAGCGTCTGCCGGTCGAAGCCAAGCTCGCTGAGCTGGTCCTGCCAACGTTGCTGCAACGCAGCGGCATCGATCGCGGCGGGTTTCGAACGGCGGGAATCGACCGCGGCTTCGCGTTCGAGCCGCCACCGCTCCCGACCGGTCGGCTCACGGCCCATCGTCTCGCGGAACCGGGCGAGCTTCACCGCCAGCCGGGAGGTGACCTGCGAAGCCCGCTGGGAGAACACCTCGAGCACCTCCCGGTCCACCCCGGCCAGCTCGGCGATGCCGTTGTCCACCTCCCGCCACCCCACTCCCAACCGCCCGGTGAGCTCAGCGCGGAGGCCGGCGTGGTACAACGCCGACAGCACCGTCTGGTCCTTCATCAGCGGGCGGGCGTCCAACGCCAACCACCTCCCGTCCGGCGACAGGACGCGGTTGGCGATCACGGCGTGGGTGTGCAGCTGCGGGTCCAACTCCCGCGACACATGCTGACGAAACACCCCGGCCACGATCCCCTCCGCGTCAACCGACATGACCTCACCGTCCACCCGATACCGGGTCATCGCATGACGCTGCACGTAGCCGAGCACGGCGTCGACGGCGGCGTCGTGGGCGGCGTGGACCTCTGCCCGGACGGTGGGGTCGCCGAGAGCGGCGAGCAACGAGATGCTCTTCGGCGCCGAGAACGTCACGTCGTACCCCCGCACCGACCGCTCACCGAATGCCCGTCCCATCTCGACACCGGTGGACGGGTCGATACCAGCCAGTACGGCAACGAACTGCGCGTCATCAAACGACACGGCGAGACCGAGACGGGCGCCAGCGTCGCCGAACCAGCGGCCCGGCGGCTCCCCCGCAGCCAGGTAGTAGCCGCCCGGCTCGCCCACGTAGTACTCCCCCGCCCCCGGCCCTTTCAGCGAGGTCACCCGCACCGTCACCTCACACCTA
>JAWKIE010000059.1:0-5574 GCA_041394485.1 Microthrixaceae bacterium
GGCCGAATTCACCGCACCAGGCCTGCCATGAATCTCGTCTCGATTCGCTGGAGCAGGAGAAAGGACAGGGGACCTGACCGCACCCCAACGACCGGCACACCGCTGGCCGTTGGGGTGCGCCCCGACCTCGACGGCACCCTCCGCCGCCACCGCTGCCACACCACCGACGGCCCCGACGGGCTCGAAGCCGCGCAGGCCGCCGCCATCCGAGCACTCAGGAGCAACCAGTGAAGCCGCCCGCATGGCAGGCCGACGCCGCCTGCCGACAGATGGACACCCGCCTGTTCTACATCGGCCAAGGCGAATCGATCCCGCCCGAGTGCGTCGAAGCGTGCCGACGCTGCCCCGTGTTCGACGACTGCCGCGCCTGGGCCATCAAGTACGAACTCCACGGGTTCTGGGCGGGCACCTCAGGGCGTGACCGGGCACGCATCCGCAAGACCATGGGCATCGCCCGTCACAACCCGACCAGCCTGCAATACGGGTGCGGCACCGAGGTCGCCTACCGGCGGCACCTCCGCAACGGGGAACGTCCATGCGAACGGTGCAGGCGGGCGAACGCCATAGCGACCGCCGAACGGGTCAGGGCCAGCGCATGAGCTGCCCCTACGCCGAACCCGCCGCCACCGCCGGATACGGCCGCCACGTCCGCAACGGCGAACCGGCCTGCCCCGAATGCCTCGCCGAACTCTCCGCCTACCGAAACCCGGCCATCCCTAAGGCGCGTCGCTGGTGGCCAGCCGACCCGCTCCGTCAGATCGTCGAAGCGCGAGGGCTGTCCATCGCATCGATGGGCCGGCGCACGAGCCGCGCCATCCACCGCAACAAGATCACCACCCGCACCGCCGACGAGGCCGCCATCCAACTCGGCCTGCACCCCGCCCAAATCTGGTCGGACTGGCACACCGCAACCGAGGACGCCGCATGAGCCACCCGTCGAAACAGAAGGGCGACAAGGCCGAACGCGAGGCCGCCGCCATCCTCGCCGAGCACACCGGCCTGCCGATCCGCCGCAAGCTCGGCGCCGGACGCACCGACGACGAGGGCGACATTGAAGGCCTGGACGGGTGGACCATCGAGGTCAAGAACTACCGCGACATCGCCACCGGCGTTCGCAGGGGGATGGCCGACTGCACCGCCGAGCAGGCCAACGCAGGCACCACCCACGGCGTCGCCATGGTGCGCCTCCCCGGTGGTCGCTTCGCCATGGTCCAGACCATCGAGCAGTGGGCCGCCACCTGGCGGGAGACGTTGTGAGCGGCTGGTGGGACTGGGACGGGCCGCTCTGCGACTACGCCCCACCGCTCGACGCACTCACGTACGCCGAACCACCCGACACACCCGACATCGACACCGACCACGAAGAGGACGACGACCAATGACCATCCCCGCAAGCGTCAACGACCTACTGCGACCCGAGCCCAAGCGCGACCGATGGGGCCGCTACCTGGTCGCCGACCCGAAGGGCGGCAAGGGCAAGGGCTACACCCGAGTCACCACGCTCACGAAGACGTGCAGCGACACGCACGGACTCACCGAGTGGATCAAGCGGGTCGTCGCCGTCGGCATCGCCAAGCGCCCCGACCTCATCGCCGAGGCCGCCAACCTGACCGTCGACGACAAGGGGCCGCTCAAGGAGATCATCGCCGCAGCCGAAGAGGTCGGCGGCGCGAACGAGAAGCGCCGCCTTGGCACCGCACTGCACAAGATCCTGGAGATCATCGACCTCGGCGGTGAAGCAACCGTGCCCGCCGACCTCGCCCCGCACGTCGCCGCCTACAAGGAGGCGATGGCCGCCGCCGGTGTCGTCGTCGTCCCCGAGCACACCGAGCAGGTGTTCGTCCACGATGAGCTCGAATACGCCGGGACCGCCGACCGCATCGTCACCGTCCCCGGCTTCGACTGCCCACTCATCGCCGACCTGAAGACGGGCAAGGACCCGCTGGCCTACGGCGCCGGTGAGATCTCCATGCAGCTCGCCTGCTACGCCCACGCGCAGCACGCCTACGACTACGAGACCGAGCAGCGCTCGCCGATGCCGAAGGTCGACCAGCGGTGGGGCCTGGTCATCCACCTGTCCGCACGACCCGAGGGCGAGCCGTCGTGCACGCTGAGCCTCGTCGACCTGGAGCCCGGTTGGGCTGCGCTCGACCTCGCCATGCAGGTGCGGGCGTGGCGCAAGGCCAAGGGCCTGCACCACAGGCTCGACACGCACACCCACGACGAGGTGTCTACGGTCGTCGACAACGGCGACCGGGCGAAGGCTAAGGCCCGCCTCGAAGCGCTCGTGTCGCTCGTCGTGGGTCGCGGGCAGACCCGCCAGGAAGCCCTCGACAAGATCGGCGCCGTGTGGCCGCAGGGCGTCCCCGGATTTGCCGGCGACCACGCACACACCCCCGACGAACTCGACGCCATCGGCGCCCTGCTAACCCAGCTCGAGGCGAAGGTGGAGGCGCCGTTCGATCCCGAGCCCGCCGAGGCCGACGGCGCGACGCTCGCCAAGCTCGCCGCACCCAAACCCGAACCGGCACCACCAACAGCACCTCCCAACGGGGGACAGGTCGACGAGGCCACCCTCAACGTGCTCCGTCGCCACCTCGACGAAATGGCCCCCGACGCCTACCAGCAGCTCAACGACTGGCGGGCCGAAGGGCAATGGGTCGCCACCTCACCGCCATGCGAACGGCAATACGAGATCACCCGCGCCGCCTACCACGCCGCCCCGCTCGACGACGACACCGTCCGGCACCTCCTCGCCATCGTCCACGGTGAGGACATCCAGCCCGCCGTCACCACCGGGACGGCATTCGGTGCATGCACCATCGGACAGGCGCAACAACTCGCGGACCTTGCACGGGCGGTCACGTCCGGCTCGAAGGTCCCCACGTTCGACGGGGCAGGAAGCCCCGCCGTCGCCGCTGCGTAGCGGCACCCATCACCAACCAAGGCACCCAGGTGCAAAGGACAACACACACCATGATTGATTCAGCAGCACTCGACCTCCTCGAAGGTGGCGGCAAGTCCGCCAAGTTCGACGTGGGGACCGTCGTCAAGGGCAAGGTCGTCTCGGCCGAGGCCCGGCAGCAGACCTCTTTCGAGTCGAAGGAGCCGCTGTTCTGGGACGACGGCAACCCGCGGATGCAGCTCGTCATCACCCTGGCGACCGACGAGCGCGACCCTGACGACCCGACCGACGACGGACACCGCAACCTCTACTGCAAGGGCCAGCTGCTCGAAGCGGTGAAGGCTGCGCTCAAGAAGGTTGGCGCCAAGCTGACCGAGGGCGGCGACCTGGCGGTGAAGTGCACCGGCTTGGGCGACCCGCCGAAGCCGCACCTCAACCCGCCCAAGCTGTACTTCGCCGAGTACTCGGCGCCTTCGCCCGTCGCGGGTGCCGAGTCGATGCTCGGCGACACGCAGGCGCCCCAGCAGGCCGCACCGGCCCCCGCTCCGTCCGGTCCGCTGCTGTAGCGCCACCGACGCACCCCGGCACCGCCCCCACCCCTGGCACCGGCCAGGCGCCCGCCCACGACGGAGTGGGGGCACCATGCTCAGGCACCTGGCCCACCGAATCCTCCTCGACCTCGCCGACCTCGCCGACGCCTTCTCGGCGACCTTCGACGAACTCGCCCAGATCATCGAGCGATGAGCGCCGTGCCCGATCACGACCCAGCGCTCACGGCCGCCCTCGCGTACGCCGCCCGTGGGTGGCGGGTGCTCCCGATCAAGCCGGGAACCAAGCACCCACCGATCAAGGCGTGGCAGGAGGCCGCCACCACCGACGCCGAGACGATCGCCAACTGGTTCACCCACCTCTACCGGGACCACGGCGTCGGCATCGCCACCGGGGCCGCCTCCGGCGTGTGGGTGCTCGACGTCGACGACTGGGAGGCCCTGGCGACCCTCGAAGAGGAGCACGGGCGACTCCCGGCGACCTACTCGGTGACCACCGGCTCTGGTGGCATCCACCAGTACTACGCCGTTCCCGACGGGCAGACCATCACCAACGCCAACCAGCTCCCCCGAGGCATCGACGTGCGGGGCGAAGGCGGCCAGGTCGTCGCCCCGCCCTCGATGCACCCCGAGAGCGGCCAGGCGTATACCCAGGAGCACTCAAGCCCCGACGCCCTCGCCCAGGCCCCTGCATGGCTCCTGGAGCTTGTGAGGGCGCCTGAGCGCTCCGAGGCGCCCGAGCGGCCCACCACGCCGCCGGTCGACGCAGGACACCGCCCCGGCGACATCTGGGCGGCCACGACGTCCTGGGCGGACATCCTCAAGCCCGACGGATGGCAGTTCGCCTACACCGACCCCGGCGGCACCGAGATGTGGGTGCGCCCCGGCAAGGAGATGCGCGAAGGCGTCTCGGCCAGCGTCGGCCACAAGGGCTCCGACGTGCTGAAGGTGTTTACTTCGTCGCTCGAGGGCATGGGGCTCAGCGAGGGCGAGACCTACACCAAGATCGGCTACCTCGCCGCCACCCGCCACTCAGGCGACCACTCAGCCGCCGCCGCCTGGCTCGCCTCGCAAGGGCACCGGGAGGACGAAGGGCAGGTGATCGCCGACATGATCGGCACGTTTCCCGAGGGCGAGGCGCCGGTGATCGATCTGCCGCCGCTCCAGCTCGACGACGGAGACGACGATTGGTCGCCGATCGACCTCGTGTCGATCGCCCGTGAGATAGAGGCAGGGGAGCGGGAACGGGAGGTCCCCACGATTCTCGCCGTCGAGGGTCACCTGCCGCTCATCTACCGGGCCAGGATCGGGTCGCTCTTCGGCACCCCCGGCGGCGGCAAGACATGGGTGGCGCTGCACGCACTCGCCGAACAACTCAAGGCCGGCGAGATCGTCGGGCTGATCGACTGGGAGGACTCCGCAGACGGCACCGTTGCCCGCCTGCTCGCCCTCGGCGTCACCCCCGACCAGATGGCCCGGTTCATCTACTTCAGCGTCGCCACGGCACTCCCGGCCGACCTCGACCGGATCCTCGTGCACCTCGGTAAGGCCGCCCTGGTCGTCCTCGACTCCGCCGGTGAGGCCATGGGCGCCGCAGGCATCGACCCAAACGCCGACGGCCCCGTAGCGGCCTGGATGGCCCGCGTGAAGCTCCTGACCCGCTCAGAGGCCCGTACGGCCGTTCTCCTGCTCGATCACGTGCCGAAGGACAAAGAGGCCCCCAGCGGCTTCGCCATCGGCTCCCAACGGAAGCTCGCAGCCGTCACCGGTGCCGCCTACCGGCTCGAAACCGTCGTGGAGCCCGCACGGGGCAAACCCGGCAAGCTCCGCCTCATCGTGGCCAAGGATCGCCTCGGCAACCGGGCCAAGGGCACCACCGCTGCCGAGGTCCACATCGAGCCCGGCGAGGGCGAGCAGGTCAACATCAGCCTGACTGTCTCCGAGGCGCAGCTGGCCACGGAGCGTGGCGAAGTGTTCCGACCGACACACCTCATGGAGCGGGTCTCGCGGTTCGTCGAGGACTACCCCGAGTGCTCCACCAGGACCATCCGAGAGCACATCAAGGGGAAGGGTGAGGCGGTCAAACAGGCGATCGAAGTGCTCGTCGCCGAGGGGTACATC
>JAWKIE010000060.1:0-4442 GCA_041394485.1 Microthrixaceae bacterium
ACCGCCACCAGGAGATCGACGGATCCGGCACGGTCAAGGCCAGCCGCGGCGACGCCGGCGAGCGGTTGAGCCGCGGCGCCAAGTTCGCCATGGACATGAAGATGGGGGTTCCCTACCGGATCAAGAACACCGTCGTGGAGTTCGAGGAGGGCCGCCGCATCGCCTGGCGCCACTTCGGTCGCCACATCTGGCGCTACGAGCTGGAGCCCACCGACGACGGCACCGTGGTGACCGAGACCTTCGACTGGTCGAAGGTGCCGGTCAAGCCCTACATCACCCTGATGAAGTGGCCGGAGAAGCACACCAAGAACATGACCGCCACCCTGGAACGACTGGCCGAGGTGACCGAGCAGTCGTGAGCGACCGACCCGGCGTGGCGGCCTTCGATTTCGACGGCACGCTCACCGCGCGGGACATGTTGGTGCCGTTCCTGGTGAGGCTTTCGGGCCGACGGGCGGTCGCCTCGGTGCTCGGCGGCACCGGGGTGGATCTCGCCCGGCTGGGCGGCCGCAACCGCGACGCGGCCAAGACGATCGTGCTCCGCCGGGTGATGGCGGGGCGGCCGGCCGACGAGGTGGAGGCGGCGGGCCGCCGATACGCCGAGCGCCTGCTGCCCCGGCTGCGGCCCGACGGGTTGGAGCGGATCGCCTGGCACCGCGCCCGTGACCACCGCATCGTCCTCGTGTCGGCCTCGCTGGGCGTGTACCTGCGGCCGTTGGCGGCCGAGCTGGGCCTGGACGGGGTGGAGGCGGTGGAGCTGGTGGCAAGGGACGGCATCCTCACCGGGGAGATGACCGGCCCCAACTGCCGCGGGCCGGAGAAGGTGGTGCGCCTCGACCGGTGGCTGGCCGGGGTGGGACTGGAGCGACCCGGCGTGGAGCTGTGGGCCTACGGCGACTCGGCCGGGGACACCGAGCTGTTGGCCGCCGCCGACCATCCCACGGTGTGCACCAGGCCCCGCCGGTCGAGCCGTTCCCGGGTGGACGGAGGACCGTCGGCCTGACGCCGACCGGGCGGCCTCGGCGACTACTCGATCCGGGGCGGGACGTCGGTGAGGCCGATGTACACCGGGCCGGAGTTGAGGGTGATCGTTCTCCCCCGGTCGTCGGTGAGATGCCACGTGTCGGAGGGGCTCGATCGGGTCCATGGACCGTGGATGGAGTCGCGCCCGGTGAGCACCCAGGCCGCGCCGGAACCGTCGGAGTCCGCCTCCGGTGACCGACGGTCGGCCGGCGATGGCGGATACCCCGTGCCGAGGATCACCACCGAGGTGCGACCGATCTGGTAGCCGGTCTCCTTGTCGACGTGCGGTCGCCCGTGCTGAAAGCGCAGCCACATCTGCGAGGTGTCGTCCCACTGCCACCACGAATCGGACTGTCCGATGCTGACCGACACCTTCACCGGCTGCCCGGTGACCGTGTTGACGCCGTCGCCCCCTCCGAAGTCGGTCTGCCGGGCGGGCGAGGCCGTCTCGGCCCCACGGGCGGCGATCCAACCCGGCCGGTGCCCGTAGAAGTTGTGGGGCAGCACGCGATCGTCGGTTCGAAAGAACTGGCCCGGCGCCCGGCCGCTGGTCATCTGCACCAGCGTGCCGTCGTCCTCGCGTGCCTGCATCATGTTCATCACGTAGTCGTTACCCCCCGAGAACACCAGCATGGGACGCCCGAGGCTCTTGACGATGAGCGGGTCGGCGGTGCGTGCGGACCGGATCGGGCCGATGACGTCGGCGGCGCGTGAGTGGTACACCGCGATGAACCGGCTGACGTCCTCGGCGCGCAGCTCGTAGATCAGGTCGGCCCGGTGCAGGTTGGTGTGCGGGTCGGCCTCGGGGGCGTTGGACACCTTGACCGCAACCGCCGGGCCGGGCTCCCCCTCCGGCGAGTCGAATCCCAGGTTGGTCAGCGGGGCGCAACAACCCTGTGGCCACGGCTCGGGCGGCAGCACCGGCAACAGCTGGGGGCCGGCCTGACCGCTCGCCTCATCGGCGACCGGCACCGCCTCGACCGCCAGCGTGGTGGGAGGGGCGGTCGTGGTCGGAGCGGCCGTGGTCGGTGCCGCGGTCGTCTCGGCGGTCGTTTCGGTGCCCGGCACGTTCTTCGACGTGGAGACCTGACGGCTCCGATCGGGTCGATCCTCCTCGTCGGTGGTGACGGTCGACCCGTCGCCCCGGCCAAGCACGATGACGGCGACGATCAACACCAACCCCACCGGCGCCAACAGCGCAACCCGGCGACGGGGCATCCCGCGGAGCGCCGCCAGGGCGTGTCGCAGCCGGCTCATCGTGCGGCCCACCCGGCCTGCCGACCCGCCGCGCTCACCCGACCGCCGGGGCAACGTCGGTCAGCGCCACGTACACCGGCCCGCTGAGCAGGCCGATCGGGTTGTCCGACGCATCGCGCAGCTCGAAGGTGTCCCGCTCGCTCTCGCGGTGCCAGGTGCCGGTGGTGAGCGTGTTGCCGGTGAGCACCCAGGCCGGGCCACCGCTCACCGTGATCGCCTCCGGGCTGCGGGCATCGGCGGTCGACGGGCGGTACTGCGTGCCCAGCACGATCACCGAGGTGCGACCGATCTGGGCGCCGTTCTCCCTGTTGACGTGCGGCCGGCCGTACTGGGACCGCAGCCACATCTGCGAGGCGTCGTCCCAGGTCCACGACGACTTGGTGCCCGAGACGACGACGTCGATGCGCGACGCGGGCGTCGACGAGGCGTTCCGCGTCCCGTCGGCGAGGAACGTGAACTGCGGGGTGGGCGGGGTCGCCCGGGAGCCCAGCGCTTCGACGATGGCGTTGCGGTGGCCGTAGAAGTTGTGCGGCAGCACCCGGTCGGTGGTGCGGAAGAACCAGCCCGAGTTGATGTTGTAGCGGGCGTTCATCAGGAAGCCGTCGGCCTGGCGCTGGTCGAAGACCTCGTACACTCGGGGGTTGCCACCGGAGTAGGCAACGATCGGCGTGCCGAGCGCCGCCAGGATGGGCGGGTCGGAGGTGCGCGCCGAGCGGATCGGGCCGAGGACGTCGACGTCGCGGGAGTGGTACACGGCGATGAACCGGCTGACGCCGATCACCCGCAACTCGTAGATGAGGTCGGCCCGGTTCAGGCCGGTGTGCGGATCGGCCTGCGGAGCGTTGGACACCTTGACCGCCATCGCGGGCCCGTTGGGACCGTAGGGGGAGTCGAAGCCCAGGTTGGTCAGCGGTGCGCAGCACCCTTGCGGCCACGGTTCGGGCGGTTGGGCCGCAACGCCGTCGCCCGGCGAACCGAACGCCGAGTCGCTGTCGGGCACCTCCTCCAACGGCACCCCGGCGGTCGGAGGCTGCACCACGTCGGGTTCGACCGGCGCCGTGGTGGTCGTCGGCTTCGAGGACGTCGAGACACCCTTGGAGGTCGATACCAGGCGCGGGTGGTCGACGGTGTCCTCCTCGGTGGTCTGCACGGTGGAGTCGTCCCCGCCCATCGCCACTGCGGCGCCGACGAACGCCACAACGAGCACCGGCGCGATCAGCGCCAGACGCCTGGTGCCCAGCGCCGCCACCGCAGCCTGGACTCGCCGACCGATCGAACCCAACACCCCGCGCACGCTCAGGTGATCGTGGGAGGGGCACTGACCAGGCCCACGTACACCGGACCCGGCTGCAGCCCGATCGGGTTGCCGTTGGTGTCCTTCAGGTCAAAGAGCGAGCCGTCGGAGTTGCGCCGCCACGTGCCCTGGGTGACCGTGTTGCCGGTGAGCACCCAGGCCTGACCGCTGGCAGAGCTCTCGCCGGCCATCGGAAAGGTGACCGCCTCGAGGCTGCGATAGTCGGCGAAGGACCCCTGGTATCGGGTGGTCAGCACGATCACCGAGCTGCGGCCGATCTGGGCGCCGTTCTCGTTGTTGACGTGGGGGCGGCCGTACTGGAAGCGCAGCCACATCCGGGAGTTGTCGTCCCAGATGAACCCCGACTTGGTGCCGGCCACCTGAAGGTCCACCCGAGACGCCGGTTGGGACCCTGCATTGGTCTGGCCCTCCTTCAGGAACGAGAACTGCTGCTTCGGCGGTGAGGTGACCGCCCCGAACTCGTCCTGCAGCCGGTTGCGGCTGACGAAGAGGCCGTGCTCGGTGGAGTTCTGCCGGATGAATGCCGAGGCACCGGAGTGGTTCTCCCGGGCCTGCTGAAACCATCCCTGGCCCTGGCGGACGTCGACGATCCACTGGGTCTTGGGGTTGGCGCCGGCGTAGGCCAGGACCGGCCTGCCCAGCGGCAACAGCAACGGCGGGTCGGAGGTGCGGGCGGAACGAACCGCACCCACCTTGTCGACGTTTCTCGAGTGGAACACCGCCAGGAACCGGCTGACGCTGCCGATGTCGTGGGACGGCTCCTCGTAGATGAGGTCGGCCCGGTTGAGGCCGGTCTGCGGGTCGGCCTGGGTGGCGTTGGACACCTTGACCGCCACCGCCGAGCCAC
>JAWKIE010000061.1:0-3874 GCA_041394485.1 Microthrixaceae bacterium
GATGTTGATGAAGGTCTACGCCCACACCCTGCCCGACTCGCTGCGGCAGATCGCCAACCGCATCGCTGCCCGCCCCGGTCGGTAATGGAGCCGGCGCACCACCGTCGCCTTATCCGGTCAGACCTGACGCAAGGCCGGCGCCACTCGGAACCGGCCGACACGCAGGTCGATCTCGAAGCCGGCATCGCTGAGCGCCCGGCATAGGCCTGGCCGGGTCCACGCCGGTAGGTACACCTCCGCGGTCACGCTCGCGCCGAACTGCGCGGTGCCCACCAGCCGGATGGCGCTGTTCATGTTCGGCAGCGCGAACCGGGCGCGAGCAACTCGCACGACGCGCTCGGTGTGGACGATCGGTCCCATGGGATCGCCGGGGGGACCCATGAACTTGAAGAGGCCTCCAGGGCTGAAGGTGAGACGGCCCCGTTCCACGGAGAGCGAACCGAAGTGCCGATCCATCCCGACGAGGGCCGACAAGTTGTTGAACCGCACGGACGTCGTCACGCTCGCTTCCTGTTGCCACGCAATCGGGACCCAGCCTGGGTGGCCAACGGATTGACAGCAGACAGCCTGTAACCCGGGAACGTCTACGAGACGAGCGTCCCGCGCCACGCTCCGACGCCTGCCGCCTCGGCTACGCCGAGTTGCCGTCCGGTGCCGTGCTGTCCGATGCGGCTCGTCGGCGGGTCCCTCGTGCTGATGGGCGGTGCTCGCATGGGTGACGAGCTGTCGCGTTTGGTGTGCGGGCGCCGCCTTTGCGTGGATGAGCGGAGCAGGGAGGCGCTGGTGAGCGAAGCACGGTTCGTGTCAGTGGAGGAGGCAGGTCGTCGCATCGGGATCGGCCGTACCTTGGCGTACGCGTTGTGCCGTGCCCATCTCGACGGCGCGTCGGACGGCTTGCCGTGCGTGCGGCTGGGCCGTCGGGTGCTGGTGCCGGTGTGGGCCATCGACGAGCTCGGCCGTCCCTCCGGCGATGCCGCTCGGCTGCCGGACTGATCGGCACGGCCGGCTTGATCCAGGCGTTCGCCCCGTTCAGGCCCCCACCCAGCCAACGGCTGCGATGCCCGGACAGGGCTCGAGCACGTCGTCGCCGGGGTTGACGATGACGGTGTCCACCGTACCGTGGCGTGTGGTCATGGCTCTGACCGGTGCCTTGCCGGCGGGTCCAGAACCGCACTGTCGCTGAGCTCTTGCGTCTGCGGCTCTTGCCCGGGTCTCCTCGGATCGTCAACCGGTGACGGTGAGGGCTTGGATCGAGCCGGGCAGGTTGAGGTCGAGCGTGTGGCTGGTGGGGTCGGTGAGTGAGAGGAGCTCGATGTCTCCGCCGGCGTTGCGGATGATGAGCCAGTGTCCGTCGTGGGTGATGGCGAATTGTCGTTCGAAGATGGCGTTGATGTGGGGTGGGTTATCGACGGGTCGGATGGCGCCGGTGGCGAGGTCCATGGCGTGCAGGACGGGTTGACCGGGTCCGAAGGCCAAGCCGACCAGGGCGGTTCCGTCGGTCGAGATGCTGGCGAGGCCGAACCCGGTCACGATGTCTGTTGGTGCATCGATCGTGTGGTGCTGGTTGCCGTCATAGTCGCCGATGATCCAGTTGCAGTGAAGGTCGGGTTGGCAGACGACACGGATGAGCACGTCGCGGTTGGCGGCGATGAGGGCGCCCTCGCCGATCAGGCGGCCCGTGCCGGTGGTGGGATCCATGAGTCCCACGCCTTGGCCCGCGGTGATAACGACCTGGCCGTCGTGGATCGGTGAGGGGCCGCCCAGCATCCGATCGACGGCGTCGGGGTGCACGTCGATCAGCCGGCCGTCGTCGCGGATGAGTCTGAGCGCTTGCTGGCGGTCGGGGGCGTCGGTGGCCACGAGCAGCGTGTTCCCGTCGTCGCCCAGGTAGCTGACGTAGGCGCCATCGATGATGGCTCGCGTCGAGCCGTCGTCCGGGGAGATGGCGAAGGCGCCGTCGGAACCGAGACCGATGATGGTGTTGTCGAGAGCGACGACCCGGTCGATCGACAGTCGGTCCTGCAATGGGGTGGTGGCGACGTTGCCGGTGGCGAGGTTGATGTCGATGAGCTCGTCTCGGGTGGCGGCGATGAGGTGGCCGGTGAGACCGGCGGGGAGCTCGACCCGCGCCGGTGGGGTTGGCTGGGTGGGGGGCGTGGTGGTGGCATCGGCCCGGGCGCTGGTTGTGGTCGTGGTGGTGGGTCGGGTCACCGTGGAGGTCGGTGCCGAGGTGTCTGACCCTGGGTCGCGCTGGGTGAGTTGCCAGCCGATGATGCCGGCGAGGGCGACGCCGGCGAGGATGAGTCCTTGTCGTAGGCCGCGTCGGGGCGGGCTGGCGACGAGCGCGCTGTCGCTGGTCGGGGTGCGGGTGCCGAGCGGGTCGAGGGTGACGAGGCCGATCTCGGTGCCGCAGGCCGGGCAGAACCGTTCGTTGCCGGTGAGTGGACCCCCGCAGGCAGGGCAGTGCCGCATGCGGGCCACAGTACGAGACGGTTGGGTCGACGGTGTCGTGCCCCCGTCGGGCCGATCAGCCCGCAGGCGCTCGGAAACTGGGCGGTCATGCGGGGGGATGGAGCGATTCGGCGAGCGCGACGAGTTGGTCTTGGTCGATGGCGAGGCATTGGTTGGTGTTGCAGGATCCGTTGCCGATGAGGTGCAGGCAGCTGTCGCCTTCCTGCCAGAACAGCATTGGTGTGTTGGTGTTCTCGGTGCGTTGCGCGGGCAGGCCTCGGATCTCGACCGGGATGATCTGGCGGTCGTGGATCCAGGGGTCGAGCACGTTCTGGCAGTCCGCACCCCAGGACATGGTCACGTCGAGGCCGTAGACCATCACGGGGAGCGGGTCGGGTTGGAAACGCCGATGCCACGTGGCCTGCTCGGCGGTGCTGGTGAACTGTTCGTCGAGCGCCACCCAGCCCGCGGGTAGCGGCGAGGGCTCCATGGTCTGGTCGCGGCGGACCGGCCGTAGCTCCCCGGAGTGCTCATCGACGAGTCGGCGGCCGTCGAGCGGTGCGGACAGGCGGACCTCGAGCACGCTGGCCGGGCCGGTGAACCCGGTGCACCCGACGCCGACGCCGGGCGGGGCTGTGATGGGAGCGGGATCGCCGAGCACGGCGAGACGGACCTCGTCGGCAGATTCGAGCACTGACAGCCGGTAGGTGAAGCCCACCGTGCAGGGCAGATCGGTGCGGGCTTCGGCGCGCACTCGCAACAAGGCGTCGTCGGCCTCGACGAGGACGCCGGCCACGGCGATGGCCTGCGGTGGCGTCGTTGTTCGTGTGGTGGCCGAGTCTGAGGGGCGGGCGGTGCTCTGCGAGGTCGATGAGCGCGTGCTGGTCACCGGGGCCGGCGTCGAGCCGGTCGCGTCGGGCTGGGGGCTGTGGACGGGGGCGCAGCCCAGCCCAAGCGCCGCAGCGACCGCCAACCACCATGCCGCCGATCCAACCCGCATCGCACCACGCTACGGCGTTGATCGCGGTTGGGACATCGGGCCGGAGGCGCAGTGCGGGGTGCCGCCCGTTTGTTCGCAGCGCTTGCCGCACCCCGGGCACCCGGCCGGGATCAGCGGTGCGAGCGGTCTCGCGTGACGGGCTCGCCGCGGTGGGCGCGTCGAGCGCGAAGGTGATCGTTCGGCTGATGCTGTTGCGGGACGTCCTGTCCGGCGGTCGCGCACAACCTGTCGAACCAGCCGCCCTACCTCTTGTGAGGGTGATCGAGCGCTTCCACACTCCATTCGTCATGTGCTGCGCCTTGACCGTTTCGAGCTTCACCGCCTGCTCAACCGCTCGTATCGCGATCTCTTTCGTTTTGACAGGTACAGACGGTTGCACGCGTGGTGCTCGGGAGCTGGCGCCATACCGTTCGGTAGGTGGGA
>JAWKIE010000062.1:0-3595 GCA_041394485.1 Microthrixaceae bacterium
CCGACGCCGCCGGCGACGTGCTCCGTCCGGCCAAGCTGTGGAACGACACCGAATCGGCCCCGGACGCGGCGGCGTTGGTGGATCGGCTCGGCCCGGAGGCATGGGCCAGGGCCTGCGGCAGCGTGCCGGTGGCCGCCCTGACGATCACCAAGCTGGCCTGGCTGCGTCGTTGCGAGCCGGAGACGTTCCGGCGGGTCGCCCGCGTGCAGCTGCCTCACGACTGGTTGACGATGCGGCTCACCGGGCGTCCGACCACCGACCGGGGTGACGCCTCGGGCACCGGCTGGTGGTCGCCCGCGGAGGAGGCCTACCGACCCGACCTGCTGGCGCTGGTCGACCCCGACGTGGCCTGGGACGACCTGTTGCCCGAAGTGGCCGGGCCCAGCGAGGCGGTCGGCGAGTGGGCGGACATCGCGGTCGGCCCCGGAACCGGCGACAACATGGCCGCCGCGCTCGGACTGGGCCTCTCGGTGGGCGACCTGGCGCTCAGCTTCGGCACGAGCGGCACGGCGTTCTGCGTGAGCGACCGTCCCACGCACGACCCCTCCGGCGCGGTCTCCGGCTTCGCCGACGCCACCGGGGCGTTCCTCCCGCTGGTGTGCACGCTGAACGCGATGAAGGTGACCGATGCGGTGGCCCGGCTGCTGGGGGTCGATCACGAGGGCCTGGACGCGCTGGCCCTGGAGGCGCCGGCGGGTGCCGGCGGCCTGGTGCTGATCCCCCACCTCGACGGCGAGCGCACCCCCAACCGTCCCGAGGCGGTCGGCGTGCTGTCGGGGATCCGAGCCGACGTCTCGCAGGCCCAGCTGGCCCGGGCCGCCGTCGAGGGGGTGGTCTGCAACCTCCTGGCCGGTGCCGATCACCTGCCGGCGACCAGCGGGCCGATCACGCTCGTCGGCGGAGGCGCCCACAGCGCGGCGATCCGGCACGCCGTCGCCGACCTCACCGGTCGCCCGGTGGCGACCACCTCGGTGGGGGAGCCGGTGGCCCGCGGTGCCGCGGTGCAGGCGGCCGCCGTGCTCACCGGCGCCTCGTGCGCCGACGTCGCCGACGCCTGGAGCGGTGGCCCGCAGCTGGTGACCGAACCCGATCCGACCGTCGACGGGGCGGCCATCCGGTCCGCCTACGAGGCGGCGCTCCCAAAGGACCCAACCACATGATCAGCACGTTCGCCGATGCCCGAGCCGCGGTTGCCGACGGCGCCACGCCGGAGGAGGCAGCCCGGCAGCTGGTCGACGAGATGACACCGGCCGAGCGCCTGTGGTGTCTCGACGGCGACGCGCCCACCTTGGCCGGGCTCCGCTTTCTCACCAAGGACGGCTATCACCTGGCCCCGTTTGTCGCCGCCCGAGTCGAGCGGGTGGGGCTTCCGGGCCTGGCGTTCGCCGACGGCCCCCGGGGTTGTGTCGTGGGCAACGCCACCGCGTTCCCGGTGACGATGGCGCGCGGCGCCACGTGGGACCCGCACCTGGAGGAGCGGGTGGGCGAGGCGATCGGTGCCGAGCTCCGAGCCTCCGGGGTCAACCTCACCGGCGCGGTGTGCGTCAACGTGTTGCGCCATCCGGCCTGGGGGCGCGCCCAGGAGACCTACGGCGAGGACCCCCACCACGTCGGCGAGCTGGGCGCGGCGCTCACCCGGGGCCTGCAGCGTCACGTGATGGCCTGCGTGAAGCACTTTGCCTGCAACTCGATGGAGAACGCCCGGTTCTCCGTCGACATCGAGGTCGACGAGGTCGCCCTTCACGAGGTGTACCTGGCCCACTTCCGGCGCATCGTCGACGAGGGCGTCGCCTCGGTGATGTCGGCCTACAACGCGGTCAATCAGGAGTGGTGCGGGCAGAGCCCTGCGCTGCTCACCGACGTGCTGCGCGACGAGTGGGGTTTCGACGGCGTGGTCATCAGCGACTGGATCTTCGGGCTGCGCGACGCGGCGACGTCGGTCAACGGCGGGCTCGACGTCGAGATGCCCTACCGGATGGTGCGGGCCCAGCACCTCGAGGCGGCGATCGAACGCGGGGAGGTGTCGTGGGCGACCGTCGACGCCTCGGTGACCCGGCTGGTGGCCACCCTGTTGCGGTTCGATTCGGTGCTGTCGGCACCGGCGCCCGGCCACGAGGTGGTGGGCTCGCCGGCCCACCGGGCGCTGGCCCGGGAGGTGGCGGCGCGGTCGGTGGTGTTGCTGCGCAACGAGCCGGTGTCGGGGGTGCCGGTCCTGCCGCTGGAGCGCGGTGCAAACGTTGCGGTGATCGGTCGCCTGGGCGACACGGTCAACCTGGGCGACGGCGGGTCGAGCGACGTCTGGGACCTCGACTGTCACACGATCGCCGACGGCCTCGGTGCACGCCTGGGTGCCGACGGGGGAGAGGTGGTCACCGACGACGGAGCCGATCTCGACCGGGCCGGCCGGGTGGCGGCCGCGGCCGACCTCGCGGTGGTCGTCGTGGGCTACACCTATCGCGACGAGGGCGAGTACATCGGTGAGACCGATCCGGCGCTGCTCGAGTTGTTTCCCGAGGCCGACGAGCCCGAGGTGGTCCGGTGGTTCGAGGCGTCGATCGCCGACCTGCCCCCCACGGTCAAGCCCGATCGGCTTGGCGACCGCCCACGTGGGTTCAGCACCGGCGGCGACCGGACGTCGCTTCGCCTACACGCCGACGACGTGGCGCTCATTCGTGCGGTCGGCGCCGCCAACCCACGGACGGTCGTGGCCGTTCAGGCCGGCAGCGCCGTGGTGATGTCGGAGTGGGTCGGGGAGGTTCCGGCGGTCGTGTCGTGTTGGTATGGCGGTGCCCAGGCGGGCCCGGGGTTGGCCGACGTGCTGGTCGGGGAGGTCAACCCGTCGGCGCGGCTGCCGTTCTCGGTGCCGGTGGAGGATGCCGACCTGCCCCCGTTCGACCGGGACGCCACCACGTTTACCTACGACCGCTGGCACGGCTGGTGGTACCTGGGCCGCCACGGCACCGAGGCGGCGTTTCCCTTTGGCTTCGGACTCTCCTACACCGACTTCGAGCTCGAGGCCGTGGAGGTCGAGTCGGGAGCCGACACGATCGTGCTCGGATGCGCGGTGCGCAGCCTCGGCACGGTCGACGGCGCCGAGGTGGTGCAGGTGTACGCCGAGCTGCCCGACCCCGACGCCCCGCCTCGGCTGGTCGGGTTCGCCCGGGTGGAGGTGGCCGCCGGCGCGACGACGCCCTGCCGCATCGCCGTCCCGCTCGACCGCCTGTCCACCCGCAACCCCGCCCTGCATGCCTGGACGGCGCCCGCCGGGGTGCATCGCCTGCGTGTTGCCCGCCACGCCGCCGACCCGGGCCTCGTCGTCGAGGTCGACCTGTAGGCCGCCCCGGCCGATCAGACGGTGAGGTGCAGCGGGAGGTCGGTCACGTCGAAGAGCCGATCCTGGGAGACGATCTCGGCCAACGCGTCCCGCTGGTGTTCGTTGCCCACGCCGGCCACCGCCTCCTCCAACGCCCGCAGGCACACGTGGTACACGGCGTCCACCTCGCCGGTGCCGCGACAGATCGCGGCCAACCGGGTGGGCTGAGGTTCGCTGGTCACGGTGACGATGTGGGGCTGGCGGCCCCGGCGGTGTCGGATC
>JAWKIE010000063.1:0-3439 GCA_041394485.1 Microthrixaceae bacterium
CGACGACCCCGACATCGTGTTCGAGCATCCGGGTCGGTCGACGATGGGGGCCTCGGTGTTCATCACCAAGCGGGGCGGCAAGGTCGTCACCTGCGCCGCCACCAGCGGCTACATGATCGAGTACGACAACCGCCACCTGTGGATGAAGCTGAAGAGCATCATCTCGTCACACTTCGCCAACTACCAGGAGGCGTGGGAGATGAACCGACTGATCGACCAGGGTGCGATCGTGCCCGTGATGTCCGACGTCTTCGCCCTCGACCAGGTGGGCGAGGCCGCCCTGAAGGTCCACAAGAACCAGGCCGAAGGCAAGCTCGGCGTGCTGTGCCTGGCGCCGGAGGCGGGGCAGGGCGTCACCGACCAGGCCAAGCGGGAGGCGGTCGGCGAGGACCGCATCACGCTGTTCCAGCGCATGGCCGGGTCTCAGGCCTGAACCGGCCCGACCTCGACACGCAATCCAACCGACCACAAGGAGCCCACCCATGCTGCTGACCGAGATCGACCACGTCGCCATCGCCGTGCGTGACCTGGATGCCGCCATCGCCTACTACGCCGAGGCGTTCGGGGCCGAGGTGGCCCACCGCGAGATCGTCGAGTCCGACGGTGTCGAGGAGGCGCTGGTGAAGGTGGCCGACAGCTACATCCAGCTGACCGCCGCCACCCGGGACGACTCGCCGATCGCCAAGTCGATCGAGAAGCGGGGCGAGGGACTGCACCACATCGGGTACCGCGTCGACGACGTGGCCGAGGCGCTGGCGTCGATGGTGGCCGCCGGCGCGACCGCCATCGACCAGGAACCACGCCCTGGCTCACGGGGCACCACCGTGGCCTTCGTGCACCCCAAGGGGAGCTTCGGCACCCTCATCGAGCTGGTTCAGGAGTAGCCACCGGCTGACGGATCGACGAGCGGCGGGGCACCAAAACGACAACGGCCCCGGGCCGGGTGTGCCCGGGCCCGGGGCCGTCGTTTCGACGTGTCGGGCGCCCTTCGGGCGCCTGGGTCAGCCGACCGAGTTGAGCTCGGCGGCGCGCCGGCGACGCTCGTTCTTGCGGCGCTTCCAGAACGACTGCTTCCAGTGCTTGGTGCGGTTCGGCGGCGCCGGAACGGCGTTGGAAGTCGGCATCTCGTGGTCCTCGCGGTAGCCGTGCGTGGCGTGGGGCCGGTCGAGCACCACCTCGTCCGCATCGCCCTCGATGGCGGCCACGTGAAGGTCCTGGCGGACCTTCTGACGCAGGCGCCGATGTTCGCGCTTTCGGTCCTCCCGGGCCTCGGGGATCACTGAGGTCTGGGACTTCTGATGCCGTTGGGACATCCGCTTCCTCCTCGATGTCGGCCGGGACGCAGGGCGTCTCGGCGGTGACCCGGGCGCTCTGCCCGGGTGCCGCACTCGCGAGGTTGAGGCTCGCCCCCCGGCGACCGGATTCTCCGGCGTTGGAGAGGTTCACCGAGACCCCTCGGTCACGGCACTCCCCACCATAGGGGGTGAACCGGCCGCCGCGTGTCGCGTTCTGCTGAGAGGTCCCTTCGGCCCATCCGCCGGCCCGACGTGCGCGCGGGTCGACCCGTCCGTCCCTGACGAAGTGTCAGAAAAAGTGGCCGTTGACATCTCGTCGGGTCGGGTTCATGCTGAGCGGTGGGTGGCACCGAGGGGGTAGTCGCCGGGCCGATTCGTCGGTCCCAAGAAGTCATCGAGGGGGGCACGAATGCTGCTCTGATGGCATGAGATCGGGATCGATCCCACGTCCCAAGCGTGAGCTGGATGTTTCCTTGTCGGGTCCTTGGCCACAGGCCGACGCTCCGTCACGAACACCGGGCTCTCCCACCTGAAGGACGTCGGGCGGTCCCGATCTTGCGTCCGGCCCTCGGTCGGGCGTCCGACCTCGGGTGAAACCGAGGAATAGGGTTCAGCGACGCGTGCCCCGGCGGTGATCCCGGTACAGCACCACGTCCTGGCGCAACGGCACCAGGTCGCGTCGTTGCGCCCGCAGCTGTTCCTCGGCGGCGGCCCGGGTGGCCTCGATCGTGCGCTTGGCCTGCTCGCGCAGCGCCTCGTTCTCGGCCTGGGCCTCCATCAGCCGGCGCTCCAACTCCATCACCCGCTGAACGCCGACCAGGTTGAGGCCCTCGTTGGTCAACTCCTGGATCCGGCGAAGCAGATCGATGTCGGACTGGCTGTAGCGGCGGCTGCCGCCACCGGTGCGCGACGGTTCCACCAAACCCTTCCGCTCGTAGATGCGAAGGGTCTGGGGATGAACCCCCGCCAACTCGGCGGCCACCGAGATGACGTAGACCGCCTGGTCCTGGTCGTGCATGGCGTCTTACCTCCTCTGGTGGTCGACGGACGGGCTCACGATTCCTTGACGTCAGCCTCTCGCGGCGAGGGAATCATCGCGTGCAATTGTTCCAGCAACGCCCGCTGATCGGTGGTGAGGTTGGTGGGGGTGGTCACCTCGACGGTCACCAGCAGGTCTCCGGTGGCCTTCTTGGTCTCCACGCCGCGGCCCTTCACCCGGAAGGTCTTGTGGGAGGCGGTGCCCTCGGGGATCCGAAGGGTCACGCTTCCGCCGTCCAGCGTGGTCACCCGCAGCTTGGTGCCGAGGGCGGCCTCGGTGATCGAGATCGGGACGGTGAGACGAAGATTGAGGCCGTCCCGGGTGAAGCGGGGGTGGGCGGCCACGTGCACTCGGACCATGAGGTCGCCGGGCGGGCCGCCGCCGGAACTGGGCGCGCCCTTGCCGCCGACCCGAATCGTGTCGCCGTCGCTCACCCCGCTGGGGATGCGGATCCGAACCTCGTGGGGTTCGCGCACCTTGCCGCTGCCACGACACAGCAGACACGGGTTGTCGATGATGTGGCCGGAGCCGTTGCAGGTGACGCAGGGCCGGCTGAAGCCGAAGAACCCCTGGTTCTCCTGGGTGACGCCCCGGCCGGAACAGTCGGGGCACACCCGCGGTTTGGTGCCGTGCGCCGCCCCGGTTCCGCTGCAGTCGGGGCAGGGGGCGTCGGTGCTCAGCTGCACGCCGGTGGTCAGGCCGCGCACCGCGTCCTCGAAGCTGAGGTACACGTCGGTGATCAGGTCGGCGCCCTTGGTGGGCCGCGGCCGACGGCCACCGCCGCTGCCGGGCGCGCCGCGGTTGAACAGGCCCCCCAGCAGGTCGCTGAGGTCGCCGGCGTCGGCGCCCATCCCACCGGGGGAGAAGCCGCCGAAGCCACCACCCGGGAAACCGTCCGGACCGGCGCCGGCGGCGGCGAGCTTGCGGACCTCGTCGTACTCGGCCCGCTTCGACTCGTCGCCGATGACGTCGTAGGCGGCGGAGATCTTCTTGAACCGCTCCTCGGCCTTGGCGTCCCCGGGGTTGGCGTCGGGGTGGTTCTTGCGCGCCAACTTCCGGTAGGCGGAGGTGATCTCCTTCTGCGTGGCCGTGGAATCGACGCCCA
>JAWKIE010000064.1:0-2046 GCA_041394485.1 Microthrixaceae bacterium
TCGAGGTGATGAAGGTGTTCTCGGTCAACGGAAGCCAGGCGATCAGCCGCAGCCGGGACAAGCTGCGCTCGTTGCAGTTGCTCAGCCAGGGTGGCATCGGCCTGCCGGTCACCGGGTTCGCCCACTCGACCAAGGACATCGAGGGGCTGCTCGAGACCGTCGGCGGCGCACCGGTGGTGGTCAAGCTGCTCGAGGGCACCCAGGGCATGGGCGTGGTGCTGGCCGAGACCAAAAAGGCCGCCGAGTCGGTGATCGGGGCCTTCCGTCAGCTGGACGCCAACATCCTGGTCCAGGAGTTCATCAAGGAGGCCAAGGGCGCCGACATCCGGGCACTGGTGGTCGACGGCCGGGTGGTGGCCTCGATGCGTCGGCAAGGCCCTCCCGGCGAGTTCCGGTCCAACCTGCACCGGGGCGGCTCGGCCGAGGTGATCAAGCTGACCCCCGAGGAGCGCTCCACGGTGACCCGTGCCGCCAAGATCATGGGTCTGGCGGTCGCCGGTGTGGACATCCTGCGATCCAACCACGGGCCGGTGGTCATGGAGGTCAACTCCTCGCCCGGTCTCGAGGGCATCGAGCAGGCCACCAACATCGACGTGGCGGGCAAGATCATCACCTACATCGAGAAGAACCAGCCGACCGCCGCCACCAAGCGGACCCGCCGCTCCAATACCTGAGCGCTCCACCACACCCATGGCCCCCCGCAAGCGACAACCCCGCAACGACCCGGTGGAGCTGGGCGGCGTCACCGTGCTGCCCGGGCGCCGGGCCTCGATCGAACTGCCGGTCGCCCGCCTGCCCACCCGTTCGTGGATGTCGTTGCCGGTCGTCGTGCTCAACGGCATCCGGCCCGGCCCCACCGTGTGGCTGTCGGCGGCGATCCACGGCGACGAGTTGGTGGGCGTCGAGATCATCCGCCAGGTGATGCGGGGCATCGACCCTCGCCGCATGTCGGGCACCGTGCTGGCCGTGCCGGTGGTCAACGTGCCGGGTTTCCTGGCGCAGAGCCGCTACACGCCGGACCGGCGCGACCTCAACCGCTCGTTTCCCGGATCGCCCCGGGGATCGCTCGCCAGCCGACTGGCGCACCTGTTTATGACCGACATCGTCGCCCGGTGCGACGCCGGCCTCGACCTGCACACCGGGTCGAACCACCGCGAGAACCTGCCCCAGATCCGTTGCAACACCGACGACCCCGACACCCTGGCCATGGCCCGGGCGTTCGCCCCGCCGGTGATCATGCACTCGAAGATCCGTCCCGGTTCGCTCCGCGACGCCTGCACCAAGCGGGGCATCCCCGTGTTGCTGCTCGAGGCGGGGGAGGCGCTGCGCTACGCCGAGTATCCGATGGAGGTCGGCGTGCTCGGCGTCCGGCGCACGTTGGCACACCTCGGGATCCTGCGCGACGCCCCGGATCCGCCCCGCAAGCAACCGCCGGTGATTCGATCCTCCACCTGGGTGCGGGCGCGCCGCTCCGGCCTGGTCCGTTTCGACGTCGATCTCGGCGACGGCGTGGCGGGCGGCGAGCGCATCGGCACGGTGGCCGACGCCCACGGGCACACCCGGTCGATGGTGAAGAGCCGCGCCGAGGGCATGGTGATCGGCATCACCCGCAACCCGCTGGTCAACCAGGGCGATGCGCTGGTGCATCTGGGCGAGTTCGCCGATTCCGGGCGCGGCATCGCACTCGATCCCTCGAGTTGAGCCGAGGGGTCGGCCACCCGTTGCGCCAAGTTAGGCATGCCTCATAGACTTGGTGAAGAGTCCTCCGCCGACTCGATCCCTCGACTCGATCCGGCGACGAACCTCGTCGACCGAACAGGAGCGTGCACCCATGGTCGTCTGTCATTGCCTGGCGTTGAACGATCGGGCGATCACCGAACGTCTGGGTGACGGTCCCCTCACCGTTGACGACGTGGTGGACCGGTGCGGCGCCGGTGGTCGGTGCGGCGGCTGTCGGCCGACGATCGAGGCGCTCCTCGCGGAACGCAGTCTTCACGCGATGACGCCGGTGACCCTGGGCCGGCCGGTCGACGAGGCTCCGGTAGC
>JAWKIE010000065.1:0-1923 GCA_041394485.1 Microthrixaceae bacterium
GTCCGAGTGGCCGATCGCCGCAACCGCCCGCGCGCCGAGCACGGCGGCGATCAGGTCGTCCGCCGCCGGCAGCTCGGGTGCGAGGGTCACGATGCTGAGGGCTCCGGGCGGGAGACCGCCCAGTGCGGCCAGGTGTGTCTCGGTCGGATCGCGACGCCAGCGCGCCCGGTGGGCACCAAGACGGTTGGGGGAGATGAACGGGCCCTCGAGGTGCGCACCCAGCAGCCGCGCGCCGGTTCGGGTGGACCCGGGGCGGGTGTTGGCGAGCCGGTAGGCGGACTCCACCTGGGAGAGCATCGTGTCGAGCGGCCCGGTGGTGAAGGTGGGGGCGACCGACGTGACACCGCCGGCCGCCAGCCAATGCCGCCACGGCGACCAGTTGCCGGCGTCGGTCGCGCCCAGGTTGATGCCCAGCCCGCCGTTGCACTGCAGATCGATCAGGCCGGGCGACAGCGTGCCGACCGTGGGCGACGGTGCGTCGGGGGGCGCCTCGCCCCACCTGACGTCGGCGATGCGCCCGTCCCGGGCCGACACCCACACGGGACCATCGAGCACGCCCCGCGGCGTCAACGCTCGGGTGGCCGAGATCCAGGTGGTGGGGCTTGTCATCGGTCGACCTTGGCTCCTACGGCCTCCGCAGCCGTTGCGAGTGCCTTCCGTACCTCCATCGACCAGGCGACCCCGCCGTCAAGGGGTGGGCGCCCGGAACGTTCCGCCGCCTGCGCCCAGATCCGATCTTCGACCGGGTCGAGCACCTCCCGCACCCGGTGCAGGGCGTCGGGAGTTGCCTCCACCGCATCGGTGATGGCCCCGACGGCCGACCAGGCGTCGGCATCGCCCAGCACCTCGGGCACCCAGCCGGTGCCGCACGGCACGAAGATCGAACAACAGGGCGATCCGAGCGCAGCGACGGTGTGCGGCCGCTCGGACCGGTCCGCCGGCAGCCAGCTGACCATCGAGGCGGTGGTGCGCTGGTACCCGCGCACGTGCATGCACACCGAGACGCCGGAGAAGTCGTCGCCGACGTCGTCGGGCGGCGGCACCGGGTCGCCGTGATTGCGGGCGTGGGAGATCGGGTCGCCCCACGGGTCGGGGCCGTGGCTCCGGAGCACCGCCACCGCGTCGGTCGGCGACGGCGCGTCGCCGGGATCGGTCACGAAGGCGGAGGTGCACGCCAGGCGATGATCGGCCAGCGACGTGGGCACATCGGGGTTGCGGCGTTGTGCCCAGGCGTCGGGGTCGGCGCCGCCACCGTGGCGATCCCAGGAGGTCCGGTCGGTCAGGCGATTGGAGATCGCCCCGCCGGTGGGCAACTCGGCCGCAACCCATGCCTCGCCGCTCGTCTCCATCTGCCAGAGCGCGCCCGGGTCGGCGATCAGAAACGAGGACCAGTAGGGCTCGGCACCCACCGACGGGTCGTCGCCCCGTTCACCGCCACCGCCCTGGCCATAGCGTTCGAGGAACCGCCCGATCAGGAACACGGCGTGGGCGGCGTTGTCGGCCCGCTCGGCGGCCAGGCGCACCAGGTCCATGCCGATCAGCGCGGCCGACGCCGTCGCCGGGTCGTCGGTGGTCCAGACCTTCTCGTTGCCGATCGCCACCCGCTGGTTGGAGAGGGCGGTCTCCGCTCCCCACATCCAGTCGGGTTGCGACAGCAGCGTGCCGACCGACCCGGGATCCTCGCCCAGTTTCAGGTACTGGGTGGCCAGCCGGTTCCCGGCGGGACGCGGGGCGTCGTAGTTGATCAGCTGAGCCTCGGCCACCGGACGATCGGAGTTCTTGGCAAACAGCGTGCCGTCGGGCGTCCTCACCGCAAACGTGTCACACATCGAAGCCCTCCTCGGCTCAGGCCTCGACGGCCAGGGTCCCCAACGCCGCCGTGAAATGGTTCAGGTTGTTCTTCTCGGCGACGTCGCGGCCGAG
>JAWKIE010000066.1:0-1810 GCA_041394485.1 Microthrixaceae bacterium
TCAGGATCAGCGAACGAATTGCGTCGACCCACGGGTCGTCGAAGGACTCCTGCGGCACAAACCGATACCAGGCCTCGCTGATCGGCTCGCCCGGCACGCGCCGGTCGAAGTCGGCGATCCACCGCAACGGGCGGACGTCCAGGTTGGTCCAGAAGGGGTGGGGCGGGTCGGCGTCGCCGTCGGTGAGCAGGTCGGCGACCGAGGGCAACTCCTCCGGCGGCTCCGAGGCCGGTAGCCGACGGTCGGTGTGATGCTCCAGCCCGTCGAGTTGGTCCACGCCCCACACCAGTGCCCGGTAGCCGGTCCGGTCGCCCTGGCGCAGGGTGACCGAACACGAGGTGGCCACCCGGGTGGCCCGCACGGTCTCGACCTCGACCTCCACCGGGCCCGACCCCACCCCGCCGACGAAGTGACAGGTCATCGACGCCGGGCGCGCCCGGCCGCAGTGCACCCCGGCGGCCCGCAGTGCCAGACCGGCCGCGTAGCCGCCCATCGGTCCCCAGATCTCCCAGTTGGGCTCCAGGGTGGCGCGATAGCGGCCGTCGGCCCCGGTGAGCGCGGTGTCGCGGTCGAGGTCGCCCATCAGTTGACGCCGTACAGGCGGTCGCCGGCGTCGCCCAGGCCGGGCACGATGAACGCGTCGTCGTTCAGGCGGTCGTCGATCGAGGCCAGCACCAGCGCGTCGACGGTGCCGGCGCTTCGCATGGCGGCCACGCCCTCGGGGGCGGCCAGCACGCAGATCGCCGTGATGCGGCCCGGGTTGCGCTCGGCGAGCTGCCCGGCGGCGTACGCCAGCGAGCCGCCGGTGGCCAACATCGGGTCCAACAGCAGCACGTCGCGGCCCGACAGGTCGTCGGGCAGCGAGTTGAGGTAAGGCACGGGAACCAGCGTCTCCTCGTCGCGGGCGACGCCGATGAACGCCGTCGGCGCGTCGGGGAGGTGGTGCAGCACCCCGGCGAGCAGGCCCAGGCCCGCCCGCAGCACCGGGATCGCATACGGCGCCGCCTCGATGCGCACGCCGACCGTGTCGGAGAGCGGCGTCGTCACCGGCACCTCGGCCACCTCGACGTGGCGGAGCGCCTCGTAGGCGAGGATGCGCGCCAGCGCGTCCATCGCCGCTCGAAACTCGGCCGGTCCGCCCGCCTCGTCGCGAAGTGCGGTCAGCGCCGCCTGGGCCAGGGGATGGTCCACCACGGTGAGTTCCATCGGCCCATCCTGTCTCTCGGCCCTCAGGCCTGCTGGGCTTCGATCAGGCGATCGAGCAGCCCCTCGGCCGCCTCGGCGATGACCGTGCCCGGCGGGAAGATCGCCGCCGCGCCGGCCTCCCGCAGCGCCGGGAAGTCCTGGGGCGGGATCACCCCGCCGACGACGATCATGATGTCGTCCCGCCCGGCCTCGGCCAGGGCGTCCCGCAGCTCGGGCACCAGCGACAGGTGCCCGGCGGCCAGCGACGAGGCACCGACGATGTGCACGTCGGCCTCCACCGCCTGGGCGGCCGCCTCGGCGGGCGTCTGGAACAGCGGCCCGATGTCGACGTCGAAGCCCAGGTCGGCGAACGCGGAGGCGATCACCTTCTGGCCCCGGTCGTGGCCGTCCTGGCCCATCTTGGCCAGCAGGATCCTCGGGCGCCGACCCTCGACCTCGGCGAAGCGCTCGACCTGTTCGCGTACCCGTGCCACCTGTGTTGAGTTGTCGCCCATCTCGCTGCGGTACACCCCCGAAATCGTCTTGATCTGTGCCTGATGTCGTCCATAGGACCGCTCCAGCGCGTCGGAGATCTCGCCGAGCGAGGCCATGGCCCGGGCGGCGT
>JAWKIE010000067.1:0-1746 GCA_041394485.1 Microthrixaceae bacterium
GCTCGTAGGGGCTCTTGACCAGCTGGGCGACCGCCTCGGTGGCCAACTCGACGCTGGACGGCGCCGGGCGGGGCTCCCACTCGGTGGCCACGCCCGGCTCGGCATCGGGGCTGATGTCGAGCACGGTCGAGAGCAGTTCGGCGCCCGACACCCCGTCCACCATGGCGTGGTGCACCTTGGAAACCAGCGCCCACCGGCCGTCGTCCAGGCCTTCGGTGATCCACATCTCCCACAGCGGGCGGCTGCGGTCCAGCTGCTGGGACATCACCCTGGCGACCAGCCGTCGCAACTCGGCGGCACCACCGGGGGCGGGCAGAGCGGTGTGGCGCACGTGAAAGTCGAGGTTGAAGTGGGGGTCGTCGGCCCACACGGGGCGGCCGAGGTCCATCGGTACGAACCGAACCACCTGGCGATAGCGCGGGATGTCGGCGAGCTTGGCCTCCACCAGCGCCCGCACCTCCTCGAAGGCGGGCGCCGGACCCTCGAAGATGGAGGTGCTTCCGATGTGCATGCTGGCGTACTCGTTCTCGAGATGCAGGAACGAGGCGTCCAACGGGCTGAGCCGGTCGGTGTTGGTCATGTGATCCCCCTAGTGCGACCACCGGTGAGGTTCACCCGGTGGTCGGGTCGCCGTTCGGCGACGTCAGCCCAGCATAGGGGTGCAGTTTCTCATCGTCGGAGTCGGTGCGGTGGAGCAGCCAGGCAACGGCGACGCCGCTGATCGCCCCGAAGAGGTGGCCGCTGAACGACACGCCGTGCCGGGGGATCAACCCCCAGAGCATCGAGCCGTACAGGAGCGCGACGAACACCCCGCCGACGATCCACCCCACCCGCTTGGCGAAGAACCCCCGGGTCAGCAGGTAGGTGAGGTAGCCGAACACCAAACCGCTGGCTCCCACCTGCACCGAGTTGGACGAACCGAACAACCACATGCCGGCCCCGCTGCCCGCCATGATCAACGCCGTGATCACGGCGAAGGTCCTCAGTCCGGAGTAGGCCACCACACCGCCCAGCACCACAAACGGCACGGTGTTGGCGATCAGGTGGCCGAAGCCGGCGTGCAGGAACGGGGCGAACACGATGCCGGGAATCCCGGCCAGCTCGCGCGGCTGCACCCCGAAGCGGTCGAGCCGACCCCCGAGGGGGATGTCGATGATCTCGACGGCCCACATGACGGCCAGCATCGCCACCACCGGCGCCATCGGGCGCAGCCAGGCGGGAACGTCGGCCAGCGGGTCGCTCAGCGTGCCACCGGTCGTCGGCGCAGGGTCGATCGGGGCAGGGTCGATCGGGGCAGGGGCCATCGATCCAGTGTGGCAGGCCGGCGAACACCTTGGCGTCTAGCCTCCGGCGATGGGACGCGTTTCCGAGAGCGAGCTACCGGGCGTCGGAGCCCGCTTCGATTTCAGCACCGACGACGGGGAACAACTGGGGGTGGTCGTCCACCGCAGCGGCCGGCGCGACGTCGCCTTCTACGACACGGACGACCCCGATGCCTGCCGGGCGGTGGTGCACCTCGAGGAGCACGAGGCCCGCGACCTGGCCGAGCTGCTCGGCGGCAGCCGGCTGTCCGAGGAGGTGGCGCGGCTTCGCCATCAGGTGGCGGGCATCACGCTCGACTGGCTGACGGTGGAGGCCGGCGCGCCGTGGGCGGGTTCCACGATCGGCGACGCCGAGGTGCGCTCGGAGACCGGGGTGTCGATCGTGGCGATCATCAGCGATGGGGCGACGTCGCCGTCGCCCGGC
>JAWKIE010000068.1:0-1689 GCA_041394485.1 Microthrixaceae bacterium
AGGCGTCGTTGAACCTGCCGACCCCGTAGTCGTTGATCGCCGCGTGGCCGGCCACCCCGAGCTGGCGCTCGGTTTCCATCTCGGCCGGGAGGCCGTGGCAGTCCCAGCCGAAGCGGCGCTCGACCCGCTTGCCCCGCATCGTCTGATAGCGGGGCACCACGTCCTTGACGTAGCCGGTGAGCAGATGGCCGTAGTGCGGCAGGCCGTTGGCGAAGGGCGGGCCGTCGTAGAACACGAACTCGTCGTCGGCGCTGCGGGCCTCGATCGAGGCCTGAAAGGTGTCCTGTGAGGCCCACCGGTCGAGGGTCGCCCGCTCGATCGCCGGGAAGTCGGCGCGGGTCGGCACCGTGGGATACGGGTTCGTGGAGTCCGCGGGTTGCTCGTCGGGGCTGAGGGGGGCCATGGACACCAGTCTGCCGGACGTGCCCGGTCGGGTCTCAACTCATATCCGGCGACGGCTCGGGGCGGCTCGGGAATTCGGAACGATACCCTTGACAAGGTTGTAGTTACATCGCTGTACTTACATCCCTGTCACCCAAGATGTAGGGCTTCAAGCCCGCTTCGGTGGCTGCTGACCACAAGATGTAGGGGTAGGGGAGCACATGGCCATCCAAGAAGATCTGCGTTCGATCGCACCGGACGACCCGTCCGGCCTCAGCGATCTGGAACACGGCGATGGCGCCGCCGAGGACGTCCCCCGCATGCGGGTGCGCAAGCGCGACGGCAGCCTCGACTCGGTCGATCTCAACAAGATCGTCGGCCGTGTCGAGCGCCGCGCCGTCGGTCTGGACGCCGTCGATCCGATGCGTGTGGCCCTGCGAACGATCTCCGGCCTCGTCGACGGCTCCACCACCGAGGAGCTCGACCATCTGGCGGTCCGCACCGCCGCCGCCCTGATCTCCGAGGAGCCCAACTACAGCCGCCTGGCCGCCCGCCTACTGGGCGTGATCATCGACGAGGAGGTGTCCCGCCTCGGCGTCGACTCGTTCTCCGACTCGGTGTCGCTGGGCGCCGAGGTCGGCCTGATCGGCGAGGAGACCGCGGCGTTCGTCGCCGCCAACGCCGCCGAGTTGAACGCCGCCATCGTTCCCGAGCGCAACTGGAACTACGAGTTCTTCGGGCTGCGCACCGTGTACGACCGCTACCTGCTCCGCCACCCGACCGAGCGCAAGGTCACCGAGAACCCGCAGTACTTCCTCATGCGGGTGGCGTGCGGCCTGGCCACCTCCACCGCGCAGGCGATCGAGTTCTACAACCTGATCTCCGCGCTCGAGTACCTGCCCTCCAGCCCCACCCTGTTCAACTCGGGCACCACCCACCCGCAGATGTCCAGCTGCTACCTGCTCGACAGCCCCGAGGACTCCCTCGACGCGATCTACGACCGCTACAAGGACGTGGCCCGGTTGTCGAAGCACGCCGGGGGCATCGGCCTCAGCTTCAGCCGGATCCGGGCCCGCGGCTCGTTGATCCGGGGCACCAACGGGCTGTCCAACGGCATCGTGCCGTTCCTGAAGACGCTCGACAGCTCGGTCGCCGCGGTCAACCAGGGCGGACGCCGCAAGGGTGCCGCCTGCGTCTACCTCGAGAGCTGGCACGCCGACATCGAGGAGTTCCTCGACCTGAAGGACAACACCGGCGACGGCGCCCGGCGCGCCCACAACCTCAACGTCGCCAACTGGGTGCCCGACC
>JAWKIE010000069.1:0-1680 GCA_041394485.1 Microthrixaceae bacterium
ACGACCGGGGTACGCGACGGCGAGGGGTGGGTGATCAACGGCACCAAGCGGTTCAACACCGGCATGCACCGGGCCACCCACGACATGGTGTTCGCCCGCACCGGCGGCAACGACGGCGACGCCGACGGCATCACCTGTTTCATCGTGCCGACGGCCACCGAGGGGGTCGAGATCGGCACCTACTGGTGGACCTTCAACATGCCGACCGACCACCCCGACGTCCACTTCACCGACGTTCGGGTGGGCGACGACGCGGTGTTCGGTGAGGTCGGACGTGGCCTCGAGCTGGCCAACATCTTCGTGCACGAGAATCGCATCCGGCAGGCCGCCTCCAGCCTCGGCGCCGCCCAGTACTGCATCGACGAGGCCGCCAGGTACGCCACCGAGCGGGCCCCGTTCGGCCGGCCGCTGTGGAAGAACCAGGCGATCCAGTTTCCGCTGGCCGAGCTGCAGACCGAGGCCGCCATGCTGCGAGCGCTGATCCGCCAGACCGCCTGGCGGATGGACCGCGAGGACGCCATGGAGGTCACCGACGCGGTGTCGATGTGCAACTACCGGGCCAACCGGCTGGTGTGCGACGCCGCCGATCAGGCGATGCAGACCTGCGGCGGCATGGGCTACACCCGCCACCTGCCGTTCGAGCACATCTACCGCCACCACCGCCGCTACCGCATCACCGAGGGCTCCGAGGAGATTCAGATCCGCCGGGTGGCCGGCGTGATGTTCGGCAAGCGGGCCAAGCGCTAGCCGGTGAAGGCGGGGGCGAGCGGCGCCGCCGCGGAGTCCGGCGCATCCGCGGCCGAATCGGTCGAACTCGGCGGGCCGTTCGGGCTCGAGGGATCGATCGGCCCGCACGAGGCGAACGCAACCGGCACGGGGATACCGCCGACGGTGACGGCTGGGCCTGCGCTGGGGGCGCTGATGGCCAGGCCGTCGGGAAGCGGCACGTCGATCGTCTGTCCATCGATCTCCACCGCCAGCGTGAACGGTGCCCCGTCGCCGCCGTTCTGAGCGGCGACTCCGAGCGCCTGGGACAGCGACTGGTTGGGCGTCAGCACCAATCGTTCGGGTTGGGTCACGTCCTCGCAGTTCGGCTGCATCGTGGCGCTGATCAGGTTGGTGAAGTCCGACTGGTCGATCCCGGCGGTGACGTCGTCGCAGGTCAGCTCCGCGATGATCTTCCCCGGCTGACCGTCGAGCAGGAGGTCGTCAACCTCGACACCGGCCTCGATCGGGGTGAACACCAGCTCGCCCGGCGTGCGATCGCCCGGGTCGGCGGCGGCGCCGACCGTGACCACCGATCGGTTGATCGTCACGTCGACCGGGTCACCGATGGTGATCACTCCCACCAGGTCGGGCAGCGACACCGGACCAAAATCGCAGGCCTCGATGACGGCCCCGATCGCCGACGAGCCGCAGTGGTCCAACCGCACCCGTCCCAGGCCGTTGCGCACCAAGACGACGTTCGACACCAACTCCTCGCGCTGCGCGCCCGGGACGTCGGTCAGGTTGCCGCCCGCGTTGGCCACCGCCTCGGCCAGCTCGTCGAGCCTGGTCTCGAACACCGGGAGGCCCTCCTGCAGGAGGGCCGCCCCCTCGCCGCCGTCGTTCAACGAGTCGCGTGCCGCCTGGAGCAGCGCCGGGCTCCGGTCGGCCTGGGCGGCATACTCGGCGTCGGGC
>JAWKIE010000070.1:0-1625 GCA_041394485.1 Microthrixaceae bacterium
CGCCCGCAAACCGGTGTTTCGACCGAGGTCCCACCCACCCAGCATGGCAGCGGACCCCGGCGGTTCCGCCCGGTCGCCGACTGCGAAATGATCCAACCGGCCCAGGGCCGACCGCTTGATCCCTGCGGCCACTCGCCGATCCGCAACAGGTGCCCGACGACTTCGCCTCCGCACGTACCGACGGCTCGTCCGGGGACCACACGTCCGGCCGTGGCTGTGCCCGCTGTGGCACCGACCCCGGGAGGTCGGCGACACCCGACCACCCGGGCGACGGGGTTGCAACCTGTGGGCTGTGCCGTCGGGACTGCTGCGCCCGGTGTCTTCCCGCCGAGATCTGCGCAACCTGCCGGGAACTGGCGCCGTTGGACGAGGAGGGGTGCGCCGGCCTTCCTCGGGTACTCCTTGCTCGGGGCGCCGACGTCCGCGCCGCCCGGGACCCCGAACGGGACGACACCCCCGGCCGCACGGGCGCCGACCGGATCCTGACGCTCCGCACCTCGCACCGCTGCGAGGTGGTCGTGATGAGCGGCGAGCGCATCGTGAGCTGGCACGATGCCTCGGCCCTCGAGACGTCCGAGCGGGCGGCGCTGTTCGCCATCAGCGCGCTGGTCGAGCGGCAGTCCGACCTCGAGGACGGCCCGGGGTCGGTGAGGCTGGACCTCACGCGGGCCGTGCCGACCCCGCCCGCCGACGACGAGGGGCTGGGCCTCTCAGCCGTCGAACGGTGGCAGACGGGCATCGCACTCGACGCGCTCGCCAGGGGTGACGATTCCACGCTGCGACCCCTCGACGTCGCCGGCGATGACGCCTTCGTTCCCTCCGGCCAGTGGCAGCGTTCGCCCATCCTCAACGACGATCTCGACGACGCCGAGGTGCTTTCGATCCTGGTCGACTCGCTCCCCGCGGTGGAGCGCGTCCCCCACCCGGTGCCCGATGCGTCCGCCGACCGCATCGACGCGCTGGTCCCGCAACGCAACGACGAGGATCTGGTCGTTCGGCTGACGATCACGCAGCGCCGGTCATCGGTGCAGGTCCAGGCCGACGGCCTGCTGACGATCTCCGGACCGATGCACCGCCAGCGGCACCGGCAGGTGGCGTGGCGGCGATCGACCGGCGCCGGCGGGCGCGCGACCTCCCGGTTCTCGGGCACGAACGGCACCGGCGACGACGAGCCGATCAGCTGGTTCACGCCCGCGCTGGAGGCGACGAGCGACGAGGTGACCGCGCGCCTGGGCACGGTCGGCGGATTCCGACTGCTCGAGTTGGACCGCGTCGGTCAGCGCACGCCCGAACGGCTTCGGCTGGACAACCAACCCGGCTGGAGCTCGGTGGCGGTGCTCAACTACACGTGCGAGCTGGGGGCCGACCGCCTGGCCATCGCCAGTTACCTCGACCTCGACGACGTCGAATTGGCAACGGTGGGCAACGCACAGCTGACCAGCCGACGTATCGGTCCGGTGCTCAAGGAGGTTGCCGAACCTCAGGACGGCGATCCGGATCCGGGCGATGCACTCCGTTCGCTGGCGGCCGGCCTGCGCGGCGTCGCCCCCCATCTGGACGCCACCGCGGCCCCGCTCGACGCCTCGCTGACCCAGGCGCTGAGCGACCGGCTCGACCGGGTGACC
>JAWKIE010000071.1:0-1594 GCA_041394485.1 Microthrixaceae bacterium
GGGTCAACGCCTCCGGCGACAACCACGCCCGTCATCGCGACGGCACCCCGGGCGCCAGGGGCGCTGCGCTCGATTGGGGCTGGGCGTGGCCGGCCAACCGCCGCAACCTCTACAACCGGGCGTCCGCCGACCCGGACGGAACGCCGTGGTCGAAGGCCAAGGCGCTGGTGTGGTGGGACGAGTGCGGGGGGCCGGACGGTGCCGGCGCGTGGGTGGGCCACGACACGCCCGACTTCCCGGTCGACCGGGCGCCGTCGTATCGGCCCGAGCCCGGCGCCACCGGCACCGACGCCATCGCCGGCGACCAGCCGTTCCTGATGCAGACCGACGGCCTCGGCGCGTTGTGGGTGGCCACCGGTCTCCGCGACGGTCCGCTGCCCACCCACTACGAGCCGATCGAGGGCGTGTCACCCAACCGGCTCTACGGCCAACAGCACACGCCCGCCCGCACCCAGTGGGAGCGCGACGACAACCCGTACCACCGGGCCTACGACGACCCCCGCTTCCCGTTTGTGCTCACCACCTATCGGCTGACCGAGACGTTCGGCTCGGGGTCGATGGCCAACCGCAACCTGTCGTGGTTGGGCGAGCTGCAACCCGAGCTGTTCTGCGAGATCTCGCCCCAGCTCGCCGAGTTGCGAGGTATCGAGCACGGGGGTTGGGTCACGATGAAGTCGCTGCGGGCCGAGGTGGAGATGCGGGTGTTGGTCACCCGGCGCCTGGTGCCGCTGCAACTGGCCGACCGCACGGTGCACACAGTCGGCCTCCCCTATCAATGGGGCCGCACCGGCCAGATCGGCGGAGCGGCGCCCAACGAACTGCAGAAGATCTCGGGGGAGGCCAACGTGACGATCGAGGAGTGCAAGGCGATCACGATCGACCTCGTGCCGGGGCGGGTGGCCCGCAACCTGCGCTCCGGCGTCGACGGACCCCTGCAACCCGAACCGGACGGCGACGCTCCGGCACGCGACCTGCCGGGCATCTCCCGGCCACCAGGACGCCACGGCATCACGATGGCCGCCGACCAGCAGGGCGGCGAACCCGATGCGCAGGCCCCAACACCCGAGCCCGGAGCGACCTCATGAGCAACCCAACGCCCACGTTGCACACCACCACGGCCAATGACCCGGTCACCGGCGACCCGCGCCGGGTGGGCTTCTTCACCGACACGTCGGTGTGCATCGGTTGCAAGGCGTGCGAGGTGGCGTGCAAGCAGTGGAACCAGCTGCCCGACGACGGCTTCAGCCTCACCGCCAAGAGCTTCGACAATACGATCGACCTGGACGCCACCACGTGGCGCCACGTCGGCTTCATCGAACGGGATGAGCCGGTGTCGGGTCAGGAGACCAACCTGGGCGATCCGTTCTCGTGGCTGTTCATCCCCGATTCGTGCAAGCACTGCACCGACGCCGGGTGCCTCGACAACTGCCCCACCGGGGCGCTGGTCCGCACGGAGTACGACACCGTTTACGTGCAGCCCGACATCTGCAACGGCTGCGGTACCTGCGTGGTGTCGTGCCCGTTCGGGGTGATCGATCGACACCCCACCGACGGCCGGGCTTGGAAGTGCACGATGTGTTACGACCGCCTGCGT
>JAWKIE010000072.1:0-1562 GCA_041394485.1 Microthrixaceae bacterium
CCAACCCCGACGACGACCTCGCCACCGTGCGGGCGAAGTTCGCCGAGGTCCACGGGCACGACCCGGGTGAGGGTGTGGTCGTCGAGGCCGCCCCGTCGGGGCTGGGCGTGTGGGTGCGTCCCGATGGAGCCGATCCCCACGGCACCATCTTCTTTGTGCACGGCGGGGGCTTCGTGACGTCCGACGCCGACTCCTACGCCTTCTATGGTGCGGCGCTGGTGCGGGCGACGGGTTGGCAGACGTTCATCGCCGAGTACCCCTTGGCCCCCGAATCGGTCTTCCCGTCGCAGCTCGACGCCCTGGCCGAGGCGTTCGCTGCCGAGGTCGCATCCGTCGAGGCGCCCGTCGTGCTGATGGGCGACTCGTGCGGCGGCGGCATGGCGGTGGCCACCGCCGTGCGCTCGCGGCAGGTGCGAGAACGGGCTGCGGGCATCGTGTCGCTGTGCGGCTGGTTCGACCTGTTGGCCACCGGCGACTCGGCCATCCACCCGATCGGCCGGGATCCGTTCCTCGACCCCGCCTGGCTGCGGCTGCGGGGGCGCGACTATGTGGGGCCCGACGGCGACCCGGCCGGCCCCGAGGCGTCGGTGGTTCACGCCGACCTGGCCGGGTTGCCGCCAATGCTGTTGCACGCCGGACAGGTGGATCGATGCCGCAGCGACGCCGAGGCGCTCGCCGAGCGCGCCCGAGCCGCCGGGGTTTCGGCCGATCTCACGATCTGGCCCGGCATGCCGCACGGGTTTCACGGGATGGCGGGCGTGATCCCCGAGGCGGACGCCGCGCTGTGCGAGGTTCGCGACTGGATCAATCGCCTGCCGTAGGGCCGAGCGGCCTCAGGAATCCGGGGTGAACCGCACCACGGCCGCGTGCTCGGTGACCACCGAGCGCTGCGCATCGGTCAGCCCGGTCGCCTGGTCGAACTTCACCCCACCGATTTGGCTGCCCATCCAGGGAAGCCGGCGCAGGGTCGTCTCGACGTGCTCAAAGAACGCAGGATCCTCCGGCGGAACGAGCACTCCCGTTGCGGCCACCTGCGTTCGGCGAACCAGCAGGGTGGCGGGCCAGGGCTCGCGGAAGTTCTTCCACCAGGTCTTGTCATGCGGCTTGGTGAGCAGCACCACAAACGCGTCGCCGTCGCGCTGGTAGCCCACCGGGGTGGTGATGCGTCGTCCGCTGGACCGTCCCGTGTACTCGAGCACCATCAGCGCTCGTCCGGCCAACGTGCCCATGGGCGAGCGGAGCAACGCCACGATCGCTCGATTGAACGGCACAAACAGATCGTTCAGCATCACCATAGGAGCAGCGGACGTTACCGGGAGTCGGGCTCAGCCCTCGGCGCCCTTGCTGAAGACGGCGCGCAGGTCTTCCAGCCCGGCGGGCAGCTCGATCGGCGGGTCGGGCAGCTGCTCGACGCCGCGGGCCGCCAGGAGTTGCTCCATCACCTCGGGCTCGTCGCTCCACGAGCGGGGATCGCCCATCATCACCTCGTACAGCTCGACGCCCTCGGGGCCGGCGACGAACGGGCCGAAGGCGGCGCCGTAGGGCAGCTCGAGGTGCGTGCC